>NZ_JBXAGL010000001.1:558805-596282 GCF_058793995.1 Rhodanobacter sp. GW835-FHT13D09 | reverse complement strand
GTTCGGGATTCGGGATTCGGGATTCGGGATTCGGGATTCGGGATTCGGGATTCGGGATTCGGGATTCGGGATTCGGGATTCGGGACAAGGATCAGGGCGCGCCTCGCGGCGCGCCCTGACGTGCGTCATGCAAATGATTTGTCACGCGTTTTCGGCGGCGCCCTGCGGCAACGGCAGGCTTCCCGCCCGGCGCTTCGGCAACAGCCACAGCGAGGCGACGAACACCGCGATCAGCAGGGCACCGACGGCGAACAGGGTGTCGCCCGGCACGCGCATCCATACCAGCAGGTGGATCAGCGGGCGATCCATGAACTCGGCCGAGCGGGCGAACCAGTAGCCGTGTTCCAGCGCCGCCTTCAGCTGCAGGATGCCCAGCGGCAGCAGGGTCAGCGTGGCCATCATCGACAGGCCGATGTTGAGGCACCAGAACGAGCCGCGCAGCCAGCCTTCGCGCCACTCGGCCTGCGGCTTGATGCCGCGCAGGCAGAACAGCATCAGGCCCAGGCCGAGCATGCCGTACACGCCGAACAGCGCGGTATGGGCGTGGGTGGCGGTGAGGTTGAGGCCTTGCATGTAGTACAGCGCGATCGGCGTGTTGACGAGGAAGCCGAACAGGCCCGCACCGATCAGGTTCCAGAAGCTCACCGCCACGAAGAACATGATCGGCCAGCGGTAGCGCGCCATCCACGGCGCGGCGTGCTGCTTCTTCCAGGTGTCATGGGCTTCCAGCCCGATCATCGCCAGCGGCACCACTTCCAGTGCCGAGAAGCTGGCGCCCAGCGCGATCACCGCCGTGGTGGTGCCGCTGAAATACAGGTGGTGCAGGGTGCCCAGCACGCCGCCGGCCATGAACACGATGGTGGCGAACAGCACATTGGTGGTGGCGCTGCCCACGCGCAGCAGGCCGAGCTTGACGAACAGGTAGCTGATCACCGCGGTGGCGAATACCTCGAAGAAGCCTTCCACCCACAGGTGCACTACCCACCAGCGCCAGTACTCGACCATCGCGATGTGGGTGTGCTCGCCCCACATCAGGCCGGCGCCGTAAAGCAGGCCGATCGCCACGGTGGAGAGGAACAGCAGGCCCACGATCGACGCACCCTCCTTGTCGCCCCGCATCGCCGGCCACAGCGCGCGGCCGACCAGGAACAGCCACAGCATCAGCCCGATGAACAGGAAGATCTGCCAGAAGCGGCCGAGGTCGGTGTACTCCCAGCCCTGGTGGCCGAACCAGAAGTTGTACTGCAGGCCCATCTTGTCCATCACCGCGAACCACTGGCCGGCGAACGAACCGACCACGATCAGCAGCAGGCAGACCCACAGGAAGTTCACCCCGAGCCGCTGGAACTTCGGCTCATGGCCGGAGATCAGCGGGGCGATGTACAGGCCGGTGGCCAGCCATGCGGTGGCGATCCACAGCACCGCCAGCTCGGTGTGCCAGGTGCGGGTGAGGCTGTACGGCAGGTAGTTGGCCAGCGCGAAGCCATAGGCCTGCTGGCCTTCCACCTGGTAGTGCGCGGTGGTGGCGCCCAGCAGGATCTGCGCCAGGAACAATGCCAGCACCGTCCAGAAATACTTGCCGGTGGCCTTCATCGACGGCGTCGGCTTCAGCTCGGTGAGCGGGTCGCGTGCCGGAATCGGCGGCAGCGGCTCGTGGCTCACCTGGCGTGCATGGTGCCAGCCGAGCAACCCGATGCCGAGGATCAGGAACAGCACGCTGAATACCGACCACATGAAGCTGGCCGGGGTGGCCGTGTTGCCGGTCAGCGGATCGTACGGCCAGTTCTGCGTGTAACTGATGCTGCTGCCCGGGCGGTCCGCGGTGGTGGCCCAGCTGGCCCACCAGAAGAACGCGGTGACCGCCCGGCGATGATCCAGCTCGGCGATGGTGTTGTCGCGCATCGCGTAGACCTTGCGCAGCCTGGCGGTGGCCGGGTCGTTGCTGAACAGGCTCATGTAGTGCGCGCCCACCACCATCATCGCCTGCGCGCGCAGCGGCGATACCTTGATGGTGTCGGTGGCCGGGTCGTAGGTGTTGGTGCGCACTTCCGCCTGCACCCGCGCCTTCAGCGCAGCCTGGTGCTCGGCATCGAGCGAGTCGAACGAGGCGGCGCCCCGGTCGTGCGCCAGCAGCTCCAGCATGGCGACCGCCTCGCGGTGCATCCAGTCGGCGCTCCAGTCCGGCGCCAGCAGCGCGCCGTGGCCCCAGATCGAGCCGAGCTGCTGGCCGCCGATGCTCTGCCAGACCTCGCGGCCCAGCTCGATGTCGCCTTTCGTGTACAGCGTCTCGTCACCGCTGGTGACCACCGCCGTCGGCAGGGGTGGAGCCTGCTGGTGGACCAGGCTGCCGACCCACAGCAGCACGGCAAAGGACGCGACCAGCAAGGCCGCGAGGCCGAGCCAGAGTTTTCGGGTGCTGCTCATTGCGCATCTCCCTGTAAGGATGCGCGCATGCTGGGGGCGCGGCCCGGCGCCCTCCCTGATTCAAGTCAGTTGGCGCCGCGTCGGCGCGGCACGAATTGTCGCAGGCAGCGTTGGCCGGACGGATCGCCCGCATCGCGTCTGCCCGCGCATGATCCGGCAGGCCATGATGCAGGTCATGGCGCCGCCACGGCTGGCGGCGGAGCCTGCATGCCTCTCATTTGCACCTGGGGGTCCGTCATGGTTGCTTGGTATCCGTGGATTGTGCTGCTGCACCTGTCCTGCGCCATCGTCTTCGTCGGCGCGGTGGTGTTCGAGGTGCTGGTGGTGGAATCGTTCCACCGGCACTTCGATGCGGCCACCGTGCAGCGCATCGAGCAGGCCCTGATGGCGCGCGTGCGCAAGTTCATGCCGGTGGTGGTGATCCTGCTGTTCGTCAGCGGCGGTGCGCTGTTCGACCTCCGTTGCGACGGCTTCGCCTGCGTCGGTTCGCGCTTCGGCAACTGGCTGCTGCTGAAGGTGCTGCTCGCGTTCGGCGTGCTCGGCGTGTTCGTCAACGCGATGTGGGCGATGCGCCGCGGCAGGATGGACCTGTGCCGGTTCCGGCATACCCATCGGATCGTGCTGGGCCTGATGGTGGGCATCGTCTTCCTGGCCAAGGGCATGTTCTACTTGTAGCCCTCCTTCCACGCACGAGGTGCACCATGTCCCAGGTCACGTTCAAGGGCCAGCCGATCAAGGTCGATGGCCAGTTTCCCGCAGTGGGCTCGACCGCCCCGGCGTTCACGCTGGTCGGCAGCGATCTGTCCGACGTGTCGTTGTCGGCTTATGCCGGCAAGCGCAAGGTGTTGAACATCTTCCCCAGCGTCGACACCGGTGTGTGCGCCGCCTCGGTGCGCCACTTCAACCAGGTGGTCGGCAAGCTCGCCGACACCGTGGTGCTGTGCATCTCGGTCGACCTGCCGTTCGCGCAGGCGCGCTTCTGCGGCGCCGAGGGGTTGGACAAGGTGGTCAACCTGTCGTTGATGCGCGGCCGCCGGTTCCTCGAAGACTACGGCGTGGCGATCGCCAGCAGCCCGCTGGCCGGGCTGGCTGCGCGTGCGGTGCTGGTGCTGGACGGCCACGACAAGGTGCTGCATGCCGAGCTGGTCGGCGAGATCGGCCATGAGCCGAACTACGATGCGGCGCTGAAGACGCTGGGCTGATCCCGCTTGCCCTGATTTCGTAGGGCGGGCAATGCCCGCCGCGCTGTCTATCCATCCATGCGCGGACGAGAAGCCGGCGGCCAATGGCCGCCCTACTTGGTTTCGCAGGGCGGGCAGCGGCGCGCGTCAGTGTCCGATGCCGACGATCGGCACGCCGAACGGGCGTGCCTGCGGGTGCAGGCCGAGGCCCAGCTTGAGGCTGCTGCCGATGCGCTGCGCGTATTCCAGCATCTGCGTGGCGTGGGCTTCGTCCAGTTCCTCGGCGCAGGTCTCGCCCCACAGCGCGAGCCAGTGCTCGAAGTGTTCGACGCGGATCGGGTGCGGCCGGTGCGCGGCCATCGGATTGCCGCGGTAGCTGCCCGCGCGCAGCGCCACCGAGGCCCAGAACGAGGTCAGCAGGCGCTTGTGTTCGTCCCAGTCGTGCACCGCTGCGTTGAAGATCGGGCCGATCTGCGGATCGCGCCGCACCTTCTCGTAGAAATGGTCGACCAGCCTGGCGATCGCCGCCTCGTCGAATGATATTGCCGTTTGCATGCGGGACATGGTGGTGCCGTGGGTGGAGCGATGGCAAGCAGCCGAAACAAAAAAGCGCATCCGGCCATGACAGCCGGATGCGCCGACTTGCCGCAAGCTTACTGACCCAGGCTCAGCGTGCCCTTCATCAGCGCGGCGTGGCCGGGGAAGGTGCAGAAAAAGGCGTACTGCTCGCCGGCCTTGAGCTTGGCCACGTCGACCGTGGCCGTGTCGGACTCGCCGCCGCCGATCAGCTTGGTGTGCGCGAGGATGCGTGCGTCGCCCGGCTTCTCGTAGCTGTTCGCCGCCCCGGCCTTCATGCCGTCGGAGATCACGCCGGCCTCGTCGGCGGAGTGCGCCAGCACCCAGTTGTGGCCCATCGCGGTGGCGGGCAGCTTGCCGGTGTGCTTCAGGGTCACCTTGAAGGCCTTGCAGGTCTTCGGCACGGAGATGGTCTTGGTGTTGAACTGCATGGCGTCGTTGGCCTCGACGGTGGTCGAGCACTCGGCGGCCATCAGCGGCGTGGAAAGCAGGCCGAGCAAGGCAATGGCGATCAGTTTGCGCATGGGTATGGCTCCTGGAGGAAGTGGCGAAATCCGGGTGGATTCTGCGATGGCGGCGCGGGGCGGGCACTGATCTGGGTCATTGCCATGGCACCTGCTGTCATCGACACTCTAGCCATCGCCGGCGAGAGCCGGAAGGAGGCACGATGACGCACGTCGTCACCGAAAACTGCATCAACTGCAAGCACACCGACTGCGTCGAGGTGTGTCCGGTCGACTGCTTCCATGAAGGGCCGAATTTCCTGGTGATCGACCCGGACGAGTGCATCGACTGCACGCTGTGCGTGGAGGAATGCCCGGTCGGCGCGATCTTCCCCGAGCTCGACGTGCCGGCCGGCCAGGAAGTCTTCCTCTCGATCAACGCCGAGCTGGCCAAGCAGTGGCCGGTGCTGACCAGCAAGATCCCGTCGATGGAAGACGCCGACAAGTGGGACGGCGTGCCGGACAAGCTGCCACTGCTGAAGCGTTGAGCCGCCCGCCGTCCGGCCGGCGGCGAGACACGGAAAAACTAGGTAGGGCGGGCACCGCCCGCCGGCTTTCCGGTCTGCGCTTCCATGTAGGTCGAGGAGTGCGGCGGGCGGTGCCCGCCCTACCCGGTCGGCGGGAGCGCAAGGACGAAAAAGCCCGCTTGCGCGGGCTTTTCGGTTCGAGGAGGGCGGCCACGGATGGCCGCCCGTTTGACTCCCGCGATCAGGGGTGATCGCAAGGATTCCTCCCGGGTTACTTGGCCACCACCCGCACCATCTCCAGGCACTTGTTCGAGTAGCCCCACTCGTTGTCGTACCAGCTCACCAGCTTGATGAAGCTGTTGTCCAGCGCGATGCCGGCGTCGGCGTCGAAGATCGAGGTGCGCGCGTCGCCGCGGAAGTCGGTGGCCACCACCTTGTCCTCGGTGTAGCCGAGGATGCCCTTCAGCGGGCCTTCCGACTGTGCCTTCATCTCGGCGCAGATCTCGGCGTAGCTGGCGTCCTTCTCCAGCTCGACGGTGAGGTCGACCACCGACACGTCGGAGGTCGGCACGCGGAAGCTCATGCCGGTGAGCTTCTTGTTGAGCTCGGGGATCACCTTGCCCACCGCCTTCGCCGCGCCGGTGGAGGACGGGATGATGTTTTCCAGGATGCCGCGGCCGCCGCGCCAGTCCTTGTTGCTCGGGCCGTCCACGGTCTTCTGCGTGGCGGTGGCCGCGTGCACGGTGGTCATCAGGCCGCGCTTGATGCCCCACTTGTCGTTGAGCACCTTGGCCACCGGCGCCAGGCAGTTGGTGGTGCAGCTGGCGTTGGAGATGATCGCCTCGCCGGCGTACTTCCCGTCGTTGACGCCGTAGACGAACATCGGCGTGTCGTCCTTCGACGGTGCCGACAGGATCACCTTCTTCGCGCCGGCGTCGAGGTGCTTCTGCGCGCTGGCCTTGTCCAGGAACAGGCCGGTGGATTCGATCACCACGTCGGCGTTCACCTCGTTCCACTTCAGGTTGGCCGGGTCGCGTTCCTGGGTCAGGCGGATGCGCTTGCCGTTGACCACCAGGTTGCCGCCATCGACCTTCACGTCGCCCTCGAAACGGCCGTGCACGGAGTCGTGCTTCAGCATGTAGGCCAGGTAGTCCGGTTCCAGCAGGTCGTTGATCGCGACAATCTCGATGTCGTTGCCGAAGTTCTGCACGGCAGCGCGCAGCACGTTGCGACCGATGCGGCCGAAGCCGTTGATGCCGACCTTGATGGTCATGAGGGAACGTCCTCCGATAGCGATGGGTGGCGAATGGGCGACCGCGACCGCGGTGCCGCGTTTCAGCCGCGAATCTTACAATGAAAGCGGCCCGGTCGCGGTGGCCGCTGTGGCAGACTCCGGCCATCCTTCCGGCGGAAAGCGCCATGATCCCGTTGCATCGCTCCCTCGCCATCGCGCTGGGCATGTTCGTCGTCGCGCCGCTGGCGCAGGCTTGGGGGCCGCTCGGCCATCGCGTCGTCGCGGAGCTGGCGCAACGGCACCTCAGCCCGGCGGCCGAGGCCGAGGTCGAGCGGCTGCTGGCGCCGGAACACACCGCGCGGCTGGCCGACGCGGCCAACTGGGCCGACCAGATCCAGGACGACCCGGCGCAGGCCGCGTTGTGGCAGCAGACCCGCAGCCAGCACTACATCAACTTCCGCGGCGGCAGCGGCTGCGACTACATGCCGCCGCGCGACTGCCGCGACGACCGCTGCGTGGTGGCCGCGCTGCGGCACTACACGCGTGTGCTGGGCGATCGCGGCCAGCCCGACACGGCACGGCGCGAGGCGCTGAAGTTCGTGGTGCATTTCGCCGGCGACATCCACCAGCCGCTGCATGCCGGCTACCGCGACGACAAGGGCGGCAACATGTTCCAGGTGCAGTTCGCCGGCAAGGGCAGCAACCTGCACAAGGTCTGGGACTCCGCCATGCTGAATACCCGCGGCCTCGACTGGCAGGCCTATGCACGCCAGCTCGATGCCGCCGCGCCGGTGGGTCTGCCGGCTCCCATCGCGCCACTGGACGACCCGTACGCGCAATGGGCCGAGGAATCCTGCCGGATCACCGCCGAAGCCGGCTTCTATCCGGACGGGCACAAGATCGATCCGGCCTACGTCCAGGCCGAGCTGCCGCTGGCCGAGCTGCGCCTGCGCCAGGCCGGCCGGCGACTGGCCGAGGTTCTCAACCTCACCCTCGCGCCGTAGCGGCGCCTTGTGCACCGGCGCACGTCGGTGGCATGCATACGAATGCAGGGTGATGGCGCGCCGCGCCGCATCTGCTAGCCTCGGCGCATGAACGAGAATCCCCTGCGCCGCACCAAGATCGTCGCCACCCTGGGCCCCGCCACCGACGCGCCGGGCATGCTCGAGAAGATCATCGCCGAAGGCGTCAACGTGGCCCGCCTGAACCTCTCGCACGGCCAGCCGGACGACCACCGCGCCCGCGCCAATGCGGTGCGCGCGGCGTCGCTCGCCAGCGGGCGCGAAGTGGGCGTCCTGGCCGACCTGCAGGGGCCGAAGATCCGCATCGAGACGTTCGCCAACGGGCCGGTGGAACTCGCCGACGGCGCCTCGTTCGTGCTGGATTGCCGCCCCGACGCGCCGCCCGGCGATGCGACCCGCGTCGGCGTCAGCTACTACGGCCTGCCGCACGACGTGCACGCCGGCGACGTGCTGCTGCTGGACGACGGCCTGGTCGCGCTGACCGTGCAGGATGTGGCTGGCGCCGAAGTGCGCTGCAAGGTGCTGGTCGGCGGCAAGCTGTCCAACCGCAAGGGGCTCAACCGGCAGGGCGGCGGCCTCTCGGTGACGGCGCTGTCGGACAAGGACAAGGCCGACATCAGGCTGGCTGCCGAGATCGGCGCGGATTTCCTCGCCGTGTCGTTCGTGCGTTCGGCCGACGACATGCACCAGGCCCGCCGCCTGTTGCACGAGGCCGGCGGCAACGCGGCGCTGGTGGCGAAGATCGAACGCGCCGACGCGATTCCGGTGCTGGGCGAGATCATCGACGCTTCCGACGTGGTGATGGTGGCGCGCGGCGACCTCGGCGTGGAGATCGGCGACGCCGAGCTGCCCGGCCTGCAGAAGAAGATCATCCGCGAGACGGTGCAGCGCAACCGCGCGGTGATCACCGCCACGCAGATGCTGCAGTCGATGGTGCGCTCGCCGATCCCGACCCGCGCCGAAGTACTGGACGTGGCCAACGCGGTGATCGACGGCACCGACGCGGTGATGCTGTCGGAGGAGACCGCCGCCGGCGCGCATCCGGACAAGGCGGTGGCGGCGATGACGCGGATCTGCCTCGGTGCCGAGCGCCAGTTCGAGCCGAAGGAGGATCTGGCCAGCGTCAGCCACCAGATGAACCGCACCGACCAGGCGATCGCGCTGGCCGCGATGGTGCTGGCCGGCCAGCTCGGCGTGCGGGCGATCGTGGCGCTGACCGAATCCGGCGCCACCGCCCAGTGGCTGTCGCGCTACCGCAGCGCGGTGCCGATCTACGGTATGTCGCCGTCCGCCGCCGCGCGCCGGCGCATGCTGGTGCTGCGCGACGTGCAGCCGGTGGAGTTCAACCATGGCGAGCGGCAGAGCATGGCCGCCTCCACCCGCGCCGCGGTGCAGCTGCTGTTCGGGAAGGGCAAGCTGGTCGAGGGCGACAGCGTGGTGATCACCTACGGCGACCGCGTCGGCCACGTCGGCGGCACCAACACGCTGAAACTGCTCTGGGTCGGCCCGGACGGCACGGTCGAGAGCCTGCGCGATCTGTAGAGTCGTTCGCGATCGCCGAGGCTGGCCCGCAGCTGTCCGGTGCGCGCCCGCCGGCCACCGGCGGGCGCGGGGACGGTTACACTTCAGTCGACCGCCGCGTGCACAGGAGATCACCATGAAAACGTCGTTTCGTCCGCTTGGCCAGGGCCTGCTGCTGGCGTTGCTGCTGGGGTCCGCGGCACCCGCGCTGGCGCAGCCGCGCAAGGTCGACCAGCAGAACCTGTACCGCTACTGGATCCTGCTCAATACGCAGGTGAAGATGGACGTGCCCAACAGCGGGCTGAACCTGGACAAGCCGGGCTGCGCGGCGGTGACCTATACGGTGGGTTCCGACGGTGTGCCGATGGACGTGCAGGTGGTGAAGTTGGCGCCCAAGAGCGACCTGGGTCCCATGGCGCGCAGCGCGGTCTCCAACTTCCGCTACGGCCCCTCGCTGACCAACCGCATCAGCGAGCCGATGGCCACCTATTACATCGTGCCGTTCAACGCCCCGACCGACCCGGCGCAGCGCCAGCGACTGCTGGACGCCTGCAAGCTGAGCGGCTACGGCGGTTGATCCCGGGCCCGCGGCGGCCCGGCGCGTCCGACCGCCAATCTGGCCTATAATCGCCGTTTTGAACCGCGCCGCTTCGGTCCTGAGGCGGCTTCAACCTTGTGGGGGCGGGCATGCCCCTGCACCACGGAGTCGTCATGAGTATTGAAGATCTCGAAAGCGTCGCCCTGGCGATGGTCGCGCCCGGCAAGGGCATCATCGCCATCGACGAGTCGACCAACACCATCAGGAAGCGCTTCGAGGCCGTCGGCATCGAAAACACCGAGGAAAACCGCCGCGCCTACCGCGAGCTGCTGCTGACCACGCCGGGCCTGAACGAGCATATCTCCGGTGCGATCCTGTACGACGAGACGATCCGCCAGAAGACCCGCGACGGCGTGCCGTTCACCGAGGTGATGAAGAAGAACGGCATCATCCCCGGCATCAAGGTCGACAAGGGCCCGCAGCCGCTGGCCGGCTTCCCCGGCGACGTGGTCACCGAAGGCCTCGACGGCCTGCGCGAGCGCCTGCAGGAATACGCGAAGCTCGGCGCGCAGTTCGCCAAGTGGCGCGCGGTGATCAACATCTCCGAAGAGAACCCCAGCTCCACCGCGATCGAGGCGAACTGCCACGCGCTGGCGCGCTACGCCGCGCTGTGCCAGGAAGCCGGCCTGGTGCCGATGGTCGAGCCGGAAGTGATCATGGACGGCGACCACAGCATCGAGGTCAGCTACGAGGTGCACGAGGCGGTGCTGCGCAGCCTGTTCAATGCGCTGTACGAGCAGAACGTGATGCTGGAAGGCACCATCCTGAAGATCAGCATGGTCATCCCGGGCAAGGACTGCGACGAGCAGGTCGATGTCGAGGAAGTCGCCGAGGCCACCGTGCGCGTGCTGAAGTCGACCGTGCCGGCCTCGCTGCCGGGCATCGTGTTCCTCTCCGGCGGCCAGACCGACCAGCAGTCCACCGCCCACCTGAACGCGATGAACCAGATCGGCCCGCACCCGTGGCCGCTGTCGTTCTCCTACGGCCGCGCCATGCAGCAGGCGGCGCTGAAGCTGTGGGCCAAGGACATGAAGGCGAACTACGCCGAGGCGCAGAAGACCGTGCACGCGCGTGCGCGCGACAACGGCCTGGCCGCGCTGGGGCAGTGGAACGGCTGAGGGGTTAGGGTTAGCTTCTGCGATCATCCGTGATCGCGAGAATCAAACGGGCGCCGTGAGGCGCCCGTTTTTTTCCACGTTGGCCGATGACCGGATCAGAAGCGGTATTCCGCGCTGACCGAGACCATGTCGGTGCTCAGGTCGACGTTGCGCTTGCTTGCGTCGAAGTAGTCGTAGTTCAGGCCGACACTGAGGTTGCTGGTGAGGTTGTAGCCCACCCCGGCACCCGCATACCAGCTGTTGGAACTCAGGCTCTTGTTGATCGGGTTGATGTCGTTGCTCAGGCCGTGGCCGGTCCAGCTGTAGAGGCCGGCGCGGCCGCCGACGTACCAGTCCGGGCTGAGGTCGAAGCGGCCGTTCGCGCCGACGGTCCAGCCGTGCAGCTGGGACTTGCCCGGGGCGATCACCGGCTGGCTGTTGAAGATGTTCTTCGCATGGATGTTGCCCAGGTCGTTGTAACCCACTTCGGCGCCCAGCGAGAAGTTCGGCGCCAGCGACCAGCGATAGCCGCCGTTGAGGGCGTAGCCGGTGTCATGGCCGTCGTATGGGCCCTGGTTGATGGCGGTGCGACCGACGTTGCCGTTGATGAACCAGCCGTCGCTATGGGTCGGCGTGCTCTGCGCGAACACGGCGGGCACGGCCAGCAGGCCGGTGGTGGCGAGGGCGAGGGCAAGCAGGGTCTTTTTCATTTTCATGGAGCTTCTCCAGTTGTTATCGTGGCAGGCGGCCCAGAGGGGGAGTAGCCGCTGCTGGCGGTGCGTCGCCCGAGCCGGGAGGCGACACCTGAGACTTAGATAAGGCTGGCGCCGGAAGATTCAATACCGGTTGGTTCAGTATTAAGCATTCGTTAATCCAGCATGCCTGGATGGCGCTGCGGCGAGCGCCGCGCCATCCAGGTCGTTGGTCAGAAGCGGTACTCGGCGGTCAGCGACGCCGTATCGGTGCTCAGGCCGATGTGGTGCTTCTTCGCGTGGTAGTAGTCGTACGCCAGGCCCAGGCCGAAGTGCTCGCTGAAGTCGTAGCCGATGCCGGCGCCGGCGTAGTAGTCGACCCGATCCAGGTGATGGCGGTTGATGTCCTGGTTGCTGTAACCGTCGCCCTTCCAGCCGTAGATGCCGGTGCGGCCGCTGACATACAGACCCTGCCACACGTTGATCTTGCCGTTGGCGCCGGCGGTCCAGCCGCGCAAGGCCTGGCGCTGCGAGGTCAGGTTGACGTCGTTGCTGTTGAACACGTTCTTCAGCCTGAAATTGCCCAGGTCGTTGTAGCCGACCTCGACGCCCAGACCCAGATCCTGGCCCACCTTCCAGCGGTAGCCGCCGTTGAGCGCGTAGGTGGTCGGGTGGTCGCCGTACGGGCCCACGCGCATGTGCGCCTGGCCGACGCTGCCGTTGATGAACCAGTTGCCGCTGCCGATCGGCTGGGACGGCTGGAAGTTGCCGCCGCCGGCCGCGGGGCTGGTCTGGCTGTCCTGCGCGAAGGCGGGCAGGGCGGCCATGGCGGCAGTTGAGATGGCGAGTGCAAGGAAAGTCTTTTTCATGGGGATACTCCACTTTTTTGAGCCGGGCCGGTGGTCATGGGGAAGGACGCACGCGGTCGGGCAGCGCCTGGGGATGGCGTTGCGGGGCGTATTGATAACGAGGCGATGCTGAAGGCACTCGAACCGTATGGCCTGGTGTTAAGCGGCAGTTAATTCCCACGGTGCCGGCGACAGTGCAGGGGCGGATCGGCGACAATGGGCGCTTTTGCACCCTCCGGAGACTGCCCGATGACCACCCGCCGCGAACTCGCCAATGCCGTGCGCGCCCTTGCCATGGACGCCGTGGAGGCGGCCAAGTCCGGCCATCCGGGCATGCCGATGGGCATGGCCGACCTCGCCGAGGTGCTGTGGAACGACTTCCTGAAGTTCAACCCGGCCAACCCGTCGTGGTCCAACCGCGACCGCTTCGTGCTCTCCAACGGCCACGGCTCGATGCTGCAGTACGCGCTGCTGCACCTCACCGGCTTCGACCTGCCGATGGACCAGCTGAAGCGCTTCCGTCAGCTGCATTCGAAGACCGCCGGCCACCCCGAAGCCAGCGAAACCCCCGGCGTGGAAACTACCACCGGCCCGCTCGGCCAGGGCTTGGCCAATGCGGTCGGCTTCGCGCTGGCCGAGAAGGTGTTGGCGGCGCACTTCAACCGTCCGGGTCACGACGTGGTCGACCACCACACCTGGGTTTTCCTCGGCGACGGCTGCCTGATGGAAGGCATCTCGCACGAGGTCGCCTCGCTGGCCGGCACCTGGGGCCTGGGCAAGCTGGTGGCGATCTACGACGACAACGGCATCTCGATCGACGGCGAAGTGCACGGCTGGTTCACCGACGACACCCCGGCGCGCTTCGAGGCGTACGGCTGGAACGTGATCCGCGGCGTGGACGGGCATGATGCGGATGCGATCAGGAAAGCGATTGCCGCCGCCGTCGCGCAGAGCGAAAAGCCCACGCTGGTCTGTGCCAAAACCGTGATCGGCTTCGGGGCACCGCACAAGCAGGGCAAGGAAGAGAGTCACGGCGCGCCGTTGGGCAAGGACGAGATCGCCGCCGCGCGCGAACAACTGGGCTGGAAATACGCGCCGTTCGAGATCCCGGCCGACATCTATGCCGGCTGGGATCACCGCAAGGCAGGCAATGAAGCCGAGCAGGCCTGGAACGACGCGTTCGCGAAGTACGCCGCCGCCCATCCGGAGCTGGCCGCCGAGTTCAGCCGCCGCATGAGCGGCGAGCTGCCGGCGGACTGGGCCGCGAAGTCGCAGGCGTTCATCGACAAGCTGCAGGTCGACGGTCCCGAAGTGGCTTCGCGCAAGGCCTCCCAGATGAGCATCGAGGCGTTCGCGCCGCTGCTGCCGGAGCTGATCGGCGGCTCGGCCGACCTGGCCGGCTCCAACCTCACCAAGTGGAAGGGCAGCCTCGACGCCGCCACCGGCGACAGCGCCGGCGGCAAGGGCAACTATGTCTACTACGGCGTGCGCGAGTTCGGCATGACCGCGATCGCGAACGGCCTGGCCCTGCACGGCGGCTTCATCCCGTACGACGCCACCTTCCTGGTGTTCTCCGACTACGCGCGCAATGCGGTGCGCATGAGCGCGCTGATCCCGGCCCATGCGATCCACGTCTACACGCACGACTCGATCGGCCTGGGCGAGGACGGCCCGACCCACCAGCCGGTCGAGCACATGGCCAGCCTGCGCTACATCCCGAACAACCAGTTGTGGCGCCCGTGCGACGCGGTGGAGTCGGCGGCGTCGTGGAAGGCGGCGATCGAGCGCAAGGGCCACCCGGCCTGCCTGGTGTTCTCGCGGCAGAACCTGAAGCACCAGCAGCGCAGCACGCAGCAGGTGGCCGACATCGCACGCGGCGGCTACGTGCTGTCCGACCCGCAGGACACGAAGTTCCAGGCCATCCTGATCGCCACCGGCTCGGAAGTGGAACTGGCGATGGAGGCTTCGCGCGCGCTGGCGCAGCAGGGCGTGGCCGTGCGCGTGGTGTCGATGCCGTGCACCGAGGTGTTCGATGCGCAGCCGCTGGAATACCGCGAAGGCGTGCTGCCTTCCTGGTGCCGTGCCCGCGTGGCGGTGGAGGCGGCCACGGCCGGCTTCTGGTGCAAGTACGTGGGCCTGGACGGCGAGGTGGTCGGCATGACCACGTTCGGCGCCTCCGCGCCCGCGCCGCAGCTTTTCGAGCACTTCGGCTTCACCGTGGCCCACGTGGTCGACGCGGTGAAGCGTGTTGCACGCTGAGCGCGAAAGCAGCGGTGTTTCATCCGGTAGGGCGGGCACCGCCCGCCGCTCTGCTTCGCCCATCATCCAAACAAAGGCCGGCGGACCGTGTCCGCCCTACGCGGCGGGGGTCGAGGCTTCCAGCAATGTAGCCAGTTCGTCCGGCGTTGCCGCGATGGCCTGCGCGCCGGCCTGCTCCAGCTCCGCGCGGTCGCCGAAACCCCACAACACGCCGAGGCCGCGCACGCGGTTGGCCACCGCGCCGTCGATATCGAAGTGGCGGTCGCCGATCATCACCGCGTCGGCCGGGTCGGCGCGGAAGTCGGCCAGCGCCGCGGCGATCATCGCGGCCTTCTCGCTGTGCGCGCTGCCCGGATGAGGGCCGTACAGGCGCTCGAACGCCGCGCCGAACGGCAGGTGTTCGATGATCGGCGCGGCGTGGCGGTGCGGCTTGCTGGTGACCACCGCGAGCCGGTGGCCGGCGCGGCGCAGCCGCCCGATCAGCGCCTCGATGCCCGGATAGATCGCGTGCTCGCGCCAGCCGTGCGTGTCGAAGCGCTCGTGGTAGTACGCCACCGCCGCCTCGATGCGTTCGGCGTCGTGGTCCAGCAGCGGCGCGAAGCTGTGCCGCAGCGGTGGGCCGATCCAGCGGCGCAGTTCCCCGCGCGCCGGTGCCGGCACGTCCAGCCGCGCCAGCGCATGCCTCACGCAGGCGGTGATGCCATGCTCGGAATCGATCAGGGTGCCGTCGAGGTCGAACAGGCAGAGCATTACTTCGCGGCTCGCGCCTTCAGCGCCGCCACCGCGGGCAGCTCCTTGCCTTCGAGAAACTCCAGGAACGCGCCGCCGCCGGTGGAGATGTAGGAGACCTGGTCGGCGATGCCGTACTTGTCGACCGCGGCCAGGGTGTCGCCGCCGCCGGCGATCGAGAACGCCTTCGACGCGGCGATCGCCCGCGCCAGCGTCTCGGTGCCCTTGCCGAACGCGTCGAACTCGAACACGCCGACCGGCCCGTTCCACACCACGGTGCCGGCCCTGGCGATCAGCGCGGCGTAGAGTTCGGCGGTCTGCGGGCCGATGTCGAGGATCATCTCGTCCTTGCCCACCTGGTCGACCGGCTTGATCGTGGCCGGCGCCTGCGCGGAGAACGCCGGCGCCACCACCACGTCGACCGGCATCGGCACCTCGGCGCCGCGGCGCTTCGCATCGGCCAGCACCTTTCTGGCGGCGTCGATCAGGTCCGGCTCATACAGCGAATTGCCTACCGAATGGCCCAGCGCGGCGATGAAGGTGTTGGCGATGCCGCCGCCCACGATCAGCTGGTCGACCTTGCCGATCAGGTTGTCGAGCAGGGTCAGCTTGGTCGAGACCTTGGAGCCGGCCACGATCGCCAGCAGCGGGTGCGCCGGATGTTCCAGCGCCTTGCCCAGCGCGTCCAGTTCGGCCGACAGCAGCGGGCCGGCTGCGGCGATCGGGGCGTACCTGATCACGCCGTGGGTGGAGGCCTGCGCGCGGTGCGCGGTGCCGAACGCGTCCATCACGAAGATGTCGCACAGCGCGGCGTACTTCCTGGCCAGCGCGTCGTCGTCCTTGCCTTCGCCGACGTTCATGCGGCAGTTTTCCAGCAGCACCACCTCGCCCGGCGCCACCTCGACGCCTTCGACCAGGTAGTCGGCGACCAGTCGCACCGGCTGGTGCAGGCGGGCGCTCAACCACAGCGCCACCGGCGCCAGCGAGGATTCGGCGTCGAACCGGCCTTCCTTCGGCCGGCCCAGGTGCGACATCACCATCACCTTCGCGCCGGCGTCGCGGGCGGCCTGGATCGTGGGCAGCGCGGCGTCGAGGCGCTGGGTCGAGGTGATCTGGCCGTGATCGTCGATCGGCACGTTCAGGTCTTCGCGGATCAGCACGCGCTGGCCGCGCAAATCGAGGTCACTCATGCGGATGACTGACACGGCGGAACTCCGTTGATGGGTGGAAAGCAGGCCCGAATGGGCGTCAACCGCTTATTGTCCAGTGCGTCGGGAGCCGATGCAAACCGCGGCGGGATGGCCGCAGGCTACCCGGTGATGCGCGCGACCCGCCACTATGGCTACACTGCCGGCTGTCCACGCGGGGGGAGGGCGGCTATGGCTACCGGGTTGGTGCTTTATGGCTATTGGCGCTCCAGTGCCGCGTATCGTGTGCGTATCGCGTTGAATCTCAAGGGGCTCGAGTACGAGACGCGCCCGGTGCACCTGGTGCGCGATGGCGGCGGGCAGCACGCGCCGGATTATCGCGCGCTCAATCCGCAGGAACTGATTCCCTGCCTGCTCGACGGCAACCGCGTGATCACCCAGTCGCTGGCGATCATGGAGTACCTCGACGAGATCCATCCGGAACTGGAAACGGCCCTGCTGCCGGTCGATGCGCGCGGGCGTGCCCGGGTGCGGGCGCTGGCGCAGGTGGTGGCCTGCGACATCCACCCGCTGGGCAACCTGCGCGTGCTGCAGCAGCTGGAAGCGGAGTTCGGCGCGAGCGAAGAGCAGCGCGCCGGGTGGTCGCGGCACTGGATCAGCGAGGGTTTCAGGGCGATCGAGGCGATGCTGGCCGACAACGCAGCCACCGGCCGCTACTGCTATGGCGAGGCGCCGGGCATGGCCGACGCCTGCCTGGTCCCGCAGGTCTACAACGCGCTGCGCTGGAAATTGCCGCTGGACGACTACCCGACGATCCGGCGCATCCACCAGGCCTGCAGCGAGCTGGAGGCGTTCCGGCGGGCGGCGCCGGAGGCGCAGGCGGATGCGCCGCAAAGCTAGAGACGAGTGAAGAGGAGTGGGAAACGAGAGAGCGGGGCGAGGCGGTTTGTGCCGTCCCTCACTTCTCACTCCTCTCCACTCACTCCTCGCCCTCAGAACCCCATGCCGTACGGGTCGTTGCCGGCCAGTTCCGGGTCGTTGCTGCCGCCTTCGGCGAGGCGGATCTTCAGCGCCAGGCCGTCGCGCGAATCGGACTTGTTGAGCGCCTCTTCCAGTTCCACGCGGCCTTCCTTGTACAGCCTGTACAGCGACTGGTCGAAGGTCTGCATGCCTTCCTGCAGGCTGCGGTCCATCGCTTCCTTGATCTCGTGGATCTGGCCGCGGCGGATCATGTCACGGATCAGCGGCGTGTTCAGCAGCACCTCGGCGGCCGGGATGCGGCGGCCGTCCTTGCCGATCACCAGGCGCTGGCTGATCACCGCGCGCAGGTTCAGCGCCAGGTTCATCAGCACGTTCTTGTGCGCCGACTCGGGGAAGAAGTTGAGGATGCGCTCCAGCGTCTGGTCGGCGTTGTTCGAGTGCAGCGTGGCCAGGCACAGGTGGCCGGTTTCGGAAAAGGCGATCGCCGCCTCCATCGTGTCGGTGTCGCGGATCTCGCCGATCATGATCACGTCCGGCGCCTCGCGCATCGCGTTCTTCAGCGCCTCGTGGTAGCTGTGCGTGTCCAGTCCCACCTCGCGCTGGTTGACGATCGACTTCTTGTGCCGGTGCAGATATTCGATCGGATCCTCGATGGTGAGGATGTGGCCGGCCGAATGGGTGTTGCGCTGGTCGAGCATCGCCGCCAGCGTGGTCGACTTGCCCGACCCGGTGGCGCCGACCACCAGGATCAGCCCGCGCGGTTCCATGATCAGGTCGCGGAAGATGCCGGGCAGCTGCAGCTGGTCGATGCTGGGGATCTCGCTCTTGATCGCGCGGATCACCATGCCCACTTCGCCGCGCTGCTTGAACACGTTGATGCGGAAACGGCCGGCTTCCTTCACCGCCAGCGCCATGTTCAGTTCCAGGTCGCGCTCGAACTGCGGCACCTGGCCTTCGTCCATCAGCGAATAGGCGATCTTCTTGACCATGCCGCCAGGCAGGCCGGTGTTGCCCAGCGGATACAGCTTGCCCTCAACCTTGATATTCACCGGGGCGCCGGTGGACAGGAACATGTCCGACGCGCCCTTGTCTACCATAAGCTTGAGGAAGTAGCCGATGTCCACGAATGACCCCTGTCTGCGCAAGGCGCGTTGCAAAGTCGGATTATGCCCGCCCACAATACGCTGCGACATACCACGAGGAATGTGATGCACATCTTTTCCCTGCCGGCCGGCTCTCCGCGCCGTCTCCGTACGGCCATGGCGATGGCGGCCCTGACCCTGCTGCTGGCCGGCTGCGCCTCGGCGCCGCCGCCGAACGATTCGATGAACATGGCGCAGTCGCAGCTGCAGATGGCCCGCGACGTGGGGGCGGCCGACTACGCCCCGGTCGACCTGGGCTTCGCGCAGGACAAGTTCCAGCAGGCGCAGACGGCCATGGCCGAGCGCAAGTACGCCGATGCGGCCAGCCTGGCCGAGGAATCCCGCGCCGACGCCGAGCTGGCCCAGGCCAAGGCCCGGCTGGGCGCGGCGCGGGCGCAGATCCAGAACAAGGTGCAGGAGAACACCCGCCTGCGCCAGGAGGGCGAGCAACTGGAGCCGCGCGACAACGCGCCGGCACCGCCGTCGCCCGCTCCACCACCCGGCCAGGACATGCCGGCGCCGGCCTCGAGCGCGCTGTCGGCACCGGCCGGTGCCGGTTTCCAGACCGTGCCGGATGCCAACCAGCAACCCGCTTCCAATTCCCACGGAGGCCAGCCATGAAACGTCCCACCCTCACCCTGGCCGCGATCGTGCTGGCGCTGGCGGCCGCCGGCTCGGCACACGCCCGCAAGGACGACATCGACATCGCCCGGCTGGGCGGCAGCCTCGACCAGCTCGCCAACGACCCCAGCCTGGGCCGTTACGCGCAGGCCGAGCAGGCGCGAGCCCGCGACGCGATCAACCGGCTGGCCCAGGCCGGCTCGCGCGAGCGGCCGCACGCGCTGTACCTGGCCGAACGCCGGGTCGATCTGGCCAAGACCGCCGCGCAGCTGCAGGATGCCCAGGTCAAGCTGACCCAGCTCGACCGCGAGCACGACCAGATCCTGCTCGACAACAGCCGGCGCGATGCCGAGCTGGCGCGGCGCGAACTGGAGCGCCAGCGCCTGCAGTACCAACTGGCCCAGGAAGAGGCGGCCCGGCTGCAGGCGCAGGGGCAGGAATACTCGCAGGCCGCCGAACAGGCGCGCGCCGAGGCCGAGCACGCGAAGAAGCTGGCGGCGGCGCAGAGCAAGGTGGCCAGGGCAGCCAAGCGCCAGGCTGAACTGGCCGCCCAGGCGGCCAAGGCGATGCGTTCGCAGATGAGCGAGGGCGAGCAGCCTGCCGAGGCAGCTTCGGACGCCTCGAAAAAGCACCCCTGACCCTGCTCCCGGCGGTGCGCTGCGGCGCTCCGCCGCGCCCGCGCCCGCGCCTCGTGGCGACTCGTCCGTAGCTTCGGTTAGATAAACGTAAAAGGCTGTTTTGACAGCTGTTTCAGCGGAAACCGCAGTGCTTCGCGGAGTCCCTCCGCGAGGCTTGCACCCCCCTGACCGGGGGAGTAGGGTCGAAGTCCCACGGGGCATCCAGGCCGCGTGGGCCACTGACCCGAATCATGCGCTTATTCCACGTTTCCATGCGTCACCCGCGTTCCGGCAGACCGGCGCGGGTCGTGGCTGCGTGCATGCATTCAACGTCTGCGGATGCTTCCTGTCGCATCCGCATGCCAACTCGCGAGGAGGTCGGATCATGTTTGAAAACCAGCAGCGTGATGATGTCGAGGCATTGATGAAGGCCGACGCCGAATTCCGCCGGCTCTACCAGCATCACCGCGAACTCGACAGCAAGGTGCACGACGCCGACATCGGCGTGCTGCCCATCGACGATGTCACCCTCGCCAGCATGAAGAAGGAGAAGCTGCTGGCCAAGGCACGACTCGAGCGCATGTGGACGGATCGGGCGCATCTCATCCACTGACTCTGTTTCACGCAATCGCGGCCCCGGGTCCTCCCTGATGCATCGGGAGGGCGCCGGGGCCGCCGCGTTGGTGGCGGCCCAGCGGTTATCATGGCGATCCCGCAGCAGCGGCATCGCCCGGCTGCCTTTCCAGCGACGGAGCCTCCATGACGGTCCACCAGAGTGTCCTCGAACTGATCGGACGTACCCCGATGGTGCGCGCGCAGCGCCTGGATACCGGGCCGTGCGAGCTGTTCCTCAAGCTGGAGAGCACCAACCCCGGCGGCTCGATCAAGGACCGCATCGGCCTGTCGATGATCGAGGGCGCCGAGAAGGATGGCCGCATCCGTCCCGGCGACATCCTGGTCGAGGGTACCGCCGGCAACACCGGCCTGGGGCTGGCCCTGGTGGCGCAGCAGAAGGGCTACCGGCTGATCCTGGTGGTGCCGGACAAGATGAGCCGCGAGAAGATCTTCAACCTCAAGGCGATGGGTGCCGAGGTGGTGCTAACCCGCTCCGACGTGGCCAAGGGCCACCCCGAGTACTACCAGGACATGGCCGAGCGGATCGCCCGCGAAACGCCCGGCGCCTACTTCATCAACCAGTTCGGCAACCTCGACAACCCGGCCGCGCACATCGCCACCACCGGGCCGGAGATCCTCGAACAGATGGACGGCCGGGTCGACGCGGTGGTGGTCGGCTGCGGCTCGTCCGGCACGCTGAGCGGGCTGTCGAAGTTCTTTGCCGGCCACTCGCCGCAGACGGAATTCGTGCTGGCCGACCCGGTCGGTTCGATCCTCGCGCAGTACATCAACGAGGGCACGCTCTCGACCAAGTCCGCCAGCTGGATGGTCGAGGGCATCGGCGAGGATTTCCTGCCCTCGATCAGCGACTTCACCCGGGTGAAGAAGGCCTATGCGATCCCCGACAAGGAGAGCTTCCTCACCGCGCGCGAACTGCTGGCGAAGGAGGGCGTGCTGGGCGGCTCGTCCACTGGCACCCTGGTCGCCGCAGCGCTGCGCTACTGCCGCGAACAGACTGCGCCGAAGCGCGTGGTGACCTTGGTCTGCGACACCGGCAACAAGTACCTGTCCAAGCTGTACAACGACTACTGGATGCTCGACAACGGCTTCATCGAGCGCGAGCGGCACGGCGACCTGCGCGACCTGCTGCTGCGCCCGTTCGCCCGGCGCGACACCGTGGTGGTCGGCCCCAACGAGCTGCTGGTCACCGCCTACAACCGCATGAAGCTGTACGACGTGTCGCAGCTGCCGGTGATGGACGGCCGCAAGCTGGTCGGCATCGTCGACGAGTCCGACGTGCTGATGCACGTGCACACCGACGAGACGCGTTTCCGCGACCCGGTGTCGACCGCGATGATCACCAGCCTGCAGAAGCTCGACGTGCGCTCGCCGATCGAATCGCTGCTGCCGGTGTTCGAGCGCGGCCACGTCGCGATCGTGGTCGACGGCGACGATTTCCTCGGCCTGATCACCCGCATCGACCTGTTGAACTATTTGCGGCGCAAGGTGGACTAAGGAAGTCCTGACTTTGCTCGTCATCCCAGCGAAGGCTGGGATCCAGCGCCTCCAAACTGTTGAACGCAAAGGCGCGGGATGACCAGACCTTCGTCTGTTGAAAAGCGCTTCCTGCTTGCGCAGGAATGACGAGCAAGGAACCGATTGATCAAACCTTCCCTGAGCGCGGCGCGTGAAAGCCTGGTGCAATGCGGGCCGGCCAAGATGCCGGAGCCAACGCGGCCACCGGCCGCGCATCGAACAAGGAGCCCCCCGTCCATGTGTGGAATCGTTGCTGCCGTCGCCCAGCGTGACGTCGCCCCGCTGCTGATCGCCGGCCTGAAGGCGCTCGAATACCGCGGCTATGACTCCTCCGGCGTGGCCGTGCTCGACCACGGCGCGATCCGCCGCGTGCGCGCCAAGGGCAAGGTGCGCGAGATGGAGGCGCAGTACCTCGCCGACCCGCTGCCCGGCGGCACCGGCATCGCGCATACCCGCTGGGCCACCCACGGCGCGCCGAGCGAGGCGAACGCGCATCCGCACATCGCCGGCCGCGTGGCGATCGTGCACAACGGCATCATCGAGAACTACGTCAGCCTGCGCGCCGGGCTGCAGGCTGAGGGCCACGTGTTCACCTCCGAGACCGACACCGAAGTGATGGCCGTGCTGATCGACCGCCATATCGGCCAGGGCATGTGCCTGCGCGAGGCGGTGCTGGCTACCGTGCGCGAGCTGGAAGGCGCCTACGCGATCGCGGTGGTCAGTCGCGACGAGCCCGACCGCGTGGTCGGCGCACGCCGCGGCGCGCCGCTGCTGGTCGGCCTGGGCATCGGCGAGAACTTCCTCGGCTCCGACGCGCAGGCGCTGATCCAGGTCACCAACAAGATGCTGCATCTCGACGAGAACGACGTGGTCGAGATCACCCGCGACAGCGTGCAGGTGTTCGCCCTCGACGGCACGCCGGTGGCGCGCCCGGTGCACGAGAGCGAGCTGTCCTCCGATGCGGTCGAGCGCGGCGAATACCGCCACTACATGCAGAAGGAGATCTTCGAGCAGCCGCGCGCGATCGCCGACACGCTGGAGGCGCGCCTCGGCCCGCACGGCGTGCTGCCAAACATCTTCGGCATCGACAGCGAGGCGCTGCTGCGCCACGTCCGCGGCCTGCACATCATCGCCTGCGGCACCAGCTACCACGCCGGCCTGGTGGCGAAGTACTGGATCGAGGAGTACGCACGCCTGCCGGTCAGCGTGGAGGTGGCCAGCGAATACCGCTACCGCGAGACGGTGGTGCCGGAGGGCACGCTGTTCGTCGCCATCTCGCAGTCCGGCGAAACCGCCGACACGCTGGCGGCGATGCGCGAATCGCGCCGGCGCGGCTACCTCGGCACGCTGGCGATCTGCAACGTGCCCGAATCCTCGGTGGTGCGCGAGGCCGACCTGAAGCTGATGACCCGCGCCGGCCCCGAGATCGGCGTGGCCTCGACCAAGGCCTTCACCACCCAGCTGGCCGGCCTGGCCCTGCTCACGCTGGAGCTGGCCCGCCGCCACGGGCTCGACGGGGAGCGCTACGCGGCGCTGTGCGCCGAGCTGCAGCACCTGCCGCGGGCGGTCGAGAACGCGTTGCAGCTGGAGCCGGCGATCATCGCGCTGGCGGCCGACTTCATCCACCGCCAGCACGCGCTGTTCCTCGGCCGCGGCGTGCAGTATCCGGTGGCGCTGGAGGGCGCGCTGAAGCTCAAGGAGATCTCCTACATCCACGCCGAGGCGTATGCCGCCGGCGAGCTCAAGCACGGCCCGCTGGCGCTGGTCGACGAGAACATGCCGGTGATCGCGGTGGCGCCGAACGGCCCGCTGCTGGACAAGCTGAAGTCCAACCTGCAGGAAGTGCGTGCCCGCGGCGGCCGGCTGATCGTGTTCGCCGACGGCGCCGCCGGCATGGACGACATGGCCGGCCACGGCGCCATGCTGCGCGTCGAATCCGGCGGTTCCTTCATCGCGCCGGCCGTGTTCACCGTGCCGCTGCAACTGCTCGCCTACCACGTCGCCGTGATGCGTGGCACCGACGTCGACCAGCCGCGCAACCTCGCGAAATCAGTGACTGTCGAGTAGCCGCCTGAATCCGCAGGAGACCGCTGGTGAGACCGGATAGAGGTTCCAGTTGGGCAATAGAAGTTCCAACTACAGGTCGGCCACGGCCTGGCTCTGCTGAGACAAAAGGCCGGAAACGGCTGAATTGACCGCTGCGAGTTGGTGTTTCTGATGTGCCGGCCGACCTTGCCGTGGAGGCGAATGTCGGCCTTGTTGCAATCTTTCGACGTGCGCGGCGCCGGCAGCGAGGCTCCAAGACGGCATGATTTCTACAGAAGACCTTTCGCCTTCAGCTCCGCCTCGAACGTCGCGAGGGCCATCACCAGCGTGAGCGGCTTGTCGGCCAGTGCCACGGCGCCATAGCTGGCGTACCACGCGGCAGCCCTCCCGTTCTTCGCATCGATCATGAGCAAGACCCCCCCCACAACGTCGGCGGCGCGCAAGCAGCGCCGTGCGGCCATCGCGAGGAGCTGACCGCCGAGACCACCGCCTTGCAGCCGTTTGTCCGTCGCGATACGCGCGAGCCTAAAACCCGGCACGTCGTGATGCGCCAAGCTCTTGCGCACCTGCTCGGGCGTATCCGCGTAAGCGAGCGCCCCAGGCGCCAAGCTGTAAAAGCCGAGAACCGTCTTGCCGTCCGCGTCGTCGACGGCGACAAAGGTTTTCGCGCCGCCGGCCTCGTGGCTCTGACGCGCGTACTTGTGAAGGAACTCGTTCATCGCGGAATCGCCGCAGTCGAACAACTTGCGATCATGCTTCTTGGAGATCGGTTCCTCGTGCCAGGCGGGGACGCTCATCCCTGCTTGGGCAGCGCCGCGATAGCCTTGCGCAGTTTGGCGTTCGGCGCCGGCGGGTTTTCGAGCATCCTCAGCACCGCAACACTGTCCCTTTCCGACAGGACGATGCGCTCGGCCTCCGCAATCACGGCCTTGGCTTCGCGCAAGGCCGGTTGCAGCACGAAATCCGTCAGATCCGTGTGTCGCAGCGCAGCCGCCCGCACGAGCGTGGCCTTCTGCTCGGGCAAAACCCGCAGATTCATCCGCTTGTTGTCATCTACAGCGACTCGGGGCATGGCTCTTTACTCCCATGTACTCATTTAAAGAGTACATCTTAAATGCCTTTATATCAATTCGTGAGTATTCAATCCGTACAGCTATCGAGCGCCGACAAGGGCAGCAGCGCCAACAGCGAGGTCGCAATCAGGCTTCGCACTCGGGGTGCGGTTGGAACCTCTATTCGGTCTCACCAGTGTGGTGGGACCGAATAGAGGTTCCAATCGGGGTCGTGCAGCTGCGCAGCTCAGTCAACGAAACCGGCAAAAAATCTACCGAACAGGTTCCAACAAGCTCGGCGTCAGCAAAAGTGGCGGTCTGCTAGAAGAAAACAGCCGGGCTGATGCCGAAGCGAGCTGACAGGTTTCGGATGTGGCCTACAGTCAGGCTGCGCTTGCCAGCCAGAATCTCGGAAACCACGCTCTGGCGACCGATCTCCGGCAACTGGTTCTGGTTGAGGTCGTGCTGCTCCATCAGAAACCGAAGAATCTGCACGCCATTCACTTCCGGCATGGGGAAGTGCCGCTGATCGTAGGCGTAGATGAGATCGCTGATAGTCATGAACAGCGAGTGGCTCGGGTGTCCTTCATCCATAGCACCCATCTCAAGCAGCTCATCGGCCACACGGGTGGCTTCCTCGTAATCCCGCTCGTTGGCGATATGGCCGATATGGGCGACCCCCCGGAAGTTATCCCAGGCGTTCGTAATGGGGGCGATGGCGAGTTGTGCGTTCATTTCCATTTGCCCTTGTCGTACTCGGCGTGTGTCAGGACGTGTTTGATGTAGCAGATCTGCTGGATGAAACTGATACCGGTGATGATGCGGTAGTGGTCACCCCGAATGTCGAAGATGTACTTGTCACCGTAAATATCGAGTGCGCGGAAGGTCTTTCTTAGCTCGTTGAAGCCTTGGAAGTCATTGCTCTCAATAAGTTTTCGCCAAGTCTGCAGGGGTTCGTCTGCATCCGGGTGTTCCCGGGCAAACTCGACCAGGCGTCTGTTGGTGATGACCCGCATCTTGTACGTCCTTGTGCTTGTCGGGCTATTTTATCGCAATTTGCGATGATGTCAATCGCAAATTGCAATGCCCGACCAGGTTTCTACGGTTGTCTTGGTATCTGCTGACAAGCCCGATCATCCCAGTTGGGAACCTCGAATAACCGCTTTTTTGCACGTCATTCCTGCGAAAGCAGGAATCCAGCGTCTTGACCCTCAATAACTTTAGAGTCGCTGGATCCCAGCTTTCGCCGGGATGACCGCGGTTTTTCGAGGCCCCATTGGGGCCAGATAGGGACGCGCCGCAGCGACCGTGGAGTAGAGCGAGAAATGAGGAAGAGGAGTGAGAAACGAGAGAAGGCGGCGAAGCCTTTACTCGTTTCTCACTCCTCTCCACTCACCCCTCGCTCTCAGGCGCGGCCGTACACGTCGTCGTAGCGCACGATGTCGTCTTCGCCGAGGTAGCTGCCGGATTGCACCTCGATCAGCTCCAGCGCGACCTTGCCGGGATTGCGCAGGCGGTGCTTGCTGCCCAGCGGGATGTAGGTGCTCTGGTTCTCGCCGAGCAGGAACACCTTGTCGTCGCAGGTGACCTCGGCGGTGCCGGAGACCACGATCCAGTGCTCCGCACGGTGATGATGCTTCTGCAGACTCAGGCTGGCGCCGGGCTTGACCACGATGCGCTTCACCTGGAAGCGCCCGCCTTCCTCCAGCGAGTCGTAGCTGCCCCACGGCCGGTACACCACGCGGTGCAGCGAGTGCTCGCTGCGGCCGGCCGCCTTCAGCTGCTCGACGATCTTCTTCACGTCCTGCGCGGCGTCGCGGTGCGCCACCAGGGTGGCGTCCGGCGTGGTCACCACGATCAGGTCGTCGACGCCGACGGTGGCGAGCAGGTGGCGCTCGTGCGAGCGCAGCAGCGAGTTGCGCGTGCCCACCGCCAGGGTGTCGCCCTCGCGCAGGTTGCCCTCGGCGTCCTTGTCGCCGGTCAGCCACAGCGCCGACCACGAGCCGATGTCGCTCCACGCGCAGCTGACCGCGACCACCGCGGCGCGGCGGGTCTTTTCCATCACCGCGTAGTCGATCGAGTCGTCCGGCACCTGCGCGAACGCGTCGCGGTCGATGCGCACGAAGTCGAGGTCGGCGCTGGCTTTCGCATGCGCCGCGCGCACCGCGGCCAGCATCGCCGGCGCATGCGCGGCCAGCTCCTCCAGGTAGCGCGAAGCCTTGAACAGGAACATGCCGGAGTTCCAGTCGTAGCCGCCATCGGCCAGGTACGACCCGGCCGTGGCCAGGTCGGGCTTCTCCACGAACTGCTCCACGCGGTAGCCATGACTGTCGATCGCCTCGGCGCGGCGGATGTAGCCGAAGCCGGTTTCGGCGCGATCCGGGCGAATGCCGAAGGTGACCAGCCAGCCCTGCGCGGCCAGCGGCATTGCTTGCCTCACGCCCTCGACGAAGGCGGCGGTGTCGCCGATCAGGTGGTCGGCCGGCAGCACCAGCAGCATGGCGTCGGCGTCGCGCTGCAAGGCCTCAAGCGCGCCCAGCGCGATCGCCGGCGCGGTATTGCGCGCCAGCGGCTCCAGCACGATGGTGGCGTCTTCGATGCCTGCTTCCAGCAACTGGTCGGCGGCGAGGAAGCGGTGGTCCTCGCTGGCCACCACGATCGGCGCGGTGACGTCCGGCAGCTGTCGGGTGCGCGCGATGGTCTGCTGGAACAGCGTGCCCTTGCCGGCCAGTTCGAGGAACTGCTTGGGCAGGTTCTTGCGCGAGACCGGCCACAGCCGGGTGCCGCTGCCGCCGCTGAGGATGAGGGGGATCAACATGACTGGCCCTTTTCAGTGCTTTGTCGTGACCAGCCTGCGCATTACATCATGCAGGCCGTACTGCCAGTCAGGCAGCGTGAAGTTGATATATCGCTGGAAATCACCATTATCCCGCAACGATCAGATCCTGATCCAGCCGTAGGGCGGGCCCCGCCCGCCAGACCTTGAGCCGGAGCCAAAGCGGCGGACAGTGTCCGCCCTACGAAACGAGCGTAGCGCCCACGGGTGAGCATCGTAGGGCGGGCACCGCCCGCCAGATCTTGAGCCGGAGCCAAAGCGGCGGACAGTGTCCGCCCTACGAAGCGAGTGCAGCACCCACGGGTGAGTTACTGCTGAGGGTCGCTGGGTTGGTTGCCGAGTCGGGCAATCACGCTGTACAGGCCGTCGCGCCAGTCCGGTAGAGGCACGGCAAACCGCTGCTGGAAGTTCGTGTTGTCCAGCAGCGACCACTCCGGACGCACGGCTGGCGTGGGGAACTCGGCACTGCTGATCGGAATTACCCGCGGTTGGCGGGCAAGCAGGCCCATCGCCGCGGCCTGCTCGAAGATCGCGCTGGCGAAGCCGTGCCAGGTCGTCGCGCCGCTGGCGACCAGGTGATGGGTGCCGACCAGCGCGCGACGCTGCACGCCATCCGACTGCAGCCAGCGGTCGAGTGCGGCGAGTGTGCCGCGCACGATCAGCATCGTATCGGTGGGTGCGCCGTGTTGGTCGGCCACCACGCGCAGCTCGTCGCGTTCCGCGCCCAGGCGCAGCATGGTGCGCAGGAAGTTGTGGCCGTGCGCGGCGTAGACCCACGCCGTGCGGAAGGTGAGGTGGTCGGCGCCGCTGCTGCGCAGCGTCTGCTCGCCGGCCAGCTTGCTGCGGCCATAGGCGCCGAGCGGGCCGGTGGGCGCGTCGACGGCGTAAGGCTGCGCCTGCCTGCCGTCGAACACGTAGTCGGTCGAGTAGTGGATCACCAGCGCGCCGTGCGCCGCAGCCCATTGGCCCAGCACGCCGACCGCCTCGCCGTTGACGCGGGTAGCCAGCGCCTCTTCCCGCTCGGCGCGATCGACCGCGGTGTACGCGGCGGCATTGACGATCACGTCCGGCCGCAGGCGGCCGAGCAGGGCGGGCAGCGATTCCGGTTTGGCGAGGTCGGCCGCAAGGATATCGGGCGTGGGTGCATCCTTGTCATCCCGGCGAAAGCCGGGATCCAGCGACTTCAAGTCGACGGCATGCGAAGGCGCTGGATTCCAGCTTTCGCTGGAAGGACGTGCAGGCTTTCCGGGACTTCCGACAAAGGTGCCGTCACGGCTGGCGACCATGAGTTCGCCGCGGGCGGCCAGGCCACCGTCCTCGATGAAGCTGCGGCCAAGCTGGCCGTTGGCGCCGAGCAGCAGGACCCTCACGGCCGGTAGACCGGCAGCCGCTCGGGTGGCACGTCCGCGAGCAGCGGCGTCTTGCCGTCCTTGTCCGACAGCAGCGGCTTGCTGATCGGCCAGTCGATGCCGAGCGCGGCATCGTTCCAGCGGATGCCGGCATCGGTCTTCGGGTCGTACAGCGCGGTGCACTGGTAGGTGAAAGTGGCGAACTCCGACAGCACGCAGAAGCCGTGCGCGAAACCTTCCGGTACCCAGAAGTGGCGATGGTTGTCGGCAGTCAGCATTACCTCCACCGATTGCCCGAAGGTGGGCGAGCCGCGGCGGATGTCCACCGCCACGTCGAACACCTCGCCTTCCAGCACGCTGACCAGCTTGCCCTGCGGGTTTGGCCACTGGTAATGCAGCCCGCGCAGCACGCCGCGAGCCGAGCGCGAGACGTTGGACTGCACGAAGCGATGGTCGACGCCGGCCGCGCGGTACTTTGCCTCGTTGTAGCTTTCATAAAAGAAGCCGCGGGCGTCGCCGAACACCTGGGGTTCGAGGATCAGGGCGCCGGGCAGCATCGTTTCGATGACCTTCATCGCGCCACGCCCTGTTGAGTCAGTTGTTGCAGATACTGCCCATAACCGGTCTTGACCAGCGGTGCGGCCAGTGCCAGCAACTGCTCGGCGTTTATCCAGCCGTTGAGATAGGCAATCTCCTCCGGGCAGCACACCTTGAGGCCCTGCCGGTTCTCGATCGTCTGGATGTAGTTGCCCGCTTCCATCAGCGACTCGTGGGTGCCGGTGTCGAGCCAGGCGAAGCCGCGGCCGAGCTGCTCCAGGTGCAGCGAGCCGTCGTCGAGGTAGCAGCGGTTGAGGTCGGTGATTTCCAGTTCGCCGCGCGGCGAGGGCTTCAGCGAGGCGGCATAGTCGCATGCGCGGCCGTCGTAGAAATACAGGCCGGTGACCGCGTAGTGCGACTTCGGCTGCGCGGGCTTCTCCTCCAGGCCGACTACCTTGCCGGCGGCGTCGAACTCGGCCACGCCATAGCGTTCCGGGTCCTTCACCCAGTAGCCGAACACGGTGGCGCCATGCCCGCGCGCGGCGGCGCGCTTGAGCCGCTCGGTGAAGCCGTGGCCGTAGAAGATGTTGTCGCCCAGCACCAGGCAGCTCGGCTTGCCGTCGACGAAATCGCGGCCGATGGTGAACGCCTGCGCCAGGCCGTCGGGCGAGTGCTGTACCGCGTAGCGGATGTCGATGCCCCACTGCGAGCCGTCGCCCAGCAGGCGCTGGAACATCGCCTGCTCGTGCGGGGTGTTGATCACCAGCACCTCGCGGATGCCAGCCAGCATCAGTGTGGCCAGCGGGTAGTAGATCATCGGCTTGTCGTACACCGGCAGCAGCTGCTTGCTGATCGCGCGGGTGATCGGGTGCAGCCGGGTGCCGGAGCCGCCGGCGAGGATGATGCCCTTCATGCTCATGCGCCCAGCCTCTCCATGCGGTAGCTGCCGTCGAGCACGCGCTGCACCCACGGCTGGTGGTCGAGGTACCAGTCCACCGTGGCGGCGATGCCGCTCTCGAAGGTCTGCGAGGGCTTCCAGCCCAGCTCGCGCTGCAGCTTGCCGGAGTCGATCGCATAGCGGCGGTCGTGGCCGGGGCGATCCTTCACGTAGGTGATCAGCGATTCGCGCGCACGGCCGTCGGCCAGCGGCCGGCGCGCATCGAGCAGCGCGCAGATGGTCTTCACCACGGTAATGTTCTCGCGCTCGGCATTGCCACCAACGTTGTAGGTTTCGCCCACCCGGCCGGTATCCAGCACGCGGCGGATCGCGCTGCAGTGGTCGCCCACGAACAGCCAGTCGCGGATGTTCCTGCCGTCGCCGTAGACCGGCAGCGATTCGCCGGCCAGCGCCTTGGCGGTCACCAGCGGGATCAATTTTTCCGGGAACTGGTATGGCCCGTAGTTGTTCGAGCAGTTGGTGGTCAGCACCGGCAGGCCGTAGGTGTGGTGGAACGCGCGCACCAGGTGGTCGGAGGCGGCTTTCGACGCGGAGTACGGCGAGTTCGGCGCGTACGGCGTGGTCTCGGTGAACCTGCCCTCGGCGCCGAGCGAGCCGTACACCTCGTCGGTGGACACGTGCAGGAAGCGGAACGCCTCGTGGGCGTCGCCTACCAGGCTGCGCCAGTAATCGCGGGCGCACTCCAGCAGGCCCAGCGTGCCGACCACGTTGGTCTGCACGAACTCGGCCGGGCCGTCGATCGAGCGGTCCACGTGCGACTCGGCGGCGAAATTGACGATCGCCGCGGGCTGGTGTTCGGCGAGCAGCGCGGCCACCAGCGCACGGTCGCCGATGTCGCCGTGCACGAACACATGCCGTTCATTGCCCTGCAGCGATGCCAGCGTGTCCGGATTGCCGGCGTAGGTGAGCTTGTCGAGGTTCACGACCCGCAGCCCATCAGCCACCGCCTGCAACACGAAATTGGCACCGATGAAGCCAGCTCCGCCGGTGACCAGCAGGGTCTTGCTCCTCGTGGATGATTCGTTCATCAAGTTGTCCTAAGTTTCAGCTGAGTGGAGCTGCAAGGCGGCTCGGAAGCCGTGGGCAGCAAATGATGCCGGTTCCCGACGCAATGACCAAGCACGGGCCATGTCCATGGGGGCGCCTGGCGACGAAGATGCTGAAAAGCTGACGGTTTGCTCACTTTGAGATGAACGTCGTCTTCACCCAATTGCCCGGCAGTTAACTCTTAACGGCTAGAATCCCGGACTGGATCCTTGTCGAGGTGGCCCGTCCGGCGGGTTGGGAGAAACAGATCGATGAAAAGCGGCAAGCAACGCAGTGAACAGGGAATGGGCACCCGCGCGATCCATGCCGGCCAGCATCCCGATCCCAGCACCGGCGCCATCATGACGCCGATCTACGCCACCTCGACCTACGTGCAGGAGAGTCCGGGCAAGCACAAGGGCTACGAGTACTCACGCACGCAAAATCCTACGCGCATGGCCTACGAGCGCTGCGTGGCGGACCTCGAAGGCGGTGTGGCCGGCTTCGCGTTCGCCTCTGGCCTGGCCGCGGCCGCGACCACGCTGGACCTGCTCGACTCGGGCAGCCACGTGATCGCGATGGACGACCTCTACGGCGGCACCTACCGCCTGTTCGAGCGGGTGCGTCGGCGCTCGGCCGGGCTGGACTTCAGCTTCGTCGACCTGAACGACATGGCGGCGCTGAAAGCGGCATTGAAGCCGAATACACGGATGATCTGGGCCGAGACGCCGACCAACCCGATGCTGAAGCTGGTCGACCTGGCCAAGGTCGCTGCGTTCGCGAAGAAGCGCGGCCTGATCCTGGTGGTCGACAACACGTTCTGCTCGCCGATGGTGCAGCGTCCACTGGAATTCGGCGCCGATCTGGTGCTGCATTCGGCCACCAAGTACCTCAATGGCCACTCCGACATGGTCGGCGGCATCGTCGTGGCTGGCAGCAAGGAATTGGCCGAGCCGATGGGCTTCCTGCAGAACTCGGTGGGCGCGGTCGCTGGCCCGTTCGACGCGTTCCTCGCCATGCGCGGCCTGAAGACCCTGCATCTGCGCATGAGGGCGCATTGCGAAAACGCGTTTGAGCTGGCGAAGTGGCTGGAAAAGCATCCGGCGATCGAGCGGGTGATCTATCCCGGTCTCAAGAGCCATCCGCAGCACGCCTTGGCCAAACGCCAGATGCACGGCTTTGGCGGCATCATCACGATCGAAGTAAAGGGTGGTTTGAAAAAGGCCAAGCGCATGCTGGAGCGCTGCGAACTGTTCGCGTTGGCCGAATCCCTCGGTGGCGTCGAAAGCCTGATCGAGCATCCGGCGATCATGACTCATGCCTCGGTGCCGGTTGCCAACCGCAAACGACTGGGGATCAGTGATGGATTGATCAGGTTGTCGGTGGGCGTGGAGGATATTGCTGATCTTCACGCAGAGCTGACAAACGCTTTGGGTAGTTGAGCCATGGCACGTGCATACGCTTTGCCTGCATGGCAATTGGAGACTTAGGGTGGGTGACGTGAGCAAGCGAAGCAGGAGTCTTGGGCTGACGCTGCTCAACTTGTCTGCATGGATCCGTCGGCAGCCTTGGTTGAAGGCGATATATCGCCAGTTCCCGGTAGCTCTGCGCAACAAGGTGTCCGAAGCGTTGGCTGCGCGCGCCAGTCAGCAGGTGAAGTTTCGGCGCACATCAAACTGGAAGCGTGATGCGCACTTGCCGGTCCGGATCCGGGCTGGGGCGATGCGTCAAGGCCGGTTCGATAAAACGGCCGGCGTGAACATATTTGCCTATGCTCGCGGCCAGTTCGGACTTGCCGAGAGCGCGCGTCTCTACGCGCGGGCACTGCTGGCCGAGGGCTACCCAGTGGCCGTATACGACATCGACCTTGGTATGCCTCACGGCATGGACGATGCCAGTTTGGATCAGTACATCGGCATGGATACGCCGTACCATGTCAATCTGATCTTCGTCAATCCTGACTATCTTGATGATGCCATTGCGAAGATTGGTCCCAAGCGTCTCGATGGTCGCTATACCATTGCATGCTGGTTCTGGGAGCTGGAAGCATTTCCGGAAGAATGGAAGTCCGCATTGCAGGCGGTTGACGAGATCATGGTTTCGTCAAGTTTTATTGCGGGGATTATCAAGCCGATTACCGATAAGCCGATATTGCACGTGCCATTGCCCGTCGACGAGGTGGAGGACAGTGGTTTGAAGCGTGTGGATTTCGGGCTGGATGATGACGCATTCATCTTCCTTAACAGCTTCGATTTCAATTCCTTCCTGGCACGGAAGAACCCCTTTGCGGTTATCGAAGCGTTCCTTCAGGCATTTCCGGATGACGGAATGGATATCCGGTTGCTGATCAAGTCGAGCAATGGCCATCGCCAGCCTGAAAAATTGCGGGAGCTGTTGAACGCCGCTGCGGTCGATCGGCGTATTCTGGTCCGCGACGATGTGATCGATCGACGTGATGTGCAAGCATTGCAGCGTTGTGCGAACGCCTACATATCGTTGCATCGTGCCGAGGGTTTCGGGCTCGGGCTCGCTGAAAGCATGCGCCTCGGCAAGCCGGTGATTGCCACGGCGTGGTCGGGCAACATGGAATTCATGACCTCTGACAACAGTTGTCTGGTCGATTACCGATTGGTGCCGGTGAATGAAGGCGAATACCTGCACAATGCTGGCCAGCGCTGGGCCGAGCCGGACGTGGCGCATGCTGCGGCACAGATGCGCCGACTGGTCGAGGACCGGGAGTATGCCGCGAAAATCGGGGCGCAGGCAGCGATCGATATTCGGGACAAACTTTCGTTCCAAACGGCGGCAGCACAGATCATCCGACGACTGGAGGCGTTGTCGTCGCCTTCACGATCGTCATCAGGCACGGGTTCCGATTCGGTAACCGGCATCTCCGAAAAGGCAAGCAATTCATGAAAGACATACTGACGGCGCTATGGAATTACCGTCACTTCATCTTTTCGTCGATCAGGAACGATCTTCGTTCGCGGTTTGCACGAAGCAGACTCGGTGCGCTCTGGATGATCCTGCAGCCGCTGGCGCAGGTCGCGATTTATTCACTGGTGTTGTCACGCATCATGGCAACAAAATTGCCTGGTATCGATAATCGTTATGCTTATGTCATATACCTGATGGCGGGTATGGTTGCGTGGTCATTGTTTGCAGAAGTGGTGACTCGGTCACTGACCATATTTGTTGAAAATGGCAACCTGATGAAAAAAATGTCCTTCCCAAGGGTTTGCCTGCCTTTCATCATCAGCGGTTCCGCATTGATAAACAATCTGCTTTTGTTGATGACGGCAATAGGCCTGTTTGTGCTTATGGGCCACGCATTGAGTCTGGCGGTATTGTGGCTGCCACTTCTGATCGCCATCAACCTGGCATTTTCCCTTGGCCTTGGTCTGATTCTGGGAGTGTTGAATGTATTTGTCAGGGATGTGGCGCAGGTGATGACCGTGATACTCCAATTGCTATTCTGGCTTACGCCGATCGTTTATATGCCAAGCATTATTCCGGAGCGTCTGCACGCGGTGCTCGAGTTCAATCCGATGATGCATATGGTGGCGGCTTTCCAGAGCGTCATTCTGTACGGGCGTTCACCGGATGTTGGTGCACTGGCTGTTGTTGCTGTAGTGGCGGTTGCCCTGCTGTTGTGCTCACTGGTTCTGTTCAGGCGTGCGGCACCGGAAATGGTGGATGTGCTGTGAGCGGATCATTATTGGAGGTCATCGGGCTCGGCAAGGCTTTTCGCGATTATGGCAGTGAGCTGAAACGATTTGCTTCCTGGTTTGGCATTCCCGTCAAGCCACGGCAGGAGGCATGGGTGCTGAGGGGTGTTTCGTTCAGCCTGGTGGCTGGTGAGGCCATAGGCATCATCGGGCAGAATGGTGCAGGCAAAAGTACCCTTCTTAAACTCATTACGGGCACCTTGCGACCCACGGAAGGACGTATCGCTCTGGGTGGGCGTGTATCGGCCATCCTTGAGCTCGGCATGGGTTTCGATTTCGACCTCACCGGTCGGCAGAACGTGTACCACACAGCCGGACTGATGGGATTCTCGCAGCGGAACATCGATGAAGTGATCGCTGCAATCGAGGATTTTGCCGAGATTGGTGAATACTTCGATCACCCTGTGCGCACCTATTCGAGCGGCATGCAGATGCGTGTCGCGTTCAGCGTCGCCACGGCATTCCGCCCGGATGTGCTCATCGTGGATGAAGCGCTCTCCGTTGGCGACGCATACTTCCAGCACAAGAGTTTTGACCGCATCAGGGAATTCCAGCGACAGGGAACGGCATTGTTGATCGTGTCGCACGACAAGTCCGCCGTGCAGTCATTGTGCAGTCGTGCGATCCTGCTCGACCACGGACAGGTCGTGAAGGATGGCAATCCGGAAGAAGTAATGGACTTCTATAACGCACTGATCGCGGAGCAGGGAAATGCGACGGTTCAGCTGGATCGTCATGCCGATGGCCGAGTACGCACGGTGTCAGGAACGGGCGAGGCTGTCGTTGAATCGATCAACCTACTGAATGATGAGGGGCAGCCCGTCGAATTCGTCAACGTAGGCGATATGGTGGTTCTGCGGATAATGGTCCGTACCAAGGCGGAGATACCTAGGCTGGTTCTTGGGTACATGATCAAGGATCGCCTTGGGCAGCCAGTGTATGGCACCAATACCCATCATACGAAACAGGCGCTGTCGAACGTTGATGAAGGGGCGCTTGTCGAATTTCGAATTGCATTTCGGGTAAATGCAGGAGTCGGCTCGTATTCGATTTCCACGGCACTCGTCAGCACGGACACACATCTCGTGAACAATTTCGAATGGCGTGACCTTGCGTTCATCTTTACCGTGCTAAACCATGACAAACCTTATTTTGAAGGCATTGCCTGGCTTCCGTCAGAGATCGAGATCGAATCAAAGTGAAGTTCATATCTTACGCGCAGAATTTTGAAGACGTCATGCTGCGGCGTGCGCTCAAGCGCGTGAAAAAAGGTTTCTACGTCGACGTTGGTGCACAGGATCCAGTACGGGATTCGGTTTCAAAGGCGTTTTACGAAATGGGCTGGCACGGCATCAACATCGAGCCGGTGTCGGTCTGGTTTGAAAAATTGAGTGCCGATCGTCCGCGCGACATCAATCTTCGCGTGGCTGCATCGTCTTCCGATGGCGATGTCACCCTCTATGAAGTAAAGGATAGCGGCTTGTCGACGATGGATGTCGATTATGCGAAGCATTACAGCGATGATGGCATGGAGGTAGTGGAACATTCGGTACAGACACGAACGCTGAGTTCGATTCTTGCGGATGCAGCCGTCCAGGAGATCCATTTCCTCAAGGTGGATGTCGAGGGTGCTGAAGAAAGCGTACTCAGGGGAATGGACTTCAGTGAATACCGCCCATGGATCATTCTGGTCGAGGCGAGGCTCCCGAACTCTACTCGCGACGCATTTCGCAGTTGGGAGTCTTTGATTGTCTCCGCTGGATATACGTTTGCCTGGGATGACGGTCTCAATCGCTTTTATTATGCGAACGAGCACAGTCGGTTGGCGCGGGCGTTCAAATTGCCCCCCAACGTTTTTGATCAATTTGTAACGTATGACGAGTCGCATTTAAGCGATCTTTCCCGCTGGGCACACGAACTGGAGGCGAAGCTGGCGCAGGCCGAGGCGTCTGCCATCGCCGCGCAGGCCGGCTTGGCCGAACAGCTGGAGGCGCAGCATCAGGATCTGCTGAAGCTGGATGCAGCGCTGCAGGAAGCGCAGGCCAGCCAGTCCGCGGTCGTGGCGGATCGCGACGAAGTGACGCGCTGGGCACACGAACTGGAGGCGAAGCTGGCGCAGGCCGAGGCGTCTGCG
>NZ_JBXAGL010000001.1:420591-558712 GCF_058793995.1 Rhodanobacter sp. GW835-FHT13D09 | reverse complement strand
ACGAGTGACGCGCTGGGCACACGAACTGGAGGCGAAGCTGGCGCAGGCCGAGGCGTCTGCCATCGCCGCGCAGGCCGGCTCGGCCGAACAGCTGGAGACGCAGCATCAGGATCTGCTGAAGCTGGATGCAGCGCTGCAGGAAGCGCAGGCCAGTCAGTCCGCGGTCGTGGCGGATCGCGACGAAGTGACGCGCTGGGCATACGAACTGGAGGCGAAGCTGGCGCAGGCCGAGGCCTCCATGTACCAGAGTAATCTGCAGTTGGCAGATGCGTTCGAGCAACTTGGATGGATAAAGGACGAGCGTCGAGTGGCGGATACAGAACTTCTCGGATTGCATGCGCAAGTGGGTGATCTGTTGGCGCAGCTGGGCGATGCCAGTCATGCCAGTGCACAGGACGCAAAAACCATCGCCAGCTTGAATGACGAGATTGCTCAATGGAAGGAACAACAGGCAGGCTTGCGGGAACAGTCGAAGAATCTGCAGTCACGTTACGAGGAGGCATTGAATGATAATGATCATCTGCGTCGCGCCAGACAGGGTCTCATGGAAGAAGTCAGCCGGAAGGCGCAGGAAATAGCGTTGACGGAGCGAGAGGCTGCCGCCGTCGCGCAACTGCTTGCGGCCAGGATTGCGGAGGTCGAGCGGTTGTACCGGAGCAGAAGTTGGCGCCTGACGAGCCCGTTGCGGCGGGTGTCTGGCCTGCTGGGCGCATTTCGGCGTCGCGGTGTTTCGGGTACGATCGGGCTCATTGCGTTGCGTCATTCAAGCAGTGCAGGCCGTGAAAAGATGGATTCCTGCGCAGATGGCAAGAGTTCGCTTCCGAAGACCACTCCAACGATCCAGGACGTGCTGTTGAGCAAGCATATCGAGGCACTGGAGGGGGTGCGCCGGAAAATCCGACAGCGCCTTGATGACGATCATAAAGGACGCTAGTCGCTGGGGTGGCCAATCATGGAAAGTGGGGCAAAGGTGAAGCGAATTGCAGTACTTGGTGTACAGGTTCCGTTCGTGCGTGGCGGAGCCGAATATTTGAACGAGGAACTCGTTCGGCAAATAAATCTGTGGGGAAGCAAGAAAGGGGTACAGGCTGAATTGATCCAGCTGCCCTACAAGTGGTACCCCGAAACCCAGATTCTGCAGGATCAGCTGGCCTGGCGTCTGCTGGATATATCCGAATCCAATGGCGTGAAGATTGATCTGGCGATAGCCACCAAATTTCCCAGCTATGCCTCGTCGCATCCGAATATGGCCCTGTGGCTGGTTCATCAGCACAGGGTGCTTTATGACCTCCAGGGGACCTCCTACGATTTCCCTGAGCTGACTGCCGAGCAGCATTCGGTTCGGGATGCGTTGCGTGGGATCGACCGGAGAATGCTTGCCGACATTGATCCGCGATTTACCATTTCGCATACCGTGTCGGATCGGTTGGAAAAGTTCTGCGGTCTCACATCCGAGGTGCTTTACCCGCCGTCACGGCTTGCTCCGCTGATCTACCCGGGTGAATACGGGGACTACATCCTTTATTTCGGGAGGCTTGAAACCATCAAGCGACCGGATCTCCTGATCGACGCCATTGCCCGCTGCTCGTCGGGGCGCGCTGTGATCGTGGGCACCGGAGGACAGGCAAGCGCGTTGCAGGCGAAAGTGAATCAACTTGGGCTGAGTGCCCGGGTTGATCTGAAGGGTTTCGTCAGCGACGACGAGCTGCTTTCTCTGATTGCAGGGGCCAGGGCGGTCTTTTACGCGCCGGTGGATGAGGATTTCGGCTTTGCGACCATCGAGGCATTCCGTGCGCATAAGCCGGTTATCACTTGCCGGGACAGCGGCGAGGTCGAAAGAATCGTAACCACTACTGGTAGCGGCTGGGTAGCCGAGCCGGATGCGCAATCAGTCGCCAATGCGCTGGAAATATGTTTTGGTACCTCCACGGAGCAACTGAAGCACATCGCTGGCGCAGGGTGCGAGCTGGAGCGCCGGATCACCTGGGACGGCGTGATCGGAAATCTTGTCGAGCCAAGATTGTAATGGGCATGCGAATTGCCATGGTCGGCCCCTGGCCGCCCGAAACCAGCGGAATTGCCGACTACGCGGCCGATCTTGCGGGCCAGCTCGAAATGCGTGGCGTCAGGGTGACGCGTGTAAATAAAGCCGACGGCATGGCGGCAGACTCCGCGCTATTGGAGTCGCATGATTTGGTGGTCTACCAGATGGGCAACCATGCGTCCCATCATGCGTGGATGCTGCCGTTGATGGCACAGGTTCCAGGCGTCATACATCTGCACGACATGGTATTACATCATCTCGTGGCGATTGCATTGGATTGTCAAGGGTGTCTGACACCAGAGAGTTACGCGCAGACCCTGCGCGGGTGGTATCCACCGCGGGTACGAAACTTTGCAGTTGCCGCCCTCGAGGGTGGTTTGCCGGTGTGGGCCCAGGAATCGGTGGTCTCGATGCCGCTGTTCGAACCGGTCGTGCGCGCGGCCACAGGTGTCATCGTGCATTCCGAGTTCGCGGCAAAGGCACTGCGTGCAAGCTTTCCATATATACCCGTTCATGTCGTGCCTCAGCGCTACACGATAAGCGGCGAGAGACGGCAGCGGAGCCTGCTCAGCACCATCTGCATCATGGGCAGTGGCGAGAAGAACCGGCGGTTTGACTGGATCGCTGATGCACTTGAACAGGTCAATGATGAATTGCAACACCCGCTGACGGTGGAAGTTGCCGGGCAGTTGAATCCGGCCGTCGAGCAGGACATCGAACGAATCGCGAAACTCGGAAATATCCGACTCAACCTGCTTGGGCGGGTGGATGACAGATTGTTTGACTCCGTATTTTCAAGAGCAGATGTGTTGATCGCGTTCCGGCATCCCACCATGGGAGAAACTTCGGCGATCGTTTCCAAGGCACTGCAGTACGGACTTCCGGCCGTGGTGTCGGATCAGGGGTGGTATGCAGAACTGCCGTCCTGCGTGCACAAGATCGAGACCAGCGGCAATGCGCCGATGGCGCTGTCGAAATTCCTCCTGGGCCATTTGGGTCGTCCCGATACATTCGCTGCATGGGCTGCCGAATGTCACGCCATGGCGGAGTATCTGGAGTCAGGTGCCAGGCAGGCGGCCCGGATGTATGCGGGAATTCTTGCGGAAGCAGCGGCTGTTGCCCGGTTACGCTCACGGGTGGCCGATCATCTGGTCGCATGGAAATTCGACCCCGACGGCATCCTGGCGGGATGTGTGGCGGGCATTGATGTGCAATGCGGTTTTCCCGCGCGTGCCGAACTGGGGTTGGCCATGTCTGCGGCGAACCGCGATGCCCACCCAAACTGGGATGAGGACGAAACCCTTGCTCCGAGCGAACCCCTGCCCGATAGTGGTTTCCGGTGTCGCCTGGAAGTGGATATGGAGAGTCGGTCGACAGCACGAAAGGAAGTGCTGGAACTCCAGGTTCGTATCGATAATCTATCCGATGTGCCTTACACCAGTCCAAGACCTTCACAGCCGCCGGACTTCGGGATTTTCATCGGTTACCATTGGCATAAAAAGGGCGAAAGTACCGCGCTCGACGAGAATCCGCGGACTCGCCTCGTAGAACAGGTCGCGCCGCAAGGCTCATCCAGCCAGACGATGCGGGTCAAGGTTCCGGAAGAGGCGGGTGATTACGATCTCATCATCGATCTGGTTCAGGAGCAGGTCGCCTGGTTTCGCCACAAGGAGGGCATTCCGGCTGTTCTGGCCGTGAGCGTTGATGCCGACCAGATTTTCATCTGTCCGGCTTGATCACCATCAATGTTCCGCTCAGCAAGACTTTCCGCAAGACAATCGACGATGCAAACATAAAAGGGTATCGGAAACTGTGAAGACTGCACTCATTACGGGAATCACCGGGCAGGATGGCGCCTATCTCGCGCAGTTGCTGCTGGGGAAAGGCTACCGCGTGTATGGCACCTATCGCCGCACCAGCTCAGTCAACTTCTGGCGTATCGAGGAGTTGGGGATCGATCAGCATCCCAATCTCTCGCTGGTCGAATACGATCTTACCGATCTGGGTTCGAGCATCCGGCTTTTGGAAGGTACGGAAGTCTCCGAGGTGTACAACCTTGCCGCGCAGAGCTTCGTGGGCGTCTCGTTTGATCAGCCGATTACCACGGGCCATATCACCGGTATTGGCGCCGTGCACATGCTCGAGGCTATTCGCACGGTGAATCGCAACATCCGCTTTTACCAGGCCTCGACATCGGAGATGTTCGGCAAGGTACAAGCCGTGCCCCAGAGCGAAACCACACCGTTCTACCCGCGCAGCCCCTATGGCGTGGCCAAGCTCTATGCGCACTGGATGACCGTCAACTACCGTGAGTCGTATGACATCTTCGGCAGCAGCGGCATCCTGTTTAATCACGAATCGCCGTTGCGTGGCCGCGAGTTCGTCACCCGCAAGATCACCGACGCCGTGGCCAAGATCAAGCTGGGCAAGCTCAATGTGCTGGAACTGGGCAACCTCGATGCCAAGCGTGACTGGGGTTTCGCCAGGGAATATGTCGAAGGCATGTGGCGCATGTTGCAGGTGGATGAGCCGGATACCTACGTGTTGGCGACTAACCGGACCGAGACGGTGCGCGATTTCGTCACCATGGCATTCAAGGCGGCGGGTACCGCGATCGAATGGCGCGGCAGCGGTGAGGATGAGCGAGGTATCGATGCTGGCAACGGTCGCGAGCTGGTGCGCATCAACCCGCGTTTCTATCGGCCCGCCGAGGTGGAGCTTTTGATCGGCGATGCTTCCAAGGCGCGTGAAAAGCTTGGCTGGGAGGCGAAGACCTCACTGGAAGACTTGTGCCGCATGATGGTTGAGGCCGATCTCGTTCGTAACGAGCGTGGCGCCTCGTTCTGACATGACCAGACCGCGTGCGTTACTGACTGGTCGCAGCGGATTCACGGGTCACTATGTGGCTCGCGAACTGACACAGGCGGGTTACGAGGTGGTTGGCCTTTCGAATCATGGCGGGCATGACGAGTCCGGTTCGATCAAGGTCAACCTGCTTGATCGCGAGGCCGTGCATCAGGCTGTGGCCTCCGTGAGACCGGACGTGGTGTTGCATCTGGCTGCCATCGCATTTGTCGCACACGGCGATGTCGATGAAATGTATCGGGTCAACGTGGTGGGTACGCGCAACCTGCTTGATGCCCTGGCTTCCGCAGAACACAAGCCCGGCCTGGTGGTACTTGCCAGTAGCGCCAATGTCTACGGCAATGCGGATGTCGAGCCGATCATCGAAGACACGCCACCGGCACCGGCCAACGACTACGCGGTCAGCAAGCTCGCCATGGAGCATATGGCGCGACTGTGGATGGACAAGCTGCCCATCGTCATCACCCGACCCTTCAATTACACCGGCGTCGGGCAGTCCGAGCAATTCCTGATTCCCAAGATCGTTGCCCACTTCCGGCGTGGCGCGCGGGTGATCGAACTCGGCAACGTGGAGGTGGCACGGGACTTCAGCGATGTGCGTGATGTGGCCAAGGCCTATGCGGCGATCGTGAAAGCCGCACCGACGGGCGAAATCCTGAATATCTGTTCCGGCGTTGGTTACTCACTGGGGGATGTGCTCGACATGATGGCCGAGATTGCCGGTTACCGGATCGAGGTGCGCGTCAACCCGGCTTTCGTACGCAGCAACGATGTGGCTCGGCTGGTCGGGTCCCATTCCAGATTGACGGAGCGAACGGGTTGGCGCGGGCAATACAGCTTGCCGCGGACGCTGGCATGGCAATACCTGAATGAGCCTGCGTCAGCGCGGTAACGGGGGAGAGCATGAATAGATGTCGACGGAATACCTGCATTGAAAGTTGCCGTGAACCATCCGGATCCACAGGTGGCGTCCGATCTTCCCGCGTCGGAAGATCGGTTGCGAGCTGGCGGCAAGCTCAAAGTGCACTTCGTCTTTCCCGATACTGTTTCTCCGCAGTCGCTGGGCGCGGGGACCGATGCGAGGCGGTTGTCACTTGCACTTCTCAGTGTGCAGGCCGACCCGCTGGCAGTTGCGCCGATCAGCAAGCCGCCCGCAGCCAATGTTCTGCGATCCAGCGCAAGGGCTCCCGTGATGTGAAGGAATATGCCATCCCATGAAGTGTTTCAAAGCCTACGATATCCGCGGCCGCGTGCCTGACGAATTGAATGAAGACGTCGCCTACCGTATAGGGCGTGCGTTCGCACAAGTCATTCATCCCGGTGAAGTGGTGCTTGGGCGCGATGTGCGACGGGACAGCCCGGTTCTGGCGGCTGCGGTGGCCCGAGGTTTGAACGATGCCGGTGTCTCGGTCATCGACATTGGTCTGTGCGGCACCGAGGAAGTCTATTTCCAGACCGCACACCGCGGTTCGGGTGGCGGAATCATGGTCACGGCCAGCCACAATCCGATGGACTACAACGGCATGAAGCTGGTGCGCGAAGGTTCGCGGCCCATCAGCGGCGATACGGGTTTGAAGGACATCGAGTCGCTGGTGGAGTCAGCTGCATTCACACCGGCGGTCGTTACCCACGGCGCAATTCGTGCCGACGCCGATAAATCAGCCTATGTGGATCACCTGCTGAGCTACGTCGACCGCACCGTGCTCCGCCCGTTGAAGATCGTCGTCAATGCCGGCAATGGTGGTGCAGGCCTGGTCATCGACGAACTGGCTGCGCATCTCCCATTCGAGTTCATACGCATTCACCATGAACCGGATGGCACATTTCCGCATGGCATACCCAACCCGCTACTGCCGGAAAACCGCGCTGCTACAGCCGAAGCCGTCCGTGCGCACGGTGCCGATTTCGGCATTGCGTGGGATGGCGATTTCGACCGCTGTTTCTTTTTCGACGCCGAAGGCCAGTTCATCGAAGGCTACTATCTGGTCGGTTTGCTCGCGGCACAGCTGCTGGAGAAAAATCCCGGCGGCAGGATCATTCATGATCCCCGTCTTTCCTGGAACACCATCGACATGGTGAAGGCTGCCGGCGGCGTGCCGGTGATGAGCAAGACCGGCCATGCCTTCATCAAGGAACGCATGCGCAAGGAAGACGCCGTCTATGGCGGTGAGATGAGTGCGCATCACTACTTCCGCGACTTTGCCTATTGCGATACCGGCATGGTTCCGTGGTTGTTGATCACCGAACGTATCAGCATTACCGGCGTGCCGCTGGCCCGGATGGTGGAACAGCGCGTTGCGGCTTACCCGTGCAGTGGCGAGATCAACTTCAAGGTGGCTGATGCGAGTGCCGTAGTGCAACGCCTGCATGATCGTTATGCCCCAGCAGCGCTGGTGGAGGATCGCACCGACGGCCTCAGTCTGGAGTTCGCCCAGTGGCGCTTCAACGTGCGGTCGTCAAACACCGAGCCGCTGCTGCGGCTGAATATAGAAACCCGCGGCGATCGGGAGTTGCTGGCGATGAAGACCGCGGAACTCCAAGAGGCGATTATTGCCTGATGCTGGGGCGGGGAGGGTGGCAATCCACCCTCACCACCGTCGTAATATCAGTGCGTTGCGGGGAGCGTGGCCAGTGGCTTGCCTGCCGCATCGCAGACCTTGCCTGCAGTCGCGTCGCTGCAACTGCTGAATGGGCCGACCGTCAGTGGCTTGGTGCCCCAGGCATCAAACCAGGCAATGCCTTCCTGCACCGGCAGGATCTGTGCGCTCTTGTTCAATACCTGGGCGGTCGGCAGAAGAATGGTGGCGGTCGCCTGGGCCCCGGGAGCAATGTCCGGAATCGACGCGCGCGCCAGGTCCATGATGACGACCTTTCCGTCCGGGTTCACGCCATGCGCACCGAGATGCACGATATTGGCGCTGCCCTGGGAACTGAGCGTGACCTTGCCCGCGTTGGCCAGGTTCACGCTGACAGCGATGTTCTGCCCATCGGCGGAAAGCTCGGGTGCCCCTTGCAGCGTGAGCGTCACATTGATCTGGTCAGCTGAAAACCCTTTCGCCGGCGCGGCCTGAGTGCCGGCGGCGGCTGTTGGCTGGGCCGAAGACGGGGCTTGCTGGTCAGTGGCTCCAGGGTTCGAATTGCAAGCGCCGAGTACGAGGCTCGAGGCGAGCACAAGGGTGCCGAGGGTGTTTTTCAAGTAGGACATGTGGTTCCCCAGGTGTGTTGGTAGTTGCGAGGGTCATTGAGCGTGGACACCAGTAGGTGAATCAAGGCTGATTTCGAGCTGCGGTAGATCCAGTTCAACCATCAATCTTGCCGTGATAATCATGCCATCCGCATCTTACCCGGGACGCCCTGAATAAGGATGGAAGGAGCCGGCATCCTATTGGGGCGAGTCTTTGTGGTCCGGTCAGGCGGGTATGTACATGTGTCAGCATTCGATCTGGTGAACAGGTCGGTTGCGTGCGGCTGAGTCCGGGCCGTTCGGCCAGACGCAGGGTTCATTGTCATTTGAACTCAATCTTGTGAAAGAAAACCGAAATCAGGCGAGTGTCCCGCGGACTGGCTGGTTGTTCATCGGGAAATTCAAATCCAAGAGTCAGCCTTTCACCCTGGGCCGTGGAAATATCCAGGCTGATTGGGGAGGCCTGGTTTTGTGCGGTGTACGTGAATGACTGGCTCGTACCGCCATTGACCGAAACAAGCATGCGTTGGGGACCCGCCGAGACGCGCCCTTGCGCGTAGATCAATACCCGATGGGGACGGGCGACTCCCGGGCTGAAGGCACATGTGACTGAGCCTTTCGGACCGGCGCTCCAGCGACCGGCGGGTTCCGGCCCGCTGAAGCCAGTGGCCATGCCGCCGGGGAGGTATCCACTGGCAGAAAAATCGTATGTACCTTCGCATTGGGCGGAGCGGAATTTCTCCATGACGCAAGCGCCATCAAGTATGACCAGGTCATTCGCGAGAGTGTGCTTGCGGCACGCAGCAATATCCAGCGGTCGATTGCCAAGACTGGTCAGGATGCTGCCAATCTGTTGCGGATCCCCATGGCCCTCGCCCGTGATGAATTGCGCAGGAATGAATACAGGGCCTCGTGGGGTTTTTAAAATGCCTATCGAGAACAGGTAGTTGTCAGGCCAGGGGATTCCTGCAATTCCCCCGACGTAATTGCTCTTGCCGGCGATCGGCTCCAGCTCCGTCTGGCTTGCCGCTGTAATCGTGCGCTCAAGCGCTACGAGGTGCGCGGTATCCTGTACCTCGGCCTTGGACGGCGGAATGAAGCCCAGCCCCAGGCCGGCGACCACCATAAGTACCGGACTCAGGCAGCTGATTGGCGCCAGCGACCGGGCGTTATCCGGGCTTTCCCCGGAAATATTTCGGCGTGCCAGAAGAGTGCTTGCCAGCAGGCACAGCTCGATCAAGGCAAGGGTTTGCAACGCGAACGCGTATTTGCGGCATGCGTATTCAGACCCCAGCCCCCATTTGAGCAGTGCGATTTGTAGCAGGCAAAGGGCTCCCACCGAGATGCCGAGGCAAGCGAAATATTTGTAGGCGAGAAAGCGTGGATGAAGACTCGCCTTGCGTATTTTCATCCATTGCCAGGCCAGAATCAGCGATAGCGCGACGACCGTGGCAGCTACAACAGCCAATGCAAGGGTGTTGGGTATCAGTTGCAGAGGAAGTATGCCGTTGTTCTTGCTGAGTTTGCGCAACGCGGCAAATGCAGGGTCGAGGATTATGACGGCACAACCGGCAAGCAGCGTGATGCCGCCATACAACATTGTCCACAAGCGTCGTTGCCTGGCTGTCTCGACCACGTCCATGACGATCAGCAGGCCCAGGGCGCCAAACAGTTCAACCGCAGGTAGCAGGTGCGTTCTTACCAGGAAATGGATGGCGATGACGCAGAATGCGTAACGGAGCGGTGCTGAAACCCCACGACGTTCCATCAACAGCATGAGCGTGTACACCCAGGCGCATAACGCCTGGGCCACCAATTCGGCGAAGAAAAAATTGTCGATGACCTCGTCGCCGAAGAGTTCCGCGTGCAGACCAAATCGGTTCAGCGCAAGCAGAACGACAAACGACACGAAGAAAATCGCTGCAGAACGGGCGGGCAGGGTGGCCAGGGCGATGGCGAGTGCAACCCATAACGCATAGACCGATAACAGGGTGACCAGTTGCATGCCCATCAACGGGGAGTGCAGGAAGGTCCCGGCCAGCGCCGCGAGCATGTGGCTGTAGTAGGGGTAGAAATTCATCTCCCCGAGGTTGGGCGCGTATACCGGCGGGCGCCAGAATTCGGTCAGATATGAGATCAGGGCATAGTGGTGCGCCATATCCGTATTGGCGACCCACAAATGCTTGAAGCACAGGACGACAAAGACCATGCCTCCGACCAGAAGCAGCGCCTTGACCGCGGCCCTCCACGCTGGATCAATAGAGGGAAGCAGGAAAGACTCGCGCGATTCACTGGTTCGGGACATGGCCTGCCTCAGAGCTTGCTATGGATCAGTGTGGCGATTTCTTCACCTTCACGAATGGCGTAATTGGTACCGCGGTCTTCCGGATAGATCTGCGCCATGGTCGATACCCATGCGTTGTCATAAGGCGTTTCCCGGCCCGGTACGTAGCTTGAGTAATCGCGTTCGGTGACCGGCTGTGCATAGTCCGCGCGCCAGATCCGGTAATCGGCAAGCCAGCTGCGGTCAAAGTCGGGGAACATACGCGTCAGGTGTTGCAGTGCGAAGTCCAGGTACTGCTCGTCGGTGTACGTCCAGACAGGGTCCTCGACGGCAAGGTAGCGCGACAGGAAAACGATGTGCTTGCCGTTGTAATGCTCCGACTTGTCCAGATTGGTGTGCTCGATGACGCCGACAAAGGGAAATCCGGGATCATTGACGTTCAACCAGTAGGTACTTGACAGGCTGCGGTTCAATTCGAGTACGAGACAGATATTGCCGAGGTAGCGTACGCGTTGTAGTGCCGCGGTCCATGCGGGATCAGCTTCGGCGAATATTTTTGCGGTTATCGGAAGTGCCGGAGTGAACAGGAATTGGCGGCCATGGACTGTTCCCTCGCTGGTTTCCAGCGTGGCTACCTTGCCGCTGTCCAGACTTGCATGGGTGGCCTTGACTCCATACCGGATCTCCCCGCCAAGTCGCACGATCTCGTCGGCCATGGCTTGCGCCAGGGCACCGAAGCCGCCACGGAAGTACGCCAGTTGCTCGCCACCTTTGGAGTCGCGGGTGCTGCCCCGCAGTACAAGTTTTTTCCAGAACCACACGGCATTGACTGAATCGGCATAGACCGAGAATTTTGCGTTGATCAACGGTTCCCATACGGTGCGAAAGACTTCCTCGCCGCAAAGCGGTTCCAGCCATTCGCGAATGGTCAGATGCTCGATGGTCTTCCAGTCCTTGACCTTGCGGACCTGGAACACCAGCCAGCCCAGACGCAGCCGCCCGATCATGGAGAGTGCCGAGAACTTGAGCACGTCCAGCGGGCTGGACAATCGCCAGTGGCGTCCGTTGTAAAACATGCCGGTGCGGGACGGCAGGGTCAGAATCTTGTCCTGCAGGCCCAGGCTTTCCACGAGTTTCGGCACGTACAGGTCGTTGTTGAACCAGTGGTGATAAAACTTCTCGATCCGCACGCCGTCGCGGAATTCGAAGATTCCGGCCAGGCCACCGGGCACGTGGTCCGCTTCGACGACCAGTACCTTGCGTCCGGCCCTGGAGAGATGGAGGGCTGCCGCGAGTCCGGTAAATCCGGCGCCGACGATCACAACGTCATGAGGGTTACTGGTGGTCATGGGGATCCGATACGCTCACTGTTTCCTGAAGCTGATTTTGAGGTGCGCGCGAGATGTCACGCACATTTTGAAAAAGTCGCCTGCTCACGAGCATGGCAACCACGCCCGCCAGTGTCGTAGGGAGCCAGACGCTCAAATGGGCAAGAATGGAAAGGCTCGCCGCTTGAGCATGCGAGCCTCCGAGCATATCGACGGCAGCCGCAGCAGCCAGATGAAACGGACCGACATAACCTGGAGAGGACGGCACCAGCGTGGCAAGCGTCGCCATCGACATCAGGATCAGTCCTGCCGAGGCGCTGAGTGCGAAGCCCATGCCACCCAGCAGACAGACATAGAGGCCGAGTTCGCCGGACCAGACCAGCATGGAGAGCAAAAACAGCACCAGCAGTGTCCGTGGCCTGGACATGTCGCTGATGCGCGCGGCTAGTTTCCCTGCCACGCCGACGCCAGGTCCCAGTCGTGCAAGTCGTCCTGCAGCCATGCGCTCGGAAAACGTGTGGAGAAGCCGAGCAAGAATCGGACTGGCAAATATGATCAGAAGCAGCGCAATGCTGCCGGTTATCGACAGCATCGTCGCAATCTCATGCAGCCACTTCGGCATGACCGCGGTGCGATCGAGCGTCATGCCCAACGCCAGGCAGATCAGCAGGGTGAGCAGATCGACCAGACGCTCGAGCAACAGGCTCGCCGTTGCGGTGACGCGGCTTATGCCAAGTGCTGCGGGAAACACCAGTGCCCTGACCACATCCCCCGCACGTAACGGCAACACATTGTTGAGTGCGATCGAGCCGAGGAACGGGGCCGCGCAACCAAGGTTGGAAACCTTGCCACCCGCCGCGCGCAGCATGACCGCCCAGCGAACGATGCGCATGCTGTAACCAAAGCCCAGTGAGGCGACGCCGACGACCAGGTAGACCCAGTCGAAATGCTCCAGAGCGAGCAGGAAATCGTGCAGGCTCACGTTGTGAAAGACGAAGATGAGGCAGGCAATGGAAACGGCTATTCCGATCGATTGCCTGATCCAGCGATTGCGTGCTTTTCCGGGCGTTTCCATGGCCTCGTTATTCATCGAGGCACGAGCAGTTAGTTTCGGTTCCATACACACCACGGTCCTTCTCCGTCCTGCCAGAGTTTCTCCAACAGGCGCTTGTCGCGCAGCGTATCGCACGGCTGCCAGAAGCCATGATGGCGGAAAGCCTGGAGCTGACCATTCTTGGCCAGATTTTCCAGTGGCGCCAACTCCCAGGACGTCTCGTCTCCGGCTATGTAGTCGATGACCTTGGGCTCCAGTACAAAAAAGCCGCCATTTATCCAGCCTATCTCGTTACTGGACTTTTCCACGAAACTGGTGACGTGGCCGTTCTCCTCCATGTTCAATATGCCGAAGCGCCCTGGTGGCTGAACCGCCGCAACGGTCGCCAACTTCCCGTGGCTGCGATGGAAATTCAGTTCACTGCCGATATCGATGTCGGCGAGGCCGTCACCGTAGGTAAGGCAAAACGTTTCACCTTCCAGATACGGCTTCACACGTTTCAGCCGACCACCGGTCATGGTTTCCACGCCGGTATCGATCAGGGTGACCTTCCAGTCCTCGGCTTGCGAATTGATGATCTGGGTATCACCCGACTGCAGATCGATGTGCATGTCGGCCGTGTGGCGGTAGTAATGGGAGAAGAACTCCTTGATCACGTAGCCTTTGTAACCCAGGCAGATGATGAATTCCTTGATGCCGTGGTGGCTGTAGGTTTTCATGATGTGCCAGAGCAACGGCCGACCACCAATTTCCACCATCGGTTTTGGCTTCTGATCGGATTCTTCTGCGATGCGGGTGCCAAGCCCTCCGGCGAGTATTACGGCTTTCATGGAATATCCTTCAAAGTCTGAGTTCAGCAGGATCGAAGTTGAGACTCTCTTCGATGATGGCGACAGGTTCATGGCGCAAGATCTTGTAGATCCTCAACAGATATTCGCCGAGGATACCCAGTAGCAATGATTGAAAGCCGATGCCGAAAAGGATGAGGATGTGCACGCTGGCCAGGCCGCGCGGCAACTCTGGATGAAACAGTTTGAGGAAAAAATAATAGATCGCGCCAAGGACGCTCAGGCCGAGGATAAGCATCCCGGTGACCGAGGCAATCCGCAACGGAACCAAGGAATGGTTGAATACACCTGTCAGCCCCAATCGGATTAATTGCCCCAAGCCGAATTTGCTGGATCCGGCCTGGCGCGCGGCGCGATCGTAGGGAATGCCGCACTGGTTGAAACCCATGCTGGCGATGATGCCACGCAGATAAGGTTCAGAAGAGCGGAACTGGGTCAAGGCGGTGATCACCTTGCGGTCGAGCAGCCGGAAATCTCCGGCTTCCCGGGGAACAGGGTGCTCGCTGAGCTTGTCGATCATCCAGTAGCCGAGACGCCGGAACCTTTGCAGCAGGAAGCCCTCCGGCCGGCTGTGACGCACCCCGTAAATCACGTGAAAGCCCTGCTTCCACAGAGCAAAAAACTGTTCAAGCAGTTCGGGAGGGTCCTGGAGATCGGCATCGAGCTGCAATACGGCTGCTCCGCGCGTGTGCATGTAATTGGCGAGAATCGAGCGTTGGAAACCGAAATTTTTCGAGAATCTGACTGCTCGCACACGCGGGTCCCGTCGCGCCAGAACGGCAAGCTTCTCCCATGTGGCGTCACTGGAGTGATTGTCGGTGAAGACAAACTCCAGGTTGCAACGATCCGCCATGCGGGTGCCCAACGCCTCAAGGCGCGCATACAGCGCGTCCAGGTTCATGGCTTCGTTCAACACCGGAATGGTGATGGAAATCAGGGGCAAGTCGGGCATGTTTGTCAGTCAACGTGTATGGAGTGATTGTTCCACTGCGTCGCGCAGCCCGCGTTCAAAGCTGAAATTGGAATGCCAGCCGGTCTGTGCATGCAGTGCAGAAGGATCGCCCACCAGATACGGCGTATCGTCCGCCCGCAAAGGCAACGCACCGAATGCGAGCAGTTGTTGGGATACCTGCATGATATCGGCAACGCCGCGGGCAAACACTTCCACGCTATGCCCTTCGCCGGTGCACAGATTGAACGAGCCAGTCACCATCCTTCCATCCAGCAACGCAAGCGTGGTTTCCCACAAGCCAGAGCAGACATCGTCGATGTGAATGAAATCCCTGATCTGCTTGCCGGCGGAAAGTTCGACACGCTGGCCGCGCTCCAGTTGACTGACCAGTGAGGGCAGCAACCGGTGCCTCGCTTCACCTGGGCCATAGGCGTTGAAGATCCGCAAATTGGCGGCGGGCATATTCAACTGGTTGGCAGTGGCGAGAGCGAGCAACCCACCAGCGGCTTTGCTGGCGCCGTAAAGTTTACGGTATTCGAGCGGGGCGATTTCGGAGAGCTTCTCGTCGACCTGCGGTGGAAAGTATTCGGCGCTGCTACCTGCGATGATTACGGCGCGAGCGCCATGCCGCTGCGCCAACTGCACAATCTGTGCGGGGAGCATGGTGTTGGTCGAGATCAGACTTCCGATCTCGCGATCGGCAGGGTGTACCCCTGCGGCTGCGAGGTGGATGACGGCATCAAACGAAACTCCATGCAGAGCCGGTGAGACCGTGGAGAGTTCGAGTTCCGCGACTGTGACGTTTTCGACTCCTGCGACAGTGCATGGCCGCCGCCCAAGAGCAACAACGTTGACTCCCTCGCGATCGACCAGCCATCGAGCCAACCGCCTGCCGATGAATCCTGTTCCACCCGTAATCAGGACACGGAGGATGGTCTCAGACATGAATCTTCGCCAAGGCCTGACGCCACCGTTGAAGCTGGTCGGACGTGAGATCTCCGGCTGACATCGGATTGTTGTAGTAGTCCCGGTACCAGGCCCCGGTTTCACGGACTACCTGTGCCGTATCCCAAGGCGTTTTCCAGCCCATGACGTTACGCGCCAGCGAACTATCAAGCATCAGTGTGCCGGCTTCCGGCAGGGGATTTTCCATGTATTCAAGAGCAGGGCGATCCCACGCATCACAAAGCAGTTCGAGAACTTCTCGTACGGTATACGGGCGTGGGTCATGCGGACCGAGATTCCAGGCGCGGGCGTAGTGTTTGGGAGCCACCAGCAACCCGGAAAGAAGCATGAGGTAGCCCTGGACCAGTGCCAGTACATGCTGCCAGGGACGAATTGCGTCCGGGTAGCGCAAGGTCAGGGTGCTTCTGTGCGTCAATGCTCGGGCGAAATCGGGGACCAACCGGTCTTCCGACCAGTCGCCTCCGCCAATAATGTTGCCGCCGCGCGCAGTCGCGATGGATAGCTTGCCGTCCGTCGCGTCAGCGAAGGCATGTGTATAGCTCTGGATTACCATTTCTGCGGCGGCTTTCGATGCGCTGTACGGATCCTTGCCGCCAAGTCGGTCGTTTTCACGATAAGGCCATGGCCATTCCCGATTCTGGTAGACCTTGTCAGTGGTAATGCAGACCACGGCGCGCACGGACGGAGTAAGCCGCGCGGCTTCAAGCACATGTGCCGTACCCATCACATTGGTGGCAAAGGTGGGCACGGGTTCACGATATGAGCGTCGCACCAGCGGTTGCGCGGCCAGGTGCAACACGACCTCAGGTCGTGTCGTGGCGAAGACGTCGCGTACACGGGCATGGTCGCAGACATCGCCGATTTCCGACCGGACGTATTGATCGAGACCGAGAGCGGCAAAAAGCGACGGGTCGGTCTCCGGTTCCAGTGCAAGGCCGCTGACTTCGGCACCAATGGCATGCAGCCATTGGCATGCCCAACTGCCGGTAAATCCGGTATGGCCCGTAACCAGTACACGTTTTCCTGCGAGATGTTTCTCGAATTCGAGCAGGCCAGTCTCGGGGATTGAGGGTTTTTTCACGGGCATCAGTCCATCAGCGAGTAAGTGAGTCCAGTTCTGAACCGCGGAACCTGACAGCGTCAGATGCCTCAGGCACGCCCATAGACATCCTCAAGCCGCACGATGTCGTCCTCGCCGAGGTAGCTGCCGGACTGCACTTCGATCAGCTCCAGCGGCACTTTGCCAGGATTGCGCAGGCGGTGGATGCTGCCCAGCGGCAAATACGTGCTGTGGTTCTCGCTCAGCAGAAAAACCTCGTCGTCACGAGTCACTTCCGCGGTGCCCGACACCACGATCCAGTGTTCGGCGCGGTGGTGGTGCTTTTGCAGGCTGAGTGCAGCGCCTGGCTTGACCATGATGCGCTTCACCTGGAACCGCTCGCCCATGTCGATGGAGTCGTAGCTTCCCCACGGGCGATAGACCTTACGGTGGAACATGTGTTCCGGACGGTCGGCGGACTTCAGCTGGTCGACCAGCTTCTTCACGTCTTGCGCATGGCTGCGGGCGGCGATGAGCACCGCGTCAGGCGTGTCGACCACGACCAGATCCTCCACGCCGAGCAGCGCCACCATGCGGCGCGGCGAACTGCGCACATAAGAGTTGCTGCTGTCCAGCGCAAGCACGTCGCCCTCGAGCCGGTTGCCATCGCCATCGCGTTCGGATGCCGCCCACAGGGCAGCCCAGGAACCGATATCGCTCCACTCGCAGCTGACCGGCACCACGGCGGCGCGCCTGGTCCTTTCCATGACGGCGTAATCGATCGAGTCTTCGGGAATTCTGGCAAACGCATCTTTGTCGATGCGCACGAAATCGAGATCCGCATGCGCGCTTTCGAAGGCGGCTGCGACGCCGGCGTGCATCGTGGGTGCCTGTTGCGCGAGCTCTTCCAGCAGGCGTCCCGCCCGGAACAGGAACATGCCTGAATTCCAGTCATACGCACCCGTTTCCAGGTAGGACTCGGCGGTGGCGCGGTCGGGTTTCTCCACGAAGGCATCGACTTGATACCCAGCTCCGCTCAGTGACTGGCCGCGCCGGATATAGCCGAAACCGGTTTCTGGAGCATCCGGGCGAATGCCAAAGGTAACCAGCCAGCCATCGGCAGCCAGCGGCAGAGCCTTGCGCACGGCGTCACCAAAGCTGTCCGTATCGCCGATCAGGTGGTCAGCAGGAAGCACCAGCAAGGTCGCGTCAGGATCCCTGCTCAGGGCCTGCAGTGCGGCGAGTGCAATGGCTGGCGCGGTATTGCGGGCAACCGGCTCCAGCAGGATCGACGCATCGGAGACGCCAAGCATCTGCAACTGCTCGGCGACAAGGAAGCGGTGGTCCTCGCTGCAGACCACGATGGGGCTGGCCGCGCCGGGCAGCGTCCGTGCGCGCGTCACGGTTTGCTGGAACAGTGTCGAGTCGCCTGCGAGCGGCAGGAACTGTTTGGGAAGGTTCTTGCGCGACAGCGGCCAGAGCCGGGTGCCGCTGCCGCCACTGAGGATGACGGGGATCAACATGAGGAACTCCTTTTCAAGGTTCAAGTGGCGCAGGTTGTGCTGGCCCGGGATTGCCGGCATTCGCAGGAGCCATGCAGGTCGTCGGCAGCTGAAGCACCTGAGTGTAATGCCTTGACCTGTCGGGGGTAATCCCCCCAACTTTTAGCTGACAGCAGAAGTGGAGCTAGGCGGCGAGCGCCAGTTTCTGCATCGGCGTAATGCCGCCGAGCGTCATGTTCGGGCGCTCATGATTGCATGTTCATAACCAGCAGGTGGCCATGTCCTGCACTTGTTCGATGGAGTCGAACAAGGCTCGGCCAGCCAGGCATAACGCACGGTTCGGTTGTAGCGCTCGACGTAGGCGTTCTGCTGCGGCTTGCCGGGCGATCCGGATGCCCTGCTGCTAGGCCCAGGTCAGCAGCACACCACTGATGTACTCCGGGCCATTGTCGCAACGGATCGCCTTTGGCTTGCCGCGCCGCTCGATGATCTGCTCCAGCGCCCGGACCACGCGACCCGAGGGCAGCGACAGGTCGACCTCGATCCCCGGTCCTTCGCGGTTGAAGTCATCCAGCACGTTGAACAGCTGGAAGCTGCGCCCGCGGTGGTGACTTGATGGCGCTGCTGATTGGCCTGCTGCTGCGTGGCGGGGTGACCACCTCGGTGCATGCAGAGAACCAGGGTGGTGGATAAATATCCACCACCTTGTATCGTTCAGCCCAGAGCCGCCTCCAGCTCCGGAATGATCTTGAACAAATCCCCCACCAGGCCGAGATCGGCCACCTCGAAAATCGGCGCCTCGCCATCCTTGTTGATCGCCACGATGGTGCCGGCGTCCTTGATGCCGGTGAGGTGCTGGATGGCGCCGGAGATGCCGATGGCCATGTAGAGCTCGGGGGCGATGATCTTGCCGGTCTGGCCAACCTGCAGGTCGCTGGGCACATAGCCGGCGTCCACCGCGGCGCGCGAGGCGCCGACGGCGGCACCGATCTTGTCGGCGAACTTGAAGATGATGTCGAAGTTTTCCTTCGAACCCACGCCGCGGCCGCCGGAGACGACCCTGCTGGCGCTTTGCAGGTCGGGGCGGTCGCTGCTGCCCTGCTTCAGTTCGATGAAACGGGTGTGCGTGGGTAGTGCGGCGTCGACGGTCAATGCCTCGACTGGTGCGCTGTTGGCACCGTTCGCAGCGGCTGGCCAGGAGGCCGAACGGATCGTGGCCACGACGGTGTGCGCCGGATCGGCCTCGACCGTGATGATCGCGTTGCCGGCGTAGATCGGGCGCTTGAAGGTGTGTGCGGCTTCCACGCTCATGACGTCGCTGACCTGGGCCACGCCGAGCAGCGCGGCGACGCGCGGGGCGACGTCCTTGCCGAAAGTGGTTGAAGGCACGAACACATGGCTGTAGTCGACGGCGGCCCTGGCGATCTGCGGCGCCAGTAAGGCGGCCAGCGGGTGTGCGTTTTCGGCGCGGGCCACCGTGAGCACGCGGCTCACGCCGTCGATCTTCGCGGCTTCGGCGGCGATCGCGTCGACGCTGTCGGCGAGCACCAGCACGTCGATGGCCTCGGGCTTGACCGCGACGGCGGCGCTCACCGCGCGCGCGGTGGAGGAGTTCAGCTTGCCGCCGAGGTGTTCGGCGATGACGAGAATCTTGCTCATGGCGTTGTCTCTCTCTCTGTCTCTTGAGCCCCTCTCCCTGCGGGAGAGGGGTCGGGGTGAGGGTCCGGCGATGCGTGAATATTTCGCTTCGTCCGTGCCCTCACCCGGCCTGCGGCCACCCTCTCCCGAAGGGAGAGGGAATGAATGATGTGGTTACAGCAGTCCTTTCTGCTTCAACGCAGCGACCAGCTCGGCTGCGTCCTTCACCATCACGCCCTTGCTGCGCTTGGCCGGTGCGGCGTAGTGCGTGGTCTTCAGGTGGTCGTTCGCCTCGACGCCGAGCGAGCCGAACTCGATCGTGTCGATCGGCTTGCTCTTGGCCTTCATGATGTCGGGCAGCTTGATGAAGCGCGGCTCGTTGAGGCGCAGGTCGGTGGTGATCACGGCGGGCAGCTCGGCCTCGATCACTTCCAGGCCGGCGTCGATCTCGCGTGTCACCGTGGCCTTGCCATCGGCGATCGCCACCTTGCTGGCGAAGGTAGCCTGCGGGCGGTCCCACAGCGCGGCCAGCATCTGGCCGGTCTGGTTGGCATCGTCGTCGATGGCTTGCTTGCCGAGGATCACCAGGCCGGGCTGTTCCTTCTCGATCAGCTTGAGGAACACGCGGGCGGCGGTCAGCGGTTGCACGGCGTCGCTGGTGACCACGTGGATGGCGCGATTGGCGCCCATCGCCAGGCCGTTGCGCAGGTGCGCGGTGAGATCGACTGGGCCGATGCCGACCACGAGCACTTCCTCGGCCACGCCTTTCTCGCGCAGTCGCAGCGCCTCTTCCAGTGCGATGTCGTCGAACGGGTTGGCGGACAGCTTGACGCCGTCGGTGACCACGCCGCTGCCGTCGGGCTTGACCTGGATGCGCACGTTGTAGTCCACGACGCGCTTGTAGCCGACCAGAATTTTCATCGATGATTCCTTCTGCGGGCGCCTGCCGGACGCCATGCGGTAATGAGACAAGTACCCATTCTAACCCGAGTGGGGGCCGGATCCGCGGCGCCCCGAATTCGGCGGGTGTCCGGTACGGCCATCCGTTCCGGTATGATGCAGCGGCACCGGCAGGCCCGGCACGTGGCGGTAACGACGGTGCCCTGGCGGCCGCTTGGCTTGGGCCAGGGCTGCCTGCAATAACGGGTGATCATGACGCGACCGCGCCTTTCCATCGTGCTTTGTACCTACAACGGAGCTGCCTATCTGCAGCCGCAGCTGGACAGCCTGCTGGCGCAGACTCGCCTGCCCGACGAGATCGTGATCGGCGATGACGGCTCGACCGATGCCGGCATGGACATCCTGCAGGCGTTCGCACGGCGTGCGCGCGAGGCCGGCATCGCGGTGCAGTTGCGTTGCAACCGGGAGAATCTCGGTTATGTCGACAATTTTTCCGCGGGTCTGAGCACAGCGGCGGGCGAGCTGCTGTTTCTCTGCGACCAGGATGATGTGTGGCATGCCGACAAGCTGGCGCGGATGGCCGACCGATTCGAGCAGGATCCGTCGCTGTTGCTGCTGCACAGCGATGCGCGGCTGGTGGATGCACAGGGCCATTCGCTGCAATGCTCGCTGTTCGATGCGCTGCAGTTGACGCCGCGGGAGAAGCAGACGATCCATGCCGGCCATGCGTTCGAGGTGGTGCTGAGGCGCAGTTTCGTGACCGGTGCCACCGCGGCATTGCGACGCAGGCTAGTCGACTTGGCGCTGCCGGTGGAAACAGGCTGGGTCCACGATGAATGGCTGACTGCAGTGGCGGCGGCGGTCGGCAGGGTCGACTTTGTCGACGAGCCGCTGATCGATTACCGCCAGCATGGTGCCAACCAGATCGGCATGCGCAGGCGCACGCTGGCGATGAAGTGGCGGGACCTGCTGCTGCCGCGTGGCCGCCTGTTGTCCGACGAGGCGCTGCGCCTGCGGCGACTTGAGGCATTTCTGGCCCGGAGTGAATTCCGCGGCAGCGTCGAACGTGTCGCGCAGGTGCACCACAAGTCCAGCCATTTCGATCGGCGCGTGGCGATCGGCCGCCTGCCACGGCTGCGGCGCCTGCCGGCGATCGTGCGGGAGGCGCGCAGCGGCTGCTATCGCCGCTATGGCACCGGCGGTCGCTCGATGTTGCGGGACTTGCTGCGACATGACTGAGACTTCCGTCAGCGACATCTGTGCGGTGATCGTCAGCTATCAGCCCGATCCGGCGGCGATCGCCGATCTGCTCGAGAGGGTGATACCGCAGGTCGGCGCCGTGGCGCTGGTCGACAATGCCAGCGACGGCGGCTGGCAGGCGGCGATTGGTGCACGGTTGGCCGCCCATGGCGGGGCGTTGCTGGATCAGCCGCGCAACATCGGACTGGCCGCGGCGCAGAATGTCGGCATTGACTATGCACGCGCGCGCGGCTTTCGCCATGTGCTGCTGTTGGACCAGGACAGCCGGCCGGGCGCCGGCATGGTGGCTGCCCTGTTGCGGGCGCTGCAGGTGCTGTCCGCGACAGGCAGGGTCGCTGCGGTGGGGCCGCGTTTCCATGACCTGCGCGAGCATCGTGATGCGCCCTTCGTGCGAGTGGCTTTCCCGTTGAACCGCAAGCTGTGGTGCGACGCCGATACGCCGTCCATCGCATGCGATTTCCTGATCAGCTCGGGCGCGCTGATACCGCTGGTCGTGCTCGACGAGGTTGGCCCGATGGATGCGGGCCTGTTCATCGACAATGTGGATCTGGAATGGAGTTTCCGCGCACGGGCGCGGGGCTACACGCTGCATGGCGTGTGCGCGGCGACCATGCATCACCGTCTCGGCGACGCCCGTCGTGCGCTGCCGTTCGGTCGCCGGCAGATCGTGGTGCACGGTCCGCTACGGCTGTATTACATGATGCGCAATCGCCTGCTGCTGTACCGATTGCCGCATACGCCACGGACATGGATTGCACAGGATCTGCCGCGCGTGCTGGCCAAGCTGTTCCTGTTCGGCGTGTTGGTCGGCCCGCGCCTGAGCAACCTGCGCTGCATGCTGCAAGGCTTGCGTGACGGCCTGCTTGGCCGGCGTGGACAGTGCCCGGACGAGCTGCCCGGGCGCGACTGAATGTCGGCTGCTACGTTTTACAGGTTCTGATAATTCGGCCCCGAGCCGCCCTCCGGCGTGACCCAGGTGATGATCTCGTACGGGTCCTTGATGTCGCAGGTCTTGCAGTGCACGCAGTTGGCCGCGTTGACCTGCAGGCGTTTGCCGTGACGGGCGCTGGTGTCTTCCACCATTTCGTAGACCGCGGCCGGGCAGAAGCGGGTGCAGGGGTTGTCGTATTCCTCGACGCACTTGGTGGCGCAGATGTCGGTATCGGCCACGTGCAGGTGGACGGGCTGGTCCTCGTCGTGCTCGGTGGCGGCGAAGTAGACGCCGGCCAGGCGATCGCGTGGGGGCAGCGGGCGCTGTACGTAGTCGCGCTTGGGCTCCTCCTGCTGGCCGAGCTTGTGCAGGCTGGACCAGTCGGCCTTGTTCTTCAGCGTCCACGGCGACAGCCCGCCGGTGACGGTTTCCCAGGCGGCGTTGAGCATGCCGAACCACAGGCCCTTCTTGAACGCGGGCTTGATATTGCGCACCTTCTTCAGCTCGGCCATCGCGTCCGAGTCGCGCAGCTTCGCGTCGAAGCCGGCCGGGTCCAGGCCGTTCGCGGCCAGGTGCTCGGCGGCCAGCATGCCGCTCCTGATCGCCTGGTGCGTGCCTTTCACCTTCGGCACGTTGAGCAGGCCGGCGGTGTCGCCGATCAGCAGCGCGCCGGGCATCTCGCACCTGGGCAGCGACTGCCAGCCGCCGGTGACGATGGCGCGCGCGCCGGCGGAAAGGATGCTGCCGCCTTCCAGCAGCGGCTGGTTCATCGGGTGGTTCTTCCACTGCTGGAACGCTTCCCACGGCTGGTACGCCGGGTCGCTGTAGTCGAGCCCGCTGACGTAGCCGAGCGCGATGCGGTCCTGGTCCAGGTGGTACATGAAGCTGCCGCCATAGGTATGCGTGTCGGCGGGCCAGCCGAAGCTGTGCACGATCTTGCCCGGGGTGACGCGGCCGGGCGGCAGCTGCCACAGCTCCTTGATGCCGATGGAATAACCCTGCGGTTCGCTGTCCTTGTCCAGCGCGAAGCGTTTGATCAATTGCTTGGTGAGGCTGCCGCGCGCGCCCTCGGCCAGCACGGTGACCCTGGCCTTGATGTCGATGCCCTGGGTGTAGCCGCTCTTGTGCGTGCTGTCCTTCGCCACGCCCATGTCGCCGATGCGCACGCCGGCGACCGAACCGTCCTCGTTATAGATGTTGTCGGCGGCGGCGAAGCCGGGGAACACGTCCACGCCCAGCGCCTCGGCCTGCGGCGCCAGCCACGCGCACATGGCGCCCAGCGAGACGATGAAGTTGCCGTGGTTGCGCATGCCCGGCGGCACCACCGGCAGCTTGCGCCCGCCGGTTTTCGACAGCAGCCAGAACTCGTCCTCGCCGGCGGGCACGCAAATAGGTGGTGGCCGGTCGCGCCAGCCCGGCAGCAGCGCGTCCAGCGGCTGCGGCTCGATCACCGCGCCGGAGAGGATCTGCGCGCCGACGGTCGAGGCCTTCTCGATCACGCACACGCTCGCTTCAGGCTTGATCTGCTTCAGGCGGATCGCGAACGACAGGCCGGCCGGGCCGGCGCCGACCACGACGACGTCGTATTCCATGGTTTCGCGTTCGCTCATGGCGGAATTCCTGATACGGGTGAAGGGGCGGGTGTTTGCCGTGCCTGCGGGTATGGACCCAGGCCGCCATTGTCCGTTTTCGGGCGGCGGGCGGCAACGCGTGCTGCGCTACCGCTTGCAATAGCGTCATCGGAGGCGGCGATAATCGGCCAACCCGAGGAGTGTCCATGAATTCGATGCCGCCGATCGCCGACCTCGACCTGCGCCGCGCCTCGCTGTGCCAGCTGCTGCACTGGCTGGCGGTGGGCCGGGTGCAGCCGCGGGCGCTGGCCGATGTGTACCAGCAGGCGATCGAACGGATCGACCCCGGGCTGCATGCCTATGTCGACCAGCGCTCCGGCCTGCTGCAGGACCAGGCGGAACTGGCCGACCGGCGCCGCCGCGACGGCGTGATCGGCCGGCTGGACGGCATCCCGATCGCGCTGAAGGACAACTTCGACATCGCCGGCTGGCCCACCCGGGCCGGCCTGCCTGGCCGCGGCCGGCCGGCGCAGGAGGACTCCCACGTGGTGGCGCGGCTGCGCGCCTCCGGCGCGATGCTGCTGGGCAAGACCAACATGGACGAGGGCGCGCTGGGCGCGGTCACCGACAACCCGCATTTCGGCGCCACCCACAACCCGTATCGCCACGGCTACACCGCCGGCGGTTCTTCCGGCGGCGCCGCGGCCGCAGTGGCCGCGGGGCTGGCGGTGGCCGCGGTCGGTTCGGACAGTCTCGGCTCGATCCGCATCCCGGCCAGCTACTGCGGCGTGTACGCGCTGAAGCCCACGCACGGAGAGATCTCCACCCGCGGCATGCTGCCGGCCGCGCGCCGGCTCGACGCGGTCGGCCTGCTGGCGCGCAGCGTGGAGGACCTCACCGTGCTGCTGCAGGTGCTGGCCGGCTACGACGCCGATGACGCGCGTTCGCGCCGGCGCCGGGTCGCGCTCGCGCCGCCGGACTGGGAGCCGGGCAACCTGCGCACCGGCCTGCTGCCGGATCTCGCCGCGCCGGGCGTGCAGCCGGAAGTGATCGAGGTGTTCGAGGCGGCGCTGGCGAAGCTGCCGCACGCGCTGGGCGAGCTGCGCACGGTCGACTTCGCCGACTGGGATTTCGCCAGGACCCGCCGCGCCGGCCTGCTGCTGATGGAGGCGGAGATGCTCGGCACCTTCGCCGCGGACCTGGCCAGCACCGAACGCCCGGTGTCGGAACACTTCCGCCGCCTGCTCGGCTACGCCGCCGGCAAGAGTGCCGCCGACTACGCGCGGGCCGACCGCGTGCTCGACGCGGCCACGCTGAAGATGCGCCGGCTGTTCGCCCAGGTCGACGTGCTGGTGCTGCCCACCACGCCGCAGGGCGCATTCCCGCTGGACGGCCCGGTGCCCGATTCGCAGGCCGACCTCACCAGCTTCGCCAGCCTGGCCGGCTGCCCCGCGGTGAGCCTGCCGATGGGCACGCTGCCGAACGGCATGCCGGTAGGCCTGCAACTGGTCGGTGCGCGCGGCTCGGACCTGCGCCTGCTGGAACTGGCCGCGGTGTGCGCGGCCACGCTGGACGCCGAGCCGGTGTATCCGGCGATCGTCTGACGTGCGTCGCGCACCCTCCCCTGCACGCAGGGGAGGGTTGGGGTGGGGTGCTTTTTGCTCGTGCGCTCATCCCGAGAAGCACCCCCTTCCGGCCTCTCCCTGCACGCAGGGGGAGGGGAAATTCACCCGCATATGCCCTGCATGCACTGCACGGCGCGCCGAGGTTATTTCGGAACCCCGCCGGCGATCGCGTAACATGCTGATAACCGGCGCGCGATGGCGCGTCCGCGCAAGACCAGCTTGGGTTCCACGCATGAGCACAGACAACGCGCCGACGCATTCGCACCTGGACGATCTGGAGGCGGAAAGCATCCACATCTTCCGCGAGGTGGCGGCCAGCTTCCGCCATCCGGTGATGCTGTATTCGATCGGCAAGGATTCCTCGGTGCTGCTGCACCTGCTGCGCAAGGCCTTCTACCCGGCGAAGCCGCCGCTGCCGCTGCTGCACGTGGACACCACCTGGAAATTCCGCGAGATGATCGCGTTCCGCGACCAGGTGGCCGCGGTAGGTGACGTGCAGGTGCTGGTGCACATCAACGAGGAAGGCGTGCGCCAGGGCATCTCGCCGCTCACCCACGGTGCCACCGTGCACACCGACGTGATGAAGACCCAGGCGCTGAAGCAGGCGCTGGACCGGTATGGCTTCGACGCGGCGATCGGCGGGGCCCGCCGCGACGAGGAGAAGTCGCGCGCGAAGGAGCGCGTGTTCTCGTTCCGCAACGCGCAGCACCGCTGGGACCCGAAGCGCCAGCGCCCGGAGTTCTGGCATACCTACAACACGCAGATCCGCAAGGGCGAGAGCGTGCGGGTGTTCCCGCTGTCCAACTGGACCGAGATGGACGTGTGGCTGTACATCCGCCGCGAGGGCATCCCGGTGGTGCCGCTGTACTTCGCCAGGCCACGCCCGGTGGTGGCGCGTGACGGCGCCCTGATCATGGTCGACGACGAGCGCTTCACGCTGCGCGCGGGCGAGGCGGTGGAAATGCGCGAGGTGCGCTTCCGCACGCTGGGCTGCTACCCGCTCACCGGCGCGGTGGAATCGTCCGCCGACACGCTGGACAAGATCATCGCCGAGATGGCTGACTCGCGCAGCTCCGAGCGGCAGGGCCGGGTGATCGACCACGACCCCGACGCCTCGATGGAGCGCAAGAAGCAGGAGGGCTACTTCTGATGGCCGCTCCGACCGCTTCCGCCATCACGGCTGCCGATACCGACAAGAGTCTGCTGCGTTTCATCACCTGCGGCAGCGTGGACGACGGCAAGAGCACCCTGCTCGGCCGCCTGCTGTACGACGCCGGCACCGTGTCGGACGACCAGCTCGCCGCGCTGGCGCACGACAGCCGACGGCTGCATGCCGATGCGGGCGACACGCTGGATTTCGCCCTGCTCACTGACGGGCTGGACGCGGAGCGCGAGCAGGGCATCACCATCGACGTCGCCTACCGCTACTTCCACACCGCGCGGCGCAGCTTCATCGTGGCCGACTGCCCCGGCCACGAGCAGTACACGCGCAACATGGCCACCGGCGCCTCCAACGCCGAGCTGGCGGTGGTGCTGGTGGACGCGCGCAAGGGCCTGCTGCCGCAGACGCGCCGGCACACATATATATGCAGCCTGCTCGGCATCCGCCAGGTGGTGTTGGCGGTGAACAAGATGGATCTGGTCGATGGCGACGAGGCCGTCTATCGCGAGATCAGCGAGGCCTACCGGGCGCTGGCGCAGGCGCTGGGCATTGCCCGCGTGGAGTGCCTGCCGGTGATCGCGCCGGGCGGCGACAACGTGGGCACGCGTTCGGCGCGCATGCCGTGGTACCAGGGCCCCAGCCTGCTGGAGTTGCTGGAATCGGCCGATGCGGCGCCGGCCCGGGCGGCGGATTTCCGCATGCCGGTGCAGTGGGTGAACCGGCCCGACCAGTCGTTCCGCGGCTACGCCGGCACGATCTGCGGTGGCCGCGTGGCGAAGGGCGACGAGGTGGTGGTGCAGCCCGGCCTGCAGCGGGCGTGCATCGAGCGCATCGTCACCGCCGACGGCGACCTGGACAGCGCGGGCGACGGCCAGGCAGTGACGCTGTGCCTGGACCGCGAGCTGGATGCCAGCCGCGGCGACGTGATCGCCGACGCGCTGCGACCGGCGCCGGTGGCCGACCAGTTCACCTGCCATCTGCTGTGGCTGGGCGACAGCGCGCTGCTGCCCAATCGCGCCTACTGGCTGAAGCTCGGCACGCGCACGGTCAACGCGCGGGTGATGGCGATCAAGCACAAGGTGGATGTCAACAGCCAGGCACGGCTGGCCGCGCGCCACCTGGAACTCAACGAGGTCGGCTACTGCACGCTTGGCCTGGACGAGGAGGTCGCGTTCGAGGCCTACGCGGACAACCGCACGCTGGGCGGCTTCATCCTGATCGACCGCCAGAGCAACGCCACGGTGGCATGCGGCATGCTCGACTTCGCGTTGGGCCGCTCGGCCAACGTGCATTGGCAGCATGTCGACATCGACAAGTCCGTGCGCGCCGCCAGCAAGGGGCAGCAGCCGCTGTGCCTGTGGTTCACCGGCCTGTCCGGCGCCGGCAAGTCCACCGTCGCCAACCTGGTCGAGCGACGCCTGCACGCGCTGGGCTGCCACACCTACCTGCTCGACGGCGACAACGTGCGCCACGGCATCAACCGCGACCTGGGCTTCACCCCGGAGGACCGCGTGGAGAACATCCGGCGCATCACCGAGGTGGCGCAGCTGATGGTGGACGCCGGGCTGATCGTGCTGGTCAGCGTGATCTCGCCGTACCGCAGCGAGCGGCAGTCGGCACGCGAGCTGTTCGCCGCCTCGGAGTTCATGGAGGTGTTCGTCGACACGCCGCTGGAGGAATGCGAGCGGCGCGACCCCAAGGGGCTGTACCGCAAGGCCCGTGCCGGCGCGATCCGCAATTTCACCGGCATCGACGCGCCGTACGAGCGCCCCGAGGCGCCGGACATCCACCTGGCGGGGGGCGGGCGGCGGCCGGAGGAACTGGCCGAACAGGTGGTGGCGCGGATCGTGGCCACGCTGGACGGCGGCGCGGACGACTGACGTGCCGCGGCCAACGGCCGCGCACCGCTTGGATTGCCTGGGGCCGGCGGCGATAATGCGGGACTTCCCCCGCCAGGCGACCTCCGCGATGACCGAGAAAACCGTACTCAACGCCACCCACCGCGCGCTCGGGGCGCGCATGGTCGACTTCGGCGGCTGGGACATGCCGATCAACTACGGCTCGCAGATCGAGGAACATCACGCGGTGCGCCGCGACGCCGGCATGTTCGACGTCTCGCACATGACCGTGATCGACCTGCATGGTGCGCGCACGAGGGACTTCCTGCGCCACCTGCTGGCCAACAGCGTGGACAAGCTCAAGGCGCACGGCAAGGCGCTGTACTCGTGCATGCTGAACGAGCAGGGCGGGGTGATCGACGATCTGATCGTGTACTTCCTCGGCGACGAGTTCTACCGGCTGGTGGTGAACGCCGCCACCCGCGCCAAGGACCTGGCCTGGATCGAACGGCAGGCGGAGGCGTTCGACGTGCAGGTGAAGGAGCGCCCCGAGTTCGCGATGATCGCAGTGCAGGGTCCGCACGCGCGCGCGAAGGTGCTTGGCGTGCTGCACGAGGTGGATCGCCCGCGCATCGAGAAGCTGGGCAAATTCGCCGCCGCGGCGGCGCAGGGCCCGCATGGCATGCCGCTGTTCGTGGCGCGTACTGGCTACACCGGCGAGGACGGCTTCGAGATCATCGTGCCGGCCGAGCATGCGGTGGCGCTGTGGGAGGCGCTGGCCGCCGCCGGCGTGAAGCCGGCCGGCCTCGGTGCGCGCGACACGCTGCGTCTGGAAGCCGGCATGAACCTCTACGGCCAGGACATGGACGAGGCCGTGTCGCCGTGGGAGGCCAACCTCGGCTGGACCATCGCACTGGACGAGGGCCGCGATTTCATCGGCCGCAAGGTGCTGGAGGCGCAGAAGGCCGCCGGCGTGAAGCGCGTGATGGTCGGCCTGGTGCTGGACGAGAAGGGCGTGCTGCGCCACGGCCAGAAGGTGTTCACCGCCAACGGCGAGGGCGAAATCCTCTCCGGCAGCTTCGCGCCGACCCTCGACAAGGCGGTGGCGTTCGCGCGCATCCCGGTGGGCGAACCGGGTGCGACCCGGGTGGACATCCGCGGCCGCGAGGTGCCGGTGCGCCTGGTGAAGTACCCGTTCGTGCGCGACGGCAAGCCCTGCGAAGGGATCTGAGCAGCTCCGCGCAACACGTTTTTCCGACGGCGGATGTGGCTAGAATCTCCGCCAGTACCCCGACCCAACCCAACGACTGGACCCCGATCATGAGCGAGATTCCCGGCGATCTGAAATTCCTCAAATCCCACGAATGGGCCCGCGCCGAAGATGACGGCCTGGTCCGGGTGGGCATCTCCGACCACGCACAGGACCAGCTCGGCGATCTGGTCTACGTGGAGCTGCCGGAAATCGGCTCCGCGGTGAAGGCCGGCACCGGGGCGGCCGTGGTCGAGTCGGTGAAGGCCGCCTCGGACATCTACTCGCCGGTGTCCGGCGAGGTGGTTGCGGTCAACGAACTGCTCAACGACAAGCCCGAGACGATCAACGAGGACGCCTTCGGCGAAGGCTGGATCTTCCTCGTGCGTCCGAGCGACCGCGCCGAGCTTGGCGAGCTGCTCGATGCGAACGAGTACGAGGAACTGGTCGAGAACGAAGATCACTGAACCTCCGTCTTTCCGTGTAACCCCGCCGGCCGCCATGTGCGGCCGGCGTCGTTTTTGATGGTGCCATCGCCGCGTTCCCGGCGGATGCCGACGGTGCGAAACGAATCCCTTCCCGTGCGCGGCGATGCCATCGCCTCGATGCCGGGGCAGCGCATGCGGACCTTCGTCGTTGCACATCTGGTCGTCGCGTCGTGGCGAATCGGGATCGACGAATGGTGTCGGACAGGCGCCGTCGTCCGTCGCCCGCGACATCGCCGGCGCGGGTGCCACTCCCCCGGGACGGCGGATTTTTTCTCCCTGCGGGGAGACCGCTGCAGCCACCCCCAGTCGCGTTTCGTTCATCTGTGGAATGCGGCTGGACGACCCGCGACGCGACTCGTTTTGCGAGCGCGTCTCGCAACAGGATTTTCGCCATGAAACATGGCAAGTGCCTGAAAAGCATTGCACTGCAAGGGTTTCAAGGGCATGCCTTGTTTTCGTGCAGATTATGTTTGGACGTATGGACGTCCAAACATAATGCCGATGCATTACCCCGAAAGCCTTGTCGTACCGGGTTTTCGACCCGTCCGGGGCGGGTCGGAGCGGATTGATTTCATGGATGAAATCAATTGACAGCCGAAATCTTCGGGGATAGCTTTCGCAACAGATCACGGGGAATGTGTTTTATGGCGACAACGAAATTCATCAAGCCGTATGTCGAGCACGGTGAAAAAGCCAACGCAGTACGCAAGATCACCGTCTCGATTCCGTTGCATGTGCTGCGGCGACTTTCTGATTTACGCACCCACCGCCAAGTGAACAATCTTCGGCACGCTACCAACAGCGACTTGTTGGTCGAAGCGTTCCTTCACGCTTTTACTGGGCAACCACTGCCAACTGATGAGGAGCTAAGACGAACCATGGCCACTGCCAAGAAATCCGCTGCAAAGAAACCGGCCGCCAAGAAGGCCGCCGCCAAGAAACCCGCCGTGAAGAAGGCTGCCGCGAAGAAGCCGGTTGCCAAGAAGCCGGCCGCCAAGAAGGCTGCGAAGAAGGTCGCCAAGAAGCCGGCGGCCAAGAAGCCGGCGGCCGCCAAGAAGGCTGCCGTGAAGAAGGTTGCGAAGAAGGTTGCGAAGAAGGCCACTGCGAAGAAGGCTGCACCGGCCAAGGTGGTGAAGGCCACCCGGACCGCGAAAGCGAAGAAGTAAGCCACGCGCTTCACCCTACAATCAGAAAAGTTGTCGACTTCTCTCCCCGCGGTGCCCAGCGCGGGGAGAGCACTTCGAGAAGCCTTCGTCCCGGCCTGGCCGGGACGCTTCGTTTCAGGGGTACGGAAGTCGGCGTCGGCGCCTGCCGCGCATTTTCCTCGACGCGGCGCCGGGCCTTTCCGCCATTGGTTCCGCCACCGTCCGCCGCCGCCAGGCGTCGCGGTCGCGTTGGACAAATCGGCGCGCGCTGCCGTGAACTCCCGCGCCATTTGCCGTGCCGGGACATTGGAGTTACCTTTCCTCCATCCGCGCCGCGGCGAATCAGGGGATTCGCCGCTCCTGGATCGACAGGGGGGAAAAAGCGCGGGTATCTGTCGACACTCAGCGAGAGACCATGGATACCCGATACACACTCGACGTGCGCCGGCATGCGCGCGGGGCCGCCAAGCCCATGCTCATTACCATCATCTCCATTTTTGCCTTGCTCGCCGTGGGCGCCTGGTTCCTGATCATCAAGCCGCACCAGGAGCTGATCATGGCCGATTCGGGCGGCCATCCGTCGACGCCGGTGTCGACCACGACGCAGGTGGCGGCGCCCCCGCCGGCCAACGTGGCGGTGATGGGCATCGACCAGTTGCTGGCCGAGGCACGCACCGCCATGAACGAGCAGCGCTACCTGGCGCCGGCCGGCAACAACGCGTTCGAGTTCTACCTGCGCGTGCTGCAGAAGGAGCCCGGCAACAAGGTGGCTTCCGACGCGCTGCGCGAGACCTTCCCGTTCGCCGCCACCTCGGCCGAGCAGTCGATCAACTCGCGCGACTTCAACGAAGCGCAGCGCCAGATCGACCTGCTGGCCAAGGCCGACGCGGCCAACTTCACCCTGACCATCCTGCGTTCCAAACTGGATGCCCAGCGCAAGACGGTGGACAAGCAGCAGCTGGCGCAGGAACAGCAGAAGGCGGCGGCCCAGGTGGCTGCGCAGAAGGCCGCGGCCGACAAGCAGGCGGCGGAGCAACTGGCCGAGCAGCAGAAGACCCAGCTGGCCGCGCAGAAGGCAGAGGTGTCGCGCGCCGCGCAGCCGTCGCGTCAGGCGGCGGCCGGCCCGTCGGCGCCGACGGCCGGCAGCGTGGCGAGCAGCGAAGGCGGCGACACCGCGCAGACCAGCGCGGCGGTGCTGGTGAAGGGGGCCAGTGCGCGCTACCCCACCGCGGCCATGCGCGCGCGCCAGGAAGGCTGGGTGGTGGTGTCGTTCACGGTGGATCCCGACGGCAGGACCAGCGACGTCAGGGTGGTCGAATCGCAGCCGCGCCACGTTTTCGATCGCGCCGCGATGGACGCGGTGGAGCGCTATCAGTTCACTCCAGCCATGCGCAGCGGCGTGGCCGTCTCCAGCACCAAGCAGCAGCGGATCGAGTTCAAGCTCTGATCGTGCCGGCACCGACCGACCGGGGCTCAGCGACGGCGTGATGCGCGATGCGGCCGCCGCGATGCGGACTTCGGCGCGGCCGCTGCCGGCTTGGCGTTGCTTTCGACGCCGGCCCAGTCCACGTGCGGCAACCCCAGCAACGCGTCGAACACCATCGGCATCAGCCCGCTGGGCATCGGCCCGGTGGAATTCCACAGGGTGACCACGCCGGTGCGGTACTTCGGGAAGAATCCGATCATGGTGCGATAGCCGGCCACGGCGCCGGCATGGTAGATCAGGGTCTCGCCGCCGTACTTGTAGACCCGCCAGCCGAGCGCGTAGTGCGCGGCGGTCAGGCGTCCGCTGCGCCAGGGCGTGGCGTGCAGCTCGCTGGGAGTGGCGACGCCGGGGGTGTGCAGCACGTCGAGCAGGCTGCCGGGCAATACATCCTGGCGGCCGCCCATCTGAGCGATCAGCCACTTTTCCATGTCGCGCAGGCTGGCATTGACGCCGGCCGCCGGGGCGACCCGGTAATAGGTTTCGCTGGGCTCGAACGGCACCCAGCCGCCGCTGGTGGGGCGGTGCGGGCGTGCCCAGCTCTTGCTGGATTCCAGCGCGGCGCGGCCATAGCTGGCGGTGGTCATGCCCAGCGGGTAGAAGATGCGCTTGTCGACCTGGCGGTAGAAGAAGTCGCCGGTGCGCGCCAGCACCACGTCGCCGATCATGCTGAAGGCGACGTTCTGGTAGCCGTAGCACTGGCCCACGCCGCAGACCATGCTGACCTCGTCCAGCTTGCGCACCAGTTCCTCGTAGGGCGCGTCACCCTCGAGCATGTTGTCGTAGGTGTTGCGCGGCAGGCCCAGGCGCTGGCCGAGGATATCGGCGACGGTGGCGTGCGAGGCCGCCTGCATGTCCTTCAGCTTGAAGTACGGCAGCACGTCGATCAGCCGGGTATCCCATCCCAGCTTGCCGTCGTCGACCAGCAACCCGGTGACGGCGGTGGCGAACGCCTTCGACAGCGAGGCGAGCCGGAACACGGTCTCCGGGGTGATCGGCTGCCTGGTGACCGTATTGGCGTAACCGACGGTATGTTCGTAGACGACCTTGTCGTCGACCACCACGGCCGTGGCCAGCCCGGCGACGGCGTGGCGCTCGGCGAGGCGATCCAGCCAGTGCTGGTAGTCGGCAAGGGTCTGCTTGACGCGCGCTGGCGGCAGCTCCTGCGTTGCGTGGCCGGTGGCCGGCGAAACGCTCGGCGTGGTGAGCGGGGTGGCGGCGCGAACCGGCGTGCAGGCCAGCCCCAGCGTGCCCGCGATCAGCAGGAAGGTCGTTCGAAACTGCATGGTGTCTGGTGTGATTCCGGCGTGGGAGTCGCCTCGGGGCGGGAACTCGGCGATGGGCCGATCGTTCCATCGATCGTGATCCTGCCGATTGTCTTGCACTTCGTGGCGATCCACAACGGACGGGTCAACCCGCGCCGAGGATCAGCGCGCCGGCCCGTTCGGCGACCATGATCGTGGGCGCGTTGGTGTTGCCGCTGGGCAGGGCTGGCATCACCGAGGCATCGACCACGCGCAGGCACTCCACGCCGCGCACGCGCAGCTCGCTGTCGACCACCGCGCGATCGTCCCTGCCCATGCGGCAGGTGCCGGCCGGGTGGTAGATGGTTTCCGCCTTGCGCCGGATGAAGTCGGCGTACTCGGCGTCGGTGCTGATCCGGCGCTCGGGGAACACCGGGGCGCCGCGATGCGGCGCGAACGCGGCCTGGTCGAGGATCCTGCGCGACAGCCGCGCCGCTTCAATCATCACCTTCAGGTCGTGGCCTTCCTTGTCGCCCAGGTAGTTGGCATGGATCGCGATCGGCTGTGCCGGATCGGCCGAGCGCAGGCGCAACCGGCCGCGGCTGCGCGGGTGCAGGTAGCAGGCGTGCAGGGTATAGCCGTAGCCGGGCAGGCGGTGGCGGCCGTGGTCGTCGAGCAGTGCGGGCACGAAGTGGAACTGCAGGTCGCAGCGCGCATCGGCGGCGTGGCGGCTGCGCACGAAACCGCCGGCCTCGGCCACGTTGGAGCTGCCTGGCCCGTCGCGATGGCGCAGCCAGCGCCAACCGGCGGACAGCTCGTTGAGGTGGTCGTAGCTGAGCTTGCCGGGATTGCCGTCCAGCGTGCAGATGTCCAGGTGGTCCTGCAGGTTGGCGCCGATCTCGGGCAGGTCGGCGCGCACCGCGATGCCGTGTTCGCGCAGGTGGTCGGCCGGGCCGAGCCCGGACAGCATCAGCAGCTGCGGCGAATTGATCGCGCCGCCGGCGAGGATCACCTCGCCCGCCTCGATCCGCTCGACGTCGTGCCGGCCGCGACGCAGTTGCACGCCGACGGCCCGGCCATGCTCGATAAGCACGCGCCCGACCAGCGCATGCGTGCGCACGTGCAGGTTCGCGCGCTGGCGCACCGGCTTCAGGAATGCCGTGGCCGACGAGCAGCGCGCGCCCTGGCGCTGGGTCACCTGGTACAGCCCGAAGCCGGTCTGCCGTTCGCCGTTGAAGTCGTCGTTGCGTGGGAAGCCGGCGCTCGCGGCCGCGTCGATCAAAGCCTCCGACAGCAGGTTGTGATGGCGCAGGTCGGCAACGCCGAGCGGGCCGTCGACGCCGTGCAGCGCGCTGGCGCCGCGGCTGTTGTCCTCGCTGCGCAGGAACCACGGCAGCACCTCGCGCCATGACCAGCGCGGGTCGCCGCTGGCCGCGGCCCAGTGGTCGTAGTCGGCCGCCACGCCGCGGATGTAGCACATCGCGTTGATCGAACTGGAGCCGCCGAGTGTCTTGCCGCGCGGCCACCACAGGCGGCGCTGGCCGAGCATCGGTTCCGGCTCGGTGCGGTAGTTCCAGTTGAGCGTGCGGTTGTTGGCCAGCCGGGCGATGCCGGCGGGCATGTGGATCAACGGGTTCCAGTCCGCGGGACCGGCTTCCAGCAACAGCACGCGCTTGCCCGGGTCGGCGCTGAGCCGGTTGGCCAGCACGCAGCCGGCCGAGCCGGCGCCGACGATGATGTAGTCGTAGCTGTGCAAGGGGGCTCCCCGTGCCTGACTGGATGGGCGTGATCGCATGCTAGGCTTGCCGCGCCCCACGCTGGATGCGCCCGTGAGTTTGCCCCGCCAAGCCGTTGTGGAACAAGCCGCGGCGCCGACGATGTCCGCGCTGGCGTTCTTTTTCGTGATGACCTCGTACTACATCATCCGGCCGGTCCGGGACCAGCTGAGCGGTGCGGTCGGCTCGCAGTCGCTGCCGTTGTTCTATGGCGCGGTGTTCGTGGTGATGCTGCTGCTGACGCCGCTGTTCGGCATGCTGGTGGCGCGCTTCCGGCGCCGGCAGCTGCTGGGCTGGAGCTACAGCTTCTTCATCCTGTGCCTGCTTGCGTTCATCCCCGCGTTCATGGCGCAGGAGCGCATCGGCGCGCGCGAGCTGGGCGTGGTGTTCTTCGTCTGGGTCAGCGTGTTCAACCTGTTCGTGGTGTCGCTGTTCTGGAGCTTCATGGCCGACATCTTCTCGAGCGGCCAGGCGCGGCGGGTGTTCTCGCTGATCGCGCTGGGCGGGATGGGCGGCGCGATCTCCGGCCCGCTGGTGACCAAGCTGCTGGTAGGGCTGATCGGCGTGGCGCCTTTGTTGCTGGTGTCGGCGCTGGCGCTGTCGCTGTCGCTGACGTTGTTGCTGCGGCTGTCGGCGGCTCACGGCCGGCAATCGGGCAGCCGGGGCGAGGAGGCGGTCGGTGGCTCGCTGTGGGCCGGCATCAAGGAGCTTTGGTCGCGCCCGTTCCTGCGCTACATGGCCTTGCTGATGCTGTTCGGCGACGGTATCGGCACGCTGGCCTATGCACTGGTGGCCGATTACGCGAAGGCGCATTTCGCCGACGCGGTGGCGCGCACCGCGTTCTACAACGACCTCGACCTGACCACCAACCTGCTCGGCGCGCTGCTGCAGCTGAGCGTGACGCCGTGGCTGCTGGTGCGGCGCGGTGCCGGCTGGGGACTGGTCCTGCCAGCGCTGGTGAACCTGACGCTGCTGGTCGCGGTGGCCTTGCTGGGCGGCGGCAACCTGGTGTTGCTCGGTCATGCCGTGCCGCTGCTGGCGGTGATGCTGGTGATTTCGCGCGGCTTCGCCTACGGCATGACCAAGCCGGCGGTGGATGCGTTGTACACGCGGGTGCCGCGCGAGACCCGCTACAAGGGCAAGAATTTCGTGGAGACTGCGGTCTGGCGCTTCGGCGACCTGGTGGTGACCAGCGCGGTGAGCGGGCTGCGCCTGCTGGGCTGGGGCGTGGCCGGCCTGGCCCTGGCCGGCGCCGGCGTCGCCGCGCTGGCGGCCATGGTGGCGCGGCGTGCCGGCTGGTCGCCTGACCTGGCGCCGGAGAAGCACGCAAACCTCCCATGAGGGGGGCGCCGCCAGCCGGCGGTGCAAGGCCTGCTTCTTTCCGGGACCCGCCTCAGCTGGTGATGTAGCGCTGCAGGTGCTCGATCTGTTCGGCTTGCGCGTCGATCACCGCCTTGACCAGGTCGCCGATCGAGATCACGCCCACCACCTTGCCACCCTGCACCACCGGCAGGTGGCGGATGCGGCTGTCGGTGCACAGGCGCATGCAGTCGAACACGTCGGTGTCCGGCCCGACGGTCAGCGGCGTGCCGCTCATGATGTCGGACACGGCGGTCTGCGACGAGGAGCGTCCCTGCAGGATCACCTTGCGTGCGTAGTCGCGTTCGGAGATGACGCCGACCAGTTGCTCGCCCTGCATCACCAGCAAGGCGCCGATCCGATGCTCGGCCATGTGCTTGATCGCTTCGAGCACCGGTGCACTCGGAGCGATGCTGTAGATCGCGTTGCCTTTGCCTTGCAGCAGATGCTTGACCTGGCTCATGCTGGACTCTCCCATCGGCCCGGGCGGGCCGCCCGGAACGAGTCTAGCGCCGCGGCCGGGCTGGCGTGTAGCGAAGTTGTGAAGCCCTGCCGGGTTCAGCGCGGCGCACGCGGCGGGCGTCGTTCCTCGATGAAATACAGCGGCCGCTGCTTGCTCTCGGCATAGTTGCGGCCGAGGTATTCGCCGATCACGCCGAGCGCCAGCAACTGCATCCCGCCGAGGAACAGGACCACCAGGATCAGGGTGGGGTAGCCGCGCACCGGGTCGCCGTAGAGCAGGGCCTTGAGCAGCACGAAGGCGCCGTAGGCGAAGGACACCCCGGCCGCCGCCAGCCCGACCCAGGTGGCCAGCCGCAGCGGCGCGGTGGAGAACGAGGTGATTCCCTCGATCGCCAGCTGGCCCAGTCGCCAGTAGTTCCACTTGGTGCTGCCGGCCTGGCGCGGTTCGCGCTGGTAGTGCACGGCGGTCTGCCGGTAGCCGATCCAGCTGAACAGGCCTTTCATGAAGCGCTGCCGTTCGCGCAACTGCTGCAGCGCGTCCAGCGCCCGGCGCGAGAGCAGGCGGAAGTCGCCGGTGTCGCGCGGGATCGCGGTATCGGACAGGCGCTCCATGCTGCGGTAGAACGCCGCCGCGGTGAGGCGCTTGAAGCCGCTCTCGCCCTCGCGCGCGCTGCGCGTGGCGTAGACCACGTCGTAGCCGGCCTGCCATTGCTCGACCAGGGCGGGAATCAGTTCGGGCGGGTCCTGCAGGTCGGCATCGATCACCACCGCGGCATCGGCGAGCACGGCGTCGAGTCCGGCGGTCAGCGCCGCCTCCTTGCCGAAGTTGCGCGACAGCTTCAGCGCGCCGGTGCGTGGATCGGCGGCGACCAGCGACTCGATGATCGACCAGGTGTCGTCGTGGCTGCCGTCGTCGACGTAGAGCACGTCACACGCCAGCGGCAGGCCGTCCAGCACCTTGCGCAGGCGCTCATGGAACGGCCGCAGCACGGCTGATTCGTTGTAGGCGGGAACGACGACGGTGAGCTGCGGCATGGGTGGAACCTGCGGAAGTCGGCGTCATGCTAACCAACTGGCTGCGGCGAGGCGAGCCGCGCTCAATGCGGCGGACGCAGCGGCGCGCGGCCCTCGACATAGCCGGGGCCGCCGAGCCGGACCATCTGCTGCTGGATCCAGCCGGCGCGGCGCTGCACGTAGGCGCTGGGGCGGTCGGCGTGCAGCCGGCGCGGGCTCGGCAGTACCGCGGCGAGGCGAGCGGCCTGGGCCGGGCCGAGCTGGGCCGGTGCAACGTGGAAGTATGCCTCGCTGGCCGCGCCCACGCCGTAGACGCCGTCGCCCAGCTCGGCGATGTTCATGTACACCTCGAGGATGCGCTGCTTCGGCCAGCTCAGTTCGATCAGCACGGTGAAGTACGCCTCCAGCCCCTTGCGCACGAAGCTGCGGCCGTTCCACAGGAACAGGTTCTTGGCGGTCTGCTGGCTGATCGTGCTGGCGCCACGCAGGCGCCTGCCGTCGTCGGCCGCGTCGAGCGCGTCCTGGATGGAATCGAGGTCGAAGCCGTGGTGATAGGGAAATTTCTGGTCCTCGCCGGCCACCATCGCCAGCGGCACCCATGTCGACACCTGCTGCCACGGTACCCAGTGCTGGCGCAGGCGGAAATCCTGCTCGCCGTGCAGCCACGCGCCGAGCTGGCGTTCCAGCATCACCGCCGATGTCCACGGCGGCACGAAGCGCAACACCAGCACCACCAGCCAGCTCAGCGCCAGCCATGCCAGCACGAGGATCGCCAGCACGCGCAGCAGGCGGATCAGGCGGGGGCGTCGGAACGGAAGGGGCATGGCGGCGTGCGCGGAAAGAGGCGGGCAGTATAAGGGGCGTTGTTCCGAAGCAGCCGTGCCCCCATCTGGGGCGCTTGTCCTCAAAGAGACTGCCCGTCGTGGAAAACCTGCCTGTCGAAGACCTGCTGCACCGCTTCCTGCTCGAACGCGCCGGGGTGCGCGGCACGCTGGTGCGGCTGGGGCAGGCCTGGCGCGAGGTGGCCGGTCGCGCCGATTACCCGCCGGCGCTGCACGCGCTGCTGGGCGAGGCGCTGGCGGCCAGCGCGCTGCTGACCGGCAACATCAAGCTGGACGGCGCGCTGTCGATCGAGCTGAAGAGCGCCGCCGCGTTGCGCCTGCTGTTCGCCGAGTGCAGCGACCACGGCCGCCTGCGCGGGCTGGCGCGCTGGAACGCGCCGCTGCCCGAGCCGCTGGCGCTGGATGCGCTGGCCGACGCGGTGATGGCGATCACCATCGGCAACGTCGATCGCGGCCAGCGCTACCAGGGTCTGGTCGACCTGCGGCACGCCGGGTTGGCGGCGTCACTGGAGGGCTACTTCGTGCAGTCCGAGCAGCTGCCGGCGCGGATCCTGCTGGCCGCCGATGGCGAGCACGCGGTTGGCCTGATGCTGCAGAAGATGCCGGGCGAGGGCGGCCACGATGCCGTGCAGGACGACGATGCGTGGAACCGCGTGCTGCACCTGACCGCCACCCTGGGCGCGGCGGAACTGCTGGCCAGCGCGCCGGAACAGCTGCTGTACCGGCTCTACCACGAGGAATCGGTGCGCCTGTTCGAGCCGCGTCCGCTGGCGTTCGGCTGCAGCTGCAGCCGCGAGCGGGTGAGCGCGATGTTGCGTTCGCTCGGCCGTGACGAGGTGGAGGCGGCGCTGGCCGCGCGCGGCGACGAGATCGAGGTGATCTGCGAGTTCTGTGCGCAGCACTACCACTTCGACCGCATCGATGCCGAACACCTGCTCAGCACGGCGGCGGCGCCCGGCGCGCCCGGGACCGCGCAGTAGAAACCCCCTCACCGGAGGCCTTCGGCCGGCCGGGTGAGGCGGCCGCGGCAGGGCGCTCAGCCCGCAGGCAGCGACCTGCCCGCGTCGAGCCAGGTGCTGGCGGGCTGCGGTTCGGCGAACAGGAAGCCCTGGCCATAGCGGCAGCCGACCCACAGCAACGCCCGGCGCTGCGATTCCTCCTCGATGCCTTCGGCGATCACCTTCATGCGCAGCGAATCGGCCAGTACCTGGATCGTGCGCACCAGCGCCAGACCCTGGGTCTCGGCGTCGTCGGCAGGCAGCTCGGTGATGAACGAGCGGTCGATCTTCAGCGACTCGAACGGATACTGGTGCAGGTAGCTGAGCGAGGAATAGCCGGTGCCGAAATCGTCCAGCGAGATGCCGACGCCCTGGCTGCGCAGGTTCTGCAGCATCTGCTTGACCTGGGTCGGATTCTCCAGCAGCGCGTGCTCGGTGACCTCGATGCGGATGCAGTGCGTCGGTACGGCGTACTGGTCGAACAGCGCGAGCAGGCGCTGGTCGAGGTCGGCCGAGCGGAAGTGCCGGCCGGAGACGTTGATGCTGATGAAGCCCTCGGTGCCGATCAGCCGCACGGCCTGGGTGCACACCTGCTCGAAGATCTGCCAGTCGATGGCCTCGGCGCAGCCGCATTCCTCGGCGATCAGCAGGAAGTCGTTCGGCGGCAGCAGGCCGCGTTCGGGGTGGTGCCAGCGCAGCAGCGCCTCGTAGCCGACGACGCGGCCGTCGGCGAGTTCCACGATCGGCTGGTAGAACGGCTCGAACTCGTTGCGGCTGAGCGCGTGGCGCAGGTCGCTCTCCATGTCCAGCAGCGACAGCGCTTCGCGGCGCAGGCGGTCGTCGAAAATCGCGGCGCGGTGGCGGCCGCCGTCCTTCGCGTGGTACATCGCCGCGTCGGCGTCGCGCAGCAATTCCTCCGGCTGGCGGTAGTGCGGGCTGGCCAGCGCGATGCCGATCGAGGCGGAGGTGAAGATCTCCTTGGTGCCGAGCCGGAACGGCGTGTGCAGTTCGCTGATGATGCGCTCGGCGATCAGGCTTGCCTTGTGGGTGTCGACGATGCCCTCCAGCAGCACGGCGAACTCGTCGCCGCCGAGGCGCGCCACCACGTCGCGGGTCTTCAGGCAGGCGCGGATGCGCCCGCCGACCTGGAACAGCAGGTCGTCGCCGATCAGGTGGCCGACCGAGTCGTTGATCACCTTGAAGCGGTCCAGGTCGATGAACAGCACGGCGAACTGATCGTCCGGGTTCGCGTGGTGGCGCTGCATCGCCTGCTCCAGCCGCTGCAGCAGCAGGGTGCGGTTGGGCAGACCGGTGAGCGAGTCGTGCAGGGTCTCGTACTTCAGGCGGCGTTCGATCCGTTCGCGCTCGGCGATCTGCTCGCGCAGGTCGCGGTTGGCCAGCGCCAGCGCACGGGTGCGTTCGGTGACGCGACGCTCCAGCCCGGCGTAGGCGTGCTTCAGCGACGCGGCGGCCTGCTTGCGCTGCAGCGCGTTGGCGATGTGGTAGCTGACGAAGGTCAGCAGCTCCTGGTCGCGCTCGTTGTAGGTGTGCTCGGGCGAGTAGCTTTGCAGCGCCAGCACGCCCATCGCCTTGCCGCCCCAGATCAGCGGCACGCCGAGCCAGCACACCGAGGGTGCGCCGATGTGGATGATCTCGCCGAGTGCGGCGAGCCGGGCCAGTTCGGCCGGCGTGGCCAGCAGCGGTTTGGCATGGCGCAGCACGTATTCGCTGGCGCCACGGCCGTGCGCGCGCGGCGGTCGCACGCCTTCCACGTCGTCCACCGAGTAGGGGAAGGTGAGCTGGCCGCTTTCCTCGTCGATCAGCGCGATATAGAAATTGCGCGAGTACAGCAGGCCGCTGATGACCTGGTGCACCGCCGCGTAGAACGTATCCAGGCTTTCCGGCGCGCTGGCCAGTTCGGCGATGCGGAACAGCGCGGCCTGCAGGCGCTCACCGCGCTGGCGCTGCAGCACCTGCTGGCGCAGCACGCGGTTGGCCTCGCGCAGCGCGGCGGTGCGATCGGTGACCCGGCGGCCCAGTTCGAGGTGCGCCTCGCGCCGTTCCAGCGCGGTCTGCACGTGCTGGGCTACATAGTTCAGCAGCTCCAGGTCGTGTTGCGAATAATGCGTGTCGTCGCGATAGCTCTGGATCACGATGCCGCCGACGACGCGGCCGGTGCGCAGCAGCGGCACGCCCAGCCATTGCTCGCAGCTGGGGCCGAGCGGCATGAGGTGGTTGCCGAACTGCTGGCGCAGCTCGTCGATCGAGCCCATCAGCGGCCGGCCTTCCTGCAGCAGGTTCCAGGTCAGGCTGTGCAGCATGTCATGTAACGGCAGGCCCTGTTCCGGCGGCGGGTCGGTGTCCTTGATGTCGACGTAGTAGGGGAAACGCACCGTGTCGGTGGCGGCGTCGTAAAGCACGATGTAGAAGTTTTCCGCATACATCAGGCTGCTGACGATGGCGTGCAGCGAGCGCGTCATCTCCGGCATGTCGTGCTCGGCGCCGGCCTGCTCGGCGATCGCGTACAGGGCGCGCTGCAGCCGCTCTGCCTGTGCCAGCCGCGAGATCGCCTCGTACAGGCGGCTGGTCTCGGCCAGTTGGCGCAGGCGGGCCCCGGCCAGCCGGCCCATCCAGTCCAGCCGGTCACGGACCGGTTCGGGCAGCGGCAGGTCGGCCCAGTCCAGCACCAGGGTGCGTGGGCCCTGGGGATCCACGGCCAGCTCCATCTGCCCCGTCAGGTGCCCCGGGGATTCGTCCCCGCGACGCCAGCGCAGGCGGCCCTGGATGCCGAAGTTGCCCAGCATCAGCTCGCAGATTTCCATCACGCTGGCGGCGTCGGCGGCCTCGAACAGGCGTTCCACCGCCTCATGCAGGGCCGCAAGATCCCGCGCCACCGGAAACGGCTGGGATGGACGGATCGTCGGCGTGGCGCTCATGGGGCTGGGTTGATTCCGGTGCGATCTGGCACGATCGGTGCGGTGCTGCACGCCTTTATATCGTGTAAGCGTGGCCCGTCGCCAGTTTCCACGGGCGGGAACCTGGCGGCGCTGCAGGGGTCGAACAGGCGCGGAAACCCTGCCATTTTGTGAGTTGCGGCGAGTTCCCAGGGTGTTAGTAAAACGTAAAACGGGGTATACTGTCGCCCGAATGTCCCTTCACCGAGATCCACGGGTTCAAATTCATGCGTCGCCTGTCTGCCCTGCTGCTGATTCTCCTGCTGCCGTTTGCGGCGGCAGGACAGTCGGTGGGCGCCGACAATGCCACGGCCCAGGAGCTGCTGGCGCGGCCGACCGGGCAGGTGAGCGGAACCGGTACGGTGGTGCCGCTGTGGCGAGGTACCGACGGCCAGCTGTTGACGCTCAAGGCGGACCGCAGCACCGGCGGCGAAGCGTTGGGCAGGAATGCGCAGCTGGCCCCGCGTGTGGTGGACGCCACCGGCGTGACGACGACCGGCCTGCAATATGGGCTGGGTCCGCAGTTGCAGGCGCACGCCGAGATCAGCGAGCTTTCGTGGGCCAATTCGAACCTGCGCGTGCTCGACAGCGAAGTGGGCGCCACGTTCGATGCCGGCCGTTACAGCGTGGGCGTGAGCGTGGGCGCGAGCAGGGCGCCGGACAACAATGCGGTGTTGCCGCGCGTACTGCCGGGTGCGGCGCCGGGTGTCGACGGGCTGTCCGATTTCGACAGCAGCTCGCAGCTGAAGGCGCATGGCCGGTTGGCGCTGGGCAGCAAGAGCGGCATCGATGTGGGCGCCAGCGTGGGCCGCGTCCACCTGCTGCCGGGCAACCTGCTCGGCATCAATACGCTGGACCAGAAGGCGTTGAGTTTCGGCGTCGACCATGGCCCGCTGAGCGGCGTGCTGATCGGCCGCACGATGCAGCCGCAGGCCGGCATTCCCGGCAGCCTGAACGCGGACCGGCGCTGGAACAGCATCGACCTGGGCGTGACCTGGCGCTTGCCGTGGCGCGGCTCGCTGAGCGTCGGCGCGCAGAACCTGTGGTCGTCCGGCACCCCGGCCAATACGCCGGCTGGCCCGGAGCCGGACCAGTCACGCACGCCTTACGTGCAGTATCACCAGGATCTCTGAGCGGCCGGCCCACCTGTTCCCGCCCATCATGAAAAACGCCGTCGCAACCGCGACGGCGTTTTCGTTTCCGGCGGCAGCGGCGGCGCTCAGCCCTGCTTGCGCACGCGCAGGTCGCCGCTGAAGGTCTCGATGTTGACCTTGCCGCGGCCATCGCCGAGGCGGACGTCGAGCGAGCTGCCGGGGCCGTGCCCGGGTTGCGTGGGGGTGCCAAAATCGCTACGCAGGTTGCCGCTGAAGCTGCTGGCGTGCAGGCTGCCGGAAGTGTTCGCCGGCAGCAGCAACTGCACGTTGCCGCTCATGCTGTCGATGCCGAGGCTGCCGCCGGCCGCCAGTGCGCCGGCCAGCTGCACGTCGCCGGACACCGTGCTGAGCGTGAGCTTCTGCCAGGGTCCGCCGTTGGCCTGGATATGGCCGGAAATCGTCTGCAGCCTGACGGTGCCACCCAGCGCAGGAGCCAGGATGTCGCCGCTGACGGTCTGCAGTTCGGCCTGTTCGGCACGCCCGGCCTGCTCGATGCCGCCGCTGACGCTGTCCACCTTCAGCGAGGGCGTGCGTGCATTGATGCGTGCCTTGCCGCTGACCGTGTTGACCTGGATGCTGCCGCCGTTCAAGCCGTCGATGACCAGTGGCGCGCTGACCACGCTGACCTCCAGTGAGGCCGCCCTGGGTACGTGCAGTTCCAGGGTGGTGGGCGCCATCTTGCTGTCGCCGCCCCAGTTGAACCGGCCGGAGCCGCCCTGCGATTCGACCCTGATCTCGAGGTTGCCGTTGCTGCCGCTGATCGCCAGCGGTTTGGCGCCCTCGCCAAGGCGGCCGCCCACCTGCACCTCGTTGCGGTCCCAGGCGGTCACGTTCACCGTGCCGGCGATATTGCTGATGCTGATGCGCGCGGTCGGGGTGGCGTCGTGGCGCAGCTGGATCGGCGTGCCGGCGAGGGCCTGGCCGATGCAGAAGCACAGCAGCAGGGGAAGGTAGCGGGCGGTTTTCATGATCGTTCCTGTGGATCTCATCCGGCCTGGCCGGCCAGTTGGCGCAGCTGCGCCTGTTGACGTTCGGTGCGGCCGAGCAGGCGCTGCAGCGCCGGCGAATCCGGTGCCTGCCGGATCGCCAGCTGCAGTTCCATCCGCGCGGCATCCAGCTCGATGGCGGCGCCGGCCAGGCGGGGGTCGGACGGCTTCCAGCTCGTCGGGTATGGGCTGACGGTGGCGAGCGGCGTGACCGCCGGCACTTGCCGCAGGTGCCAGCCGAGGCCGCCGGCCAGCAGCAGCGAGACGGCGAGACCGGCGACGCCCAGCCAGCGGCGGCCGGGAGCTGCCCCGGTGGCGGCGATGTGCGGATCGCCCTGGCCGGCCTCGTCCAGCGAGGCCTCGATCGCGGCCCACAGGTCGCGCGGCGGTGCGAGCGGCTGGCGCAGGCCGCGCAGTTGCCGGCGCCATTCGAATTCGTTCATGAGCTTTCTCCCAATGCCTTGCGCAACAGGCCGCGTGCGCGGTGCAACTGCGCTTTCGATGTACCGACGGCCATCGCCAGTTCGGTTGCGATTTCCTCGTGCTTCCAGCCTTCGATGTCGTGCAGTACCAGCACGGCGCGGGCGCGCGGCGGCAGCTTGCCGACGGCGTGTTCCAGTTCCTCGCGCTCGGCCGCGCAGAACGGCGTTTCGCCGGCATCCGGCAGGTGCTCGTCGTCGACCATGCTCACCGGGTCGGCGCCGCGGGCGCGGATGTCCATCAGCGCCAGGTTGACCGCGAGCCGGTACAGCCAGGTGCCGAACGCGCTCTCGTGCCGAAAGCCGGGCAGCTTCTGCCAGGCACGGACGAACGCATCCTGGGTCAGGTCCTCGGCGCGGGCATGGTCGTAGCCGGCGAGCCGGTACACCGCACCATGCACGCGGCCCACGTGCAGCTGGTACAGCCGCTGGAACGCACGGCGGTCGCCGGCGGCCGCGGCGCGCACGTCATCGCTGTCGTTGGCTCCCGCTGAGGCAGGCGACATGGAGCTTCCAAGGGCAGGACAGGCGGCGGTCATCTTGCCAGCTTGGATGCGGCGTGGCGCGAAAGGGTTGGAACGGGCGCCGCAGTGGCGGAGCCGCAGGCATCGCGGGCGGATCGCGGTGGATCCGCCCGCGGGCGGCACGGCTCAGGAGGCGACGGCTTCGCGGCGCGACTGCCCGGCATCGTCCTCCAGTGCCTGCGCCACGCGCTGCTGCTCCCGGCGCAGGCGTTCGGGCAGGCGCGGTGCGAAGCTCGCGAGGTACTCGTCGATGGCGGACAGCTCGGCCTGCCAGAGGGCATTGTCCACGTCGAGCAGTTCGTCGAGCCCGGCGCGGTCGAGCCCGAGCCCGTCCAGCTTGAGCTCGCCCTCGCCGGGCAGGATGCCGATCGGCGTCTCGACGCCGCCCGCGCGGCCTTCGGCGCGGTCGATCATCCACTCCAGCACGCGCAGGTTGTCGCCGAAGCCAGGCCACAGGAACTTGCCGTCGGCGCCCTTGCGGAACCAGTTGACGTGGAAGATCTTCGGCAGCTTCGCGCCGGGTCGGTCCAGCGACAGCCAGTGCGCGAAGTAGTCGCCGTAGTGGTAGCCGCAGAACGGCTTCATCGCCATCGAGTCGCGGCGCAGCACGCCGACCGCGCCGGTGGCCGCGGCGGTGGTTTCCGAACCCATCGCGGCGCCCATCAGCACGCCGTGGGTCCAGTCGCGCGCTTCCATCACCAGCGGCAGCAGCGAGGGCCGGCGGCCGCCGAACACGATTGCACTGATCGGCACGCCCTGCGGCACCTCGGCCTGCGCCGACCAGGTCGGGCACTGCTTCGCGCTGACCGTGAAGCGCGAGTTGGGGTGCGCGGCGGGGCCGTTGGCCGGGTCATACGGGCGGCCCTGCCAGTCGGTGACCGGCGTGCCGGGCAGGCCTTCCCACCAGGGCTGGTTGTCGGCGGTGACGGCCACGTTGGTGAAGATGGTGTCGTGCGAGATGCTCTTCAGCGCATTGCGGTTGGTGGCGTCGCTGGTGCCCGGCGCCACGCCGAAGAAGCCGGCCTCCGGGTTGATCGCGTACAGCCGGCCGTCCGCGCCGGGGTGCATCCAGCAGATGTCGTCGCCGACCGTCCATACCTTCCAGCCGTCGCGCAGGTAGCCTTCCGGCGGAATCAGCATCGACAGGTTGGTCTTGCCGCAGGCGGACGGGAAGGCGGCAGCGACATAGTGCGTCTCGCCGCGCGGGTTCTCGATGCCGACGATCAGCATGTGTTCGGCCAGCCAGCCTTCGCTGTGCGCCTGATGGCTGGCGATGCGCAGCGCGTGGCACTTCTTGCCCAGTAGCGCGTTGCCGCCGTAGCCGGAGCCGTACGACTTGATCGTGAGCTCGGCCGGGAAATGCATGATCCAGCGACGTTCCGGGTCGAGTTCGCCGACGGAGTGCAGGCCCTTCACGAACGAACCCTCGCGCTCGATCCGCGCCTGCGCGGCGGCGCCCATGCGGGTCATGATCCTCATGTTGGCGACCACGTACGGGCTGTCGGTGATCTCCACGCCGCAGCGCGCCAGCGGCGAGTCGATCGGGCCCATGCAGTACGGGATCACGTACATCGTGCGGCCTTCCATGCAGTCGTCGAACAGCGCGTCGATCTTCGCGTGCGCCGCGGCCGGGTCCATCCAGTGGTTGTTGGGGCCGGCGTCTTCCTCGTCCGGGTGGCAGACCAGGGTGAGGTGCTCGACGCGGGCCACGTCGGAGGGATGGGAGCGGTGCAGGTAGCAGCCCGGATGGGTCCGCTGGTTCAGTTCGATCAAGGTGCCGTCGGCCAGCATCTGCTGCACCAGGGCCTGGTACTCGGCGTCCGAACCGTCACAGCAGTGGATCCGGGCAGGGCGGGTCAGCGCCGCCACTTCGGCCACCCAACGATCAAGCGATTCCAGCTTGCTGGCCATCGTGCCCTCTAAGGTCTTGTGGAAAAAAGGAGTTGGCACGGTAGTTTGCGCACACTGGTATTGCAAGGTTCCGCGCAACAAAAACGGCGCCAGATGGCGCCGTTCGGGGTGTTCCATGGAGCTGGCTCAGGCCGGAATCAGGGTCGCGATCATGTGTTCGACATAGGTGTCGAACTCCTCGAGGTTGAGCCGCGGCAGGCCCAGGGTGAAGTTCAGCTGCAGGAAACCGACGTAGGCGGCGTAGGTCAGGCGTGCGCGGTTGAGCGCCTCGCCGGGGGGCAGGCCGGCTTCGCGATAGGCGGTGGTGAGGAATTCCATGCGCCGCTGCGACACGCGGGCCATCACCGGCACCACCTGCGGGTGGTCCAGCGCCTTCAGCAGCGCGGCATAGACGCGGTGCGGCTGCAATTCGTGCGCGACCCGGCGGAACAGTTCGGGCAGGCGCTGGCGCGGATCGGCGATCTGCTCGATCTGGCCCAGCACCTCGCGTTCACCGTACTGCTCCCAGCGTTCCAGCGCCGCATGCAGCAGCGCTTCGCGGGTACGGAAGTGCCAGTAGAAGCTGCCCTTGGTCACGCCCAGCTGGCGTGCCAGCGCCTCCACCGCGAGCGCACCGACGCCTTGTTCGGCGATCAGCTGCAGGGCGGCGAGTTCCCAATCTTCGGCCGACAGCCGGGTGCGTTCTGGCTTGCTACTGACATTCATGTGCGTATGGTAGCGGCACCCCGCACATTTGTAATGCGAAACGTCAATTTTCTTGAATGCGGGGGCTTTTCCCCGGCCCGCTTGCAGAACGCATGGCGCATGGTTGACGCCGCTCGCCGGGGCAATCCATACTCTTCCGTATGGTTAACGATACCCCCGCGTTCGCGGCGATCAGCCGCTTTGCCACCGCCGACCTGAGTCTGGCGGTGGAGACGCGTTGCCCGGATGGTTATCCGACCCTGCTGTTCGCGCACGGTTTCGGCCAGACCCGTGGCGCCTGGAACGGGGCGGCCGCGGCGCTGGTCCAGGCCGGCTGCCGCTGCGTCACCTTCGATGCGCGCGGTCACGGCGAAAGCGACCGGGTGCCCGGCGGCAGCTACCACATGGATCAGTTTGCCGACGATTTGCTGCAACTGGCCGCGGCGCAGCCGCAGCCGCCGATCCTGGTCGGTGCCTCGATGGGCGGCCTGCTGGGCATCGTGCTGGCCGGCGAAACGCGTCCGGCGCCGTTCCGGGCGCTGGTGCTGGTGGACATTACGCCGCGCTGGGAAACCGGCGGCGTGGAACGCATCCTGGCCTTCATGCAGGCGCATCCGGACGGCTTTGCGGATTACGCCGAAGCGGCCGAGCAGATCGCCGCGTACCTGCCCCAGCGGCGCGAACGCAAGAGCGAGCAGCAACTGCGCCCGCTGCTGCGCGAAGGCGTCGACGGCAGGCTGCGCTGGCACTGGGATCCGGCCCTGCTGGCCGGCGACCTGGTGCAGGAGAGCGAGCGTTACCAGCCGCGCCTGCTCGCCGCCGCGACGAAGATCGAGGTGCCTGTGCTGCTGCTGTCCGGCGCGCGCAGCGACGTGGTGTCGCGCACCACCGTCGACGAATTCCTGCAACTGGTGCCGCATGCGCAGCATGTGGAACTGGCGCACGCCACCCACATGGTGGCCGGCGACGCGAATGATGCCTTCACGCTCGAGGTCGCGCGCTTCGCGCTGGGTCTTGCTCCCTTACCCGCCGGCCGGCGTGTCGCCGGTGCCGTTCCATCGCAATGAGGTGTTGAGATGTCCGTGATACTGACCCTGCTGGCGGCGCTGCTGGCCTCCGGCGCCTGCGCCTATCACCGCAGCAGCCTGCGCACCTGGGCGATCGCCACGCTCGTCGCCACGCTGGTGGTCGGCCTGATCGCACACGCGCCGTGGACCACCACGATCCTGCTGCTCATCGAGTTGGCGATCGCGCTGCCGCTGCTGCTGGTGGACTTCCGCCGCAAGCGGATCAGCCTGCCGCTGCTGAAGCTGTTCGCCAAGGTCACCCCGCAGCTGTCCGAGACCGAACAGACCGCGCTGGAGGCCGGCACGGTCGGTTTCGAGGGCGAGCTGTTCTCCGGCAAGCCGGACTGGCACGAACTGCTGAAGCAGCCCAAGCCCGAGCTCTCCGTGGAGGAGCAGGCCTTCATGGACGGCCCGGTGGAAGAGCTGTGCGGGATGATTGACGACTGGCAGATCACCCACGAGCTGGCCGATCTGCCGCCGGACGTGTGGGAGTTCATCAAGAAGAACCGCTTCTTCGGCATGATCATTCCGAAGCAGTACGGCGGCCTGCAGTTCTCCGCGCTGGCGCATTCGGCGGTGCTGCAGAAGCTGTCCACCATGTCGGCGACGGTGTCCTCCACCGTGGCCGTGCCCAATTCGCTGGGCCCGGCCGAATTGCTCTTGCACTACGGCTCGGAGGAGCAGAAGAACCACTACCTGCCGCGCCTGGCGGTGGGCGAGGAGATTCCCTGCTTCGCGCTGACCGGCCCGTACGCCGGTTCCGACGCCACCTCGATTCCGGATACGGGCATCGTCTGCAAGCAAGTCGTCGACGGCGTGGAGACGCTCGGCATCCGGCTCAGCTTCGACAAGCGCTACATCACGCTGGCGCCGATCGCCACGGTGGTCGGCCTGGCCTTCCGCATGTTCGACCCCGAGCACCTGCTCGGTGACAAGGAAGACCTCGGCATCACCCTGGCGCTGCTGCCGCGTTCGACGCCGGGGCTGGAGATCGGCCGCCGCCACTTCCCGCTGAACATCCCGTTCCAGAACGGGCCGGTGCGCGGCAAGGACGTGTTCGCGCCGCTGTCGGTGCTGATAGGCGGCCCGCACATGGCCGGCCACGGCTGGCGCATGCTGGTCGAATGCCTGTCGGTGGGCCGCGCGATCTCGCTGCCGTCCAACGCTACCGGCGGCATGCGCGCTTCGGCGCTGGCCACCGGCGCCTATGCGCGCATGCGCAAGCAGTTTGGCTTGGCAGTAGCCCGCTTCGAGGGCGTGGAGGAAGCACTGGCGCGCATCGGCGGCCTCACCTACGCCACTGCCGCGCTGTCGCGCGCCACCGCGGCCGCAGTCGATCGCGGCGAGAAGCCGGCGGTGCCGTCGGCGATCGCCAAGTACCACGCCACCGAGTGGGCGCGGCGGATCGCCAGCGACAGCATGGACGTACACGGCGGCAAGGCGGTGCAGCTGGGCCCGAAGAACTACGCCGGCCGCGGCTGGTCGGCGGTACCGATCGCGATTACGGTGGAGGGCGCCAACATCATGACGCGCAGCCTGATGATTTTCGGCCAGGGCGCGATCCGCTGCCATCCGTACGTATTGAAGGAAATGCAGGCGCTGTCGATCGCCGACCGCGGCGAGCAGCTGAAGACGTTCGACCGGCTGCTGTTCGGCCACGTCGGCTTCGGCATTTCCAACGCGGTGCGCAGCTTCGCGATGGGCCTCTCTGGCGCGCGCCTTGGCAAAACCGCCGGCGACACCTACACCCGCCGCTACTACCGCAAGCTCGATCGCTACTCGGCCGCGCTGGCGCTCACCGCCGATGTGTTCATGGGCGTGCTCGGCGGCAAGCTGAAGTTCAAGGAGAAGCTGTCGGCGCGCCTGGGCGACGTGCTGAGCTACCTGTACATCGCCAGCGCCATGCTCAAGCGCTACGAGGACACCGGCCGGCCGGAAGCGGATCGCCCGTTCCTGGCCTGGGGTTTCCACGAGTGCATGTGGCTGATCCAGAACGCGCTGGACGGCGCGATCCGCAACTTCCCGGTGCGCCCGGTGGCGTGGCTGCTGCGTGCGCTGGTGTTCCCGCTGGGCCGGCGCGACGTGCCGCCGTCGGATCGCCTCGGCCGCCGCGTCGCTGCACTGCTCACCGCGCCGAACGACGCGCTCGACCGCCTCACCGACTGGGTCTACACCACGCCGACGGCGAACAACACGATCGGCCGCATGAAGGCGTTGCTGCCCGACGTGATCGCCGCCGAGCCGGTCGACCGCAAGTTCGGCAAGGCGCTGAAGGCGGGGCAGTTCAGGTCGCACGACTACCTGGGCCAGCTGGCCGAGGCGCAGCGGGCCGGGATGATTTCGGAAGCCGAGGCGGACCTGCTCAAGCGCGTGCGCGAGGGCGTGTTCGAGTTCATCTCGGTGGACGACTTCGACACGGACGAGCTGCGCGCGTTCAAGACGCGGGCGGATGCCGCGTAAATCGACCGACCGGCCCGCCGTGCGGGCCGGTTCTTTTCCCGGGAGCAATCGATGAGTGCTTCGGTGTTGTCGCTGTACCGCCGCATCACGCGCTGGCCGGCAGGCCACTGGATCTTCTCGCGCCTGGTCTGCCTCAAGGCGCCGTACTTTGCCACGATCGCGCCGCGCTTCGTGGCGCTGCAGCCGGGGCGCTGCGAAGTGCGCATCCGCGACCGGCGCCGCGTGCACAACCACCTCGGCACCGTGCATGCGATCGCGCTGTGCAACCTGGCCGAGCTCGCCGCCGGGGTGATGACCGACGCCACCATCCCGGCCGACATGCGCTGGATTCCCAAGGGCATGGCGGTCGAATACCTGAGAAAAGCCGTCGGTACGATGCACGGCGTCGCCACGCCGGAGCCGGCCGCGCCCGTGTCCGGCGACGGCCACGAGTGGCCGGTGAAGGTGGAGGTGGTAGACGACGCGGGCGAGGCGGTGTTCCGGGCGCGTGTGCTGATGTGGGTGTCGCCGCGCAAGCACACCTGAGCGCACCGCGTGCCTCCGCTCAGTCCGCCAGCACGCAGCGGTTCTTGCCGCTGCGCTTGGCCGTGTACATGGCGCGGTCGGCCGCCAGCATCAGCTGCTCGTCGGCGTCGGGTCGCCCGTTCGGCCGATAGGGCGCGATGCCGATGCTGGCGCCGACGCATACCTCGATCGGCTGGCCGTTGACGCTCAGCGCATAGGGTTCACCCAGCGCCGCGCACAACTTTCCGCACAGCTGCAGTGCCAGTTGTGGCTCATCGATGTCCTCCAGCACCAGCGCGAATTCGTCGCCCCCCAGCCGGGCCACCGTGTCGTTGCTGCGCAAATGTGCCGACAGCCGCGCGGCGATTTCCTGCAGCAAGGCATCGCCGGCGGCGTGGCCATGGTTGTCGTTGACGTGCTTGAAGCCGTCGATGTCGATGCACGCCAATGCGAAGCGCCTGTGGTGGCGGTTGGCACGCTGGATCGCACCACGCAGGCGGTCGTGGAACAGGATGCGGTTCGGCAAGCCGGTCAGGATGTCATGGTGGGCCTGATGGCGAACCATCGCCTCCATCAGCTCGCGCTCGGCGATCTCCCGGGTCAGTTGCTGGTTGCGCTCGGCCAGCTGGTCCAGCGCGTGCTGCAGCTTGGCGCGCGCCGCATACAGTTCCAGGAACACGCGTACCTTCGACTGCAGGATCACGTCGTTGATCGGCTTGGCGATGTAGTCGACCGCGCCGGAGCGGTAGCCCTTGAGCCGGTTCATGTCGTCGGCGTAGGCGGCGGTGACGAAGATGATCGGCGTGTCGCGCAGGTGCTCGGCCTCACCCAGCAGGGAGGCAACCTCGAAGCCGTCCATGTCGGGCATGTTGACGTCGAGCAGGATCAGCGCGAAGTGGTGATCCAGGCACAATGCCAGCGCCTCGTTGCCGCTGCGTGCTTCAAACAGCTGCGCGCCGCTGTTGGCTAGCAGCCGGCGCATGGCGACCAGGTTGGCGGCGGTGTCGTCGACGACCAGGACCTTCGGCAGCATCGTATTCACCAGGAGGCGGGCCCGGAGTTACCTTAACCCCTGCAGCCGGCGGCGGGTGTGAATGCCGTCGTGTTCAACGTCGCAGCCACGCCAGCAGGGTGGCCGCCAGATGGTCGAGGTCGATCGGCTTGGACAGATAGTCGCTGGCGCCCATCGCCAGGCACTTCTCGCGATCGCCGTACATCGCCTTGGCGGTCAGCGCGATGATCGGCAGGGTGCTGTAGCGCGGTTGCGCGTGGAGCGTGCGGATCATCGCGTAGCCGTCCATGCCCGGCATCATGATGTCGATCAGCAGCAACTCCGGCATGGCCTCCTCGGCCAGCATGCGCAGTGCCTTGTTGCCGTCCTGCGCCAGGCTCACCTGCATGCCCCAGCCGCGCAGCACCCTGGACAGCGCGAACAGGTTGCGCATGTCGTCGTCCACCAGCAGCACGCGATGGCCGGCCAGTTCGCCGCCGGCCGTCACCGGCTGGTCGGCAGCGATGCACGGCGGGCTGGCCGGCCGGTCGGGCGCGGCAGCGGGTTCCGGCGTGCCGGCCGGCGCGATCGCCGGAGGCGTCTGCGGCAACAGCACGGTGAAGCGGCTGCCCTGGCCTGGTTCGCTGCGCACGACCAGGTCGCCACCCAGCATCCGCGCCATCCGCCGTGAAATCGCCAGGCCCAGGCCGGTACCGCCGAACTGCCGGCTGGTGCTGGCGTCCACCTGCTCGAACGCATTGAAGATGCGGTCGAGCTTGTCGGCGGGGATGCCGATGCCGGTGTCGTCGACGCTGAGCGCGAGCAGCAGCTGGCCGCGCAGCGGATCGGGCACGTCGACCGCGTCGTCGGGGCGGCCGACGTGCACGCGCACCGCGCCCGTGGCGGTGAACTTGAAGGCATTGCCGAGCAGGTTGTTGGCGATCTGCTCCAGGCGGGCGCCGTCGGTGCGCAGGATCGCCGGAAGGCCGGGTTCGATCTCCAGCGCGAACGCCAGCGACTTCTGCGCGGCGACATGGGCGAACGTGCGGCGCAGCCGCTGCGCCAGTTCGGCCAGCGGCAGTTCGTCGATCACCAGTTCCATCTTGCCGGCCTCGATCTTGGACAGGTCGAGGATGTCGTTGATCAGGTGCAGCAGGCTGTTGCCGGCGTCGTGGATGATCCGCGCCGACTCGACCTGTTCCTCGTCGAGGTTGCCGGTGTCGTTGTCAGCCAGGCTGCGCGATAGGATCAGCAGGCTGTTCAGCGGCGTGCGCAGCTCGTGCGACATGTTGGCGAGAAATTCGGACTTGTATTGGCTGGCCCGTGCCAGTTCGGCGGCTTTCTCGGCGGTTTCCTGCTGCAGATCCTCCAGCACGTATTTCTGCCGGTTCAGGCTGTCGGTCATCTCCCGCAATTCCTCGTTGGATACCTGCAGCTCCTCGGCCTGGACGCGCAGTTCCTCCTCCGAGGCGATCAGCCGCTGGGACTGCTCCTCCAGCTCGGCGGTTTTCGCCTGCAGCGCGTCGTTGTTGTCGCGCAGCACCTCCTTCTGCTGGCGCATCACCAGCTCGGACACGCGCAGCTCGTCGGCCTGCTCCTGCGTACGCTGCAGCAGATCCTGCGCGCTGGCGGTGCGGTTGAGGTTCTCCAGGCTCAGCGCCACGAGCGGCAGCAGTTCGTCCAGCATCTGCCGCACCAGCGGGCTCAGCGGGGTGAAACCGGCCAGCTCCAGCACGCCGATCAGGGTGTCGCGGTACAGCACCGGCATGATCACCAGATGGCTGGGCAGCGCCTCGCCGCTGCCGGAGTCGATGTGCAGGTAGTTGGCGGGCACGTTGTCCAGGATGATCGGCTGGCGTTCGAGCGCGCATTGCCCGACCAGTCCCTCGCCCGGCATGTAATGGTCGGCCGAACGATTGCCCAGGCGCAGGCCGTAGCTGCCGAGCAGGTCGAGCCGGAGGCGCGCGTCGTCGTACGAGTAGAACAGGCCCACGCCGGCCTTGCACAGCGGCGCCAGTTCGCTGGTGAGCCACTGCGCGAACTCCTTGTGCGTGGTGGCCTGCAGCAGCAGGTGGGAGATGCCTGATACCTGTTCCTTGATCCAGGTCTGCGCCTGGGTGTCCACCGACATCTGCCGGAAGACCTGCAGCGCGCGGACGATCTCGCCGATCTCGTCGCGGCGTTCGAGCCGGTGGATCTCGAATTCGTGGTCGTGGTTCGCCAGCCGGGTCAGCTGGTCGGTCAGGACGCGCAGCGGACGGGTAACCAGGCGCAGGGTCAACCGGATCACCGCCACGCCGAACAGGATCGCGAGCAGCGCCGCCACGAGGTTGACCACGCGGGTGATGGCGAGGGTCCGGTCCAGGCGCTGGTTGCGCGTGATCAAGAGCCGGTTCTCGTCAACCGTCATCTGCCCGATGATGTCCTTGATGTCCTTCACCCTGATGCTGCGGTGTTGCAGGTAGTCGGACTGGATTCGCAGCCGCTGCGCTGCAGCCTGCGCCGGGTCGAGCGTGCCCGGGCCGGTGATGGCGTCGATCACCTCGCTGCGGAACTCGCGCTGCGACAGCGTCGCCATCGCCTCCACCGTGTCGATGCGCGACAGCTGCAGCGGGCTGTCCGACATCAGCTCGCGCAGCCGGACGATCTGGGTGTCCAGATCCAGGGTGGCATTGTCGAACGCATCGCGCTGCGCGGCATCCTGGACCAGCAGGTAGCCGCGGGCGCCTACCTGGCTAGCCTGCACCGCCTGCAGCACGTGATCCAGCTGCAGCAGCACCTGGTAGGTGTGCATCGACCAGCGGCGGTCGTCCTCCTGCTGGCGCAGCGAGTACAGGGTGATCGCGCTGGCCAGCAGGAACAGTCCCAGCAGCAGGCCGATGGCCAGCACGACCTTGTGCTGCAGCGGCCGGTCGGCCAGCCAGGTGTTGGACGTTCGGGTCATCGGCATGCGGACATCATCGCAGTTTGCCCCCTCGCCTGTCGTATGCCCCGGGTGAGGGTCGGCGGTCGGCGGCCGCTGTTCAGCGGCGCCAGGCCGGCGGCACGATCGAACCGCGCCGCCGCGCCACGATCAGCAGGCCGGTCGTGCACAGGAGGCACAACGCCAGCGCGACCACCGACGCCTCGGCGCCGAACACGCCGCCGCTGAGCCAGTCCGGGCCGCTGCGGGTGGAGACCAGCCAGCCGTCGGCGCGGGTGCCGGAAACCGGGATGCCGTAGATCGTGCCCTGGGCGAAGTTCCACGCCGCGTGCAGGCCCATGCAGGCCGGCAGCGAACGGGTCACGTGGTAGAGCATGCCGAACAGCAGGCCGGCCTCGATCGCGATGGCGGCCGAGCTCCACAGCGTGGCGCCGGGGTTGCCGACGTGCGCCGCGCCGAAGAACAGCGCCGAGACCAGCAGCGCCCACCAGCTGCCCAGGCCTTCCTCGACGATGCGGAAGATCACCCCGCGGGCGATGATCTCCTCGCCGACACCTGCACCCAGCCCCGCCACCAGCAGGGCGGGCAGCCACTGGGCGTGCGGGTTGGTGCTGGTGACGTGGTAGCTGCCGAGCAGGTACAGCACGCCGACCACCGCGCTGAACAGCAACAGGCCGGCGACGCTTCCCGCGATGCCGTCCGGCAGCAGCCGGTGCGGGGCCAGTTCGGCGGGCGGGCGGCGTTCCACGAAACGCAGCAGCAGGAGGTAGGCCAGCAGCGCCGGCAGCGCGCGCATCAGGCATTGCGCCAGGGCATGGATGGCGACGGGAGTGTCCTTGCCGAGCCAGCCCAGCCCATGCAGCAGCGCGTTCATCGCCAGGCTGAGGACCAGGAACATCGCGACGAAGATCACGATCCGCGCCAGCGGCGAGAACAGCAGCCAGCGCTGCCAGGAAGGGGCCGTGGCGGGCATGGTGCAGGCGACCGTGATGTTGGGCATGCGGAGCATCTCTGCTGGAGTAGTCCGGCACGCTAGCGGCCGTCCGCGACGGCCTCCAGTGACGATCGTCACGTCTGGCCGGAAGTCAGGTTCACACCTCGACCGAGGCCGCATGCTCGCGCGTGGCGGCAAAGCGCACCTGCGGCCAGCGCTCCTGCGCCAGCTGCAGGTTGACCCGCGTGGGCGCGATGTAGACCAGTTCGCCGGCCGCGTCCAGCGCGAGGTTCATTGCGTTCTTCTCGCGGAATTCCTCCAGCTTCTTCGGGTCGTCGCAGTGCACCCAGCGCGCGGTGGTCACCGTCACCGGTTCGAAGCTGGCGTCGACGTTGTACTCGTCCTTCAGCCGGTAGGCGACCACCTCGAACTGCAGCACGCCGACCGCGCCCAGGATCAGGTCGTTCGACATCAGCGGGCGGAAGAACTGGGTGGCGCCTTCCTCGGAGAGCTGCGCCAGGCCTTTCTGCAGCGCCTTCATCTTCAGCGGGTCGCGCAGCCGCGCGCGGCGAAACAGTTCGGGCGCGAAGTTCGGGATGCCGGTGAAGGAAACCTGCTCGCCCTCGGTGAAGGTGTCGCCGATGGTGATGGTGCCGTGGTTGTGCAGGCCGATCACGTCGCCCGGGTAGGCGGTCTCGACGATCTCGCGGTCCGAGGCCATGAAGGTCAGCGCGTTGGCGATGCGTACCTCCTTGCTCGTGCGCGTCTGCACCATCTTCATGCCGGCCGAGTAGGTGCCCGAGCACACGCGCATGAAGGCCACGCGGTCGCGGTGCGCCGGGTCCATGTTGGCCTGGATCTTGAACACGAAACCGGAGAGCTTCTCCTCCTCCGGCTGGATCTCGCGCGTGGTGGTGGCGCGCGGGCGCGGGCTGGGCGCGTGCTCGACGAAGAAGTCCAGCAGCAGCTGCACACCGAAGTTGTTCACCGCCGAGCCGAAGAACACCGGCGTCTGCCGGCCGGCCAGGTATTCGTCGAGGTCGAACGAGGGCGCGGCGCCCTGCACCAGTTCCAGTTCCTCGCGCAGCTCGCGCATCGCGTCCATGCCGATCTTCTCGGCCAGGCCGGGCGCATCGAGGCCCTGGAAGATGGTCGAATCCTGCCGGGTGAAATTCTTGCCCTGTTCGAAGATGTGCACCTCGTCCAGTGCCAGGTGGTACACGCCCTTCAGCCGCTTGCCCATGCCGATCGGCCAGGTCAGCGGCGCGCAGGCGATGCCCAGCACCGACTCCACCTCGTCCAGCAGCTCGATCGGCGAGCGGCCCTCGCGGTCGAGCTTGTTGATGAAGGTCATGATCGGCGTGTCGCGCAGGCGGCAGACTTCCATCAGCTTGATCGTGCGCTCCTCCACGCCCTTGGCGCAGTCGATCACCATCAGCGCCGAATCCACCGCGGTCAGCACGCGGTAGGTGTCCTCGGAGAAATCCGCGTGGCCCGGCGTGTCGAGCAGGTTGACGATCTTGCCCTCGTACGGGAACTGCATCACCGACGAGGTCACCGAGATGCCGCGCTCCTTCTCCAGTGCCATCCAGTCCGATGTCGCATGCCGCGCCGTCTTGCGGCTCTTCACGCTCCCCGCCATCTGGATCGCACCGCCGAACAGCAGCAGCTTCTCGGTCAGCGTGGTCTTGCCCGCGTCAGGGTGGCTGACGATGGCGAAGGTGCGGCGGCGGCGGGTTTCTTGCAGATGGGTCGGCATGGGGTGCGGGTCGGCGGGAGCGCGAACCGGTAATTGTAGCTTGGATCGGGAGTTGGCTCGGATTGGCAGGGCTAAAGCTGAAGGGCAAGAGCTTTCGTCTGCCTGCGGCAGCCGAGTCACTTTTCTCTTGCGTGGCCAAGAGAAAAGTAACCAAAAGAGAAGGCCACCCCGCTTGGCGCTTGCCGGGCATCCTGCCCGGCAAGTCCGTGAGCCAGGGCCGGGCTTTTCGAACGGGCCTCCTGCCCGTGCGAAAAGGAGTCGACCTCCTATCGACTCCCGCTGCGCGGCCTGTCGTCCCCGACTCACCGCCGCACAGGGGTCCCAGTAGAGCAGCGCGCCATCCTGGCCCGCACTCGGTGCGCCACCGCTGCGCGGTGGCGGAAAAGCCGATCGCCAGGGCCTGTGTTTCGGACGCCATTCGCGAGTGTGCGAATGTCTCAGTTCGGCCAGAAGCAGCTGCTCAAAAGTGCCCTCTGGCCCGAGTTTCCTCAGTCCTTACTTGGAACATGAGGGCAGGGCCTCGCTTCTCAATCGCGTCGTGAACCGTGATCCCGCCGCGTTGCTTCGGCCCGTCGTAGAACCTGTAAGTCATCGCCTTCAGGCGGTTTGCATAGCGCTCGCGTAGCAGATGATCCTTCACTTGCACATGGACACTCTTGATATGTCCAACGCAGTAGGTGCTTGTGGCCATGGGGTACAGGATGGCCGAGCAGAGGAGGTCCGTGATCTGCAAAGGCGCATGGTTTTCGCTATGTCCGAATGTAGGCATTTCAACTATACGGGGGTACGCATCACCGCCCTGCCTAAATTTTTGAGTAAAGATCGAGTGCGCGACCATCGAGTTCAACGCCGCCGTTCGATGGTCTGCGACGATCATGCCCTGTCGATTCTGTGACTCCAGCAAATGCTGGAATACTTCGCACACGGCCTGCATGGATGCCGTGTAAACCCGGCGCCCCGGAAACGGTGAACCTGGTGCCTTGATGTACATACGTGCGACTAGCTTGGCGTCGCAGTCTTCCAACAAACCAAGAACCCCGTCAATGAATCGAAATACTGCGCGAACGCGATTTCGATTCTTGTTGCGCACGTCCCCGCGAAGATCCGAACCCTTGATCTCATGCTTCACGATGTCGAGCCAGTGCTTTGCGCGAGATGATCCGCGAATCTTGGGGTTGAACTCCAATTTCAGGCGCATAAACCTCTCGGTGAGGTTATGCAAATTTTCCTGCGGGATCATCAGGCCGGCGAGCACGAGTGCTGGCTGCACCTGGGAGGTCGCTGACGGTAACATGCCGGGACATCCCGCCTCATCAACGTAGCAAATGTGCACCGAAATTTTCCCCCCAGAAACAACTAAGGCCGCTTGCGCGGCCTTAGGATTTGTCGCCCGGTATTCCCGGTTCGACTACCGATGCTCTTGGCATCTGGTTGCGTATGTTCCGAGGCGGCTCCCGCCTTGTCAACCAATAAATTGAATAGTTATTGAATCGCCAACCTAGAAAGCATCACTGGAAGATTTGTTATTTTTAGAAATTTCAATAAGTTATAGAATTTATAGGCTATGGCAGTACGCTGCGCTGACAGCGCAGCGTACTGCCATAGGGCGTGATCTTTTGTATGCCCGAATTGCTTTGAGCGTCAGCCCTCTCACTTCGCCAGCCGGGTCAGCACCCGATGCCAGAACTCCAGCCCGGCGGCCACTTCCGACGCCGGCAGCTTTTCGTTGAGGCCGTGGGCGAAGGTGTCGTCGGGTTTGGTGAAGGCGGCATCGATGCCGTAGCTGGGCACGCCGGCGTTGCGGAAGTACATGCTGTCGGAGGCGCCGGCGGACATGCCGGGCACCACTTCCACGCCGGGGTAGCGCTGGTGCACGGCGTCGGTGACGGCGGCGATCACGTCCTGGCGCAGCGGCGAGGCGGGGCTGGCCACCGGCGGGGGCTGCAGCATGGTGACGCTGGCGGACTTGTCGTCGATCACCTTGACCAGCGTGTCGCGCACGTTGGCGACCGGCGTGCCCGGGAAGATGCGGCAGTTGATGTTGACGCTGGCGCTTTGCGGCAGTGCGTTGAGTGCATGGCCGCCGTTGAGCATGGTCGCCACGCAGGTGGTGCGGATCTGGCCGACGTAGGCGGGGTCGGCGGAGAGGGTGGCCGCGGCGGCGGCATCGTCGGGGTGGGCGGCGAACTGCGTCATCGCCGCGCCGAGCGGGCCGGGGGTGTGGGCGCCGAGCGCACGCAGCGAGGCTAGCGTGATCTCGTTGCTCTGCGGCGGGAACTGGTAGCCGGCGACGCGGTCGATGATGCGCGCCAGCCGATAGATCGCGTTGTCCGCGGTGGGTTCGCTGGAGTGTCCGCCGGGCGACGTGAGGCTGATCTGGAAGTCCGCATACGTCTTCTCGGCGGCCTGGATCTGGTACAGCGCGGGCTTGCCGGTGTCGGGGTTCAGGGTGCCGCCGCCGGCGTCGGCGTTGAGCAGGAATTCGGCGTCGTGGTAGCGCTTCGCCAGCTCGCGGGTCGAGGCCATCGCGGTCTCCTCGTCGCCGGACAGCAGCAGGATCAGGTCGTGGCGCGGCTTGAAGCCCTCGCGCTTGAGCCGGATCAGCGTTTCGACCAGCACCACCACCGCGGTTTTCATGTCGGCGGTGCCGCGACCGTAGAGGTAGCCGTTCTCCTCGATCAGGGTGAACGGGTCGCGGGTCCAGTCCTTGCGCTTTGCCGCCACCACGTCCATGTGCCCGGACAGCAGGATCGGCTTGCCTTCACCGGTGCCGCGGTAGCGCGCCACCAGCGCGGCGGTCTCGCCCACCGGGATGATCTCGACGTCGCCGGCGGGGATGCCCGCGGCCTTGAGCTTGTCCGCGAGATAGGCCGCCAGCACCGGCACCTGGTGCTCGCCCTCGACCGTGGGGATGCTGATGGCATGCTTCAGCATGGCCATGGTTTCGGGTAGCGCCCCGGCGGTGGTGTCGGCCATGGTGTTGGCGTGTGCCAACCCGATGCCGGCGCAGAAGACCAGCATGGCTGCCGCCGCGGAGCCGAGTGCTCGTGGTGTGCTCATTCGAATTTCCCTGTGCGTGTGCTGAACGATGCCCGAGTATGCGCGACGGCCCGCGTGCTTGCATCTGCCGCGCTGGCGGCCGGCATGCGGAGATCCGCGACGGCACCGTCCTGGTCGGGGTGGGTTGATCGGGTATGGCCACGATGGTCCCGGGCGAACATCTTTCCGCGTGGCGGGCGCCCAATGAAAAACCCGGGGATCGCTCCCCGGGTTTCATGGCTTTCGCGTCGCTGCGGGTCGCCTACAGCTTGTAGTTCAACCCCAGCATCACCGTGCGGCCCCAGGTGTCGTATTCCAGCGGGCGCGCCACCTGCACGTTGTTGGGCAGGCCGGAAACCTGCACCGTCTTGTCCGGCGTGTTGGTGAGGTTGCTCACCTGCAGCAGCAGTGAGAGGCCGTTCCAGCGGCCTTCGGAGAACGCATAGCCGAGCTGGAAGTCGGTCTGCTTGTTGGCCAGCACCTTGGTGTAGCCGAGCTGGTCGAACAGCGCCACCGCCTCGCCGGTGAAGGACGAGCGGTAGCGCTCGGCCACGCGCACCGACCAGCCGTACTTCTCGTAGTACAGCGCGAGGTTGGCGACCTTGCGCGACAGCCCGGGCAAGGTGGCCGGACCGCCGGGGATCGAGGAGATCGAGCTGGTCGGGATCGAGCTGTTGGTCAGCGAGAAGTTGGCCTGTACGCCGAAGCCGTCCAGCGCGCTCGCCAGCAGGCCGCCTTCCAGCGCGCCGGAAAGCTCCAGGCCGTCCATCTTGCCGCCGGTGCCGTTGGCGGGGCGGGTGAACGAACCGATGTTGCTGGTCGGGGTGAGCGTGGGGTTGTCGTTGGTGTAGTGCGAGAAGTCGTAGTTCAGCGTGGTCTGGTTGTAGATGTAGTTCAGCAGGTTCTTGTGGAAGCCCGCCACGGCGAGGTAGCTCGACTTGCCGAAGTAGAACTCATAGGAGAGGTCGGTGCCGACCGCCACGTACGGCCTCAGCTTCGGGTTGCCGCCGCTGCCGGACCACAGCACCTGGCCAGCGGCGGGGCCGTCCTGAATCTTTGACACGCCGGCGGAGGTGGCCACCTTCTCGTCGTCGATGCGCCCGCGCGCCATGGTCTTGGCGAAGCCGAAGCGCAGGTACTGGCGGTCGGTGAGCTGGGCCACCAGGTTCAGGCTGGGCAGCACCTTGTTGTACTTGGCGCCGTCGCTGATGCGCCCGACCAGGGTGTCGCCGTTGGTCTGCAGCGCCTGCGACGACTGGTCGGTGCGCACGAACTGCACGCCCACGTTGCCGCGCAGCGGCACGCTGCCCAGCGTGGTGTCGATATTGAGCTTGACGTAGGCGACCGGCACCTTCTCCTTCACGGAGTAGTTGCGGCTCCAGTCGCCCTGGCCATTGCGCTGGGTCAAGTAGAACTGGTTGGTCAGCGCGGCCAGCACGTCGTAGCTGAGCACGCCGGGGATGCCGCCGTAGCCGAGCGAGGTCGGCGCCCACAGGTAGGCCGGGTTCACCGGCGCGCTGAAGTGGTTGTTATAGGTGCTCTGGGTGGAGCCGTTGCCGTTGAGCCAGGCAAAGTCCACGTTGGCCTGCTTGGTCTTGGTGCGCTCGGAGTAGTCCGCGCCGAGCGTGAAGTCGCTGAAGATCCAGCCCAGCGGGTGGCTCACCTCCATGCGTACCGCCTTGATGGTGTCCTTCTGGTGGTCGAGTTCCTGGCGACCGTTGTAGCCGTAGCCGTCCGGGTCGGTGAAGACCACCTTGGAGGGATCGGCCAGGTTCACGCCCGGGTTGAACCAGGGATAGCCGTTGCCGACCGGGGTGCGGAAGTCGACGGTGGTGAACGCGCCGCCGGCCAGGCCGGTGAACAGGTAGGCGTCGTGCAGTTTCTTCTTCGCGCTGGAGTAGGAGAGGTCGGCGGTGGCCGCCCAGCCGTTGCCGAAGTCGTACTGGTTGTTCCAGCCGGCCGAGAACAGCTTGTCGTGTTCCTTGGTGTACTCGTTCTGCAGGATCGGCGCGATGCCGCTGATCGTGCCGGAGGTGACCACCGGGTAGGGTTGCGCCGGCGTGACGCCGACGTTGGAGTAGCTGATGTTGTCCCACGGGTTGCTGGACCACTGCGCGCCGTTTTTGAATGTCTTGTCGCCGAAGCTGGAGTAGTACAGGTCCAGCGTGGAGTGGTAGTGGTCGCCCGGCGCCCATTCCAGCACCGTCATCAGGCCGCTGCGCCGCTGGCGCATCGACTGCGCACGCAGCTGCATGCCTTCCTGCGAGATCACGTTGTCGGGCAGCCCCGGCGTGTGCGGCGCGCCCCAGTTCTGCTCGGCGCCGGCGCTGCCGTTGTCCACGCTCCACCACCAGGCCTGGTACTGCTTTTCCTGGATCGGCGAGTCGAGATGGGCGAAGCCCACCGCGATGCCCAGGGTGTGGTCGAGGAACTGGTCGATGTAGGAGATGCTGGCGCGGTGGCCCATGTCGCCCACGCCGCCCGGGTTGAGGTCGCCGTTGGTGGTGTGCTCGCCGCGCAGGTTGACCGCGAAGGCGCGGTTGGGCAGGTCCAGCGGGTGGATCGTGTGCAGGTCGACGGTGCCGGACAGGCCCTGGCCGATCAGGCTGGCGTCGGGCGTCTTGTAGATCGCCGCGCCGCTGATCAGCTCGGACGGGTACTGGTCGTATTCCACGCCGCGGTTCTCGCCGACCGTGGCCTGCTCGCGCCCGTTCAGCGTGGTGCCGGCGAAGTCGGGCGACAGGCCGCGGATCGAGATCATGTTGGCGCGGCCGTTCAGACGCTGGGTGGCCAGGCCCGGCACGCGCGACAGGCTCTCGGCGATGCTGGCGTCGGGCAGCTTGCCGATGTCCTCGGCCGAGATCGCCTCGATGATGTCGTTGGAGCTCTGCTTGGCCTTCAGTGAATTCTCGATGCTGGCGCGGATGCCGGTGACGACGACGGCGTCCAGGTTGCTCACCCTGTTCTCGGATTTCCTGTTCTTCTTGTCGGTGGCGTCGGCCTTCTTGGCCGCGGGTGCCGTCTGGGCGCCGGTTGGGGTGGATGCCTGGTCCTGCTGCGTCGGTGCCTGCTGGGCCGACGCGGCCCCGGCCACGATCAGGCCGAACAGGGCGGCGGTGCAGGCGACGGCCAGTGGCCGCTGACGGTGGCGGACAGGCCGCGCAAGCAAATCCGAATGCGTGCGTTGTGAATTCATGGTGACCCCTACTGGAATGGTGGGCGCCCCCCGGCACCCGGATGCAGGCGATGCGCTCCTGCGGGCGACCAGTATGCTACCGCTCGCCGGGCGCAGGGTGTGCCCTGTCGTTTTTCTTCAGTACAGGATGAGTGGAGTCGCCATGGCGGCCCGCGCTGGCGATCGTCGTGCGGGTGGTTTCCCGAAGAGGCGAGGGTCTACTTCGCCTCCTTCTCCATCAGCTTGTCCACCATGCCGGCCGGCACGTCCTGGTAGTGGTCGAACTCCATGCTGAAGGTGCCGCGGCCGCGGGTGGCCGAGCGCAGGAAGTTGATGTAGCCGAACATCTCGGCCAGCGGCACGAAGCCCTGCACGAACGCCGAGCTGCCTTTCTGGCCCTGGTCGCTGACGCTGCCGCGGCGGCGGTTGATGTCGCCGATGACGTCGCCGAGGTAGTCCGCCTCCATCACCACCTCGAGCCGCATGATCGGCTCGAGCAGTTTCGGCTTGCTGAGCTTCTGCGCCTCGCGGAAGCACTGGCGGGCGGCGATCTCGAACGCCAGCGCGGACGAGTCGACGTCGTGGTATTTGCCGTCGATCAGGCGCGCCCTGAAGTCGACCACCTCGTAGCCGGCGACCTGGCCTTCCTGCGACTCGGTCTTCACTGCGTGCTCGACTGCCGGGATGTATTCGCGCGGTACGCGGCCGCCGACCACCTCGTCGGAGAACACCACGCCCGAGCCCGCTTCGCCCGGTTCGAAGATCATGGTGACTTCGGCGAACTGGCCGCTGCCGCCGGTCTGCTTCTTGTGCGTGTAGGTGTGCTCGATGGTCTTGCCGAACGCCTCGCGGAAGCTGACCCGTGGCTTGCCCATGGTCGCTTCCACGCCCAGTTCGGTGCGCATGCGGTCGATGGTCACCTCCAGGTGCAGCTCGCCCATGCCCTTGAGCACGGTCTCGCCGGTTTCCTGGTCCACCTCCAGCTTCAGCGACGGGTCGGCCTTGACCATCTTGTAGAGCGCGGTGGACAGCTTGTCGACGTCGTTGCGGTTCTTCGGCTCCACCGACACGCTGATCACCGGCTCCGGGAAGCGCATGCGTTCCAGCAGCGCGGGGTGCGCCGGGTCGGCCAGCGAATCGCCGGTCTCGGTGTCCTTCAGCGAGACGAATGCGCAGATGTCGCCGGCGCGCACCTCGTCGATTTCCCGGGTGTCGTCGGCCTGCACCTCGACGATGCGGCCGATGCGCTCCTTCCTGCCGCGGGTGACGTTGAGCAGGGTGTCGCCCTTCCTGATCACGCCCGAATAGATGCGGCAGAAGGTGAGTGTGCCGAACTGGTCGTTGATCACCTTGAACGCCAGCGCGCGCGCCGGCGCGTCGTCGGTCACCGCCTGCTCGCCGATGACGTGGCCATCCTCGTCGACCAGCGCGATGCCACCGTTCTCGCCCGGCCAGGGCAGGTAGTCGACCACCGCGTCGAGCAGCTGCTGCACGCCCTTGTTCTTGTACGACGAGCCGCACAGCACCGGCACCAGCGCGCCGCTGACGGTGCCCTGGCGGATGCAGCGCTTCAGCACGGCCGGATCGAACCCGCCGGTGTCCAGCAGGCGCTCGAAGGCGTCATCGTCCAGCGCCAGCGCGGTTTCCAGCAGGTCCTGGCGCAGCTTCGGCAGGTCGGCGATCCACGCGTTGTCGGCGCTGGCGCCGAACGTCAGGCGATCCTTCAGCTGTTCCAGCGGCACGGTCTCCCACACGCTGTCCTTGTCGTCGGAGGCCCAGAGGTAGCCCACGCCCGCGACCAGGTCGGCCATGCCGACGAACTCGTCGCTGCTGCCCAGCGGCACCTGGCACAGCAGCACGTGGGCGCCCAGGCGCTCGCGGATGCCCTTCACGCAGTGCGCAAAGTTCGCGCCGATGCGGTCCATCTTGTTGACGTAGCACAGCCGCGGCACCTTGTACTGGTCGGCCAGGCGCCAGTTGGTCTCGGTCTGCGGCTCCACTCCGGCGACGCCGTCGAACACCACCACGGCACCGTCCAGCACGCGCAGCGAGCGGTTCACCTCGATCGTGAAGTCGACGTGCCCGGGCGTGTCGATCACGTTGATCTGGTGGCCCTTCCACTCCGCGGTCACCGCCGCCGACTGGATCGTGATGCCGCGCTTGCGCTCCTGCTCCATGTAGTCGGTGGTGGTGGAGCCCTTGCCTTCCTTGGTGTCGTGCACGTCGACGATCTGGTGCTTGCGCCCGGTGTAGTACAGCACGCGTTCGGTGGTGGTGGTCTTGCCCGCATCGATGTGCGCGATGATGCCGATGTTGCGGTACAGGGTCAGGGCTTTCTTGCGGGCCACGGGCGGGACTCCGGGAAGAGCTGCGCAAAGGCAGCGAGGGGACCGTTCAGATGCTGTCCTTCGCGGGCTTTTTCAATGAGTGCCTGCTTCCTGGCGGGCTACGTCGACAGCAGGTCCTCGTGGAACGCGCCGAACGGTTCCGTCGGATGCGCGATCTGGATTTCCAGTACCCACAACCCGCTCGATGGCGACGCCGCCAGCTCGCCGAGGTCGCCACCCTGGTGGATCGAGTGCGGGAAATCGCCGACCCGGTGGCCCTTGATCGCGTGGTTGAGCCGCCAGCCCATCGCCGCGGCGCGCTCGCCGGCGAACGCATACAGCGCCTGCCCGCTCAGCCCCCGCGAACGCCACGCCGCCGCGACTTCGCCGAACAGCGCGCGCGCCGCCTCCGCGCAGGCCTGCCGCTGCGGCGCGTGGCCGACCACGAAGGTGTCGCCCGCGTCGCCCTCGTGGCCGTCGAAGACCAGGCCGAGGTCGATGAAGTAGCTGTCGTTCTCACCCAGCCGCACGCCGGGGTCGGAGCGCTGCCGGTAGGTTTTCACGGTGTTCGCGCCGATGCGGATGATCACCGGGTGCCACAGCCGCTCGACACCCAGCTCGCGAAATACGTCGGCCGCTTCGAGCCTGGCCTCGTCCTCGCTGATGCCTGGCCGCATGCGCGCGCGGATGCCGTGCAGCACGTCCCAGGTTCTTTCGCGGGCGCGCTGCATCAGGGCGGGGTCGAAGCGCTGGCCGACCGCTTCGCGTGAGGGCGTGGTCATGAGTGTCTGCCGGTCAGGCCAGATGGATCAGCACCAGGGCGATCGCCGCCGGCAGGGCCTGGAACAGCAGGATCTTCCGGGCTGCGGTCAGCCCGCCGTAAATACCGGCGATCACCACGCAGGCGAGGAAGAACAACTTGACGCTGAAGCCGGCGCCGCCGTTGCCGAGCAGCAGGCCCCAGACCAGGCCGGCGGCGAGGAAGCCGTTGTAGAGACCCTGGTTCGCGGCCAGCGCCTTCGACTGCTCGGCGAATTCCGCCGTGGTGCCGAATGCGCGGCGGCCGGAGGGTCGCGTCCACAGGAACATTTCCAGGATCAGGAACCAGACGTGCAGCAGCGCAATCAACGCGATCACGATGTTGGCAGCGACGGACATGCGATCTCCCGGAGCGGAGGTGAGTCAGCGCAAGCATAACGCAGTCGCGCTGGCTCAGGCGGACCTGAACGTCACCACCAGCACGTCGCGGTGCGCCGGCTGCTGCGGGTCGAACGGCGTGACCGGAGTGACGCCGTGGAACACGCGGTGGTCGTCGACCAGCGCCGCGTCGAAGGCGTGGGCGAGGGTGAAGCTGCCCAGCTCGCGGCCGTCCGGCGCATGGATGGTGGTGGTGCCGCGCTCGATGTTCTCGCGGTCGATCAGCAGCACCAGCACGTAGTCGACGCCGTCGCGGTGCACGCCTTCGGGGGTCGGTTCGCCGGCCTCGTCCGCGCGCGCCTCGATGCGGAACTGGTGCACCTCGATGTGCCAGTGGCGGATGGCCGGGGCCAGCGCGCCGAAGCAGTCGCGGCAGAAGGCGAGGATGCGGCGCAGGCTGGCGCCGTCGGCGATGGCCGGCAGCACCGGCTCGAACCAGCGCTGGATGTCGCCCTGCAGCGGGTTGTACGCGAGGCTCTGGTAATGCGGCTGGTGCGCCTCGCGGCGGAGGCCGCCGTCGGCATCGGCGGAGAACGTGGCATGCCGGCGACGCCGGTGGCGGCCGCTGGCGGCGAGGTAGGTGTCCGGCGCCAGGTCGTTCCAGCTGGCGACGAACGCGGGCCAGTCGCCCAGCGTCGGCGCGTCCAGCAGGTGGCGCATGATGTCGGCGGTGACGAAGGCGAAGCCGTCGCGCTGCAGCCGGTCGTGCAGTGCGGACGTGTCGGGGCGGGGAGTCATCCGGTTACGTTAGCAGGACGCGGGCGAAGCGGCGCCCGTTCCTACGGGAAGGCCGTTGCCAGCCAGTCCGGTACCGGGATGTTTTTCTGGCGCAGGAACGCCGGGTTGAACAGCTTGGCCTGGTAGCGCGTGCCGGCGTCGGCGAGCACGGTGACGATGGTGTGGCCGGGGCCGAGTTCGCGGGCGAGGCGGATCGCGCCGGCCAGGTTGACGCCGCTGGAACCGCCGGTGCACCAGCCTTCCTCGGCCAGCAGGCGGTGCAGCAGCGGCACCGACTCGTCGTCGGGGATCGACCAGGCCAGGTCGATCGGCGCGCCGTCGAAGTTCGCGGTGACCCGGCTGGAGCCGATACCTTCGCTGATCGAGTTGCCGCTGGCGACCAGCTCGCCGGTGTTGACGTAGCTGGCCAGCGCCGAGCCGGCCGGGTCGGCCAGCGCGATGCGCACCTGCGGATTGCGCGCCTTCAGCGCGCGCCCCACGCCGGCCAGGGTGCCGCCGGTGCCGGCGGCGCAGACGAAGCCGTCGACGCGGCCGCCGGCATCGTCCCAGATCTCCGGCCCGGTGCTGGTCTCGTGCCAGTCGCGGTTGGCGGTGTTGTCGAACTGGTTGGCGAACCATGCGCTGCCCGGCGCGGCCGCGTTCGCCGCCTCGGCGTGGGCGCGGGCCTGGTGCGCGTAGTGGTTCGGGTCCTTGTAGGCCACCGCGGGCACCAGCCGCACCTCGGCGCCGGCGATGCGCAGCGCGTCGATCTTCTCCCGGCTCTGCGTGTCCGGCATGAAGATGGTGGTGCGGTAGCCGCGGCTGGCGCCGAGCAGGGCGAGCCCGATCCCGGTATTGCCGGCGGTGCCCTCGACGATGCGGCCGCCGGGGCGGATCTGCCCGCGCTGCTCGGCATCCAGCAGCAGGCCGAGCGCGGTGCGGTCCTTGATCGAGCCGCCGGGGTTGAGGAACTCGGCCTTGGCCAGGATCTCGCAGCCGGTCAGGGCGGAGGCGTGGCGCAGGCGCAGCAGCGGGGTGCGGCCGACGGTGGCGGAGAGGTCAGGCTGGATGCTCATGGGCGAGGGTGTTGAGGAGAGGCGTGAATTGTGCTCCTCCCCCTGCTTGCAGGGTGAGGTTGGCGACCGAAGGGAGTCCTTCAGGTGAGGGGGTGGCTTTTGACCTGGGCTTCAGGATCAAGAGCGAATCCCTCCCCAGCCCTCCCCTGCTTGCAGCAGGGGAGGGCGCGCGATGCTCAGGCCTGCGGCGCGGGCACCAGGCGCAGGTAGGACTTCAGCGTTTTCCAGCCGCCGGGGTAGAGCTTCTTCGCGTCGTCGTCCGAAACCGAGGGCGCGATGATCACGTCGTCGCCCGGCTGCCAGTCCACCGGGGTGGTCAGTTTGCGGCCGTCGGTGAGTTGCAGCGAGTCGAGCACGCGCAGCACCTCGTCCACGTTGCGGCCGGCGCTGGGTGGGTAGGTGAGCACCAGGCGCACCTTCTTCTGCGGATCGATCACGAACACCGAACGCACGGTGACCTTGGGGTCCGCCTTGGGGTGGAACATGCCGTATTGCTTCGCCACCTCCAGCGCCGGGTCGGCCAGCAGCGGGTAGTTCAGCGCGACGCCGCCCACGTCCTCGATGTCCTTCGCCCAGCCGTGGTGGTCGGCCACCGAGTCCACCGACAGGCCGAGCAGCCGCGTGTTGCGCGCGTCGAACTCGGCCTTGCGGCCGGCAAACGCGCCCAGTTCGGTGGTGCACACCGGGGTGAAGTCCTTCGGGTGCGAGAAGAATACCACCCAGCGGTCGCCGGCATAGTCGTGAAAGCGGATCGGCCCCTCGGTGGAGTCGAGGGTGAAGTCGGGGGCGGTGTCGCCCAGTTGCAGGCTCATGGCGGTCTCCGTGGGGAATGTTGCGGTAGGCCGAGCTTTGTCCCGTCGCCATGCCATCGACAAATGATGTGATCGAATAAACATATATGTGTCTAGACGTTTAGACGTCTATTGACAAGGCATGGCGGCAGGTATCACTATCTGCCCACTCATCGAGACCGGCTGAGGGACAGGCCCTTTGAAGCCGGGGCAACCTGCGGAGCGCTTCCGCCACGGTGCCAACTCCTGCGGGGATGCTGCGGCATCCACCGGAAGATGGGCGTCGTCCGGCTCGCGGCAGCTCCCGCCAAACCGGTACCGACGACCCTTCCGGTCCCGCGCAGGGCGATGCCGACCGGAGAGAGTTTCATGACGTTGCTGCCCGAAACCCGCCGTACCGAAGCCCGCCAGGCCGCCTGCGCCGCCGTTGCCGAGCCGGCGTACGTGCGTTCGCCGCTCACCGCCCAGCGCAGCACCCGCCGGTTGCGGCTCAGCCCGAAGTACGGCAGCGGCCCGCGCGAGGTGGAGGTGGATTACCTGTGGTGCGGTGCGCCGGGCGCGCCCACCGTGATCGTGCAGGGCGGCATCTCGGCCGATCGCGACGTCACCGCGCTGGACGGCGGCGCGGCGCCGGGCTGGTGGCAGGCGTTGGTCGGCACCGGCGCGGCGATCGACCTGGAGCGCTGGCGCGTGCTGTCCATCGACTGGCTCAGCCTGGACCGGCTCGGCACCGGCTCGGTCTCCAGCGAGGACCAGGCCGACGCGCTGGCTGCCTTGCTCGGCGAGCTGGGCATCGCGCAGGCACATGCCTTCGTCGGCTCCTCCTACGGCGCGATGGTGGCGCTGGCGTTCGCCGCGCGGCATCCGCGCAGCGTCGGGCGCCTGCTGCTGCTGGCCGGCGCGCACCGGCCGCATCCGCTCAGCACCGCGCAGCGCAGCGTACAGCGCGGCATCGTGCGGCTGGGCCAGGCCAGCGGCCAGGCTGATGCGGCGCTGGCGCTGGCGCGCCAGCTGGCGATCACCACCTACCGTGGCAGCGCCGAGTTCGGCCGGCGCTTCGCCGGCGGGCCGGAGTGGCGCGAGGAGCGCTTTCACTTCCCGGTCGAGGACTACCTGGCGCACCAGGGCCGGCGGTTCGTCGAACGCTTCGATGCGGATCGCTTCCTCGCGCTGTCCGAGTCGATCGACCTGCACGACGTGCAGCCTGAGCGGATTCCCGTCCCGGCCACGCTGATCGGCTTCCCCTCCGACCGGCTGGTGCCGCTGGCCGACCTGTGCGAACTGCAGCGCCGCCTGCATGGCCCGGCCACGCTGGAGGTGGTCGAATCGCCGTACGGCCACGACGCCTTCCTGAAAGAACCCGAACAGCTCGCGCCGCTGCTGCGCGAAGCGCTGGCCTAGCAGCGCGGGTCGGTTCGTAGGGCGGGCAGTGCCCGCCGCTTCCGAGCCATCCGCATCGTCGAAGAGCCGGCGGACAGTGCCCGCCCTACGCAAGAACCCGCATTCATCGACTGACGAAAGACCTGGAGATCGAGATGACCGAGCCCGCCCCCTGTACCCGCGCCGTACGCGCCGGCATCGAGAGCGACACCCAGCACGGCGCCGTGGTGCCCGCGCTGCACCTGTCGACCAACTACAGCTTCGCCGGCTTCGGCCGCAAGCGCGCGTACGACTACTCGCGCAGCGGCAACCCCACCCGCGATCTGCTCGGCGAGGCATTGGCGGACCTGGAGCAGGGCGCCGGCGGGGTAGTGACCTCCAGCGGCATGTCGGCGGTGGCGCTGGCGCTGGAGCTGGTGCCGGCCGGCGCCACCGTGCTGGCGGCGCACGACTGCTACGGCGGCACCTGGCGGCTGCTCGATGCATGGGCGAAGAAGGGCCGCTTCAAGGTCGAGTTCGCCGACCTCACCGACAGCGCGGCGCTGGCCGCCGGCCTGGCGAGGAAGCCGGCGCTGGTGTGGGTGGAGACGCCGTCGAACCCGCTGCTGCGGATCACCGACATCCGCCATGTGGCGCAGGCGGCGCACGCGGTGGGCGCCCTGCTGGTGGTGGACAACACGTTCCTGTCGCCGGCGCTGCAGCAGCCGCTGCTGCTCGGCGCCGACGTGGTGGTGCACTCCACCACCAAGTACATCAACGGCCACAGCGACGTGGTCGGCGGCGCGGCAGTGGCGCGCGACGCGGCGCTGGCCGAGCAGCTGAAGTGGTGGGCCAACTGCAATGGCCTTACCGGCGCGCCATTCGACAGCTACCTCACCCTTCGCGGCCTGCGCACGCTCGGCGTGCGGCTGCGCCAGCACCAGGAGAATGCCGCACGCATCGCCGAACGGCTGGACGCGCACGCCGCCGTGCGCAAGGTCTACTACCCCGGCCTGGCCAGCCACCCCGGCCATGCGTTGGCGGCACGCCAGCAGCAGGGCTTCGGCGCGATGCTGAGCTTCGAGCTGGACGGCGACGTGGCGCAGATCGAGGCGTTCGTCAACGGCTTGCAGTATTTCTCGCTGGCCGAGTCGTTGGGTGGCGTGGAAAGCCTGATCGCGCACCCGGCCACGATGACCCATGCCGCGATGGCGCCGGAAGCGCGCCGCACCGCCGGCATCGCCGACAGCCTGCTGCGGCTGTCGGTGGGCATCGAGGACGGCGACGACCTGCTGCGCGACCTCGACGCGGCGCTGCTCCGCGCCACGGCGGCAGGAAAGTCCAAACGCCGGGTGCTTGCATGAGCGCGGTGCTGGCCGAGCGCGAGACGGGCACCGCGAACAAGGCATCCTCCACCATCGCGATCGTGCTGCTCGGCACCGGCGTGGTCGGCGGCGCGTTGCTGAAACTGCTCAACACCGCCGCCGCGGGTTCGCTGCGGCTGGTCGGTGCGGCGAACTCGCGGCGCCAGCAGACCGACCCGGCCAGCCTGGCCCGGCGCAACCTGCGCGAGCAGCTGAACCAGCACGGTGTCCCGCGCGACAACGCCAGCCTGCTCGCCGCGCTAGACGCCAGCGACGCTGTGGTGAAGGTGATCGTCGACGCCACCGCCAGCGCGACGCTGGCCGCGCGTCACGCCGAGTGGCTGGCGCGCGGCTACCACGTGGTCACCGCGAACAAGGCGCTGGCCGGCGGCGAACTCTCCGGCTGGCGCGCGCTGCAGGCGGCGCTGGCGAATGGCGGCCGCTACGGCGACTCGGCCACGGTGGGCGCCGGCCTGCCGGTGCTGTCCACCCTGCGTCGCTTGCGTACCTGCGGCGACAGCCTGCTCACCCTGGAAGGCGTGTTCTCCGGTTCGCTGTCGTGGCTGTTCAACCAGTACGACGGCAGCCGTCCGTTCTCCGAGCTGCTGTGCGAGGCGCGCCAGCTCGGCTATACCGAACCCGATCCGCGCTCGGACCTGTCCGGCGAGGACGTGGCGCGCAAGCTGCTGATCATCGCCCGCAACGCCGGCTTCGCGCTGGGCACCGACGAGGTGCAGGTGGAGGGCCTGGTGCCCGAGTCGCTGCGCGAACTGGACACCGAGGCGTTCCTGGCAAGGCTGGCCGAACTCGACGCACCGCTGGCGGCGCGCCATGCCGAGGCGAAATCGCGCGGCTGCGTGCTGCGCTTCCTGGCCCGGCTCAATCAGCGCGGGCATGCCCGCGTCGGCCTGGCCGAAGTGCCGCTCACCCACCCGGCCGCGCGGCTGTACGGCACCGACAACCAGTTCGCGCTCACCACCACCCGCTACTACGCGCAGCCGCTGGTGATCCAGGGTCCGGGCGCGGGTCCGGAGGTGACCGCGCAGGCGCTGCTGGGCGACGTGCTGGCACTGGCTTGAGCCCGTACGGGCCGACACTGTTCATTCGCTGTCGCTGAATCCGATCGATGCATGCGTGCCGTCGCAGAACGGCTTGTTCCGAGACGCGCCACAGCGGCACAGGGTCATCCGGTTGCGTATTTCGTATACGAAGCCGTCGGCGCCGATCAGTTGCACGCCACCACGCAACCAGATCGGGCCGGAGCATTGCTGGGCAGGGTCCTCGATCAGGGCAATCGATGGCTCGAACGCGGGCTCGATCGGCTTGCCGGTCTCATTGTCCCAGGCCACCAGCCGCCCGGACGGGCAGGCGCAGGTCTGGCTGACGAAGTGCTTGCCGGCCGCGGGCTGGTCGGATTCGCCGACGAGGTTCCACACCTTGCCATGCGGGTCGCAGAAGCGCGCGAACGCGCACAGGCCCTCGACGTCGGTGAGCGACATGGTCGGGCCGCGGATGACTTCAGCCTGATCGAGATACGGCTCGCGGCTCGCCGTTTCGCCGCCGTCGAATCCGATCTTGGCGTGCGTGCCGTCGCAGAACGGCTTGCTCGCGCTGTGGCCGCAGCGGCACAACGCATATTGCTCCTGCGCGGGGTACTGCCGCCCCTTGTCCCAGCTTGTCGACTCGCCCTCTTCGTTGGTGCCGATGGTCTGCTGGTGCAGAGGCAGCGCGCCGGAGACGAGATAGGGACCGTGCTTCGAAATCTTGACTCGCGCACCCACCGGCTTCTGCGGATTCATCTGACGCCCCTTGGCTGAACAATGTGAAGGCCACGATCCAGAAATCCACTGTACAACTTGTATCTTGGTGGGGCAGTCATTCGAAATGCAAAGCGCGCGGTACGTGGCGCTGGCCCGAGGCGACTCAGGTGGCGGGCACGGCGATCGCCTCGACCTGGATGCGCAGCGTCACCGTCATGCCGAAGCCGTAGGCCTTGCCGGCGTCCATGCCGAAGGCGTCGCGCTGGAACGTCGCCAGCGCATCGGCGCCGCAGAGCTCCTGCTTCAGCAGCGGATGCGGCATGCACTTGAAGCTGTTGATCTTCAATTGCAGCGGGCGGGTCACGCCGTGCAGGGTGAGCGTGCCGTCCACCCGGGTCGGCTTGCCGTCGACGAAACCGGCGAGGCGGCCCTGGTAGATGGCCTGCGGATACTCCGCCGTGTCGAACAGCTCCTTGTCCTGCGCCTTCCGGTTCAGCTGCTCCTGGCCGAAGTCGGCGCTTTTCATGTCCACCACCACCTCGACCGTCCCGGTGCCGGCGGCCTTGTCCAGGGTCGCCGTGCCGCGGCTGTGGTTGAACTTGCCGCGCCACACCGACAGGCCGCCGAGGTGGTCGGCCTCGAAGCTGGGGTAGGTGTGGTCGGGGTCCAGCCGGTACTTCACCTCGGCGGCGTTGGCGGCGGTCAGCGACAGCAGGGCGAGCAGGCCGAGGGCGTGGAGGCTGGCGCGGGTCGTGGACGGCATGGGCGGTTTCCTTGCGTGGCAGGAGGGTCTGCGGGAGCGACGAATCGGGCGCCGCGATTTCGACAGTGCCATGCGCCGGGTGCTCGCCATCATCCCGTATTGCGTCGCTGCGCGGTTGCCGCCAATGTCCGGATGTCCACATCCAGGAGAGACGACTCGATGAACTCCCGTTCGCCGGCGCCGCCGGCATCCTCGCACGGCGGCTGCGCGATCGGCCCGGGCGGGCCGCGCGCATGAGCGCCTCAGCCAACCGCTGGCTCGCCCCCGGCGACCTCAACGGCTTCCTCGGCCTGCTGGTGGACAACCTGTCCATCATGGGCTTTCTCGCCGCGGCGCTGATCGGCCTGTTCGGCTTTCCCGCGGACGTCGTGTTCCTGCGCATGTTTCCCGGCACCGCGCTGGGCGTGCTGCTGGGCAACCTCGCCTATACCGCGATGGCGCGCCGGCTGGCGCGGCGCCGCGGCCGCGACGATGTCACCGCGATGCCGCTGGGGCTGGATGCGCCGACCAGCATCGGCATGGCGCTGCTCGTGCTCGGCCCGGCCTTCCTCGGCTTCAGGCAGGGCGGCATGGACGAACACGCCGCGGCGATCGCCACCTGGCAGCTGGGCATGGCCGCACTGGTGGTGATGGGCGTGCTGAAGTTCGTGCTGTCGTTCTTCGGCGCGATGGTGCAGCGGCATGTGCCGCGTGCCGGCCTGCTCGGTTCGATCGCCGGCATCGCGCTGGTGCTGATGGGCTTCCTGCCGCTGGTGGAGATCCTCAAGCTGCCGGTGGTGGGGTTCGCCGGGCTCGGCGTGGTGCTGTACGCGCTGGTGGCGCACGCGCGGATGCCGTTCGGCCTGCCCGGCGTGCTGGTGGCGTTCGTGCTCGGTGCGCTGCTGTACTACGGGCTCGGCGCGCCGGGCTGGCTGGGCGCGGGCTACCACGCGCCGGCGGCGTGGCAGTGGCGTTTCGCGCTGCCGTGGCCGACGCTGCAGTGGGTGGGCGGGCTGGCGTACATCGTGCCGTACCTGCCGCTGATCCTGCCGTTCGGCCTGTTGATGGTGGTCGGCGGGATCAACGTCACCGAGAGCGCGCGCGCCGCCGGCGATGATTATTCCACCCGCGACATCCTGCTGGTCGAGGCGCTGGCCACGCTGGCCGCCGGCTTCTGCGGCGGCGTGGCGCAGACCACGCCGTACATCGGCCAGCCCTCGTACAAGGCGATGGGCGCGCGCAGCGGCTACACCCTGCTCACCGGCATCGTGGTCGGGCTGGGCGGCGTGTTCGGCTATCTGTCGAACCTGGTCGAGCTGCTGCCGCTGCCGGTGCTCGCGCCGATCCTGGTGTTCGTGGCGATCGGCATCACCGTGCAGGCGTTCGAGGCGACGCCGATGCGCTACGCGGCGGCGGTGGTGTTCAGCTTCTTCCCGGCGATCGCGCGGATGCTGACGATCAAGCTCAGCGACCCGACCTACATCCCGCCGGAGCAATTCGCCCGGCTGTTCAACGACGGCACGCACGGCATCTCCGAGCTGGCGGTGATCACCGTGCTGGGCAACGGCTTCATCATCACCGCGATGGTCTGGGCCAGCTTCGTGGTGGCGCTGATCGACCATCGCCCGCGACGCGCCGCGCTGATCCTGCTGCTGGGCGGCGCGCTGAGCCTGTTCGGGGTGATCCACTCGGTGCAGCCGTCCGGCGGCATCTACCTGCCGTGGCTGCTCGATGCGGCCTCGCGCGGCATCGTGTGGCAGTTTGCCGGGGCCTACGGAGTGCTGGCGGCCGTGCTGGTGTTGTTGTCGCTGGGCGGCCGCGAGCGGGCGACCGCTCGCTGAAAACGAAAACGCGCGGCTCGTCGCCGCGCGTTCGTGTCGATCGAGGGGCCGCTCAATGCCCGCTGATGCGCTCGGCGGCCCGTTCGTCCGGCGGTACCAGCGGCGCGTCCGGGTGGGCGTGCGCCTCCAGCTCGGCCGCTTCCACCGACGGCGTGCGCCAGCCGGATTTCACACCCCACAGGTAGAACGCCAGGCCGATCACCGCCACCACCACCAGGTCCCAGCCGTAGGACAGGTAGCCCTTGCCGCCGAAGGTGGTGCTGCCGGCCCAGGAGACGAACGCCAGCGTGGGCAGGTAGAACACCAGCCACCACGCACCCTTCATCTGCCGGCCGAAGTCGTGCCAGCCGGACTTGGCCTGGTAATAGAAATACACCGGCAGCGCGACCACCATCAGCAGGATGATCTCGCCGGTCAACGGCCAGCGCGCCCAGTACAGCAGCTCGGTGGACATGACGAAGGCGACGCCGGCCAGCAGCGGCAGGCCGGCGAGGCGCAGCGGGCGGTGCAGGCCGGGCGCGGTGCGGCGCAGGGTCATCACGCTGACCGGGCCGGTCAGGTAGGAGATGATCGTGGCCACCGAGATCACCGCCGCCAGCGAACCCCAGCCGCGGAAGAAGAACAGGAACAGGAACGACACCGCCAGGTTCACCCACATCGCCGGGCGCGGCACGCCCCACTTCGGGTGGATGCGGCCGAGGATCTTCGGCAGCGTGCCGTTGCGCTCCATGCCGTACAGCATGCGCGCGGTGGTGGCGGTGTAGGTCATGCCGGTGCCGCTGGGGCTGATCACCGCGTCGATGAACAGCAGCGTGGCCAGCCACTGCAGGCCGAGGATGATCGCCAGGTCGGCGAACGGTGAGCTGAAGTTGATGCCGTGCCAGCCCACGTTGGCCAGCATCTCGCGCGGCACCGCGCCGATGAACGACACCTGCAGCAGCACGTAGACCACCGTGGCCAGCGCGATCGAGCAGACGATCGCGAACGGGATGCTGCGGCCCGGGTTGCGCGCCTCGCCGGCCAGGTTCACCGGGCTCTGGAAACCGTTGAAGCTGAATACGATGCCGGCGATCGCCACCGCGGTGAGCACCGAGGCAAAGTCGGTCGAATGCATCTCGCCGTGGATGCCGACGCTGAAATTTTCCGGGTGGAAGCCGCTCATCATCAGCAGCACCGCGGTGAGCGCGGGAATCACCAGCTTGAACAGCGTGATCGCGGTGTTCGAGCGCGCGAACAGCTTCACGCTCCAGAAGTTCAGCAGGAAATACGCGATCACCAGCGCCGCGGCGATCAGCAGGCCGTTGGTGCTCAGCTCGCCGTGGCCGCCGGGCACCTGGTGGTACAGGTCCTTCGCCCATTGCCATTTCCACGACGACATGTACTGCGCCGACGCCTCCGCCTCGACCGAGATCACCGAGACGATCGCGATCCAGTTCGCCCATGCCGCGATGAAACCCACCAGCGAACCGTGCGAGTAGTGGCCGTAGCGCACCATGCCGCCGGACTCGGGGAACATCGAGCCGAGTTCGGCGTAGGTCAGCGCGATGGCGAGAATCACCGCCGCGCCGATCACCCAGGCCCAGATCGCTCCCGGCCCGGCGATCTGCGCCGCGCGCCACGCGCCGAACAGCCAGCCGGAGCCGATGATCGAGCCCAGGCCGGTGAGCATCAGGGCGAACGGGCCGACGTCGCGGCGGATGGGGCTGGCTTGGGACATGGAAGCTCCTGCGGAGGGCGTCTGGATGCGCCAAAAGAGGCCGATGGTTGCAGAATTGCCTGCTCCCCGCCACCTGCCAGCGGTCACGCCATCTTCTGGCCGTCGTAGGGCGGGCACCGCCCGCCAGCTTTCGCTTCAAGCCGCAGGGCGGCCACGGCCCGCCGGCTTTCGCTTCAAGCGGGCGCGGAGCGGCGGGCGGTGCCCGCCCTACCAGGCTGTCGGCGCCTGTAGACTTCTTCTCGATTGCAAGCAGGAAGGGAGCGCAGCGTCAAAGCGCCAGGCCGCCCTGCGATTGCGCCGTCGGCGCCGCGCGAGCCCGCGAGAACGCCAGCAACTCGCCCAGTCGGGCGCCTTTCTCCCTCCAGTCATGGAACAGCGACTCGCCGACCAGCGCGTAATGCCACACGCGCCCGTCGCGCTGCTCCGGCTCCAGCGCGTTGATCCGCTCGCACCAGGTGGTCGCGGCCTTCAGCTTGCGCTGCACGTTCGGGTGGCTGACCTGCTGCTGCGCCTTGGTCTCGACCAGGTAGATCGCGTCGGCCGTGCGCACCAGGAAGTCGGGGATGTACAGCGCCGGCATGCCGTCGTCCTTGACGTAACGCAGCCGCACGAAGTCGTGCCGGTTCTCGCTGATCTTGCAGAATGCCTCCACGCCGGCGTCGGCCTGCGCCCATTCGATGAAGGCGCGTTCCAGCCCGCCGCTGCGGATGGGGTAGGGCAAGCGCGTGTAGATGCACTTGGACACTTCCAGCGAAGCGCTCTCGCGCACCATCAGCTTGCTCACTTCCGACAGCCGGCGATGGCGCACTTCGGTGCTGCCGGTGGTGGTGTGTTCCTCGGCATGCACCAGTGCCAGCCCGAAGATGCGCACGATATGCTCGATCACCGGCAGCAGCAGCAACAGCCGCCAGCCCTCGTCCTTGAATGGCTCGAACGCTTCGCCGAACAGCCGCTCGCGGATGTAGTCGTCCAGTGCGGTCGCCAGCGCGGCGGTATTCATCTGCAGATAGGGGCGATCCAGGTGGGGCGAAACCTTGTTGCCCTTCGGCAGCGGATGGTTCAGCGCCTGGCTGACCCGCCGGGTCAGCCGCGACAGCAGTTCGTTGTAGCCGCTGACGTTCATCGCCGCGCCGTCGACGCGGTAGTCGCCGAACAGCGTGCTGCTCTGCAGGTCCTGCGAGGTGAAGGTGTCGCCCTTGCCGAGCAGTTCGGCCAGTTTCGCGCGGCTCATCAGGGTGAACGGCGGCAACGTGGCGACGTCGATCGGCAGGTGTTCGACGCTTTCGTCCGCCTCGCGCAGGATGAACGGGATGGCGAAGTCGTACGTTTCGTAGCCCTCGCGCAACTCGGCGGCAATCAGGTCGCCGGTGCTGCTGCCATCGTCGTCGTCGCCGGTGCTGCCGACCAGGCCCGCGGCCATCAACTCGTCGTAGAAACCCTGGAACGCCGGATGCTCGACAATCGAGAGGATGTCGATCAGCGAACCCGGCTCCTCGCCGTGGTTGATCCGCTCGCGGTTCTCACGCTTGATGTCGGCGTATTCCGGGTCGCGCCACATCAGCCGCAGGCCGCGGCCGATGGTCTGCTCCAGCAGGATCTGCGCCTGGCTGGAACGCAGCGGCACGATCACGCAGATGTTGTTGACGTCGAAACCCTCGCGCAGCATCAGCACGCTGACGATCACCCGCGGCTGCGCATGCCGGTCCAGGTCGAACAGCCGCTGGCGCAGCGGCGCCCAGTCCTTCTCGCCCAGTTCGGCCTTCCTGCCCGAATCGACGGTGAGCACGTCCTGCTCGTGCAACCCTTCGTCGAGCAGGAACTGCGCGACCAGCGGCGATACGGAGGTGTCCTCGCACACCACCAGCATCTTCGGGTGGCGGACCGGGTCGAGCCGGGCGAAATCCGCCTCCAGCTTGCGCAGCTTCTGCAGGCCGGCGCGCAGCATCACGCGCTGGCCTTCGGCAAGCGTGATGTTGCCGTCGGCATCGCGCTCGGCCTTGAACTCCAGCGGCAGCGCGCCCAGCTCCTTGCGCTTGTCCAGCACCAGCGACTTCACCAGCCCAAGCCGCATCGCGTCCTTGAGGTCGAAATCGACCACGATGTGCGGAAAGTACCGCTTACTCTTCTTCTTGCCGCTGCCGACGTCGTTGTACGGCGTGGCCGAGAAATCCATCTGCACGAAGCGGCGGCTCTTGCCGGCGGCAATGATCGACAGGCTCTTCTGCCACTCGACCTCGCTGGTTTCGCCACCCGATTTCAGCTCGTGGATGTGGTGCGCCTCATCGTTGAACACCATCAGCTCGGGCAGGTCGGCAAGGTAGGAGAGCACGTTGCCGTGTGCCCAGCGCCGGTCGAGCACGTCGAGGCTGTTGCCGGCGGCGCGCCCCGGCGTCAGCGGCAGCACGTCGTAAGCCACGCGGGCGGCGTCGGCGACCATGCCGGGTGCATCGACCCGCCCGGCCTCGTCCTGTTCGATCTCCTCGCCGGCGTCGCTGAGCAGGTGCCAGTTGGTGATCGCGATCATGCCGTTGCCGGTGGCCTTCAGGCCGATCTCGGTCTTGGTGCATACATTGCCGCGCACGAACTGCGCGATGCGCTCGCGCCGCGCCGGCGGGGCGAACAGATCGGCGTAGCTGGCGATGTCGGAGCTGGCGAAATCGCGGCTCTTGTCCTCGTTCTCCTTGCCCAGGAACGCATCAAGCAGCCGCTCGTACACGATCAGCCCCGGCGCCACGATCAGGAAACGGCGGGTGAAGCGCGGGTCGTCGCGGCCCTTGTCCAGCGCCGCGGTCTTGTTCAGCAGCTGCCACACCAGCAGCGCCTGCAGCACCCAGGTCTTGCCGGTGCCGGTGGCCATCTTCAGGCAGTACTTCGGGTGGCCGTGCTTGTCCTGCGCCACGTCGGCCAGTCGCGTGCCTTCCAGCAGCGCCTCGGCGCAGACCTGCTCGTAGAGGTTCTTCAGGTTCGGGCTGTCCAGCACCTCGTGCGCCACGATCACGTTGAGGATCGCCTGGCGCTGGCCCGGATGGAAATTGAACGAGCGCGACTGGCACGCGTCCTCGCCGAACCACCAGCGCAGCAGTTCGGCGGTCACCGGCGTGACCAGCTCGTAGATATCGGCGATGCCCTGTTCCAGGCCGATGCACAGCTGCTCGGTGCGGCGGGTAAGGGCGGCGGCGAGCGCCATGGGATGGTTGGCGTCAGACATGGGCGCACTCCATCGGCTTGCACGGCGTAAACGGATTGTTTATGGTTGGCAGGCGAACATCGACCGTGCAGACAGGAGTCATCGGGTGATAAGGAGCTTCGCCGACAAGGAAACAGAGCGGCTGTCCGCCACTGGAACGAGCCGGCGGCTTCCGCCGGACCTCACGCGACGGGCGCGGAGTCGCCTGAAATACCTGCATTTCGCCACCTGTCCCGGAGACTTGCGCGAGCCGTTTTCCAACCGCCTGGAAATGTTGAGCGGCAATCGCGCGGGCCAATGGAGCATCCGCATCAATGATCAATGGCGGCTGTGCTTCCGTTTCGAGGGCGGCGACGCCTTCGATGTTGAAATCGTCGACTACCATTGAGGAATTAGAGCCGTGTCCAATCCCGCCATCACGAACGGCCTGCCGCCCATTCATCCGGGCGAGCTTCTGGAAGAAATCCTGTCCGACCGTGGCTTGAGCCAGGCAGCATTTGCCCGGGCGATTGGCGTGTCGCCGATGCGCATTTCGCACGTGGTTCGCGAAGAGCGTCCTGTCACGGCCGAACTCGCTTTGCGCTTCGGTCGGGCCTTCGGCCAGAGCCCGCAATTCTGGATGAACCTGCAGACTGACTACGACCTCAGGCTCGCCGAGCGCGAACTGAAGACGAGTCTGCGGAAAGTTCAGCGACTGGCAGCCTGAGTGTCGATTGCTGGCATTCGCGAGTATGTTCATGCAGTCGGCCCCGCCGCCACCTGCACCACCTCGGCCTCGAAACCGAACACGTCGACCACGCGCACGCATACGCGGCGTTCGCCAGCCTTGCGCGTCACGCTGAAGCTCGCCTCGGTGACCACGCGCAACGGATCGTCGTCGTTGGCGGTGTTGCCGCGGTAGTCCTGCCAGACCGAGCGGAACACCGATCCGTCGTAGTCGGGGTCCACCGCCCAGTATTCGATCAACGCCAGCGGCTCGGCGTTCGCTACCTTGAGCAGCTTCTTCCTGTTCTCCTCGTCGAGGCTGATCGCCTCGGGTGAGAGCAGCACGTAGTTGTCCAGCGCGACCTGCAGCTGTTCCTCGTCGCCGCTGCGCGTGCGTCGCACCGGCTTGATCGTGAGGTACTGCAGGCTGGAGAAGCGCACCTGGCCGCGCAGCTTCTCGATGCCGCCTTTCTTGCGCAGGCGATCGAGCAGGTCGGGCGGGATGACCAGCACTTCCAGCCGCGCATCGTTCAGCGCGGTGATGCTCTGGCCGATCGACGGCTCGAAATTCCAGCCCAGCACCACCACCCGATCCCAGCCGCCGAGCAAGTGGTCGCGCTGGGCGATCGCCTTGCGCAGGGTGGCATCGCCGGTGAGCTTGTTCGGCGAATCGACCAGCACCAGGGTCTTCCTGCCGCCGTAGACCACCGCGCCGAGATTGCGCAGCGGGTTGTCCTCCGGCTGCAGCGGCAGCGCGCCGTACAGCGACAGCACGATGCCGGACAGGTCGCCGACGCGGAAGCTGCGCCCCATCGCGCTCTTTGCCGCCTCGACCTGGTAATCGCCGATCGCCTGGTACAGGAACGGCTTGGCGCCCTGGTCGATCAGCCGCTTGCGCATGATCATGCAGGCCGGCTTGCCGAGGTCGGTGGTGATCCAGCGGCGGCCGAGCTTTTCGGCGACGGCGGCGGTGGTGCCGGAGCCGCCGTTGAAGTCGGCGATGAGCGATTCTGAATTGGATGAGGCTTCGATGATTCGTGTCAACAGCGACTCTGGTTTTTCGGTGTTGTAGCCAGTGTTGTTTGGATTTTTTGTGACCTCAGCTTGTGCGATTTGCCATACATCGTCGGCGTTTTTGTCGGTATATGTGTCGTAGATGACGCGGCCAAACTCATCGCGAGCAGTATCCAGCTTCTGCGTTAGCGGATTCCATACGCGTCGATTGATCTTTCTTGAACCGTCCAACTGGATCTTTACGCCGTTCCAGATTGCGTCTTTTGTTTTTCGGTACGCAAAAATCGTGTCGTGATTCTTTGGAAGACCGTTGATGTTGCCCTGAAGCTTGTCCGGGTAGTGCCAGATGACTTCGTTAAAAAACGAGTCCTTCCCAAAGACATCATCCATAACGACCTTCACGTAATGGCCCACATGCCAATCGAGATGCACATAGATCGACCCACTGTCGCTCAATAGCTCTCGCATCAGTACCAACCGCGGCGTGATCATCGCCAGATACGACGCCGTGCCGTCCGACCACGTATCGGAATACGCGAACTGTTCGATCACCGTGGGCCGCTGCTCCAGTTCAACGATGGGCAGGAGCCCGAGTGCCCCGGAGGCCATGGATGGCCGAAAAGGGCCGCCGGGCAGCGAGATCTTGGTGCGGTAGTCGGCCTTGGAGTCGAACGGCGGGTCGATGTAGATCAGGTCGACCTTGCCGCGCAGGCTCGGCGTGTATTCGTCGCCGGCCAGGAGCGCGGCCATCGCCAGCAGGTTGTCGCCGTAGATCAGGCGGTTGGTCCAGTCGGCCGTGCCTTCCTCGCCCAGATGTGCCCGCCGGTTCGCCGCGGCGATCCAGTCGCTGTCGCGCGTGTCCTTCGACGGCAGTACCCATTCGCGTGTCTGCAGGCTGACCCGGTGCCGCCCTTCCAGACTCTCCAGGATCTTCTCGGCCTGCTGGCGTCCGCGGGCGACGATCTCGGGGAGTTGTTCCAGCAACGACTTCGGCATGGCGACGACCAACGTGAGGCGTGGTCGATCATGAAAGCAAAACTTTCAATTTTTATAAAGCGAAACTTTCAATAACGCGGCTGGGCGACGCCTATGGTCGCAGGCCATGAAGATCGACAAGAAAGCCTTTGCCGACCGCCTCAGGGCTGCCTTGAAGCACGAGGGGATCGAGGCGAATGCCTCGGAACTGGCTCGGCTCCTCGAACTGCAGGGCGAGGAAGTCTCCTCACAGGCGGTGTCGGGATGGCTTAACGGAAAGCATCGTCCGCGCCCGACACACATGGAGGCGCTGGCAAAGATTGTTGGCGTCGAGCCGCACGAACTGGAGTATCGGAGAGTCCGGCCAAAAGGCGTGCAGGACGTGAACATTGCATGGCCTGACCACGTGCGCGGTCGCGACCGGCTGGCTTTCGAGGACTACCTGCAGCTTTCCGACGACAAGCGAAAACTCGTCCGCGACCTGATCGCGGAGTTGGCAAAAGGTGCGCCGGGCAAGCTGCGCTGACGCACCAGGTGGGGCCTTGCCTTAGGGCGGGCCGTGCCCGCCGCTTCATGTTCGTGACGCAACAGCTGGCGGGCAGTGCCCGCCCAAGCTGCATCGGCGCCTTGCGCCTTCCCCGCGAGCAGCGGTGGGGTGCTTTTGACCTTCCGGCAAGCTCGGACAACCCCTCCCCTGAAGGACTCCCTCTGCCAGCAGGGAGAGGAGCAAGGACTTCAGCACTCGATGACGTTGACCGCCAAACCGCCGCGCGAGGTTTCCTTGTACTTGTCCTTCATGTCGCGGCCGGTGTCGCGCATGGTCTTGATCACCTTGTCGAGCGAGACGCGGTGCTTGCCGTCGCTCTTCAGCGCCATGCGGCTGGCGTTGATCGCCTTGACCGAGCCCATTGCGTTGCGCTCGATACAGGGGATCTGCACCAGGCCGCCGATCGGGTCGCAGGTGAGGCCGAGGTTGTGTTCCATGCCGATCTCGGCGGCGTTCTCGACCTGCATCACGTTGCCGCCGAGCGCGGCGGCAAGGCCGCCGGCGGCCATCGAGCAGGCCACGCCGACTTCGCCCTGGCAGCCGACCTCGGCGCCGGAGATCGAGGCATTTTCCTTGTACAGGATGCCGATGGCGGCGGCGGTGAGCAGGTAGTTGACGATGCCTTCGTCGTCCGCCTTCGGGCAGAAGCGCAGGTAGTAGTGGCCGACCGCGGGCACGATGCCGGCAGCGCCGTTGGTGGGCGCGGTGACCACGCGCCCGCCGGCGGCGTTCTCCTCGTTGACGGCGAGCGCGTACAGGTTGACCCAGTCGAGGATGGTCAGCGGATCCTTCAGCGCGGCCTCGGGCTGGTTGCGCAGTTCCTCGGCCATCGCCGGGGCGCGGCGCGCCACGTGCAGGCCGCCGGGCAGGGTGCCGGGCGAGCGCAGGCCGCGGGTGACGCAGTCCTGCATCGCCTTCCAGATGGTCAGCAGGCCGGCGCGGGTTTCCGCCTCCGGGCGCCACACGCTTTCGTTCGCCAGCATCAGCTGGGCGATGGTCAGGCCGTGCTGCTTGCACAGCGCCAGCATCTGCTCGCCGGTGGTGAAGGCGTAAGGCTGCTCGGTGGTGTCGGCGACGATGCGGTCCTCCGCCGCCTCGTCGGTGTTGACCACGAAGCCGCCGCCGACCGAGTAGTAGTCGCGGCTGGCCAGCTCGTTGCCGTCGGCGTCGTAGGCGGAAAAGCGCATGCCGTTGGTGTGGAACGGCAGTTTCTGGCGCTTGTTGAAGACCAGGTCGCGCTTCTCCTCGAACGCGATCTCGTGCTTGCCGAGCACGCGCAGGCGTTGCGTCGTGCGGATGCGTTCGAGCGTGGCGGGGATCCGGTCGGGATCGACCGTATCCGGGTGCTGGCCCTCCAGCCCCAGCAGCACCGCCTTGTCGGTGCCGTGGCCGCGGCCGGTCATTGCCAGCGAACCGTACAGCTCGGCGCGCACGCGGGCGACGCGGTCGAGCACGCCCTTCTCCTCCAGCCAGTGTTCGGCAAAGCGCGCGGCGGCGCGCATCGGCCCCACCGTGTGCGAGGAGGACGGCCCGATGCCGATCTTGAACAGGTCGAATACGCTGACGGCCATGGATGTGCTGCTGGTGAAGTGAATGAACCGGTTATTCTACGCGGCACCCCTGGTTTTGGCAGTCCGTTCGCAAGCGCATGTCCGACCTGATCCTGTACCAGCGCGACTACTGCCACCTGTGCGATCTCGCCCTGGCCGTGATGGCCGAGGCGCGCGCGCCGGATTTCGACAGCGTGTGGGTGGACGATGCGCAGGAACTGGAGCAGCGTTACGGCACCCGCGTGCCGGTGCTGCGCGACCTGCGCGACGGCCGCGAGCTGGACTGGCCGTTCGACGCGGCGGCGGTGGCCGCGTTCCTGCGGGTGGCCGGATAAGCGCCCGGTCCTTCCGCTCAGCCGCGCCGCGAGGCGGCAGCCGCATCGCGCTGCCGCAGCGCCCCATGCCGGGGACGACTCAGATGCCAAAATACGCCAGCGTGCCGACGACGAGGCCGAGACCGCCCATCACGAGCACCAGCCGGGCCAGCCACTGCTTGCGGGTGAGCAGCGCGATCGCGGCCATGGCGATGCCGATCTGCAGCAGCATCGTGGCCTGCGCCCACCGGTGGTGGCGGTGCATCTGCGCCTCGCTCTTTTCGTCGAGCGCGGCCGAAGCCTGTTCGAGCTTGTCGGCGGCGAGCTTGATCTCGGCCTTCTGCGCCGAGTAGCGTTTCATTTCGGCCGCGAAGAACGGCTTGCGCGCATCGCTGGACAGCTCCATGCCGAGCTCGCTCAGGTTCTGCTTGTTGCCCTTCGCCTGGTAGTAGTTCCACTGGTTGGCCGCCTCGGTTTTCCGGATGGCGGCATCGTTCTTGAGCAGGGCGGCGTCGGCCTGGGTGCTGCCCGCCATGTAGGAGAACATGGCGCCCATGGTGGCCAGGATGGCGGTGATCACCGCCAGGCGGCCGGCCATGCCGCGCGGCTCGCGTTCGGCGGCTTCGTCCATGTGGTTCTCGTGCACGCCGCGGACTTCGAATTCTTCTGACATGCGCTCTCCGAACAGCTGGCCAAGGTGGGATGCGGATTCTAGACGCGATTGCCGTGCACGCAGCATATCCGCAAGAACTATCGCGGTGTGACCGGTTCAGCGGGTGGCGCCGGGGTTCCTGAGCCGGCGCAGGATCTCCTCGCGCGCCTCGCGCAGGATCGAGTCGCGGTCGAGCCCGGCCACTATCTCGGCGACGGCGCGCTTGGCGCCGGCCTCACCCCACGACTTGCCGGCGACGAGATAGCGTTCGGCGGCGTGGCCGATCAGTACCGTGGCGTACCAGCCCAGCGCACCCTGCGCGGCGGCGGTGACCAGCACCGACAGGCCGGCGCTGACGCCCTTCAGCGCCGAGGCGACCAGCTGCATGCCCCAGATCGCGCCCATCAGCGCGGCCAGTTGCGCCGAGATCACCGCCACCAGCCGGCCGGATTCGGCGCGGGTCAGCGGCAGGCCGTATACGCGCGACAGCTGCACCACCATCGCCGCGTCCAGTCCGGCGGCGGCGAGCAGGTCGGCCACCGGGATCGGGTTCAGCGCCACCGCCAGGCCTTTAGCCAGGCAGTACTGGCGGATCAGTTTCGCCGCCACCGCCTGCCGTGTCTGTGCGATGCGCGCGCTCACCTGATCGGTGAGCCGGCCGGCGTACAGCCCGGCGTTGATCGCCGACAGCGTCTTGCCTTCGCGCGCGGCGATCGCCAGCAGCCGCTCGCGCAGGGCGGCGACGTCGGGCATGCGCGCCTGCTCGCGGATCTGCTCGTGGCCGCGCGCATCGACCTCGACCAGCCGTTGCGGCGCCGGCCGCGCGGCCACCGCGAGCACGTCTTCCGCGCGCACCAGGCCGGCCACGCGCAGGCGCAGGTGTGCCAGCAGGTCGGCGAGTTCGTCGGCGCCGTAGCGGTCGGCCTTGTTCAACGCCAGCAGCAGCGGACGCTGGGTGGCGGCCAGCGTCTTCAGCGCGTCGAGTTCCTCGCGGGTGAGGTCGCCATCGCCGACGAACACCACCAGGTCGCTGACCTCGGCCAGCTCGAACGCCAGCCGCTCGCGCGCCTCGCCGTCCAGTTCGTTGATGCCGGGCGTGTCGATCAGCACCAGACCGTCGTGCTGCGCCTCGTCGAGCATCGCGTGGCCGGCTTCGCTGGTGGTGTCGTGCAGCACGCCCACGGCGAACGCCTCGCGGCCGAGCAGGGCGTTGCCCAGCGCCGACTTGCCGGTGGAGACGCGGCCGAACACGGCGACGTGCAGCTCGCCGCGCTCGAGCTTGTCCAGCATCGCCTCGATGCGGCCGAAGTCGCCGGCCAGTTCGCCGCGCACCGCGGCCGGGATGGTCGGGTCGTCCAGCAGCGCGCGCAGGCTGTCGGCCACCCGCGTCGAACCGGCGGCGCCGCGAGGCGGTGTGGCTACCTGGCGGCCTGGATCGGGTCTGACCCAGCCGCGCAGGCGTTGCCACAGCGTGTCGCGCGCCATCGCGGCGGCGTTATTTCGGCGCCAGTTGCAGGTGCGCGGTGACCTTCACCTCGCCGCCGATCACCGAGGTATCGGCGTAGTCGCCGGTGCCCACGCCGAAGTCGAGCCGCTTCACCGTGCCGGCCACGTCCAGCGTGGCGCCGCCGGTCTGCGGTTTGAACGTCACGTCCAGGCTCACCGGTTTGGTCACGCCGTGCAGGGTGAGCGTGCCGTCGGCGGTCACCTTGCCGCCGCTCCGGTGGAAGCCGGTGGTGACGAAGTGCGCCTTCGGGAATTTCGCCACGTCGAAGAAGGCCGAACCGGGCAGCGCCCCGTCGCGGTCCTTGTCACCGGTCTTCACGCTGGCCAGGTTCACCTCCACGTCGAACTTCGACGCGGCGAGGTTGGCCGCGTCGTAGCGGATCGCCGCGGTCCACTGTCCGAAGTGGCCGTCGAACGATTCGCCCTGGAAGGTGTTGCTGAAACCGAGCGTGCTGGACGCCGGCTGTACGGTGTAGTCGGTGGCTGCAGCAAGCCCGGGCAGGGCGAGCGCCAGCAGCAGGGTGGCAAGGCGTTTCATCGGGAGTCTCCTTCGGAAGCGGGGGAGGCGCGCAGACGGCCGAACGGCAGCATCCGGCGCAGCGTGTTGTCATGGTCGAGCAGGTGGTGTTTCAGCGCACCGCCGACATGCGCCACCAGCACCAGGATGAGGAACCAGAACAGGTACTCGTGCACGCCGTGCGCGAAATCGCGCAGCGCGTCGTTCTTCTGCGCCAGCGCCGGCAGGTTGAACAGCTTGAACCACTGCAGCGGCTTGCCGGTGACCGAGTTGAACCACCAGCCGCTGAGCGGCAGCAGCACGATCAGCACGTACAGCGCGCCGTGCGCCGCCCGCGCGGCAAGCTGCTGCCAGCGCGGCGCCGGTTCCTCGGCCGGGCGGCGGTCGGTCCAGCGCCAGGCGATGCGCAGCAGCACCAGCGCCAGCACGGTAAGGCCGATCGACTTGTGCAGGGCCAGCCAGTTGATCTTCTGCATCGGCGAGCTGGCCAGGTCCATCAACAGGCCGAACAGGCCGTTGCCGAGGATGCCCAGCGCGATGATCCAGTGGAAGAACCTGGCGACCGAACCCCACTGGCGGTCGTTGCTGCGCAGAGTCATGGCGTTTCCTTGTCGGGTGGAGCGGCTTGGTCGTCACGGATGGCCTCCAGCTCGAGCCATATGCTGACGTTGGCGCCGATCGAATTCGGATCGGCGGTGATGCTGAAGCTGTTGCGGTCCAGGCTGGCGGTGGCCGAAAAGCCGGCGACCTCGTGCCGTTCGTAGATGGTCCTGGCGGCGCGGTTGAAGGTGAATGACAGGTCCAGCGGGCGGGTGACGCCATGCAGGGTCAGCTCACCGTGCAGCACGCCGTGGTACTCGTCCTTGCGCTCCACCCCGGTACTGCGGAAGTGCGCGTAGCGGTGATTCGTGCAATCGAGCAGGGCCGGCTTGCATACGGCCTTGTTCCAGTCGGCGTCGCCCATGTCCACGCCGGCCAGGTCGATGTCCAGCTCAGTGGCCGCCGTGCTCCAGTCGCCAGGGTCGAAACGCAGCCAGCCGCGCGCAATGTGCAGCCGCCCGAATGGCCGCGAGTAGCCGTTGTGGCTGATGCTGAAGACGACCTGGCTGTGCACCGTGTCGTAGCGCCAGCCGTCCGCGGCGGCGTGCGCCGCCGCCAGTGGCAGCAGGGTCGCCGCGAGACACCACAGCCAGCGGGTTGGGCGCAGTCGGAACATGCGGTGAAGTCTGGCCGATCAGTGGCGAGGCCGCCAGCGACGGGGGCTGAACGATGGGTTTCCGTGGGTGAGCCAATGAGGGGGTGCGAGGTGTGGCCTGGGGCGAAGAGCAACCCCACCCCAACCCTCCCCTGCGTTGCAGGGGAGGGGGCAGAAGCGGCACGTTTGGTTCCTCCCCCTGCGTAGCAGGGGGAGGTCAGGAGGGGGTGCTCTTGATCTTCGCCAAGTTCACGAAGAGCGGCCCTGCGTCAACCCTCCCACGCGTTGCGGGGGAAGGAGCAACGCGGTTCATGGAGTCAGAACGTGCGCTGCACCGAGTAGTCGGCCAGCGTGGCCAGGGCGTCGCGGTGGGGCGAGGACGGCAGGGCGGCGAGGGCCTCGCGGGCGGCGCGGGCGTGCAGCAGGGCGCGGTCGCGGGTGCGTTCCAGCGCGCCGGAATCGCGGATCGCGGCGATGATGCGGTCGAGCGAGTCGAGCCCGCCGTGTTCGATCGCATGGCGCAGCGACTGCACCTGTTCCGGATTGGCCTTCTCCAGCGCGTAAATCAGCGGCAGGGTCGGTTTGCCCTCGGCGAGGTCGTCGCCGATGTTCTTGCCCAGGGTGCCGGCGTCGCTGGTGTAGTCGAGCAGGTCGTCGGCGATCTGGAATGCGTAGCCCAGTTCCATGCCGTAGCGGCGCAGTGCGGCCACTTCGCCTTCGGGCAGGCCACCGAGCAGGCCGCCCAGTTCGGTGGCGGCGGCGAACAGCACCGCGGTCTTGCGTTCGATCACCGCCAGGTAGGCGGCCTCGCTGACGTCGGCGTTGCCGATATTGAGCAGCTGCAGCACCTCGCCCTCGGCGATCGTGTTGGTGGTGTCGGCGAGGATGCGCATGATGCGCATGTCGTCCAGTTCCACCATCAGCTGGAACGAGCGCGAGTAGAGGAAGTCGCCCACCAGCACGCTGGCGGCGTTGCCCCACAGCGCGTTGGCGGTCTTGCGGCCGCGGCGCAGGTCGGAATCGTCGACCACGTCGTCGTGCAGCAGGGTGGAGGTGTGGATGAACTCGATGATCGCGGCGAGCTTGGTGTGATGCTCGCCGCGGTAGCCGGCGGCGCCGGCGGCCAGCACGTGCAGCATCGGACGCAGGCGCTTGCCGCCGCCGGCGATGATGTGGTCGGCGATCTGGTTGATCAGCACCACGTCGGAGGACAGCCGCCGGCGGATCAGCGCGTCGACGCACTGCATGTCGGCGGCAGCGAGGTCGCGCACCTGGGCGAAGTCGGCGGGGCGGGTGGCGTCGGCAGGCATCGAGTTCATGGGTGCATCGCAGCGGCGTTAGGCGTGATTATAGGGGCTGCAGGAATTTGCGCCGCGACATGTCACCACAGTCGTGGCGCATGGCGCCCCCTATAATGCCGGTCATGTCTTTGGCGATGTACATCTCCCGGTGAGCAAACTCTCCAGTCTCGAACTGCGCAGCGCGTTGACCCTGGCCTGCGTGATCAGCCTGCGCCTGTTCGGCCTGTTCCTGATCATGCCGGTGTTCTCGCTGTACGCGAAGGCGATGCCCGACGCCACCGGCTTCATGATCGGATTGGCGCTGGGCGTGTACGGCATCGGCCAGGTGCTGCTGCAGATCCCGCTGGGATTGCTGTCGGACCGGATCGGGCGCAAGCCGGCGATCACGTTCGGCCTGCTGCTGTTCGCTCTCGGCGGGCTGATCGCGGCGATGTCGCACACGCTGGTCGGCATCGCGGTCGGCCGCGCGGTGCAGGGCATGGGCGCGGTGGCCGGCGCCGGCATCGCGCTGGCGGCGGACCTTACCGCCGAGGAAAACCGCGGCAAGGCGATGGGCATCATCGGCGTGTCGATCGGGCTGGCGTTCCTGCTGGCGCTGATCCTGGGGCCGCCGCTGGAAGCGGTCGCCGGGTTGCCCGGACTGTTCGCCGCCACCTCGATCCTGGCGCTGGCCTCGCTGGCGCTGCTGTGGCTGATCGTGCCCACGCCGGCGCGGGCCCGTGCGCCGGCGGCGGCCGGCTTCGGCCCGGTGCTGGCGATGCTGCGCGACGGCCGCATGCTGGTGCTGAACGGCTCGGTGTTCTTCCTGCATGCGCTGCTCACCGCCAGTTTCGTCGGGCTGCCGCTGCTGCTGGCGAACACGCTGCACCTGCCGGTGAACCGGCATTGGGAGCTGTACCTGCCAGTGATGACGGTGGCTGCGTTCGTGATGGGCGCGAGCCTGCACCACATGCGCGAGATCGCGCAGAGTCTGCGCATCGTGACGGTGTGCGTGGTCGCGATCGGGCTGGCCCTGCTCGGCTTCGCGCTGTCCGGCAGCCACCTGGCGGCGTTCGGCGTGGCCGCGGCGGTGTTCTTCTCCGCCTTCAACCTGCTCGAGGCGGCATTGCCCAGCCTGGTCTCGCGGCTGGCGCCGGGGCACCTGCGCGGCGCGGCGATGGGGGCGTATTCGACCAGCCAGTTCATCGGCGCATTCGTGGGCGGCGCGCTTGGCGGCATCGCGCTGGGCCGGCTCGGCCCTGACGGCGTGTTCGTCTGTGCCGCCGCACTGACCCTGCTGTGGCTGCCGCTGGTGGTCGCCGGCTCGCGCCGGATCGGCCGCGCTGCCGCGGTACGGATGCAGGCCGTGTAAGGCGCGGTTCCTGCAGGCGCGAAGGGGTTTGCAATGGCCGCCCCGCGGCCCAATCATGAGCCCCTGCGGCGTGGCCGCACCGTGCATCGGGTACCGCTTCGATGGCTCATGAAATCATCGCGCTGATCGCGCACTACGGCGTGCTGCTGGTGTTCCTCAACGTGCTGGTGACCCAGCTCGGCGCGCCGGTGCCGGCGGTGCCGACGCTGGTGGTGGCCGGTGCGCTGGCGGCGCATGGGCAGGTGTCGCCGGTCAGCGTGCTGCTGGTCACCGTGGCCTCCTGCCTGCTCAGCGACGCCCTGTGGTACGCCGCCGGCCGGCGCTATGGCGGGGGCGTGATGCGCCTGCTGTGCCGCATCTCGCTGTCGCCCGATTCGTGCGTGCAGCGCTCCGAGCTGCAGTTCCAGCGCTGGCGCGGGCAGGTGCTGCTGATCGCCAAGTTCGTGCCGGGGCTGACCACGGTGGCGCCGCCGCTGGTGGGCGCGATGGGCTTGCCGCTGTCGCGGTTCGTGTTGTTCGACGGGCTGGGTTCGCTGCTGTGGGGCGCGGTGGCGATCGGGCTGGGCTATGCCTTTGCCGAACAGATCGACGACCTGCTGCAGGCCATCGCGAATACCGGCACATTTGCGCTGGGAGTGTTGCTGGGCCTGCTGGCGCTGTACGTCCTGGCACGCTGGTGGCAGCGCCGGCGCCTGCTGCGCACGCTGCGGATGGCGCGCATCACGGTCGAGGAACTGGAGCGGGCGATGAAATCGTCGCCGGCGCCGATCGTGCTGGACGCGCGCGCGGAAGGCTCACGGCAGCTCGATACGCGGGTGCTCCCCGGCGCTCTGCTGCTCGACGACCGCGGCATCGACCGCACCGTGCACGACATCCCGCTCGACCGCGAGCTGGTGGTTTACTGCAACTGCCCGAACGAAGTATCCGCCGCCAGGGTGGCCAAGGTCCTGATGGCGCAGGGTTATCGCCGGGTGCGCCCGCTGCTGGGCGGGCTGGAGGCGTGGGACGCGGCCGGCTACGGGGTCGAACGCCTGCCTGCCCCGTCCGCTGCCGCCGACCCGCGGCCGGCCGGCACGCCGGCCTGAAGCGTCGCCTGGCCCGGACCGACCGGGCTGGACGAAACCCACGTCTGCCGGGGATTCCGGGCCGCTGCGCCAGGCCCTTCCCGCGGTTATCATAGCCAGCCTGATCCACCACTCCGGCCGCAACCCACCGCAGACTTGCGCCCGGCTCAACGAGGACATACCCATGGCACGTGGCGTCAACAAAGTCATCCTGATCGGCAACCTCGGTTCAGACCCGGAGCTGCGCAGCACCGGCAGCGGCATGAGCATCTGCAGCTTCAGCCTGGCCACCTCCGAGTCGTGGACCGACAAGCAGTCCGGCGAGAAGCAGGAGCGTACCGAGTGGCATCGGATCAAGATCTTCGGCCGGCTGGGCGAAATCGCCAACGAGTACCTGAAGAAGGGGCGCCAGGTTTACATCGAGGGATCCATCCGCACCGACAAGTTCACCGGCAAGGATGGCGTGGAAAAGTACTTCACCGACATCATCGCCAGCGAGATGCAGATGCTCGGCGGCGGCAGCGAGGGTGGCGCGGGTGGCGGCGGTTTCCAGCGCGAACGCCAGCAGGGCGGTCAGCGCCAGGGCAGCGGCAGCAGCTCCGGCAGTGGCCAGTCGCGCGGCGGCGATTACGGCAGCCCGTCGCGCCCCTCGTCACCGGCACCGGCCGACAACGGCTTCGCGGACGATGAGATTCCGTTCTAGGACATACCTCAGGTCGTCCTTGTACTGACTTCATCCATAAACCCCCGATCTTTCGGGGGTTTTTTCTTTTTCAAGTTGGACAAATTCGTGCCGATTTCCGTTCCGAGTCCTCGCCTAAGCTGCACCTTGGAAACTGTTGCGGGCCTTTGATCGGAGCGTGGAGATGCAACTCGGATATAGAACACAGGGCTTCGTTCTGGAGGACGGCGAAAGGTATTGCCTGCTCGTCGATCCCGACACTGGCATGCCTCTCTTCTACCCGAACCTGTTTGTGACGACGCAGATCCGAAATCGATCGTTATCGATAGCCAGCATGGATGCCGCTTCTGCGGCGATCAACGTACTACTTACCTACTGCACCGAGCGCGGGATCGATCTGGAGACTCGAATTCGGGGGCGGCATTTTTTCAATCCTGCGGAGTTGGACGCGATCAGGGATGAATGCCAGAAGCGCAGCGGCAGGGCCGCTCGGAGGTCATCCTGCACTCCGATCGCGGTGGCCAGTTTATCAGCCGCACATACCAGAAGTTCCTCGGTGGGAACGCCTTGGTGAGTAGCATGAGTGCAGTCTGCCATTGCGCCGACAACGCAGCCTGCGAGGGGTTCTTCGGGATGCTCAAAAGAGAGCGGGTGCACCATAGCTGTTACCGGACTCGCGACGAGGCGCGAGCCGATCTGTTCGATTACCTCGAGCGGTTCCACAACCTGCGTATGCGTCGTAGAGTTGCCCGGCGCGACCGGGAGTTTTCAGCCTTAATCAAACCGTCCGTGGGAACGGGGTAGAACCCACTGAGCGAGGCGCTGGGGCGGGCGGTGCCCGCCCTACTAAACTTCTCTGCGGCTTACGGGAGACGAGGACGCTCTACTTCACCTGCAGCGTGTTGTTCGCGCGCTGTGCGTCCGGCAGCGCATGCGCCGGGTCGATGGTGGCCGAGACCACCTTGCGCGTGCCGGCCACGCGCACCACGTAGCTGCGGTGCTGCTGCCAGGTTTCCACCGGCACGCGGACATCCTGCTTGCTGCCGTCGTCGTAGACCACCTGCAGCGTGGCCGGCAGCACCAGCCGGTCGAGGTTGGCCACGGTGACTTCGGCGCCGTGGCTCCAGTTGCCGTCGATCGGTGCGACTTTCTGCACCGCCATGTCGAACGTCCAGTTGTGCCCGTACCAGCCGCGCCAGAACCAGCCGAGGTCCTCGCCCGTCTCGCTTTCCATGAAGCGGAAGAAGTCCGACGGGCTGGGGTGCTTGTACGCCCAGGTGGCGATGTAGCGGCGGAACGCGGAGTCGAAGCGCTCCGGCCCGATGATCTGCTCGCGCAGCAGGACCAGGCCGAACGCGCCCTTGAAGTAGCTGATCGGGTGGCGGTACTTCTCCGGCGTCATGTCGGCGCCGTTGAGCAGGGCCGGCGCAGCGGGGTCGGCGAGCACGGCGGCGATCTCGTCGGCGGGGTTGCCCTTGCCCGGCGCGTATTCGCTGTCGCGCTTGGGCGCGTACTCGCCGTGGTTGAAGGCGTCAGCCTCGTAGACGTCGATGAAGGTATTGAAGCCTTCGTCCATCCAGGCGTCGCGGCGCTCGTTGCTGCCCACGATCATCGGGAACCAGCTGTGCCCGATCTCGTGCGCGATCACCATATGCAGAATCCTGCCCCTGGCCAGCTTGTGGTCGAAGGTGATGCCGGGATACTCCATGCCGCCAGCGGTGCCGGCCTCGTTGATCGCCACCGGCCACGGGTACGGATACCACTGCCTGGAGAAATACTCGGTCGACGCCTTGAGGTATTCGGTGGCGCGGCCCCAGGCATCGGCGCCGCCGCTTTCGGCGGGGTAGACCGACATCGCCAGCGCGGTCCTGCCCTCGGGCAGGTTGATCCGCGCCGCGTCCCACACGAACGCCTTTGAGGCGCCGAACGCCACGTCGCGGGTGTTCTGCATGCGGAAATGCCAGGTCAGCGTGCCCGGCTTTTTTGGATCACGGGGCTGCGGGCGGCTGGACGGCTGGGTCACTTCTTCCGCCGTGCGGATCATCACGGTGGCGTCGCTGTGGCGCGCCTGCTCCAGCCGCTGCTGCTCGGTCTTCGTCAGCACCTCGCCGGGGTTCACCAGCTCGCCGGAGCCGGCCACGATCATGTCCCACGGCACGGTGATCGCGTAGTCGAAATCGCCGTATTCGAGGTAGAACTCGCTGTTGAGGTAGGGCGCGGTATCCCAGCCGCGCAGGTCGTCGTAGACGGCCATGCGCGGGTACCACTGCGCGATCTCGAAGATCTCGCCGTTCTTGCTGGGGTTGACGTCGGTGCGGCCGCCGAACTCGCCGGGCACGGTGTAGCTCCAGGCGACGTGCAGGCGCAGGCTGCCACCGTTGCCCTTCAGCGCCGCGGGCAGCTGTACCTGCATGCGCGTGTCGGAAACCAGCCACTTCACCGGCTGCCTGCCCCCGTGCGCGTCTTCCACCTCGACCGAGGCGATCTTGTCGCCGTCGGTGAACTCGGTGGGGAACCTGCTGGTGAACGCGCCGCGGGCGTCGCGGCGGTAGCGGTTCTGGTCGAGCTGCAGCCATAGCACGTCGAGCGCGTCGGGGCTGTGGTTGGTGTAGCTGATCACCTCGCTGCCGCTGAGCCGGCGCGTGGCCGGATCGAGCGTGGCCTCGATCCTGTAGTCGGCGCGGTTCTGCCAGAACAGCGGACCAGGCTTGCCGCTGGCGGAGCGGTACGCGGTGGCTGGCTGCGGGTAGCTGTACGGCGCGAAGGTCTGCAGCGGGTCGAAGCGCGAGGCCGTGTCGTCGGCGAACGCGGGCGCCGCCAGCAACATGGTGGTCGTGATGGCGAGGAACAGCGCCGGCTTCTTCATGCGATGCCTTGGGAAAGGTGGCGGATCACGGCCGGCCACCGGCGCGCAGCAGCGCCAGCACTTCGTGGCAGGCGCCCATGGTGTGGTAGTCGGTCTTGCCGGCCGGGCTCTTCTCGTCGCTGAGCTTGCGGTTGTCGCGGCTGAGGATGCGGTACCAGGCGCCATGGCGGTGGTCGACGAAATGCTGCCAGGCGTAAGCCCACAGTTTGCCGTACCAATCGTCATACCTGGCCAGGCCGGTGCGCGCGTGCAGCAGCGCGGCGGCGGCGAGCGATTCGGCCTGCACCCAGAAGTACTTGTCGTCGTCGCAGACGCTGCCGTCCGGCGCGAAGCCGTAGCAGAGGCCGCCGTGTTCGTTGTCCCAGGCGCGCGCCAGCGCAGTGTCGAACAGGTGCATCGCGGTGGGCAGCAGCCAGTTTTCCTCGCGGCCGCGCTCCAGCAGCAGCGGTTCCAGGATCAGCAGCAGCTTGGCCCATTCGGTCTGGTGGCCCGGCTGGAAGCCCCATGGGCGGAACAGGTGCTTCGGGTCGTCGCGGTGGTAGTCCCAGTCGATGCGCCAGCCGGCGTCGTAGTGTTCCCACACCAGCCCGCCGCCCTGTGCCGCCTGGCGGCGGGTCATGTGGTCGGCGAGGGTGAGTGCCCGCTCCAGGTAGCGCGGCTCGTCGCTGGCCTGGTACGCGGCCAGCATCGCCTCGCACATGTGCATGTTCGCGTTCTGCCCGCGATAGCCGCTGAACTGCCAGTTCGCATCCGCCTCGTCGCGGTAGAGCCCGGCGTCGGCATCCCAGAAGCGCTGCTCCAGCAGGCCCCAGGTTTCGTCCATCCAGGCGGCGGCCTCGCCGATGCCGGCCTTCACCGCGCTGGCGTAGGCGAGCAGCACGAAGGCCACGCCGTAGGCATGGTTGGTGCGGTCTTCCGGCTGCTCGTCGCGGATCGTCCAGGCGTAGCCGCCGGTATACGGGTCGCGATGCACCTCACGCAGGTAGCGCAGGCCGTGGCGCGTCGCCTCCAGGTATTCGCGCTGGAGCCTCGCGTCGTCGCCGAACTCGATCGCCGCCATCGCGTAGTTGAAGACGAAGCGGGTGCTGCTGACCAGGTGCCGGTGGCTGCGGTCGTAGATCGTGCCGTCGTCCCTGAAATAATGGAAGAAGCCGCCCGCCGGGTCGATCGCACGGGGATGGTAGAACGCCATCGTCTGGGCAATGTGCTCGCGCAGGAAGGTCGCCGAGCGGAAGTCGGGCGTGGTGTTCATGCCTGGTGCTCCATGAAAGCGAGTACCTCGTCGCCATGCGGCATCGCGGCGAACGAGCCCTGGCGGGTCACGGTGAGTGCGCCGCAGGCGGCGGCGAAGCGCAGCATGGCGTGCAGGCGCGGCAGGGCGGCGACCAGGCGGTCGAGCCGGTCGGGGGCGGCTTCCAGCTCGGCCAGGCAGCACAGCAGCCCGCCCACGAAGGCGTCGCCGGCGGCAGTACTGTCGACCACCGCAACCGGATAGCACGGCAGCTCGCCTTCGGCCTCGGGATGGAACCAGCGCAGCGGCCGCGCGCCGTCGGTCACCACCACCAGCCGTGTACGCCCCAGCCACAGCCGGTCCAGCGTGACCTGTTCGCCGTCGACCGCCAGCCAGGCGAACTCCTCGGCGCTCAGCTTCACTACGTCGGCCAGGTGCAGCGCCGGCCACAGCAGCGGACGCGGATCGGCATCGGCCGGCCACAATGCCGGCCGCAGGTTGACGTCGAAGCTGACCAGCGCGCCGGCGCCGTGCGCGCGCTGCATGCCTTCGCGGGTGGTCGCGGCCAGCGCCGGATCGGTCATGCTGTTGGAACAGACGTGGAACACGGCGAGGTCGCGGAACGCCTCCGTACGAAAGTCGGTCGGCCGGAAGCGCAGGTCCGCCGTGTCGTTGCGGTAGAAGCTGAAGCTGCGTTCGCCGTGGGCATCCAGCGTGACAAACGCGAGCGCGCTGTTCGCCGCGTCGGTGCGCACCACGTCGGTGGTGCCGACGCCGGCCTGCTGCAGGCTGTCGAGCAGGAAGTCGCCGAAGCGGTCGCAGGCAAGCATGCCGGCGAAGCGGGCCTGCCCGCCCAACCGCGCCGCGGCCACCGCCACGTTGGCCGGCGCACCGCCGGCGAACGGCACGAAGCGGGCGGCGAATCCGCGCGTGTCGACACCGTCGGCGTGCAGGTCGATCAGCGCCTCGCCGAAGCACAGGATGGATCGCGTGGTCATGCTCAAGGGCTTACACCGGCATCCGGCGCCGGGGCGCTGCGGATGCGCGAACCGCGCAGGCCGTAGAACACGATGTACAGGTAGCACAGCAGGGGCAGGAAGAACGCATGCTGCAGGCCGATCCGGTCGGCGACGATGCCCTGCGCGAACGGCACGATCGCGCCGCCCACGATGGCCATGATCAGCAGGCTTGAGGCCTTGCTGGTCATCGGACCCAGCCGCTCGATGCCGAGTGCGAAGATGGTGGGGAACATGATCGAGTTGAACAGGCCGATCGCGATGATGCTGTACATCGCCAGCGCGCCACTGCTCGACATGGTGGTCAGCACCAGCAGTGCGTTGATCGCAGCAAACGCGGCCAGCAGCTTGCGCGGCGAGAACTTCGCCATCAGCGCCGAGCCGACGAAGCGGCCGATCATCGCGCCGCCCCAGTACCACGAAACGTAGCCGGCGGCCTGCTGCTCGCTCAGGTGGCCGATCTCGGGCATCGACAGGTAGTTGACCATGAAGCTGCCGATCGACACTTCCGCGCCGACGTAGCAGAAGATGCCGAGCACGCCGAACAGCACGTGCGGATGGCGCAGCACTTCGGCGAAGCCGTGGCGCGCATGGTCGCCCTTGTCGGTGGCCTCGCTCAGCGCGGGCAGGCGGAACAGCCACACGAAGACCGCCAGCAGGAACAGCACCACGGCCAGGCCGATGTATGGTCCCTGCACTGCCTGCGCCTGCTGGGTGTCGTAGAGCAGGCGTTGCGCCGGTTCCAGCGCAGCCAGTTCGTCCGGGCTTTTCACCACGTTGGAGAGGATCAGCAGGCCGCCGAACCACGGCGCCAGGAAAGTGCCGAACGAATTCAGCGCCTGCGCCAGGGTCAGCCGGCTGGAGCTGGTGCGCTCCGGGCCGAGCAGGGCCACGTAGGGATTGGCCGCCACCTGCAGCACGGTGATGCCGGTGGCCAGCACGAACAGCGCGCCGAGGAAGGCCGGGTACAGATGCAGCCCCGCGGCCGGCCAGAAGCCCAGCGCGCCGACGCCGGCGATCGCCAGCCCGGCCACGATGCCTTTCTTGTAGCCCAGCGTGGCGACCAGCCGGCCGGCCGGCATCGCCATCAGGAAGTACGCGCCGAAGAAGGTGAACTGCACCAGCATCACCTGCGCGTAGCTGAGCTGAAAGGTCGACTTCAGGTGCGGGATCAGGATGTCGTTGAGGCAGGTCAGGAAGCCCCACATGAAGAAAATAACGGTGAGCACGCTCATCGCCATCGGGAAGTCGGTGTAATGCTCGCCGCGGGCAGGAGTGCCGGGCGTGTGTGACGCGGGTTGGACGAAGGCCATGGGGTTCCCCGGGGTTTGGTGGTCAGGCGATGGGTGGTGGACAGCTGCTTTCGCGGACAATCAGTCGTACCGGCGCCACGGTTTGCCGGCTGGCAGCCTGCGGTTGCCGTAGGCGCTCAAGCACCAGCTCCGCCGCCTGCCCGCCGCGCTCGTGCGGCGCGGCCGACAGGGTGGTCAGCGGCGGCATGCCGAGCGCGGCCTCGGCGATATCGTCGAAACCGGTCAGCGCGAAGTCATGGCCGGGACGCAGCCCGCGCTGGTTGAGGCCGAGCATCAGGCCCAGCGCGACCGCGTCGTTGTAGCAGACCGCAGCGGTGGGAGCGAGCGCACCGACAAACAGGGCCGGGGTGTGGTGGGCGGCATCCAGCCGGGTCGGCGCGCATTCGATGCGCCAGTGCGGCTCGGTGCGCAAGCCGGCGCCGCGCATCGCCTCGGCGTAGCCGGCGTGGCGCTGCCGGCACGAGCTGGAATCGTGATGGCCGCCGAAGAACGCGATGTGCCGGTGGCCGCGCTCGAGCAGGTGTTCGGTGGCCAGGCGGGCGCCACGCTGGTTGTCCAGCATCAGCTGGTCCCAGTGCGCGAATTCGGGCAGCGTGCCCCCCAGCTCGCGGTTGAACAGCAGCAGCGGCGCGCGCCGGCCGACCGCGGCCAGCACGTCCGCTGCACGGCTGTGCTCGGCCGGCGACAGGATGATCCCGGCCGGGCCGTGCTCCAGCAGCGAGCCGAGCACGGCCTGTTCGCGCGCGGGCGATTCGCCGGTGCAGCCGAGCAGGGTGACGAAGCCGGCGGCGGCCAGCGCCTCGTCCACGCCGGCGGCGAATTCCGCGAAGAACGGGTTGGCCAGATCGTTCAGCACCAGCGCGATGCTGGTCGAGGTGCGCCGGCGCAGGTTGGCGGCGGCACGGTTGTAGACGTAGCCTTGGCGGCGCAGTTCCTCCTCGACCCGGGCGCGGGTGAGCTTGTTCACCAGCGGACTGCCGCGCAGCACCAGCGAGACCGTGGCGCGCGACATGCCGCAGCCGGCGGCGATGTCGTTCAAGGTGACCTTGCGCCCGATCGGGATATGGCTGGACATGCGACTTTACCGGTTTGGAACGATCCAAAATTAGCTTATCGACGCTTTTAAGCACGACGCGGCGCAACATGCCTTGTCCACCAGTGGGTGTTAGCGTGCGGCTGGATCGTTCCAAAAGGTAGCCCAGATGACCGTCCACTTGCATCCCCCGTTGTCCCTTCTGCTGGCCGTCGCGCTCGGCGCTGCCGCCCTCGCACCGGTCGGCGCGCATGCCGCGGCGGGCCACGCCGACGAGGTCGACCCGCGCATCGGCACGGGCGGCGACGGCCACACTTTTCCCGGCGCCACGGTGCCGTTCGGCATGATCCAGCTGTCGCCGGACACCGTGATGCCCGACTTCAAGCACGCCTACAAGTGGGCCGCCGGCTACCAGTACGCCGACAGCAGCATCATGGGGTTCTCGCATACCCACTTCTCCGGATCCGGCCATTCGGACCTGGGCGACGTGCTGGTGATGCCGATCGCCGGCGACGTGCGGCTGGAGCCGGGCGACCCGGCCGCGCCGGGCAGCGGCTACCGCTCGCGCTTCTCGCACGACAGCGAGGTGGTGCAGGCCGGCTACTACGCGGTGACGCTGAGCGATTACGGCGTGCGCGCCGAACTCACCGCCGGGCGCCGGATCGGCTGGCACCGCTACACCTTTCCGGCCGGCAAGCCCGCGCATGTGCTGTTGGACCTGCGCCCGAGCATCTACGACTACCCCGGCAAGGTGCTGTGGGCCAGCCTGCGCGTGCATGCCGACAGCACCGTCACCGGCTGCCGCACCACCCGCGGCTGGGCGCCGGGTCGCGAGCTCTGCTTCGCCATGCGCTTCTCGCAGCCGATGACCTCGCGCGAGCTGTACAACCGCGAGACCGACATCACCTACAAGGGCTTCAAGGGGCCGGGCAACCAGGCCGAGGACCGCGATGCGCAGGACGGCCGCGCGCTGGTCGGTGCGTTCGACTTCGGCCAGCTGAAGCGGCCGCTGGAAGTAAAGGTGGCGATCTCGCCGGTGAGCGAGGCGAACGCCGTGGCCAACCTCGACCACGACGGCGCCGGCTGGGATTTCGACGCCCGCCGCGCCGAGGCGGCCGCGGCCTGGGACAAGGCGCTGGCGGTGATCGACGTGGACGCGCCGAAGACCGCGAAGACGCAGTTCTACACCGCGCTGTACCACGCCATGCTGTCGCCCACGCTGAGCATGGACGTCAACGGCGAGTACCGCGGGCCGGACCATGCGGTGCACCGCGCGGACGGTTTCGAGTTCCATTCCACCTGGTCGCTGTGGGATGTCTACCGCGCGCAGCAGCCGCTGATGGCGTTGCTGCACCCCGCGCGCAGCACCGATTTCGTCCGCTCGCTGATCGCCGCGCGCGAGGCGAGCCCGTTCGGCATCCTGCCGGTGTGGGCATACCAGGGGCTGGAGACCTGGTGCATGATCGGCTACCACGCGGTGCCGGTGATCGCCGACGCCTACGTCAAGGGCGTGCGCGGCTTCGACGCGGACCAGGCACTCGCGGCGATGGTGGCCAGCGCCAGCTACGGCCCGTACGGCGACCTGGCCGACTACATGAAACTCGGCTACGTACCGATCGACAAGGAGCCCGAGGCCGCCTCCAAGACGCTGGAATACGCCTACGACGACTGGTCGCTGGCACAGATGGCCAAGGCGATCGGCAAGGCCGACGTCGCCGCCACGTTTGAAAAGCGCGCCGGCAACTGGCGCCATGCGTGGGACGCGAAGACCGGCTTCATGCGTGCGCGCCTCAGCGACGGCAAGTTCCGCGAACCGTTCGACCCGGAAGCCGCCGGCTACGGCAGCGACTACACCGAGGGCAACGCCTGGCAGTACTCCTGGTACGTGCCGCAGGACGTGGCCGGGCTGATCGGCGCGATGGGCGGCGACGCGAAGTTCGTGGCCAAGCTCGACGCGCTGTTCGAGGCGAAGGTCGACCCGAGCCATTTCAAGAATGTCGAGGACATCACCGGCCTGATCGGCTGGTACGCGCATGGCAACGAGCCCAGCCACCACATCGCCTACCTCTACGACTACGCCGGCGCGCCGTGGAAGACGCAGGCGCGGCTGCAGCAGATCATGGACAGCCAGTACGCCGCGCGCCCGGACGGCCTCGCCGGCAACGACGACCTCGGCCAGATGTCGGCCTGGTACGTGTTCAGCGCGCTCGGCTTCTATCCGGTGACGCCGGCCAGCGACGAGTACGCGATCGGCCGGCCGTTCGTGGCGAAGGCGGCGATCCACCTCGCCAACGGCCGCACGTTCGTGGTCAGTGCCGCGCCGCTGGACGACGCCCATCCGTACGTCGGCGCGGTGACCCTCAACGGCAAGCCGCTGGATCGCACGTACTTGCGCCAGGGCGAGATCGTGGCCGGCGGCGAGTTGCACTTCACCATGCAGGCCCAACCGAATCGGGAGTGGGGCAGTGCGGTAACGGCGCGGCCAGCGGCGATGAGCCGCTACGGCGGATGATCGACGCCGGCCGGCCCGTGGACGCGGCGTGAATGAATCATGCAAGAATGCCCCGGAGACCTTCCGGGGCGAACCTGCCGATGCGGCGAGCGGGATGAAAACCAGGGGCATCATGCGCTGGCGTACCGCCGGGCTGCTGCTGGCGATGCTGATCATCGTCGGCCTGCCCTACTTCGTCACGCGCGAGAGCGCGCGCAGTACCGAGCACGCCACGGACTGGGTGGGCCATTCGGTCGCGGTGAGATCGCTGGTCTATCACGTGGCCTACGTCGTGCACGACAGCGAGGCGGCCACCTACCGGCTGCTGGACGGTGACGAGAGCGACGCTACCCGCAAGCGCGCCGCGCGCGCCAGGCGGGAGGCGCCGCAGTTGATGCAGCAGCTGCGCCTGATGACGCGCGACAACGCCGAGCAGCAGGCCGCGCTGGGCGCGCTGGGCGGCAGTGTCGCCGGCCGCATCGCCTTCATGGACCGGGCGCTGGATCGGCTGCGGCACGGCGACCAGGCCGGCGCGCGGCAATCGCTGCGCGACGGCGACGACCTGTTCGGCATGAGCGACAAGATCGCCGGCATCGCCAGGAGCGAAGAGGATCTGCTGAAGCTGCGCCAGGCCGAAGTCGCGCGGCAGTCCTTCAACGGGCAGGTCGCGCTCGTCATCACCGCGCTGGCGCAGCTCATGCTGCTGGTCATCATCGTGGTCACCTCCGAACGGCAGATCGGCCGGCGCCAGCTGGCCGAAACCCGCGAGGGCCGCGCGGTGCTGCGTTCGCAGATGATCTTCCAGTCCGTGCGCGAACCGATCGCGCTGTTCGACGAGGAGTTGAACAGCCTGCTGGTGAACAACGCATTCGGCGAGCTGTACGGCGTCGACCCACGGCAGCGGACGGTGCCGCTGGCGCAGATCGGCAATGGCGCCTGGGGCGACAGCGTGCTGCTGCAGCGCCTGAGCGACGTGCTGCTGCGGGACCGCGAGCTGTGGGATTACGACATGGTCCAGCGCACCGCCGACGGGGTCGACCGGCACGTGGTGATCAACGCGCGACGCCTGCAGCAGGATACCAACGTGCATGCGTTGTTGCTCACGGTGAGCGACGTCACCACGCGCGCGCTGGCGGAACAGAAGATCATCGAGCTCAACCACCAGCTCGAAGGCAAGGTGGCGCAGATTTCCGACGTCAACCGCGAGCTGGAGGCGTTCAGTTATTCGGTCTCGCACGACCTGCGCGCACCGCTGCGCCACATCGCCGGATTCGCGCGCAAGCTGGAGCAGTACCTCGGTGACCATGTCGACGAAAAATCCGGCCACTACATCGAGGTGATCGCCAGCTCGGCCCAGCGCATGGCCGTGCTGATCGACGACCTGCTGGTGTTCTCCCGGCTCGGCCGCGGCGCGCTGCGGCTGCAGGCGGTAGACATGCAGTCGCTGGCCGAGGAGGCGCGCGCGCTGGCCGAGGCAGGGGTGGAGAACCGGCGCATGGTGTGGAGCATCGCACCGTTGCCGATGGTGATCGGCGATGAGAACATGCTGCGCACGGTATGGCAGAACCTGCTCGGCAATGCGGTCAAATACACCGGCCACTGCGAGGTGGCGCAGATCGGAGTGAACGTGCGAAGAGGGAGCAATGGCGACTACGAATTCACCGTGACCGACAATGGCGCGGGGTTCGACATGCAGTACGCGGACAAGTTGTTCGGCGTGTTCCAGCGCCTGCATCGCGCCTCGGAATTCCCTGGCAACGGAATCGGCCTGGCCAACGTGCGGCGGATCGTGGCCCGCCACGGCGGTCGCGTATGGGCCGAGGCCGAGCCGGAACGCGGCGCCCGTTTCCATTTTTCGCTGCCGGCCACCGATGTGTCCGGAGCACGCACCGAGAGTCAAGCATGAACAAGAGAGACCTGCGCACCATCCTGCTGGTGGAAGACAGCGTGGCCGACGCCGAGATGGCGATCGATGCGCTGAGCGAGGCGCATCTGGCCAACCCGGTGGTGCACGTGGAAGACGGCGTGGAATGCATGGACTACCTCCACGGCCGCGGCGCGTGGGATTCGCGCGAGCCGGGCGATCCGGCGGTGGTGCTGCTGGATATCAAGATGCCGCGCATGAACGGGCTGGACGTGCTGACCGCGATGCGCGGCGACGAAAGGCTGCGGCGCATCCCGGTGGTGATCCTGTCGTCCTCGCGCGAGGAAAGCGATCTGGCCCGCAGCTGGGATCTGGGCGCCAACGCCTATGTGATCAAGCCGGTCGACGTGGACCAGTTCTTCGATGCGGTGCGCACGCTGGGACAGTTCTGGGCCGTGCTGAACCAGGCGCCGGAGCAGGACTGAACGCAGGTTCCATGACAGGGACCAGTCCGCGCGCTGCCGTTGGCTCGCGGGCTGGCAAGTACAGATCAATAGGGAAGTCGCGGGAATTCCTATGCCAAGCCGGCGGCGACAGACATTGCCGAACGTTCGCGTGCTTCAGGTCGAGGACAGCCAGCTCGATGCCGAGCTGGTGTTGGCCGAGCTCGATGCCGACCGGATCGGCTACGAGGCGCGGCTGGTCGACGACGAAGCGCATTTCGTCTCCGCGTTGGACGAGTTCAAGCCGCACATCGTGTTGTCGGACCTCAGCGTCCCCGGATTCTCCGGCCAGCATGCGCTGGAACTGCTGCGCCAGCGTGACGAAGACCTGCCGTTCATCTTCGTTTCCGCCACGCTGGGAGAAGAGGCGGCGATCGAGGCGCTGCGCAACGGCGCCACCGACTACATCCTGAAGCAGAACCCGGCCCGGCTGGCCAGCGCCGTGCGGCGTGCCCTCGACGAGGCCGAGGCGCGCCGGGCCAGGCGCGCCGCCGAGGCGGAGCTGATCCGCGCGCAGCGTTTCGAGAGCCTGGCGATGCTCGCCGGCGGCCTCAGCCACGACCTGCGCAACCTGCTGCAGCCGCTGCTGCTGGTCGGCGACAGCCTGCAGGACTACCAGCACGATCCCCGCCTGGCCCGGCTGGGCAAGCTGGTGCGCGACTGCGGCAAGCGCGGCCTGGACATGGTGCACTCGATGCTGTCGTTCGCGCGCGGCGCGCGCCGCGCGGAGCAGGTCCGGCTGGGTGCGCTGTTCAGCGCGTTCGACCTGCTGATGCAAGGCAGCGTGCCGCGCACGGTGGCGATGGAGCTGGCCATCGACGATCCGGACCTGACGTTCGAAGGCAACCATACCGAGCTGCAGCAGTGTCTGCTCAACCTGTGCCTGAACGCGATCCAGGCCATGCCCGGCGGCGGCCACCTGCGCGTCGAGGCCGCGCGGGTCCAACCGCCGGAGGACTTCTTCCGGCCTGGCGAGCCATCGCGGCAGTGCTGCTACCTGTGCATCAGCGTGATCGATGACGGCCCGGGGATGGAACCGGCGGTGAGGGAGCGCCTGTTCGAGCCGTTCTTCACCACCAAGGAAGCCGGCACCGGGCTCGGCCTGCTCTCGTGCAAGCGCATCGTCACCAGCCATGGCGGCGTGATGCGGGTGGGCAGCGAGCCGGGCCGCGGCAGCCGTTTCGACCTGTACCTCCCGCTGGAGGCACCGGCTGGCGTCGACGAGCAGATGGACGACCAGGACAACCTGGAGGGCTCCGCCGAGAGGGTGCTGGTGGTGGTGGAGGAGGCCGGCCAGCTGTCCCTGCTGGCCGATACGCTGGATGCCTGGGGCTACCAGGCGCACGCCAGCCAGAGCGGCACCGCCGCGCTGCAGTGGATCGAGGCCGCCGGTCTGCCCGACATGGTGGTGCTGGATGCGGACATGAACCTTTTCACGGGTGTGCGCACGCTGGCCGCGCTGATCGAACGGGGCTACGGCGGTGCGGTGGTGCTGCTGGCCCGCGCCGGCGCCGCGCCGGACCTGCACGAACTGCCGCCGCTGCAGCATTTGTGCGTGGTCGACAAGCCGGTCACCACCCAGGCGTTGCTGCGCGCGCTGCGCAAGGCGCTGCAAGCCACCAGCAGGCGCAGCTAGCCAAGCCGTTCCGCGTCGTGTGCGTGGTGGCCACCCGGGGGTGCCCTGGTTGACGCATTGCTTCGATCTGGCCCTGCGCAGTTGCCGGCGCAGCAAGGCACCGACCGCGCTGGGCATGGCCGGCATCGGCACGGCGTTCGAACCGGAGCTCGCCCGGCTGGCGCGGCTCGATACATCGCTGTTTCTGCTGACCGTGCTGGTTGCGGCAACTGCCAGCCTGATCGCTGCGCTCTACCCCAGCTGGCGCGCCGCCCAGGTGCAGCCGGCGTGGCAGCTGAAGTCGAATGGATGAACGCGGCCATGCAGCTGCGTCCGATCCTTGCCGCGCTGCGCCGGCACAAGATGGCCACCCTGCTGATCGTGCTGCAGATCGCGCTGACCCTGGCGGTGGTCAGCAACGCGCTGTTCACCGTCAAGACGCGGCTGATGCACCTGTCGCGCCCAAGCGGCACCGACGAGGCGCATCTGTTCGTCATCAACAACCAGCTCTTCGGCATCGCATGAGGCGAGAGCTGGTGGGCGGTGCCCGTCCTACCAAGGGTGACGTGCCTGTCGTGGGCTCAGTCGATGCCGAGCTTCTTCAGCTTGTAGCGCAGCGCGCGGAAGGTGATGCCGAGTTTGCGGGCGGCGGCGGTCTTGTTGTACCGCGATTCTTCCAGCGCCTTGACGATGGCGGTGCGCTCGAGGTTGCTGATGTAGTCGTCGAGGCCACCGTTCGCGCCGGCGGGTGGCGGTGCCTGCACTGCCGGCGGCTGGCCCGGTACCGCCGTTTCCTGGCTCGGCCGTGCGCTGCGCTGCGGCAGCATCAGGTCGGCCGCCTCGATGGTGCTGCCATCGCACATCGCCATCGCGCGTTCGAGGATGTTCTCAAGCTCGCGCACGTTGCCGGGGAAATCGTAGGCTTCCAGCGCATCGCGTGCGGACGGCGACAGCTGGCCCATGCTTTCGCCGCTCTTGCCGGCCAGCGCCTTGAGGATGAACGCGGACAGCTGCGGCACGTCGCCGCGGCGCTCGCGCAGCGGCGGCACGCGCAGTTCGATCACGTTGATGCGGTAGAACAGGTCCTGGCGGAATTGGCCCTGCTCGACCAGCTGGCCGAGGTTCTTGTGGGTGGCGGACAGGATGCGCACGTCGACCGGGATCTCGTCGCGGCCGCCGATCGGGCGCACCGCCTTTTCCTGGATCGCGCGCAGCAGCTTCACCTGCATGTGCAGCGGCAGCTCGGCCACCTCGTCGAGGAACAGCGTGCCGCCCTGGGCGGCCTGGAACAAGCCTTCCTTGTCGGTGCTGGCGCCGGTGAAGCTGCCCCTGCGATGGCCGAAGAACTCGCTTTCCATCAGCTCCGACGGAATCGCGCCGCAGTTGACCGGCACGAACGGCCCGCTGGCGCGCGGGCCCTGCTCGTGGATCAGCCGCGCCACCAGTTCCTTGCCCACGCCGGATTCGCCGGCGATGTAGACCGGCGCCTGGTTGCGCGCCAGCTTGGCGATGGTGGCGCGCACCTGCTGCATCGCCGCCGAGCTGCCGATCAGCCGGTCGCCGGATTCGCCGGTCTTCGCCGCGGTGGCTCCGGTGCGCCTTTCCTCGGCCAGGCGCAGCGCGGTGCGCACCAGCCCGCGCAGCATCTGGATGTCGACCGGCTTGGAGACGAAGTCGAACGCACCGGCCTTCAGCGCGTTCACCGCGGCGTCGACGTTGCCGTAGGCGGTGATCATCGCCACCGGCATGTCGGGATGGCTCGCGGCGATCAGTTCGATGATTTCGTGGCCGGTGCCGTCGGGCAGCCGCATGTCGGTGAAGCACAGGTCGTAGCTGCGTTCGGCCAGTGCGCGGCGTGCCTCGGCGACGGTGCCGACGGCGTCGACCTGCAGATCCATCCGTCCCAGCGTGATGGTCAGCAGTTCGCGGATGTCGCGTTCGTCGTCGATGACCAGGACGGTCTGTGGGTTCATGGCACGGCGTGTGGCAGACGATGCAACAGAGAATACCCGGCCCCGCGCTGCGGGGCAAAGACTCCCGATGTCGCAGCCGGCCTCCGCAAGCCCGTCACCGCGGCGTGCGCGGGCGCGTTCCGGACCTCTTGTGGATACCGTCCGGCCTGGCCATCCGGCCGCGGTGTCCGTGTGGTCGCCGGCGGTGACGGAGAGTGCGGCCACGATGGCCGCTGGGCGCCTGCGACGTGCAGGAAGGCTCCCCTGGCAGCGCCGCCAGGACATGGTTTCAGTGCGCTTTGCGGGTCAGCCTCGGCTTGCCGTCGGCGTCGCGGCGGATGGTGATGTCATAGCGCCGGCCGCGGAACGCGACGTTCTTCAGCGTCAGCGATTGCCACTGCGGCGGCAGCATCGGCGGATACGCTTCGACCAGCCCGTCAGCTTCGATGCGCAGCCCGGAGAAGCCGTAGACGATGTTCTGCAGCAGGCCGGCGCCGGCGGTGAGGAAGTAGCCGGTGTTGTTGTTCGCGGTTTCGGTGCGCACGTCGAACGGCGGCTTGATCACGTGGGCGGTGAGGTTGCGCTGGAACCATTCGCTGGCCGCCGCGTTGTCGCCCAGTGTGGCGGCGGCGATCGAGGTCGGCGCCAGCCCCATGCTGTTGGGATCGCGGTGCGAGTGCGTGATCGGGGCCAGCGCGTAGTCGAAATCGCGCCGGCGCAGGGCCGCGTCCATCGGCAGGTCGAGCGAGGGATAGGCCAGCATCGGCAATGCGCTGCCGCCCCAGGAGTCGATGTTGTGCGGCACGCTGGGGTCGAAGTCGAGGTGGTGGCCGCCCTGCACGGAGAACGGCACGACCAGGTGTGCGGCGATGTCCGCCCAGCGCGGATCGGGTGCGGCGCCCACGACCCTGGCGGCGGCCGTGGCGATGCGCAGGGCCTTGGCCGCGGAGACGTTGGTGAAGGTGTCGTTCGGCACGTCGTTGTAGTCCTCGTCGATCGAGGTGACGTGCAGGATCTCGTAGCGCTGCCGCTCCGGGTCGTAGCTGGCCCGGCTGGCCCAGAACCCGGCAATGGCGCGGATCACGGGCCAGCCGTGCTGCTTCAGCCAGGCCTGGTCCCCGCTGGCGAGGTAGTACTGCCACTGCGCGATCGCGATGTCGGCGTTGACGTGGATCTCGCGCTCGCCGAGCACGTAGGCGAAGTGGGGGGTTTGTTCGCTGCCGTCCTGCGGGTCGGCTTCCCACGGGTACATCGCCCCGTGCAGGCCGCGTTCGCGGGCGCGTTGCTCGGCGGCCGGCAGGGTGCGGTCGCGGAACATCACCAGCGATTTCGCGCGCTGCGGATGCAGCAGCAACAGCGCAGGGAACACCCACGAGTCGCTGTCCCAGAACACGTGGCCGGCATAGCCGGGCGTCAGGCCGCAGGCGCCGGTGGCCCACGCCGTGTCGGCGGTGGTGTTGGCCAGCAGGTAGTAGAGGTCCGCGCGCACGATCCGCTGCGCCTGCGCATCGCCGTCGATGCGGATGTCGCTTTTCCACAGCGTGTGCCACGCTGCCTGGTGCGCCGCGAGCAGCGCGTCGAAGCCGCGTTCGCGCGCCGCCTTTGCCAGTGCGAGGTTGGCGTTTGCGTCGCCGCCCCAGCCTTCGCGCGACACGGCGACGTACTTGGTGAAGGTGTAGCTGCGGCCCTTGCGCACCGGGATGCGCAGGTCCAGGGCCAGGCGGTAGTCGCTGCGGTAGAACGTCGATGCGCGCGGCACCACTCCGTCCGGCAGCCGGATCGCCGCGGCCTCGGCCATGCGCAGTCCCTGTTCGGCGCGGCCGTCCAGGCGCAGCGTGAGGTCGTGCGCGTCGCCCACGCTGTCGAGCACGCGAGTGTCGCCGTGGTACCAGAGCGCCGCGCGATCCGGCGTGGCGGGCGGGAGCGGTTGCAGCTTCAGGTTGTGCGAGGCCACCTGTTCCTGCATCTGTTCACCGGTCAACTTGCCCAGGGCGAAGCGTGGCTGGTGCGGCGCCCAGGTATTGAGTGCGAAGGACAGCTCGATCTCGCCGTCGAAATCCGGCGTGATCGACAGCTGCGTGGCCGCCAGGTGCGGCGCGTCCTGGCTGACGAAGCTGGTCACCGCGACGGTCGTGGCCCGACCATGATCCAGGTAGCGGTAGTGGGTGGTCAGCGTGGCGTTGTAGAGGTCCAGCGTCTGCCGGTAGTCCTGGAACGATGCCGGGGAGAGTTCCACCTGGTTCATCCAGAAATGGCCGGCGGCGGACTGCCCGGTGCTGTAGTCGATCTCGCTCCAGCCTGGGATCGCCGCGGGCCGCGCGATGTCGCCCCTGGTGTGATCCATGAAGGCGACCAGGTAGGCGAGATTGCCCTCGGTACCGCGCGGCGCGGTCAGGGTCGAGAGATAACCGTTGGCCAGCTGGCCGGGGAAATAGCTGGCGAAGTCCTTCGCGGTGGCGGTCAGCAGGAAGCCTGGCTCGGTCTGCCCGCGCGCGGTCGCGGCGACGATCAGAAGCAGGCCGGCGAGGCAGGCGTTGCGAGGGTTCATGATCGTTCCGGGCGTCGGCTTATTTCGCGGCAAGCCGGGTCGCCGCCGCGGCGTCGGCGCGGTCGGTCTCGCGCTTGAACAGGAACAGGGTGGCCAGGATCAGCGTCATCGGCAGCAGCGAGAAATAGAACGCGTGGATGCCGTCGAAACTGGCGAACACCCTGGCCGTAATGTACGAGCCGAGTGTGCCGCCGAGCGCGGAGAACACCACGATCAATCCGGTCATCGCCGCGTGCATCGGCTTGGGCAGCGAGCTCAGCGCCACCGAGTTGATCACCGGGTAGATCGGCGCCATCAGCAGGCCCAGCAGCGGGATCAGGTACGCCGCGAGCGGCGCGTCGAACCAGCCGACGTCCGGGCGCGCCACCACGCCGTGCGCCAGCGGCAGCACCATGACCACCAGCACGCCCATGCCGAGCACGCACGCATTCAGCAGCGTATACCAGCGCACCCGCTTCAGCACGACGCCGGCGCCGATGCGGCCCAGCGCGGTCATCCCGGCGAGGATGCTGGCGAACTGGATGCTCATCGCATTCGGCAGCTTCAGGATCTCGTTGTTGAAGGTGGGCAGCCAGGTGCCGAAGCTCTGCTCGATCAGCACGTACAGGAAGGCGGAGGCGAGGAACACGTAGACCAGCGGGCGTACGAACAGGCGCAGCATCTCCATGATTGCGTCGCTGAAGGAGTTGTTGTGCCCCTGCGCATGCGCCGCGTTTTCGTCCAGCTGGCTGGTGGCCAGCAAGGCGATCGTCAGCGCGCACGCGCCGGCGAGCAGCCAGTACACGTTGAACCACACCGGATCGCCCGGGTCCGCCGGGTCGATGTAGGCGCTGAAGATCCAGTTGCCGGCGAGCACGCCGACCATGAATAGGCCCTCGATGGTGTTGGTCAGGCGCGAGTGGGCGGTGCGGTCGGCGGTGAGCAGGCCGATCGAGGAATACACGCCGACCTTGGCCAGCGCGAACGAGAAGCCCACGCAGGCGAACAGCAGCCGCGTGGTCAGGAAGCTGGGGTAGAGCGGCATCAGCAGGCAGGCGCCGCCGACGATGGCCAGCGCCAGCATCATCGAGCGCCGGTAGCCGAACAGCGGCAGGAACGAGGCGACCAGGAACGAGGTGAACGCGATCGTGAGGTCCTTGTAGCGCTCCAGCGCGCTGGCCGCGGGCTTGTCGATGCCGAACGTGGCGATCGACTGCAGGATCACCGTGCCGACGCTGTTGAGCAGGATCGCGAAGATCATGTAGATCAGCGCCAGCGCGACGATCATGCGGATTCGGTTCATGTCACCCCCGGCGGTACGGCATCGGCATCAACAGGTTGCTGCAGAAGGCCATCCCGGCCTCTTCGACGCGCCAGCTCCGGCGCAGGTGTTCGTCCCGTCCGTGGTCCGCACCGGCAGGGTATTTTCCGGAACCCGCGCCAGGGGAAAACCGCGGTCCGGGCCGCTCTTGGGGGTACGGCCCGGACCGCGCGCCCTGCAATGATCGCAGGTTTAGAACAGGTACTTCACCGTCACGTTGACCTCGCGGCCTTCCATCGGTCGGGCGAGGATCACGCCATCGGTACCGGCGGCGGAGCCGAAGATGCGCGAGTTGCTCTCGGTCAGGCCCAGTTCGTTGGTCATGTTGGTGCCCTGCAGGCGGATCTGCCAGCTCTTTTCCACGTTGGCGACGATGCCGAAGTCCCAGGTGTTGTAGCTGCCCAGCTGCTGCAGGGCGGACTGGTCCTGGGTGTGCGCGCCGACGTGGGTGTAGGTCACGAAGGCGGTCACGTCGCCCCAGGAGAACGGCAGGCGATAGCTCGGCGTGAGCATGTAGCGCACCTTCGGCTGGCGCTGCAGCTGCTTGCCGTTGATGCCGATGCACTGGGAGGAGCCACTGACGAGATCGGTAAACACGAAGCAGGAGTTGTTGTGCGTGTAGTGGCCATCGAGGTAGTTGGCGACCACCTGCAGCTTGAAGTTCTCGAACGGCGTGACCGCGCCGGCGAGGTTAACGCCCTTGGAGTCGGAGCCGTACAGCGCCTGCGCGCCGACCGGCACGCCCTGGGTGTTGGTGGGCTGGTAGGTCAGGCCGTTGAACTGGCGGTGGTACACGCTGATGTCGGCGTAGAACAGGTCGGACTGGTACTTGAAGCCGCCCTCGAAGTTCTGCACCTTCTGCAGCGGCGGGGTATTGCCGGTGGTGTTGCCGCGCAGCGCGTTGTCGAAGTCGCCGAAGTGCGCGCCCTTGTTGGCGCGCACGTAGACGCTCATGTTGTCGGCCAGCTCGTAGTTCACGCCGACGGTCCACGACGGATGGGTCTTGTCGTATCGGGTCTGCGCATAGGTGCCGTTGCATACCGGCACGCTGTTGTCGTACAGCGTGTTCGGGTTGCCGTCGAGGTTGACGTTGGTGAGGTTGCAGACGTTGTTGGTGGCATCCTCGTTCTCGATGCGGCCGGACACGTCGATCAGCCACTTGCCGATGCGCCACACGTCGGACAGGTAGAACGCCTTGTTGGTGGCGTGGCCGTGCTGGGCGATGTTGTAGGCGCCGTAGTCGAGGAAGCCCTGGCCGTCGGTGAGGTATTTGGTCTGGCCGTTGTCGACGTAGCTGACCCGGATCGGCTGCGCGTTGGGCGCGTTGGTCATCAGCATCTGGTTGCCCAGCGCCCACTTGTCGTTCATGGTGTAGTGGGCCAGGTAGAGGCCGCCGGTGAGCGTGTTGCCCTCGAACAGCTCCTTGCTCAGGCGGAAGTCGTTGCTCATGTTCTTCAGGTGCTTGTGGATGTACCACCAGCCCTGGTGGATCACGCTCTGGTTCGGGTCGACCATGCCGCCGCCGTTCACGTAGCTGGCGGTGGCCGAGCCGGCCGGCAGGTTGAAGGCGCCCATGCTCGAGGTATTGGTGTACAGCATGTCGCGCATGCTGCCCGGGTTGTTGCCCGAGAACAGCGCGTTGGTGTCGACGTCGCCGCCATCGAGCAGGAACTTGTCCGATATGTTCCAGCCGTTGCCCAGGTCGTAGTCGAAGTTGCCGCCGAAGAAGCTGAACTTGGTGCCGCGGCCGTTGGCCAGGTTGGCGTCGGTGCCGCCGCCGGGGTAGCCGGGCAGGTGCACGTGCTGGATCGCCTTGCTGTAGTAGGTGTCGGTCAGCGGGTCGAAGCCGGGGTAGGCGCTGAACTGGTCGGTGCCGTGCTGGAGCAGCGGGACCGGCGTGATGAACTGGTTGCGGTCGTTGAGCTGGCGCGCGTAGAAGGTCATGCTGCCGTTGTCGCTGTCGTGGCTCAGCGTGGCGGTGAGCTGGCCGCCCTTGTCCGCGGCGAACTGCGGGTCGCGCACGCCGTCGGAATCGCGATAGAAACCGCCCACGCTGCCGTACCAGTTGTTGCCGAGCGGGAAGCCAAGGAAGCCGTCGACCCGGCGCAGGTTCTCGCTGCCGTAGGTGACGCCGACGCTGCCGCTGGGCACGTCGGTGCCGGTCTTCAGCATGAAGTTCGCGGTGGCGCCGATCTGGCCGTCGCCGAACACCACCGACGGGCCGCCCTGCAGGATCTCCACGCGCTGGACGGTGTCGTCGAGGCGGAAGATCGAGGTGGTCTCGAAGAACGACAGGGTGGGCATGCCGTACAGCGGCGAGCCCATCAGCTGGGTCGAGAAGTAGGGCGCGTCGCCGCCGCCCGGGAAGCCGGCGATCTCGATGTTGGCGCCGGTCTGGCCGCCGGTGGATTCCGGCCACATGCCGGGCGAGATCTTCAGCAGGTCCGCCGTGCTCTTCGGGTTGGCCATCTTGATCTGCTCGGCCGTGGCGGTGGTGACCGAGTAGCTGGTATCGATCTTCTTCAGGCCGCCGGTGGCGGTGTTGCCGGTCACCACCACCTGCTCGAGGGTCTTGGCCTTGGCGGCGTCGGCCTTCTGCTGGGCGGCACTCTTTTTCGCCGGTGCCTGGGCAGCCTGTGCCGGCGTGGCGTCCTGGGCCATGGCTGTGCCGCAGAACAGGATGGCGGCTATCGCCACCGGAAGGCTTAGTCTGGACAGCTGCTTGATCTTCATTTTACGTCACTCCCCACCAGTTGGATTGGATTGTTTTTGCCGCGCAACGCAGCGTGCCGGCTGCGCGGAATGGCCGCTCACGCGATGAAACGACTGATGTCGAACGCGGCAATGTTCGGCAGCAGCACATCCGCTCTGTCCAGCTCCTGCGCACGGCCGATACCGACCGCCACCATGCCCGCCGCACGCAGGGCGGCGATGCCCGCCGCGGCGTCTTCCACGCCGAGGCATTCCTGCGGAGCCAGGCCCAGCCCGCTCGCCGCCGCCAGGAAGATCTCCGGGTCGGGCTTGGAGCGGGCGATACGGCCGGCGTCGACCACGTAGTCGAACAGCCTGGCGATGCCCAGCCGGTCCAGCAGCTGCGGCGCGTTGCGGCTGGCCGAGGCCAGCGCGGTCTTCAGCCCGGTGCGGCGCACGGACTCCACCGCGGCGCGCGCGCCAGGCAGCAGGTCCTGCGGGCCGAGGCGTTCGATCAGCTCGACGTAATGGGTATTCTTGCGCGCGGCGAGCGCTTCCTTCTCCGCTTCGTTGTAGGAGCGCGGCGCCTGTTCCAGCAGGATGTCCAGCGAACCGCGGCGATCCACGCCCTTCATGCGTTCGGCGGTGGCCTCGTCGAGCGGCGCACCGATCTCGTCGGCCAGCTGCTGCCATGCCGCGCGGTGCAGCACGGCGGTGTCAGCGAGCACGCCATCGAGATCGAAGACCACCGCCTTCAACGGTGGCGGCGCGGCGAAGCCCGCGCAGGGCAGGCGCAACGGCTGGCCGGGATGCAGACGTTGCGGCAGGCCGTCGTGCAGGAAGGTGAGCGCGCTGCCTTCGATGAGCGTGTAGCGTACGCCGTCGCCGTCGACCTCCACGCGCAGATGCGCGTCGCGCCAGCGCAGGCCGAAGCGGTAGCTTTTCCATGCCGCCGGCAGCCGCGGCGCCAGCGCCGGCAGGCCGTCGTGCACACGCAGGCCGCCGTAGCCCCAGGTCAGCGCCAGCCAGCTGCCGGCCATCGCCGCCATATGCAGGCCGTGCGCCGCGTTGCCGTGCAGGTCGTCCAGGTCGACCCGCAAGGTGTCGAGGAAATAATGGAATGCCTTGTCGGCATGGCCCACCTCGGCCGCGATCACCGCGAAGGTGGAGGCGGACAGGGTGGAGTCGTGCACGGTGACGCTTTCGTAGTAGTCGAAGTTGCGCCGCTTGGCGGCCAAGTCGACCTGCTCGCCGGCCAGCATCAGGGCGAGCAGCGCGTCGGCCTGCTTGCACACCTGGTGGCGGTAGATGCTCAGCGGATGCATGCGCAGCAGCAGCGGGCGCTTGTCCGGCGTGGTGGCGAGCGCGGCGGGCAGCCGCGGCTTGTCGAGGAAGCCGTCGTCCTGCGGGAAGATGCCCAGCGCGGCATCCACCGGCAGGTACATCGCCTGCGCCGCGGCCTGCCATTGCGCCGGCTCGTCGGCCTCGAGGCCGATCCGCGCGGCCAGCGCGGCATAGTCGGCCGGGTGGCTCAGCGCCATCCATTCGGCGGTGGCGGCCGCGTCGCGCAGGTGCCGCTGCGCCATGCGGTTGGTGTAGTGGTTGTTGTCGACCAGGGCGGAGTACTCGTCCGGGCCGGTGACCTCGTGGATGCAGAACGCGCCGCCGCGGCGCGGATTGAAGTGGCCGACCTGCAGCCAGATCCGCGCGGTCTCGAAGATCATCTCGGCGCCGCCTTCGAGCAGGAACGCCTGGTCGCCGCTGGCGTCGACGTAGAGGCGGACGGCCCACGCCACCGCGGCGTTGATGTGGTACTGCGCCGAGCCGCCCGGGAAGTACGCGGAGCATTCGTCGCCGCTGATCGTGCGCCAGGCGTACAGCGCGCCGCGCCGGTGGTCGAGTTCGCGCGCGTGCCGGCGCGCGTGGTCCAGCGTGCGGTGGCGGTACGCCAGCATGGCTCGCGCCAGCTCCGGCGCCAGGGTGACCAGCGCCGGCAGCATGAAGGCTTCGGCGTCCCAGAAGTAGTGGCCTTCGTAGCCCTCGCCGGTGAGCCCCTTGGCGGCGGTGCTGCTGCGGCCGTCGCGGCCGCTGGACTGGAACAGGTGGAACAGGTTGAGGCGCAGCGCCTGCTCGGTCGCCGGGTCGCCGGCGATGGCCAGGTCGGTCTGCGCCCAGAATCCCGCCAGCACCTGCGCCTGCCGTTCGAGCAGGGCCGGGTAGCCGAGCGCGATCGCCGCGGCAAGGATGGCCTCGGCCCGGGCCGGCAGGGCGTCCGCGGCATCCGTGGCGAATGGCTCGGCAAAGGCGTAGGCGACATACTTGTCCAAGCCGACGGCCTGGCCCGGCGCGAGCGTGCCGGTATAAGCCTGCATCACGCCATCGGCGGTCCGGCCGGCGTCGCGGAAGGCGAGGCCGGCGACCTGTTCGTGGCGCTGCATGCAGGCCAGCCGGATGCCGCTGTGGGTGGTCTGCTGGCCGACCCAGGCCGAGGCCTCGTCCGCCTGCGCGGCCCAGGTGGTGAGGCCGCCCGCGAGGCGGCTGCCGATGCGCGGGTCGTCGCCCTGGCCGGCGGCCTCGCGGCCGCAGCCGATCGACGACTCCAGCGTGACCGGGCCGCGGTAGTCGATCGAACGCACGCGGTAGCGGATCGCCAGCAGCCCGGCCTCCGCCAGGCTGACCAGGCGCTCGGCCTCGATCTCCAGCGTGGCGCCTTGCGGCGAGCGCCAGCGCAGCCGCCGCCGGTAGCAGCCGTGGCGCAGGTCGAGGGTGCGCTCGAACTGCAGCCATTCGCCCTGGTCCAGCCGCACCGGGGTGTCGCCCAGGCGCAGCCGGATGTGGGTGGCGTCGGCGACCGGGATGCGCGTGTCGGTATGGCTGGCGAAGCCGGGGAAACGCTCGTGGTATTCGATCGGGGTGCGTTCCCATACCCCGGACAGCAGGGTGGCCTGGCTGGCGCTGTCGGCTTCCTCCAGGTTGCCGCGCACGCCGAGCGTGCCGTTGGCGAGGGCGAACAGGCTTTCGTCCCGGGCGAAGCCGGCCGGGTCGGTGCCGTGGCGGACCAGCAGCCACGGGTCGCCCACGGCCTGCCTTTCAGGCATCCGGGCATCCGGACTCGCTGCAGCGGTCATCTGGTGATCCACGGTAAGTCTCCCCTTTTTCATGCATGGGCCGTCCAGCACCCGGCCGGAGGGAGCTTGGCATCAAATGTTATCGGTATCAAGATACCGATAACATTTGATGCTGCAGACTTGCCGGGATGGTTTCGCGATGATAAGGAGAGGGCATGGATACGTGCTTTCCGCTCGCATCGGCGCGCCGCTGGCCCCTGCGCGGGGCGCGCTTGCATCGGCAGGGCGAATGTCGACACACTGCTGGCGCCGGTAGCCGCCATCGCTGCAGCCCGGCGGTGCCGCGGCAGCGGCTCGGCCAGATCAACAGGGAAGCGTACAGTTGAGCAAGAAGGGCACGCGCAGGCACGCGTCGGGCGGCCCGACCATGGCCGACCTGGCGCAACTGGCCGGGGTATCCAAGATCACCGTCTCGCGGGCGCTGGGCGACAGCCCGCTGGTCAATCCGGAAACCCGCGAGCGGATCCAGGCGCTGGCGCGCGAACACGGCTACAAGCTCAACATCAGCGCGCGCAATCTGCGCCTGCGCAGCAGCCATACCGTGGCGGTGATCGTGGAGATGAAGCCGTCCACCGACCGCACCATGTTCGACCCGTATCCGCTGGTGCTGCTGGGCGGCATTTCGCAGGAACTGACCGCGGCCGGCTACAGCGTGCTGTTGACCACCCGCCAGGGCGCCAGCGCGGCGGCGGTGCAGGCCGCGGACGGGCTGATCCTGCTGGGCCAGGGTGCGCACCAGGACGCGGTGCGCCGGTTCGACAAGCTGAGCCTGCCGATGGTGGTGTGGGGCGCGCAGTCAGCCAGCGACACGCACGTGGTGGTGGGCAGCGACAACCGCCTCGGTGGCGCGATGGTGGCACGGCACTTCATTGCGCTGGGCCGGCACCGGCCGGTGTTCATCGGCAATCCCAGCCACCCGGAAATCTTCGAACGCTTGAACGGCTTCATCGATGCGCTGGCGGTGCGCGGGATCAAGCCGCTGCTGATGCGGCGCGACGAGTTCACCGTGGACTCGGGCATGGATGCGGTGCACTCGCTGCACCAGCGCAAGGTCGGCTTCGACGCGATCTTCGCCTGCAACGACCTGCTCGCGATGGGCGCGATCCGCGCCACGCTGGACCTGGGGCGCTCGGTGCCGGCCGACGTGTCGGTGGTGGGCTATGACGACATGCCGCTCGGCGCCAGCTTCCTGCCGCCGTTGAGCTCGGTGCGGCAGGACTGGCAGGAAGGCGGCATGCTGCTGGCGCGCAAGGTGCTGGCGCTGATCGAGGGCGAACCGGCCAGTTCGGAATCCCTGCCGGTCAGCCTGATCCTGCGCTCGACCTGAGCGCCGGCGTTCAGTGCGCGGCAGCTTCGGCGGTCTCGGCGGTCTCGGCCGGGCTGCGCGCCGGCGGCGTCAGCACCAGCCGGAAGCAGCTGCCGCCGCCGGCCACGCGCACGTACTCCAGTGCGGCCTGGTTGGCCTCGCTCATCTGCCGGGCCAGGTACAGGCCCAGGCCGGTGCCGTACTCGTGGGTGGTGTAGAACGGCTCGAAGATCTGCGCGGCCACCTTCGGCGCGATGCCGGGGCCGCGGTCGATCACCTCCAGGATCGGCACGCCGTGCTCGCCCTGGCGGCTGACCACCATCACCCGCGCCGGTTCGCCGGGCAGGCGGCCGTAGCGCAGCGCGTTCTGCACCAGGTTCCACACCACCTGCTGCAACTGCTGCGGATCGGCCACCGCGGCCACCGGGCTGCCACTGCTGGCGATCGCGCGCAGCGAGTCGGCGCCAAGGTCGTTGCCCTGCCGGTATTCCTCGACGAAGTTATTCGCCCAGTGGCCGAGATCAAGCGTCTCCGGGCGCGAGCGTTCGCGCCGCGACAGCTGCAGGATGTTCTCGATGATCTCGTTGAGCCGTATGCAGTGGTTGTTGATGATCTCGACCATGCGCTGGTCGGTGGCGTCCATGCTGCGGGACTCGGCGAGCAGTTGCGCCGAGTAGCGGATCGCCGCCAGCGGATTGCGGATCTCGTGCGCGATCGAGGCGGACAGCCGGCCCAGCGAGGTCAGCGTGAGTTCCTCGGCGCGGCGCGACAGCAGCGAGGTGTCGTCGAGGAAGATCAACACGTGCGAGTCGTCGTTCGGCGCCAGCCGGGTGAAGCGCGGCACCACCTCGGGCACGCCGTCGGCAAGCTGGGTGGCGGTCTCGTCCAGCTTGCCCGAGGTCATCCAGTGGTACAGCCGGCGCGACAGTTCCGGCGCGAGCTGGCCGAGGTCGCGCTGGTCGGCGCCGGGGTTGCCCAGCAGCATCCAGGCCGACTCGTTGATCTGGTGGATGCGGTTGGCGTCGTCCACCAGCAGCACGCCGGTTTTCATGCGGCGGATGATCAGCTCGTTGACCTGGGCCAGGTTGGCCAGGTCGGTGCTGCGCTGCTCGGCCAGCGCCTCGGTGGCGCGCAGCTGCCGGCCCAGCACGTGGCACAGCGTGGTGGTGGCGAAATAGGCGAGGCCGAACAGCGCGGCCTCGAGCAGGTCGCGGTCGCCGGGGCTCTGGGCCGACTTGCTGAAGAAGGTATGCCCGAGCACGCCCAGCGTGGCCAGCGCGGCGAAGAAGCTGGACAGCCGCAGCGGCAGGATCAGCGCGCCGGCACTGAGGTTCACCGCCAGCATCATCGCGATGCCGATGCGCGCATCGTGCATGGCGATGATCGCCAGCACCGCGGCGGTAATGTCCACGGCCAGGCTCGCGGCCACCACCACCCGCGCGTACGGCATGCTGCGCCGGTTGAACAGCAGCATGACCAGCGCGAATACCACGTACAGCATGGCCATGCCGCGGGCGAAGTTGGGCATGGCCAGCACCGGCCAGCCCAGGCCCGGGGGGCTGAAGGCCAGGCCGACGTAGACCAGCGCCTGCACCAACCGGAACGCATTGAGGAACGACAGCTCGTGGCGGATCGCCGCGGTACCCGCGCGCGCGCTGGCTGGAGAGGGTGTGCTGGACATCATGCCGCCTGTATTGGATGGATTTGGAGCGTCCCCGACGGTTCACGGCGAGTATAGACGGGCCGGCCGGCCCCGTGCGGGGCGGTCGAAAGCGCATGAAACCGCGCCGTGCGGGCTGCCGGGCAGGCGACACTTTCCATCGGCGTCCGCTTCCGCGAAAATGGGCGGCCATGTTGCGCAGGTTTTGCCGGTTGTGTGGCAGGCGCATGCACCCCGGCGGCGCTTTCATCGGCTGTCCGACTTCCTGACCCACGCTGCTGTGTCCGCGTGCGGCCGTCACCCGTTTCCCGTTCGCTCGAGGTATCGAATGAATTTCCACGAATACCAGGCCAAAGAACTGTTCGCGCAGTACGGCATTGCCGTGCCTCCGGGCAAGATCGCCAACTCCCCCGACGCCGCCGTCGATGCCGCCAAGGCGCTTGGCGGCACGCAATGGATGGTCAAGGCGCAGATCCACGCCGGCGGCCGCGGCAAGGCCGGCGGCGTGAAGTTCTGCAGGAGTTTTGACGACGTCCGCGCTGCCGCCAAGGGCATGCTCGGCACGCGCATGGAGACCTACCAGTCGGCCGGCCGCGCACTGCCGGTGAACCTGGTGCTGGTCACCGATGCCACCGACATCGCCAAGGAGCTGTACCTGTCGGTGCTGGTGGACCGCGATTCCAGGGCCGTCTCGTTCATCGCCTCCAAGCACGGCGGCGTGGACATCGAGCAGGTGGCTAAGGACACCCCCGAGGACATCCACACCATCGTGGTGGACTTCGTCGAAGGTCTGCAGCCCTACCAGTGCCGCCAGCTCGGCTTCGCGATGGACCTCAACGCGAAACAGGTCAACCAGCTGACGAAGATCATGCTGGGCCTGTACAAGCTGTTCAACGAGAAGGATCTGTCGCTGGTCGAGCTGAACCCGCTGGCGATCCTCGCCGACGGCAACCTTGCCGCGCTGGACGGCAAGGTGAACTCCGACGACAACGCCGAGTTCCGCCACCCCGACCTGGCCGCGATGCGCGACCTCACCCAGGAAGACGCCGCCGAGGCGGCCGCGGTGCAGAACAACCTCAACTACGTGACGATGGACGGCTCGATCGGCTGCATGGTCAACGGCGCCGGCCTGGCCATGGCCACCATGGACGTGATCAAGCTGGCGGGCGGCGAGCCGGCCAACTTCCTCGACGTGGGCGGCGGCGCCACCAAGGAGCGCGTCACCGAGGCGTTCAAGCTGATCCTGTCCTCCGACAAGGTGCGCTGCATCCTGGTCAACATCTTCGGCGGCATCGTCCGTTGCGACCTGATTGCCGAGGGCATCATCGCGGCGGTGAAGGAAGTCGGGCTGAAGATTCCCGTGGTGGTGCGCCTGCAGGGCACCAATGTCGATCAGGGCCGCGAACTGCTGGCCAACTCCGGCCTGGCGATCACGCCGGCGGACGATCTCAACGACGCGGCGCAGAAAGCCGTGGCAGCCGCGAAGTGAGGAGTTACTAAGTCATGTCAGTTCTCGTCAACAAAAACACCAAGGTGATCGTGCAGGGCTTCACCGGCCAGCAGGGCACCTTCCACGCACAGCAGTGCCTCGACTACGGCACCAAGGTCGTCGGCGGCGTCACCCCGGGCAAGGGCGGCTCCGAGCACATCGGCCTGCCGGTGTTCAACTCGGTCGATGAAGCCGTGCTGGAAACCGGCGCCGACGCGTCGGTGATCTTCGTGCCGCCGCCGTTCGCGGCCGACTCGATCCTGGAGGCGGTCGACGCCGGCATCCGCGTGATCGTGGCGATCACCGAGGGCATCCCGGTGCTGGACATGCTGCGCGTGAAGAACGTGCTGGCGCAGCATCCGGAAACCATCCTGATCGGGCCGAACTGCCCCGGCATCATCACCCCGGGCGAGTGCAAGATCGGCATCCAGCCGGGCCATATCCACCAGCCGGGCAAGGTCGGCATCGTCTCGCGTTCCGGCACGCTGACCTATGAAGCCGTGTTCCAGACCACCAACGAGGGCCTGGGCCAGTCCACCTGCATCGGCATCGGCGGCGACCCGATCAACGGCCTCAACTTCATCGACTGTCTCAAGCTCTTCCAGGACGACCCGCAGACCGAGGGCATCATCATGGTTGGCGAGATCGGCGGCAGCGCCGAGGAAGACGCGGCCGAGTTCATCGGCGAGTACGTGACCAAGCCGGTGGTGTCGTTCATCGCCGGCGCCTCGGCCCCGGCTGGCAAGCGCATGGGCCACGCCGGCGCGATCATCTCCGGCGGCAAGGGTACCGCCGCGGCGAAGTTCGCCGCGCTGGAGAAGGCCGGCGTCACCACGGTGAAGTCGCCGGCCGATCTGGGCAGGACGCTGGCGAAGCTGATGAAAAAGTAATCAGGTCGGCACGACTGATTGGATGGGGGCCGCAGCGATGCGGCCCTTTTTCTTTGCCGCCGCAGCCCCGCGGTCAAGCCCGCGGCGGGCTTCGCAGGCTCCGCCGGGCGGCGCGCAGCATCGTCGCGGTCACCGTCGACAGCGTGGCGGAACGGATCGACCAGTGCTGCCAGTACAGCGGCACGTCCAGCCAGCGGCCGGGAGCGATCGCCTTGAGCGTTCCCGCGGCGAACGGTTGCTCGAGCATGCTCTCCGGCGCCATCGCCCAGCCCATGCCGAGCGTTGCGCCTTCCACGAAGGCTGTGGCGGAGGGCAGGTAATGCATCGGCGGCGCCAGCCGGGCGCGCGTCACGCCGTGGATGAAGCGCCATTGCAGCGCATCCTTGCGGTTGAACACCAGCATCGGCGACCGGCCCAGCGAGGCGGCGTCGACGCCGCGCGCGAAGTGCCGCTCGACGAAGGCGGGCGAAGCGACCGGCAGGTAGCGCATCACGCCCAGCTTCTGCACGCTGCAGCCCTGCACCGGTCGGGCGACGGCGGTGACGGCGCCGAGCACGGAGCCGTCGCGCAGCAGGTCGGCGGAATGGTCCTGGTCTTCCACGCGCACGTCGAACAGCATCCCGTGCTGTTCGTGCAGGTCCGCCAGCACGGACACGAACCAGGTGGCGAGCGAATCGGCATTGACGGCAACCGCGACGGCGGCCGGCCCGGTGCTGGCCGGCTCCACGTGGAAGGCTTGCAGCGTTTCGGTTTCCAGCAGTCGCATCTGCTGCACGCTGCGCAACAGCCGCTCGCCGGCGGGCGTGGCCGTGCACGGCGTGCGGCGCAGGAGCAGCACCTGGCCCAGGCGATCCTCCAGCGCCTTGATCCGCTGCGAGATCGCCGATGGCGTCAGCGAGAGCCGCCGGGCGGCCCCGTCGAAGCTGCCCTCGTCGAGCACGGCAGCGAAAGCGGCGAGTTGCGGATTGAGGAGGCTCATCGGACACCCGCCAGTCTGGAGAAACGCACCCGCCGCGCGCCGGGCCGGCGGAGCGGGGCATCCATCCCGCTTCGTCCCGCGGCACGCTTCCACGGCGGCTCCCCGAGAGATTAGTAAAACTGAACACGCTTGAGAATATTTAGTTTTACTGATGCAGGGACTTGCGCCAGAGTGGCCGTCTTTACCGAGGGCGTCCACATGTCTACTTCGGCTTGCCTGGCCGGGCTCGGCAGCGGTGCGGCCCTGATCGTCGCCATCGGCGCGCAGAATGCCTTCGTGCTGCGGCAGGGGCTGCAGCGCAACCACGTCGGTGCCGTGGTGCTGGTGTGCATCCTGGCGGACCTCTGCCTGATCCTGCTGGGCGTGATGGGCATGGGCCTGGCGGTGCAGCAGCATCCCGGTCTGCTGCAATGGCTGCGTTACGCCGGCGCGACGTTCCTCGCCGCCTACGCGGCACTGGCACTGCAGCGGGCCTGGCGCGGTGAGAGCGGCCTGCAACCGGCCAGCGCCGCCGCGGCGAGCCGCCGGCGCGTGGTGCTCGCCTGCCTGGGCTTCACCCTGCTCAACCCGCACGTGTACCTCGACACCGTGGTGCTGCTGGGCAGCCTGTCCACCCAGTACGGCGGCGACGGCCGCTGGGCGTTCGCCGCAGGCGCATCCGCGGCCAGCGTGCTGTGGTTCCTTTCGCTGGGCTATGGCGCCCGCGTGCTCCTGCCGGTGTTCCGCAGCCCCGTGGCATGGCGGCTGTTCGACGTGGGCGTCGGCGTCCTCATGCTGGTGCTGGCGGCGCTGTTGCTGGTCCGGCGTATAGGCTGACGCCCCGGGGCGCATGGGCGCCTCGGGTATCATAGGGAGCTACCCCGGAACACGGATTCGTCGGTATGTCCTCCCTACGCCTCGCCCTTGCGCAGTTCGATTTTCCGGTCGGTGCGGTGGCGGCGAATGCCGCGAAGGCCGGTGAACTGATCGCACGCGCGCGCAGCGGCGGCGCCGCGCTGGTGGCGTTCCCCGAGCTGACCCTCAGCGGCTACCCGCCGGAAGACCTGCTGCTGCGGCCCAGCTTCCTGGCCGCCTGCGCCGGCGAGCTGGCCGCGCTGGCGACGACCACCCGCGGCATCGCCGCGCTGGTCGGCCATCCGCACAGCGAAGGCGAGGTGTTCAACGCGGCCAGCCTGCTGCGCGATGGCCGGGTGGAGTGCACCGCGCACAAGCAGGCGCTGCCGAACTATGGCGTATTCGACGACAAGCGCTATTTCCGTCCCGGCCACGAGTCGGCCACCGCAGTGGTCGACGGGGTGCGGGTGGGGTTTCTGATCTGTGAGGACGTGTGGCAGCCGGAGCCGGCCGCGCAGGCCGCGGCCGAGGGCGCGGAGCTGCTGCTGGTGATCAACGCCTCGCCGTGGGACGGCGCGAAACAGGCCGGGCGCGAGGCAGTGCTGCAGGCGCGGGCGCGCGAAACCGGTTGCGCGCTCGCCTACCTCAACCTGGTCAGTGGCCAGGACGAGGTGGTCTACGACGGCGGCTCGCTGCTGGTGAACGGCGACGGCACGGTCGCCGCGCGTGCGCCGGCCTTTGTCGATGCGCTGCTATGGGCCGAATTCGATCCGGCCACGCGCACGCTGTCGGCGCAGGACTGGCCGGTCGTCGCCGACCCGACGCCCGAGGCAACGCTGTACGCCGCGCTGGTGCGCGGCACCCGCGACTACATCGACAAGAACGGTTTCGGCGGCGTGTTGCTGGGGTTGTCCGGCGGCATCGACTCGGCGCTGACCCTGGCGCTGGCGGTCGATGCGCTCGGCGCCGGGCGGGTCACCGCGGTGATGATGCCCACCCGCTACACCTCGCAGCTGTCGCTGGACGGCGCGCGCACCCAGGCGGAGCGACTGGGCGTGGCCTACCACGTGATCCCGATCGAGGCGACCTACCAGGCCTTCATCGACGCGCTCACCCCGGCGTTTGCCGGCAAGAGCGCCGACACCACCGAGGAAAACCTGCAGTCGCGCATCCGCGGCACGATGTTGATGGCGCTGTCCAACAAGCATCGCCTGCTGCTGCTGGCGACCGGCAACAAGAGCGAGATGGCGGTGGGCTACGCCACGCTGTACGGCGACATGTGCGGCGCCTATGCGCCGCTGAAGGATGTCTACAAGACCGCGGTGTACCGGCTGGCGCGCTGGCGGAACGAGATCGGGATGACCAGTCGTCCCGAAACCCCCATCCCGACCGAAGTGATCGAACGCCCACCGTCGGCCGAGTTGCGCGACAATCAGACCGACCAGGATTCACTGCCGCCGTACGACGAGCTGGACGCGATCCTCGAGCGCTTCATCGAGCGCGAGCAGTCGCAGGCGGAGATCGTGGCGCAGGGCTTCCCGGCCGACGTGGTGCGCAGGGTGGTGCGGCTGGTGCTGCTGAACGAGTTCAAGCGCCGCCAGTCGGCGCCGGGACCCAGGGTGACCACCCGTGCGTTCGGCCGCGAACGGCGTTATCCGATTACTTCCGGCTGGCATTGAACCTCGAAGCGAAGAGGCGCAGCGGCATCAGCGAAGCCGCACCCGATGCCACCTTCGTCCCTTCCCCTTCGGGCGAGGGTCGGAGTTTGCGAAATCCCCATGAAAAAGCCGGCGCGTGTGCGCCGGCTTTCCTGTGGTCGGATGGATCGGTAAAACTCAGTGGTGCCCCGAGAACGGCACCATCTTGCGCAGCGTGGAGGGCGCGTGCGGCCACTTGGGATCGGTCAGGTAAGGGTGGTTCGGGTAGTTCAGCGCCAGCACCTGGCGGCTCTGGTCGGCCAGGGTCTTCTGGTCCAAAGCCAGGTAGTTGCGGGTGAGGATGGCCAGCGCGTCGCCGGTCTGCGGAGACTGCTGGTAGTGCTCGATCACGTACTGCGCGCGGTTGGCGGAGGCGATATAGGCCTTGTTGCGCAGGTAGAATTCAGCCACGTTGATTTCATACTGGGCCAGCACGTTGCGCAGGTAGATCATGCGCTGGCGCGCATCCGCCGTGTAGGCGCTGTCCGGGAAGCGGCGCGACAGCTCGGAGAAATCGTCGAATGCCTGCAGGTTGTAGCCCTGGTCGCGGCGCGCGTTCACGGTGGAACGGGGGATGTAGCGCTCCAGGAACGTGCTGGTGCGGTCGAAGTTGATCAGGCCGCGCAGGTAATAGGCATAATCGACGTGCTTGTTGGCCGGATACGTCTTGATGAAGCGGTTCACGGTCGACAGGGCATCATCCGGCTCGTTGTCCTTGTACTGCGAATAGGCCAGCTCGAGCTGCGCCTGTTCGTTGTAATCACCCGAAGGGAAGCGCGCGATCAGGCGCTGGTAGGCCTTGGTGGCGGCGGCGTAGTCGGCGTTTTCCAGCGAGTTGTGCGCGTTGTTGTACAGCGCGTCCACCGGCATCGTGTCGATCGAGTCGCCTTTCGACTTGAACATCGAGCACGCACCGATCGACACGGCGAGCATGAGCACCACAAGCATTTTCAGGACAGGCAACGGGGACATCGGCAGCTTGGGCAGGTCGATCGTTGGGCGCATAAGGAAGGAATTCGGATGTTTGAGCGAAAAGGCATGATAGCCGAAACCGGCCGCCGGCCGCGGTGGGCGGCATGACCACGGTCCGGCACGAGGCGGAAGTCCCGCTGGGCGCGGCGGGACGCAGGTTCGACCAGGCTTTGGCCGAGATGTTCCCGGACTACTCGCGTTCGCGGCTCAGCGGCTGGATCAAGTCCGGCGCGGTGACCCTGGACGGCGTGCAGGCGCCACCGCGACAGTTGCTGCGCGGCGGCGAGCGCGTGCGCCTGCAGGTGGAGCTGGAAAACGAGGTGTCCAGCGCGCCGGAGGCCATCGCGCTGACCGTGGTGCACGAGGACGGGCACCTGCTGGTGCTGGACAAGCCGGCCGGGCTGGTGGTCCACCCCGGCGCCGGCAACCCCGCCGGCACCCTGCTCAACGCCTTGCTGCATCACGATCCGAAGCTGGCCGAGTTGCCGCGGGCGGGCATCGTGCACCGGCTGGACAAGGACACCTCCGGCCTGATGGTGGTGGCGCGTACCCTGCCGACGTACACCGCGCTGGTCGACCTGCTGTCGCGGCACGAGGTGGAGCGCCAGTACGAGGCGGTGGTGCTGGGCACGCTGGCGGCCGGCGGCACGGTGGACGCGCCGATCGGGCGCAGCATGGGCGACCGCCTGCGCCAGGCGGTGCGCGACGAGGAAGACGGCAAGCACGCCGTGACCCACTACCGCCTGCGCGAACGCTTCCGCGCCCACAGCCTGCTGCAGTGCCAGCTGGAAACCGGCCGCACCCACCAGATCCGCGTGCACCTCGCGCACATCGGCCACCCGCTGGTGGGCGACCCGCTGTACGGCGGTGGCCTGAAGCTGCCGAAGGGCGCCACCGCGGAACTGGCTGCCACCCTGCGTGGCTTCCGCCGGCAGGCGCTGCATGCCGAGAAGCTGTCGTTCGTCCACCCGGCCACCGGCGAGGCGCTGTCGTTCGAAGCGAAGCGGCCGGCTGACCAGCAGGCGCTGATCGAGGCGCTGCGCGCGGACCTGGCCGAGCACGGTCTGGACCACTACTGAGGCGGGAATCGGGGCGGCGGGTATGCGATGCTTGCCGACTCCCCACCCCGACTGCCGATTCCCGGAAAATGACCGATACCTGGATCTTCCCCGACTGGCCGGCCCCGTCGCGGGTCCACGCGGCAGTCGCTACCCGCCTGGGGCCGGGCATCTCGGCGCCGCCGTTCGACCGTTTCAACCTGGGGCTTCGCAGCGGCGATTCGGCCGACGTGGTCGAAGCCAACCGCAGCGCGCTGCAGCAGGCACTGCGCCTGCCGTCGGCGCCGCGCTGGCTGCGCCAGGTGCACGGTACCGGCGTGGCCCAACTGGGGCCGCTGCCCAGCGCGGACGAGCCGCAGGCGGACGCGGCGGTGTCGCACATTCCCGGTACGGTGCTGTCGATCCTCACCGCCGACTGCCTGCCGGTGCTGTTCTGCGCCGCCGACGGCAGCGAGATCGGCGCGGCCCACGCGGGTTGGCGCGGGCTGGCCGCCGGCGTGCTGGAGGCCACCCTGACCCAGCTGGAAACCCCGCCGGCGCGGCTGCTGGCCTGGCTGGGACCGTGCATCGGCGCGGCTTCCTACGAGGTGGGCGAGGAGGTGCGCAGCGCCTTCGTGGCATCCGATGCCGGCGCCGCGAACTGCTTCGCGGCCATCCGTGCCGGACACTGGCTGTGCGACCTCGCCGCCCTGGCACGGCGCCGGCTGCAGGCGGCCGGCATCCAGCGCATCCATGGCGGCGGTTTCGACACGCTGGCCGATGCGCGCTTCTACTCCTACCGCCGCGACGGTGCCCGCAGCGGCCGCTTCGCCAGCCTGGTCTGGCTGGCCGACGGCTGAGCCACGGCCGGCCCTTGACGCGGCGTCGTCACGCCGTTTGCTTGAATCGCTCCCCGTTGTCCGCATTTAGCCGGACAGTGGCGGCATCGTCCGCCAGAACCTTTCACCTCTTGCGGGGGATTACTCATGCGGATGGACAAACTCACCTCGCGCTTCCAGCAGGCGCTGGCCGACGCGCAGTCACTGGCCGTGGGGCGCGACCACAACATGCTCGAACCGGTGCACCTGATGGCGGCGCTGCTCGGCCAGCAGGGCGGCTCGACCGCGCCGCTGCTGACCCAGGCCCAGGTCAACGTGCCGCTGCTGACCCAGCGTGTCAACGACCTGCTGGAGCGCCTGCCGAAGGTCAGCGGACAGGAAGGCAACATCAACCTGGGCAACGACCTCAACCGGCTGCTCAACCTCACCGACAAGCTGGCGCAGCAGCGCGGCGACCAGTTCATCGCCAGCGAGCTGTTCGTGCTGGCGGCGCTGGAGGACAAGGGCGAACTGGGCGCGGCGCTGAAGGCGGCGGGCGCGACCAAGGCGAACCTTGAGGCGGCGATCGAGAAACTGCGCGGCGGCGAGAAGGTGCAGAGCGAGAACGCCGAGGAGCAGCGCCAGGCGCTGGAGAAATACTGCATCGACCTCACCGCGCGCGCCGAGTCGGGCAAGCTCGATCCGGTGATCGGCCGCGACGAGGAGATCCGCCGCACCATCCAGGTGCTGCAGCGGCGGACCAAGAACAACCCGGTGCTGATCGGGGAGCCTGGCGTGGGCAAGACCGCGATCGTCGAGGGCCTGGCCCAGCGCATCATCAAGGGCGAGGTGCCCGAGGGCTTGCGCGACCGCCGCGTGCTGGCGCTGGACATGGGCGCGCTGATCGCCGGCGCGAAGTTCCGCGGCGAATTCGAGGAGCGCCTGAAGGCGGTGCTGAACGACCTGGCCAAGAACGAAGGCCAGATCATCCTGTTCATCGACGAGCTGCACACCATGGTCGGCGCCGGCAAGGCCGAAGGCGCGATGGACGCCGGCAACATGTTGAAGCCGGCGCTGGCGCGCGGCGAGCTGCACTGCATCGGCGCCACCACGCTGGACGAGTACCGCAAGTACATCGAGAAGGACGCAGCGCTGGAGCGCCGCTTCCAGAAGGTGTTCGTGGGCGAGCCGTCGGTGGAGGACACCATCGCGATCCTGCGCGGTCTGAAGGAGCGCTACGCGGTGCACCACGGGGTGGAGATCACCGACCCGGCGATCGTCGCCGCGGCCACGCTGTCGCACCGCTACATCGCCGACCGCCAGCTGCCGGACAAGGCGATCGACCTGATGGACGAGGCCGCCAGCCGCATCCGCATGGAGATCGACTCCAAGCCGGAGGAGCTCGACCGGCTGGAGCGCCGGCTGATCCAGCTGAAGATCCAGCGCGAGATGCTGAAGAAGGAGAAGGACAGCGAGTCGAAGCAGCGCCTGGCCGACCTGGAAACCGACATCGGCAAGCTGGAGCGCGAGTTCTCCGACTTGAACGAGATCTGGAAATCCGAGAAGGCCGCGCTGCAGGGCGCGACCAGGGTGAAGGAACAGATCGAACAGGCGCGGCAGGAACTCGACGCCGCCCAGCGCCGGCAGGATTACGCCAAGATGAGCGAGATCCAGTACGGCAAGCTGCCGGCGCTGGAAAAGCAGCTGGCCGCGGCGCAGGCCGCCGAGACGCAGGATTTCAAGCTGGTGCAGACCAAGGTCACCGCCGAGGAGATCGCCGAGGTGGTCAGCCGTTGGACCGGCATCCCGGTCAGCAAGATGCTGGAAGGCGAGCGCGACAAGCTGCTGCACATGGAAACGGAGCTGCACAAGCGGGTCGTCGGCCAGGAGGAGGCGGTGCACGCGGTGTCCGACGCGATCCGCCGTTCGCGTGCCGGGCTGTCCGATCCGAACCGGCCGAATGGCTCGTTCCTGTTCCTCGGCCCCACCGGCGTGGGCAAGACCGAGCTGTGCAAGGCGCTGGCCGAGTTCATGTTCGACACCACCGACGCGATGGTGCGCATCGACATGAGCGAGTTCATGGAGAAGCACTCGGTGAGCCGGCTGGTCGGCGCGCCGCCGGGCTACGTCGGCTACGAGGAGGGCGGCTACCTCACCGAGGCGGTGCGCCGCCGACCGTACAGCGTGATCCTGCTGGACGAGGTGGAGAAGGCGCACCCGGACGTGTTCAACATCCTGCTGCAGGTGCTCGACGACGGCCGCCTCACCGACGGCCAGGGCCGTACCGTGGACTTCCGCAACACGGTGATCGTGATGACCTCGAACCTCGGTTCGCAGATGATCCAGGACGCGGCCGAAGGCAACGGCGACGCCGAAGAGCAGTACATGCAGATGAAGGCCTCGGTGCTCGGCGTGGTGCAGGCGCACTTCCGCCCGGAGTTCATCAACCGGCTCGACGAGATCGTGGTGTTCCGCCCGCTGGACAAGACGCAGATCCGCGCGATCGCCCGCATCCAGCTGGCCTACCTGGAGCAGCGCCTGGCCGAGCGCCAGCTGAAGATGTCGGTCAGCGACGACGCGCTGGCCCTGCTCGGCAACGTCGGCTTCGATCCGGTCTACGGGGCGCGGCCGCTGAAGCGGGCGATCCAGCAGCAGTTGGAGAACCCGCTGGCGAGGGAAATCCTCGAGGGACGCTTCCAGTCCGGCGACACCGTCCAGGTCGCTGCCGAAGGCGGCCACCTGGTGTTCCGCAAGGGTTGAGGCAACCCTTGCGCGCGGCCGGGGGGGGGGGGGGGGGGGGGGGGAATGAAGAGAGAACAGGGTGTGGACACACAGAAACACTC
>NZ_JBXAGL010000001.1:91516-420584 GCF_058793995.1 Rhodanobacter sp. GW835-FHT13D09 | reverse complement strand
ACGCCCCCCCCCCCCCCCCCCCCCCCCCCCCCCCCCCCCCCCCCCCCCCCCCCCCCCGGCCCGGTTGGCGCCACCAGTGAAATCCGTCTATGGGAGTGCGGCGTGGCAGAGAAAATATCGGTCCCGACCGTCATCTGCCCGGCGATGCCCACAAGAAGAAGCCCCGGCATGTGGCCGGGGCTTCGGGGGCTTGCGGTGCGGCCGCTTACCAGCGATAGGCCACCTTGCCGTAGACGTAGGCGCCGTTGTAGCCGAACGGCGAGAAGGTGGAGTACGGCAGGGTGCCGTGGTTGTTGTTGTTGGGGATGTTCTTGTCGGGGTGGGTATTCAGCACGTTGTCCGCGCCCAGCGTGAAGGTCCAGCCCTGCCAGCGGTAGTTGCCCGCCAGGTCGAGGATCCACTTGGGGCTGAAGGTCTGGTCGACGATGCCTCGCGCCGGGTTGTAGCTGGCCAGGCTGCTCACGTAGCTGGTGTAGCTCCCGTAGCGGGTGAACGTGCCGACGAAGCCCCAGTTGCCGATGTCGTATTGCTCGCCGAGGATCAGCTTGCTGCGCGGCGAGGAGTTGGCCAGGTAGCCCTTGATGTCCTGGCGGTTGAGGCGCGTGAAGCTGACGCCGAGGTTGCCCAGCACCGCCGGATTGGGTTTGACGCTGGTGACCTCGTTCTGGTTGTAGTTCGCGCTCAGCGTGGTGGTCAGGGTGCCGGCGCTGCCCAGGTCGGCGAGGTAGGTGCCCACGAAGTCGACGCCACGGGTACGCGTGTTGGCGGCATTGGTGAAGTAGCTGACGCTGCTGTAGTCGAGGTTGCCGATGCCGTTGGCCGCCAGGTAGCTGACCACCGACGGGGTGGTGGTGGAGATGGCGCCCGACAGCGCGATGCGGTTGCGGATATTGATCTGGTACAGGTCCAGGCTCAGGTTGAGCGCGTCGATCGGGTTCCACACCGCGCCCAGGGTGAAGTTCTTCGACTTCTCCGGCTTCAGCGCTTCGGCGCCCAGCAGGGTGGCGATCGGGCTGCCCACCGGCACCAGGCCGCGGTTGTAGATGCCGGCGGGGAGGCCGGGCAGGGCGCCGGCGCCGTAGAACAGCGACGAGATCTGCGAGAAGTACTCCTGCCCCAGCGATGGCGCACGGAAGCCGGTGGACGCGCTGCCGCGCAGGGCGAAGCGGTCGGTGAAGTCGTAGCGCGCGGACAGCGCGCCGGAGGTGGTGCTGCCGAAGTCGGAGTAGTCCTCATGGCGCACCGCCAGCGAGGTGCCGAGCTTGTCGGTGAGGTTGGTCTCGAAGTCGAGGTATTCGGCCACGTCGTGACGGGCGGCGTTCACCGCGTTGGCGGGCTGCCAGCCGGCGAAGCCCTGCGCGCCGCCGGACTTGCCCGAGGTGCCCACGTACCAGGAGGGCAGGTCGCCCGCCACGATGCTGTAGGTCTGGCGCAGGTACTCGGTGCCGAAGGCCACCGTGAGGGGGTTGGGCAGCCAGGCGGGACGGAAATCCTTGGCGACGTCGATGTCGAAGGATTGCTGCTTGGCTTTCAGGATGCCGTCGCGGAACCTGGTCGGCGTGCTGCCGAAGTCGTGCAGGTAGGCGTAGTTCAGGCTGTTGAACGTCTCGTAGCGGACGCGGTTGCCGCCGTAGTTGCCGCTCACGTCCCAGCGCCAGCCGTCGACGGTGCCGCGCAGGCCGGCCACCAGCGATGCATCCCGGGAGTCCGCGTTTTCCAGCGGCAGGAAGCCGTTGGGGTAGACGCCGGCGATGAGCGGGTTGTTCGGGGTCGGCGCGTTGGTGCCGTAGCGGAAGAACGCGGGCGAGGTGCTGTTGCGCTTGCCGAAATGGCCGAAGGCGTAGAACTCCACGTCGGGGGCGATGGCGTACTGCGCATTGAGCAACAGGTTGTTGCTGTGCACCGTGGGATCGCCCTGGCGGAAATTGACGCCGAGCGCCGCCCATGCCGGCGAGCGGTTGTCCGGGCCGGCGCGGTTGGTGTGGTCCTCGTTGCCGCTTTCCAGCGCGAAGCGCAGCCAGCCGCGGTCGCCGCTCAGCGGAATGCCGAAGTTGGCCGAGCCCTGCCACTGGCGGCCGTCGCCGGCCGAATACTGGCCGCCGCTCAACGTCACCTCGCCGCCGGCGGCGCCCTTCTTGAGGATGACGTTGATCACGCCGGCGATGGCGTCGGAGCCGTACTGCGCCGAGGCGCCGTCACGCAGCACCTCGATGTGGTCGATGGCCGACAGCGGGATCGTGTTGAGATCCACCGGCTGCGAGCCGCGGCCGATCACGCCGTTGTTGAGCAGGATGGCGCCCGGGTGCCAGCGCTTGCCGTTGACCAGCACCAGCACCTGGTCGGGGGAGAGGCCGCGCAACTGCGCGGGGCGCTGGGTGTCGGCGGTATCGGCGGCCGCGGGGCGTGGGAAGTTCAGAGAGGGAATGATGCGCGCCAGCGCGGTCGGCAGGTCGGTGGTGCCGGTCTGCTGCAGCACTTTGGCCGAGACCACGTCGATCGGCGTCAGCGAACTGCTTTCGGTGCGGCTGTCGGAACGGGTGCCGGTGACGATTACCGCGCTGAGGTTCTTGGCCTTGGCCGGCGCGGGTTGGGCGGCCTCCTGCGCGGCGACGTTGCCGGCCAGGGCCAGCATCACCGCAGCAGGAAGCCATGCCAGGACGGTCTGGCTGGAACGTTTGCTCATGGTAACTCTCCGGATTCATCGACTGCTGCGTCGCAGCAATCACTGCAGACTAGTGGTGTGGCATTTCCCCGTCAATAGACGTATAGACGTCCAATTGACAAATCGTCGAAAGTGTTTTTCCCGGACAGGCACGAAGGTTTCGCATGGACTGGCGACCGTCGTGTTTGCCCACGGTCCACAGGCTACTACTGCGCCAACGCGCGCCACCATGCGTCGTCGGACACGTTGAAATCCGCGCGGACACCCCGATAATGACCTGTTGCCGGCCCACGACGGCCGGCGTGTCCGGAGTTTCCATGCCCATCTACGAATTCGAATGCGGCAGTTGCGGCCATCGCTTCGACCGCCTGCAGAAGTTGTCCGATACCGATCCCGTCGTCTGTCCCGCCTGCGATGCCCCCCACCTGCGACGGATGGTCAGCGCGCCGTCGTTCCGACTGGCCGGCAGCGGCTGGTACGAGACCGATTTCAAGAAGAACGGCGAGAAGAAGCACAACCTCGCCGGCGACGGCGGCCAGTCCGGCGGCACCGCCACGGCTGCTCCGGCGCCCGCACCGGTCGCCGCGCCCGCGCCCGGTGGCTCCGGGGACAGCGCCAGCTGAACCGGCGGAGCGCTCGGCCGGTTCCCGCATTCCGACGCGGGATATGCTGATCCCGAAGATGCCGGCAGTGGTGCCGGGTCCGGCGGGGATCGAGGAGGCGGGGCGATGGGTGCAATCGGCGGATCGGCGGGTGGGATCATCATGGCCGGACTCGTGGGCGGCCTGCTCGGGATCGCGCCGCCGGTCCGGGCGCAGTCGGATGCGCCGGTGCGTTGCGTGAGCAGCGATGGCCATTACTCGCGCTGCGCCGTGCCATGGCCATACGTCGAGCTGTACAAGCAGGAGTCGAAAGCCGACTGCATCCGCGGCCGGAGCTGGGGCATGGATGGCTATACGCTGTGGGTCGATCGCGGTTGCCGGGGGCTGTTCGGTCCGGCCGACCGCGGCGGTTATGGCGATCGTTACGACAACCGTTACGACAACCGCAATGGCGATCGTTACGACGACGATGACCGCGACCGCGGTCGTGGCTACGGAGATGAGGGCGGCTGGTGGCCCGGCCCAGGCTGGAATCGCCGGATCGATCTGCAGTGCGACAGCAACAAGAAGAAGTACCAGATGTGCCAGGTCGACGTGGGCCGCAACGGCAGCGTACGGCTGGGGCGGCAGCTTTCCGATGCCCGCTGCACCGAGGGCTACAGCTGGGGCTGGAACCGCGCCGGCGTGTGGGTGGCGCATGGCTGCCGCGGCGAGTTCCTGGTCGACCGGCGCTGGTAGGCCCGGATCCGGGGCGGTCGGCGGCGGTGCTGCGGCGGCCCGCTGTGCCGCGGTGGTAAACTTCGCAGCCTTTTCCACGCCTGAAGTCGCCGCGGCGACGCCGGAGTTCCAACGCATGCGCACGCATTACTGCGGCCTCATCGACGAGTCGCTGATCGGCCGGACCGTCACTCTGTGCGGCTGGGTCAACAAGATCCGCCTGCAGGCCCATGTGGCGTTCGTCGATCTGCGCGACCACGAGGGACTGGCCCAGGTGGTGGTCGAGCGCGACAACGCCGCCGCGTTCGCCGTTGCCGGCGAGATCGGCAACGAGTACTGCCTGCGCGTCACCGGCACGATCCGCCCGCGGGTGTCGGTCAACGACAAGCTGAAGACCGGCACCGTCGAGTTGCTGGCCGATACGGTCGAGGTGCTCAACGCCGCGAAGGACCTGCCGTTCGCGCTGCACGAGAACCCGAACGAGGACCTGCGGATGACCTACCGCTACCTCGACCTGCGTCGCCCGGAAATGCAGGCGATGATGAGGAAGCGTATCCGGCTGGTGCAGGCGCTGCGCCGCTATCTCGACGCACGCGGCTTCCAGGATGTCGAGACGCCGATCCTGACCAAGGCCACGCCCGAGGGCGCGCGCGACTACCTGGTGCCCAGCCGCGTGCATCCGGGCCATTTCTACGCGCTGCCGCAGTCGCCGCAACTGTTCAAGCAGATCCTGATGGTGGCCGGCTTCGACCGTTACTACCAGATCGCCCGCTGCTTCCGCGACGAGGACCTGCGCGCCGACCGCCAGCCGGAGTTCACCCAGCTCGACCTGGAGTTCGCCTTCGTCGAGGAAAAGGACGTGCAGGATTTCGTGGAGGAGCTGATCCGCCACGTGTTCAAGGAAGTGCAGGGCATCGAGCTCGACGCCGCGTTCCCGCGCATGACCTGGGCCGAGGCGATGCGCCGCTTCGGTTCGGACAAGCCCGACCTGCGCATCGCGCTGGAGCTAGTCGACGTGGCCGAATCGCTGAAGCACGTCGAGTTCAAGGTGTTCGCCGAGCCGGCCAACGACCCTGCCGGCCGCGTCGCCGCGCTGCGCGTGCCCCGCGGCAGCACGCTGTCGCGCAAGGACATCGACGGCCTGGCGGAATACGCCGCGCGTTACGGCGCGAAGGGGCTGGCCTGGCTCAAGGTCGAGGATCTGGCCAAGGGGCGCGAGGGGATCAATTCGCCGGTGGCGAAGTTCCTCGACGACGCGGCGCTGGACGGCGTGCTGAAGGCCACCGCCGCGCAGACTGGCGACATCGTGTTCTTCGGCGCCGGTGCGTGGAAAACCGTCACCGACTTCATGGGCGCGCTGCGGCTGAAGGTCGGCAAGGACCGCGGCCTGGTCGAGGACAGCTGGAAGCCGCTGTGGGTCACCGACTTCCCGATGTTCGAGTACGACGCCGAGGAACAGCGCTTCGTGGCCCTGCATCATCCGTTCACCGCGCCGAAGGTGGATGATGCCGCCCAGCTGCGCGCCGATCCGCACAACGCGGTCAGCCGCGGCTACGACATGGTGTTGAACGGCAACGAGATCGGCGGCGGTTCGATCCGCATCCACCGGCCGGAGATGCAGAGCACGGTGTTCGAGCTGCTCGGCATCGGCGCAGAGGAGGCCGAGATGAAGTTCGGCTTCCTGCTGAAGGCGCTGAAATTCGGCGCGCCGCCGCACGGCGGCCTGGCGTTCGGCATCGACCGCATCGCCGCGCTGTTGGCCGGCACCGAGTCGATCCGCGACGTGATCGCCTTCCCCAAGACCACCAGCGCGCAGGACCTGATGACCGATGCGCCGTCGCCGATCGCCGCGGTGCAGCTGAAGGAGCTGCACGTGCAGGTGCTGGATGGCGCGGCGGCAGGCACCTGAGCCTGCCGCCGCGCCCGGGCGATGCCGTGCCGGGCGCGCCTGTCGTTTTCTTCGCCACCCGTCGGATGTGATCCGCCATGTCTGACCATGTGATCCTGCTGCACGGCCTGTGGATGCGCGGCTTCGCGCTGTCCATGCTGCACCGCCGGCTGATGGAGGCGGGCTTTCGCGTGCATCGCTTCGACTACCTCAGCGTGGCGGCCACCCAGCAGCGCATCCTCGACCGGTTGCAGGCGCGGATGGCCGCGCTGGCCGGGGCGGCCGATGCCGTGCACCTGGTCGGGCACAGCCTCGGCGGCCTGCTCGCGCTGCGCGTCTGCCTCGGCGGTGCAGCGCCGCCAGGGCGCATCGTCTGCCTCGGTTCGCCACTGAAGGGGAGTGCCGCCGCGCGCGGGTTTGCCGCGTGGGGGCGGGGCGGCGAAGTCTTGCTGGGGCACAACCGCGAGCTGCTGGAGCAGGGCTTCGAGCGCTGGGACGGCAGCCGCGAGGTGGGCGTGATCGCCGGCCGCCTGCCGCTGGGCCTGGGCGCGGTGCTGGGCCATCTCGAGGGCGAGCACGACGGCACCGTGGCGGTGGCGGAAACCCGCCTGCCGGGCCTGACCGACCATTGCGTGGTGGAGGTCAGCCATACCGGCCTGCTGTTTTCGCCGGAGGTGGCCCGGCGCGCGGCGGAATTCCTGCGCCACGGCCGGTTTCCGCCTGCCGCGCACTGAGGCGTCTTGTCGCGGCACGGCGGGGGCGGCGGCCGGCACGGTAGTGGAATTCGGGTAAAATCGCCGGCTTGTCCAATCGCCGCGTGCAGGAATCGCCATGGGTAGAGGCCCGTCCATCGAAGGTCGCAAGAACGCCGAAGACGCCAAGCGCGCCAAGGTGTTCACCAAGCTGATCCGCGAGATCACGGTGGCCACCCGCGCCGGCGTCGCCGATCCGGCCGGCAACCCGCGCCTGCGCGCGGCAGTGGACAAGGCGCTGTCGGCGAACATGACCAAGGACACCATCGAGCGCGCGATCAAGCGCGGCTCCGGCGCCGATGGCGGCGCCGACATGCAGGAACTGCGCTACGAGGGCTACGGCCCGGCCGGCATCGCGCTGATCATCGAATGCTTCACCGACAACCCCACCCGCACCGTGGCCGACGTGCGCCACGCGCTGGCCAAGCACGGCGGCAACCTCGGCACCTCCGGCTCGGTGGCGTTCCAGTTCACCCGTTGCGGCGAACTGGTGTTCGCCACCGGCGGCGACGCGGCGGCCGAGGAAAAGGTGCTGGAAGCGGCGCTGGAAGCCGGCGCCGACGACGTGCTCAACGAGCATGGCGAGAGCATCGTGCTGTGCTCGCCGGAGAACTTCGAGACGGTGCAGCAGGCACTGATCGACGCGCGCCTGGCCGCGCAGCACGCCGGCGTGGTGATGCGCCCGAACAACCGCGTCGAAGTGCCGGCCGAGGCGCTGGAGTCGCTGCTGGACCTGCTTGAGCGGCTCGACGCGCTGGACGACGTGAGCGAGGTGTCGCACAACGCCTTGCTGCCCTCCGAGGCTGTCGAGTAAGCCGCAGGCCGCGTGCCTCCGCATCGAACCCGTGATGACCCGCATCATCGGCATCGACCCCGGTAGCCAGCGCACCGGCGTAGGCATCATCGACGTGGACGGCGCGGGCAAGCTCGTGCACGTGTTCCACGGCGCGCTGGCGGTGGCCGGTGAGGCCTCGTTCCCGTTGCGCCTGAAACGCATCTTTGACGAACTGTGTGACATCATCGCGACCCACCAGCCGGCCGAGTGCGGAATCGAGCGCGTATTCATGGCGCGCAATCCGGATTCGGCGTTGAAGCTCGGGCAGGCGCGTGGCGCCGCCATCTGCGCGGTGGTCAGTCAGGGGATCGTGGTGCACGAATATGCGGCAACCGAAGTGAAGCAGTCCGTGGTCGGCAGCGGCCGCGGCGACAAGGCCCAGGTACAGCACATGATCGGCGTGCTGCTCGGCCTCAAGGGGCCGCTGCAGGCCGATGCCGCCGACGCGCTGGCGGTGGCGGTGACCCATGCGCACACCCGCGCCAGTCTGGCCCGCGTCGGCATACCGCGCACGGCCTGGAGGCGTCGCCGATGATGATGAAGACAAGGGGACACCGCCGGTGATCGGACGTTTGCGCGGCATCCTGATAAGCAAGCAGCCGCCGTCGCTGCTGGTCGAAGTGGGGGGCGTCGGCTACGAAGTCGAGGCGCCGATGTCGACGATCTACGACTTGCCCGGCATCGGCAAGGAAGTGGTCCTGCTCACCCATCACGCCGTGAAGGAAGACAGCGTCGCGCTGTACGGCTTTCTGCACGAGAGCGAGCGCACGCTGTTCCGCAATCTGCTCAAGGTCAGCGGGATCGGCGCGAAGATCGCGCTGGCGGTGCTCTCCGGCGTGTCCACCGAGCACTTCGCGCGGCTGGTGCAGGCCGGCGACGTGGTCGCGCTGACCAAGATCCCCGGCATCGGCAAGAAGACCGCGGAGCGCATCGTGGTGGAGCTGCGCGACCGCGTGGACGGCCTGTCCGCCATGCCGGGCGCCGCGCCGCGCACGGCTGGTGCGCCGCTGGACGCCGCCGGCGAAGCCGCCGTGGCCTTGCAGCAGCTGGGTTACAAGCCGGCCGAGGTGACGCGGCTGGTGCAGAAGGTTGCTGCCGATGGCGACGGCGCCGAGGCCATCATCCGCAAGGCGCTGCGCGCCGCGCTCGGAGCTTGATCGTGAGCCATCAGACTGTTCAATCCCTCACCCCCGCGGAGAACCGGCGCCGATTGCGGGCGCTGGCGCTCGGCGCGATCGGCGTGGTGTTCGGCGATATCGGCACCAGTCCGCTGTACACCATGAAGGAAACCCTGGGCACGCACGGCATGACGCCGACGCCGTCGGCGGTGCTGGGCGTGCTGTCGCTGGTGTTCTGGGCGCTGATCGTGGTGGTGTCGCTGAAATACGTCACCTTCGTGATGCGCGCGGACAACAAGGGCGAGGGCGGCATCATGGCGCTGATGGCGCTGGCGCAGCGCTCGATGAGCGGCTCGGCGCGCGCGCGCTGGGTGCTGGCCGGCTTCGGCATCTTCGGCGCCGCGCTGTTCTACGGTGACGGCGTGATCACCCCGGCGATTTCGGTGCTTGGCGCGGTCGAGGGCCTCGGCGTCGCCGCGCCGGGGCTGGACAAGTACGTGGTGTGGATCGCGCTGGCGATCCTGCTGGTCATGTTCGCCGTGCAGCGGCATGGCACGCATAGCGTGGGGAGGGCATTCGCCCCGGTGATGGCGCTGTGGTTCGTGGTGCTGGCGGTGCTTGGCGTGCGCCAGATCATCATTAATCCGCAGGTGCTGTACGCGGTCAACCCGCTGCACGCGATACGCTTCTTCATCAACCATGGCAACACCTCGTTCATCGCGCTCGGCGGCGTGGTGCTGGCGCTGACCGGCGCCGAGGCGCTGTACGCCGACATGGGCCATTTCGGCAAGAAGCCGATCCGGATGGCCTGGTTCTTCTTCGTGCTGCCGGCGCTGCTGCTGAACTACTTCGGCCAGGGCGCGCTGCTGCTGGGCAATCCGCGCGCGATCGAGAGTCCGTTCTACCTGCTGGTGCCCGAGCCACTGCTGTACCCGATGATCGTGCTCGCCGCTGCGGCCGCGGTGATCGCGTCGCAGGCGGTGATCTCCGGCGCCTTCTCGATGACCCGCGAGGCGATGACGCTGGGCTACTCGCCGCGGCTGGCGGTGGTGCACACCTCGCGCGAGATGTCCGGGCAAATATTTGTACCGTGGGTCAACCGCATGCTGATGGTGCTGGTGATCCTGGCGGTGCTCGGCTTCCGCAGCTCCGACAACCTTGGCGCGGCCTACGGCATCGCGGTGACCGGCACGATGACCGTGACCACGGCGCTGGCGCTGGTGGTGGCGCGCAAGCGCTGGCACTGGAGCTGGTTCACGGTGGCGCTGGTCGGCGTGCTGTTCCTGATCATCGACCTCTCGTTCTTCGGCGCCAACCTGCTGAAGGTGGCGCACGGCGGCTGGTTCCCGCTGGTGCTGGGCGTGGTGCTGTTCAGCGTGATGACCACCTGGCGCCGCGGCCGCGAACTGGTGATGCGCGAGATCAAGCAGGGCGGCCTGGCGCTGGCGCCGTTCATCGAGAACATCGCCGAGCACCCGCCGCTGCGCGTGCCGGGCACGGCGATCTTCCTCACCGCGAACCAGCACGCCGTGCCGCATGCGCTGCTGCACAACCTCAAGCACAACAAGGTGCTGCACGAGCGCAACGTGTTGCTGACGGTGGAGACGCTGGAAACCCCGGTGGCCGAGGTCCATGAGCGCATCGAGATCACCCCGATGGGCGGCAACTTCTTCGGGCTGGAGCTGCGCTTCGGTTTCGCCGAGGATCCGAACATCCCGCTGGCCCTGTCGCAGTGTTCGCGTGAGGGCCTCGGTTTCGACATGATGGATACCACTTTCTTCCTGTCGCGCGAGACCATCGTGGCCGACGCCCGCCGTCCCGGCATGGCGCTGTGGCGCGACAAGCTGTTCGCATTCATGGCACGCAACGCGCTGCCGGCCACCGCGTTCTTCCAGATCCCCGGCAACCGGCTGATCGAGCTGGGCGCGCAGGTGGAGATCTGATCCGCGCAGCGGATCAGATCTCCACCGCGGCCCACGGATGGGCCGCACGCAGGCCGGTCGCGGACGCGATCGGCCTGCGGAGCCCCGGTCGGGCGAAGCCCGACCGGGGCGAGCCAAAGAAGTGCAGGAAAGCACTTCTTTGACTCATGGGCACGGGCGCTCCTGCTGTCGATTTCAGCCCCAATCAAGCGTCCAAGCCGTCATAATCCCCTCATGACCGACCACCGCATCATCACCGCCGCCGCCCAGCTCGACGACGAGGCGCTGGAAGCCACCATCCGGCCGAAGCGGTTGGATGAGTACCTGGGCCAGCAGGCGGTGCGCGAGCAGCTGTCGATCTACATCGAGGCCGCCCGCAAGCGGGGCGGGGCGCTGGACCACGTGCTGGTGTTCGGGCCGCCGGGTCTGGGCAAGACCACGCTCAGCCACGTGATCGCGAACGAACTGGGCGTCAACCTGCGCTCCACCTCCGGCCCGGTGCTGGAACGCGCCGGCGACCTGGCCGCGCTGCTGACCAACCTGGAGGCGAACGACGTGCTGTTCGTCGACGAGATCCATCGCCTGTCGCCGCTGGTCGAGGAAGTGCTGTACCCGGCGATGGAGGATTTCCAGATCGACATCATGATCGGCGAGGGCCCCGCCGCGCGCTCGATCAAGCTGGATCTGCCGCCGTTCACCCTGATCGGCGCCACCACCCGCGCCGGCATGCTCACCGCACCGCTGCGCGACCGCTTCGGCATCGTGCAGCGGCTGGAGTTCTATACCGCTGACGAGCTCACCGCGATCGTGCGTCGTGCCGCGCGCATCCTGGGCATTGCCTGTGCGCCGGAAGGGGCGCAGGAGATCGCCCGCCGCTCGCGCGGCACGCCGCGCATCGCCAACCGCCTGCTGCGCCGGGTGCGCGACTACGCCGAGGTGCGCGCCGGCGGCGAAATCACCCTGGCCGCGGCACAGGCCGCGCTGGACATGCTGAAGATCGACCCGCAGGGTTTCGACGAACTGGATCGGCGCCTGCTCGGCCTGATCATCGAGAACTTCGACGGCGGTCCGGTCGGGGTGGAGTCGCTGGCCGCTGCGCTCAGCGAGGACCGCGGCACGCTGGAGGACGTGGTCGAGCCGTACCTGATCCAGCAGGGCTACCTGATCCGCACCGCCCGCGGCCGCATGGTCAGCGCCAGGGGCTGGCGCCACCTGGGGCTGACCCCGCCGCGGCGGCAGGCGCAGCCCGCCGACCTGTTCGACGCCGGAACCGACGATGCCTGAAGCTGCCCCGAAGCCGCCCTTCCACTGGAAAGTGCGGGTCTACTGGGAAGACACCGACGCCGGCGGTGTGGTCTACCACGCCGGCTACCTGCGTTTCATGGAGCGCGCCCGCAGCGAGTGGTTGCGCGCGCTCGGCGTCGACCAGATGGCATTCAAGCAGGCCACCGGGCTGGCCTTCATGGTGCGCGACATGCACATCGACTTCCTCGGACCCGCCCTGCTGGATGATGAACTGTCGGTAACGGTCGAAGTCAAAGAACGGCGCGCAGCCAGTATCCTGTTCACCCAGACGATCACGAAGAACGACGGCAGCTGCCTGATCCGCGCAAGCGTCCGGGTGGCCTGCGTCGATCTCCAGCGCATGCGGCCGGCGCCGATTCCGGCCGATCTGATCCCGCAACACGCACCTTAAGACAACCCAATTCGACTGGCGGAGAACCTGCAGGCAATGAACGGTGGACTGAACATTTTCACGCTGATCGCGGATTCGAGCCTGCCAGTGAAACTGGTGCTGCTGGTGCTGCTGGTGTTCTCGTTCCTGTCCTGGGTGATCATCATCCGCAAGTATTCGCAGACCAAGGCGGCGATGGAGAACGCCGAGGAATTCGAGGAGCGCTTCTGGTCCGGCGGCGACCTGGCCCAGCTGTTCCGCGAGGTCAGCAACCGCAACGGCGGCACCGGCGGCATCGAGAACATCTTCGAGTCAGGCTTCCGCGAATTCGCCCGCCAGCGGCAACGCAAGACCCACGACACGCGCAGCGTCATCGAGGGCTCCGAGCGCGCCATGCAGGTGGCTGGCACGCGCGAGATCGGCCTGCTCGAGCGCAACCTGGAATTCCTCGCCAACGTCGGCTCGATCAGCCCGTACGTGGGCCTGTTCGGCACGGTGTGGGGCATCATGGGTGCGTTTCAGGGCCTGGGCGAGATGAAGGACGTGACCATCGCGGTGGTCGCGCCGCACATCTCCGAGGCACTGATCGCCACCGCGATGGGCCTGTTCGCGGCGATCCCGGCGCAGTGGGCGTACAACCGCTACGCCACCAAGGTCGAGCGCATCGCCTCGCGCTACGACGTGTTCCAGGAAGAGTTCTCCTCGGTGCTGCAGCGGCAGATCCAGACCGACGACGTCGCCTGAGCGGAGAGCAGCCATGCGAACCTCCGGGCGCCAGCGGCGCTACAAGCTCAAATCCGAAATCAACGTGGTGCCGTACATCGACGTGATGCTGGTGCTGCTGATCATCTTCATGGTCACCACGCCGATGATGAACTCCAGCGTCGACGTGCAGCTGCCGCAGGCCAACGCCAAATCGCTGCAGCAGAAGAAGGATCCGGTGCTGGTCTCGGTGCTGCAGGACGGCCAGCTCTACCTGACCCTGAGCGGGGCGAAGAAGGAGCTGGTCGACGAGGACGCGCTCAAGCTCAAGGTGGGCGCCTTCGTGCGCGAAAATCCCGAGGTCAGCGTGCTGGTGGGCGGTGACGAGCGCGGCAGCTACGGCGGCGTGTTCAAGGTGCTGGCCGACCTGCAGCAGGCTGGCGTGGCCAAGGTCGGCCTGATGGGCCAGCCAGGCGAACCGGCCGGCCAGGGCAAGAGCACCTCCGATGGACGAAAGTAAGGCGACGCCGAGGGCGGTCGTACTTTCCGCCATCCTGCACATCGGCATCGTGGGGTTCCTGTTCCTCGCGGTGCTGCCGTGCTCGACCTACGAGAGCGTGTTCGACGCGCTGCACCTGCCGGCGTGGATGAACCCGATCACCTGCTCGAAGCCGCTGGAACTGCAGGGGCAGGTGATCGAGGCCACCCTGATCGGCCCCACCGGCAGCCCGCCGCCGAAGGCGGTGAAGGTCAAGCCGGTACCCGATTCGACGCCGCCGCCACCGACGGTACCCCCGCCGACGCCGCCCAAGATCGAGGCGCCGGAGGTGAAGACCCTGCCGCCGCCGCCCAAGCAGCCGGACCTCAAGGACCAGGAGCGGGTGGTGGAGGAGGCTGCGCTGAAGGCCGAGGAAGCGAAGCAGCTGCAGGAGGAGAAGCAGCGTCAGCGGCAGGCCGAGCTGGATGCGCAGGCGGTCAAGCAGAAGCAGGAAAAGCAGAAGCAGATCGACGACCTGCTGGCGAAGATGGATGCGGCGGCGCAGCAGACGCGCAAGCTCGACAGCAAGGCCAGGCAGGCCAAGCAGCAGATGGAGGATCTGAAGAACGCCCAGGACAACGGTGCCCCCGACCTGCCCAACGCGGCGCAGCGCCAGACCGGCAACAACAGCCAGAACAGCAACCTCGCCGACGAATATGCAGCGGCCATTCAGAATGCGGTCACGCCGAACTGGTTAAGGCCGGATAACATACCGACTGTTCCGTGCCAGGTGCACATCGTGCAATCGCCCGGTGGTGACGTCATGAGCGCTACCGTCGATTCCAGCTGTCCGTACGACGACGCCGGCCGGCGTTCGGTCGAAAATGCGGTATTGCGCACCAAGACCTTGCCGTACAAGGGTTTCGAAAGCGTGTTCCAGCGCAACCTCACCTTCACTTTCAGGCCGCAATGATCAAGACCATGCGCAAATTCAGCTCAAGCCTTGCCGTCATCCTGCTGGCCGCGGTGGCGTTGTTCGCCGGGCCGGCCACCGCCCAGTCGCTGAACGTCGACATCGTCGGCGGCGTCAAGACCGCCACCCCGATCGTGGTGGTGCCGTTCGCGCAGGCCGGCGGCGCGCCGCTGTCGACCGACGTCGCCGACGTGATGCGCAACGATTTCAACCGCTCCGGCAAGTTCCGCTCGCTGGCCAAGAGCGACATCGTGGAGTTCCCGTCCAAGGGTTCGGACATCAAGTTCGCCACCTGGCGCCTGCTGAAGCAGGACTACATCGTGGTCGGCAACATCACCGAGGCCGGCAACGGCATGGTGCAGGTCGAGTACGAACTGTGGGACGTCAACAAGCAGCAGAGCCTGCTGCACCAGCAGATGCCGCCGGCGCCGGCGGGCGACCTGCGTGGCGTGGCGCACCAGATCGCGGACATCATCTACGAGAAGATCACCGGCGTGCGGGGCGCGTTCTGGACGCGCATCGCGTATATCACCGCAGTGGGCCTGGGCAACCACACCACCTATTCGCTGATCGTGGCCGACTCCGATGGCTACAACCCGCAGGTGGTGGCGCGTTCGAAGGAGTCGCTGCTGACGCCGGCCTGGTCGCCGGACGGCCGCAAGCTCGCCTACGTCTCGTTCGAGAGCGGCAATTCGTCGATCTACGTGCAGGACATCACCACCGGCTCGCGCCAACTGGTGGAATCCCACCCCCGGGGCATCAACGGTGCGCCGGCGTGGTCGCCGGACGGCAGCAAGCTGGCGGTGGCGCTGTCCTACGTCGGCAACCTGGAGCTGTTCGTGCTGGATCTGGCCAGCCGCCACGAGACCCGGCTGACCAACAGCCTGTCGATCGATACCGAGCCGGTCTGGGCGCCCGACGGCAAGAGCATCTATTTCACCTCCGACCGTTCCGGCCGGCCGCAGATCTACCAGATCCCGGCCAGCGGCGGCACGCCGCAGCGGATCAGCTTCCAGGGGCAGAGCAACCTGAATGCTGACGTCAGCTACGACGGCAAGCAGATCGCCATGGTGCAGGGCAACGGGAACGTGTATCGTATCGCCATCATGGATCGCAGCCTGGGTGACCAGGTGCGGTTCCTCTCGCCGGGCCCGATCGACGAGTCCCCGAGTTTTGCACCGAATGCCAGCATGCTGCTGTATGCCGCTACCGAAGGACGTCGCGGCGTGCTGTATGCCGTATCGGCTGACGGCATGGTTCGCCAGCGCCTCGTGCTTTCCGACGGCGACGTGCGCGAACCGGCCTGGGGACCATACCGGCAACGCTGATTTTCCAGGCTGCTGCGCGAAAGTGCGGCAGCCTGATGCCCAGGGAATGGGCCCGAACGGTGCCGCGAGGCGCGTTTCGGTTTCCGGCTATGGCGCCTTGCCGCGTCGAAAGCCAGTCAGGGCGACCGTGCAGAGTCACGCACAATCGACCTTTCAAGTGTCAGAATAACAGCCGGTTAACCGGCGACAGCTGTCCCGTTATCCCCGATCGTCATCGTTAGTCGGAACTCAACCCGTAAGGAACGTCACCATGAATAAGACCGTTCGCGTCGCCCTGGTTGCCCTGCTCTGCGTAGGCGCGGCCGCTTGCTCCAAGAAGCAGGAAGTCAAACCGCAGCCGGCTCCGGAGCAGACCGCCCCGACCCAGGCTCCCGCCTCTGACGGCAAGTACACCCCCGCCGACCTCGACACCGATGCCTGCCTGCGTCAGCGCGTCGTGTACTTCGATTTCGACAAGACCGAGATCAAGCCGGAGTTCCAGCAGATCATGGCGTGCCACGCCAAGTACCTGCGCGATCGCCCGACCTCGCACATCCGTCTGGAAGGCAACGCCGACGAGCGCGGCTCGCGCGAGTACAACCTGGGCCTCGGCGAGCGTCGCGGCAACGCCGTCTCCGAAGCGCTGCAGGGCAATGGCGGCCAGGCCAGCCAGCTGGAAGTGATCAGCTATGGCAAGGAAAAGCCGGTGTGCCGTGAGCACAACGAGGATTGCTGGAGCAAGAACCGCCGCGTCGAGATCGTCTACACGGCGCAGTAATGATGAAGCGACTGGCTAACAGCTTTGCAGCCAGGTTCAGCATGGCGGGCGCAATCGCGTCCGCCATGCTGTTCGCGTTCCCGGCCTTCGCGCAGGACTCGCGGCTGAGCCTCGCCGATCGCGTCGCGCGGCTGGAACAGCAGGCACAGAACAAGGACCAGTCCGGCACCGGCATGGTCAACCAGATGCAGCAGTTGCAGGCACAGGTGCAGCAGCTGCAGGGACAGATCGAGGAGCTGCAGCACCAGTTGCAGACGCTCGAGGACAAGAACAAGGCCCAATACACCGATCTCGACGCCCGGTTGGGACGCATCGAGGGTGCTGGTGCCGGCGCCGCCGCAGCGGCAGCAGGCGGCAACCCACAAGCCCAGGCGGCCGGCAAGCCGGCTGCCGCGGCACAGCCGGCTCCGGCGGGTGGCAATCAGGGCGCGGGCGCGGCCGACCCCGCGGCGGCCCAGGCGACCTACGACGTGGCCTTCAAGGCGATCCGTGCGGGCAACTACGTCGAGGCGTCGCGCGATTTCCGCAGCTTCATCCAGCAATACCCGAACCATGCGCTGGCGCCGAACGCGCTGTACTGGCTCGGCGAATCCTACTACGCCACCACCAACTACCCGGTCGCGCTGGAATCGTTCCAGCGGCTGCTCAGCCAGTTTCCGCAGAGCGAGAAGGCGCCCGATGCGCTGCTCAAGGTCGGCTACAGCCAGCTTGAGCTGAAGCAGACCGCAGCGGCCAGGACCACGCTGACCCAGGTCACCGCCAAGTATCCCGGCACCAAGGTGGCCAGCCTGGCCCAGGAACGCCTGCAGCGCCTGCAACTGCAGTCGGGCAACTGAGCGGCGGGCGGTATGAGCGGCCATGACGCGCGCGAGGCGTCCGGTACGCCTGCGGCGACGGTGGTCGAGCGCTTGCGCATCACCGAGATCTTCCACTCGATCCAGGGCGAGGCCGACGCGATCGGCTGGCGCACCGTGTTCGTGCGCCTCACCGGCTGCCCCTTGCGCTGCGTCTGGTGCGATACCGAATATTCGTTCTACGGCGGCAACTGGCATGCGATCGACGATATCCTCGCCGAGGTCGCCACGCACGGCGCGAAACACGTCTGCGTGACCGGCGGCGAGCCGCTGGCGCAGAAGCGCTGCCTGATCCTGCTGCGCAAGTTGTGTGATGCCGGCTACGAGGTGTCGCTCGAAACCTCCGGCGCGCTGGATGTCTCCGCGGTCGATCCGCGCGTGCGCAAGGTGATGGACCTGAAGGCGCCGGATTCGGGCGAGAGCGGCCGCAACCTGTGGTCGAACCTCGACCACCTGCTGCCGCACGACCAGATCAAGATCGTCATCGCCAGTCGTGCCGACTACGAATGGGCACGCGCGATGCTGGCCGGGCATGTGCTGGCGGATCGCTGCATGGTGCTGTTCTCGCCGGTACATGGTGCGGTGGAGCCGCATGATCTGGCCGAGTGGATCATCGCCGACAAGCTGCCCGTGCGCTTCCAGCTGCAGCTGCACAAGCTGTTGTGGAACGACGCAGCGGGAAGGTAACCAGTGCATGTTGCCGCGAGCGACAGGAAAATCCGCGCGCCGGCCGGTGTCGCCGACGGCGCCTTCCGGCCGGTGACCGGCCGTACCCGTGTGGATGCAAACCATGTCTGACCATTCTCCCCGCAAGGCCGTCGTGCTCGTCTCCGGCGGCATGGATTCGGCCGTCACCATCGCGCTGGCGCGCGAACAGGGTTATCAGGTGCACGCGCTGAGCGTGGCCTACGGCCAGCGCCACCGCTCGGAGCTGGACGCATCCGACCGCGTGGCGAGGATGCTCGGCGCGGTCGAGCACAAGACCGTCGGCGTCGACCTGCGCAGCATCGGCGGCTCCGCGCTGACCGCCGACATCGACGTGCCGCTGGACTCTGCCGACGGCGGCAACATCCCGGTGACCTACGTACCGGCGCGCAACACTATCATGCTGTCGATCGCGCTGGGCTGGGCCGAGGTGCTCGGCTCCAGCGACATCTGGTGCGGCGTCAACGCGGTCGACTACTCGGGCTACCCGGATTGCCGCCCCGCCTTCATCGAGGCCTTCGAGAAGCTGGCCAACGTCGCTACCAAGGCCGGCGTGGAAGGCGCCGGCATCCGTATCCATGCACCGCTGATGCGTATGAGCAAGGCCGACATCGCGCGCGAGGGTCAGCGCCTGGGCGTGGATTTCTCGGCCACGGTGAGCTGCTACCAGGCCGACGACGGTGGCCGCGCCTGCGGCCATTGCGATGCCTGTCGGCTGCGCGCGCAAGGTTTCCGCGAGGCCGGTCTGGTCGATCCCACGCGTTACGCCTGAAGGTCCGGCACGCTTGCTTGTGCCGCTGCTGCCCAGCCCGTAAAATTGTCCGCTTGAGTTTTGCAATGATGGGTCGTTAGCTCAGTTGGTAGAGCAGTAGACTTTTAATCTATTGGTCCCGGGTTCGAGTCCCGGACGACCCACCAGTTTCAGAGCGCCCCCTGGGCGCTTTTTTTTTGGTTCTTCGTGGCATATCTGGCGAGGCGCACCCAAAGAAAACGGCTGCCGGGGTTGCCGGCAGCCGCAGAGGAACCTGCTTTGCCGAACGATTACTTCAGGCCCTCGGTGAACCAGTAGGTGCGCTTGCGCTTGCCGGTGTTGGGCGGGGTGACTTTGTTGGCACCCAGCGCCGAAGTGTTGTTGCCGCCACCCGTTCCGGTCTGGTTGCCGCCGCCGATCAGGACGGGGGTATACACGCCGCTGCCGGGGGTGACTTCGACCAGGCCGAATACCGGCGAGGGCGGCAGGCCGCCGCCGTCGAAGACGATGTAGCCGTTGCTGTTCTGGCCCGCGCCGGTCAGGAAGTTGATCGCGTAGCCGCGCGCGATGCCCAGGTTCGGGTAGCACATGCTGGGATTCAGCTTCGGATCGACCGGCGTATTGGTGCCGAAGTAGGTGTAGCCGGCCACCGACAGCGGCGCATTCACCGCCTTCTCGCCGGAGTGGGTCAGGGTGACATAGAACCCCGACGTGGTACTGGTGGAGGAATAGGGCGCGGTCGTTCCAGCGGCGGCGCCGGTCTCGTCGGTGAGCATGGATTGGGTGATCGTGGCCCAGCCGCTGGCCACGCTGGTGCCGGTGTTGGTGTCCTTCAGCATGTAGAAGCGGTTGACCACGCAGGAGGATGCGTTCGACGCCAGGGGATGCTCGCGGTCGCCGCTGGCCGCCACCACCGCGTCGAAGCTGGGAGTCGGCGTGACATCTGGAGGATAGAAGAACTTGCGCGCGCCGGTGGGGTTGCTGGCGCAGGCGTTGCTGGTGCCGGTGCCGGTGGTGCTAAGGCTGGCAAGCTTGGTCACCTTCCAGTTGGCGGGGGAAGTGTCGTCGACGTCGACGCGCCAGATATTGCCGCCGAGATCGCCGGTATAGAGGCGGTCGGTGTAGCCGTCGCCGTTGCGATCAAGCAGGGTGATGTCGGACGGGATCGCATAGGTCATGCCGGGTACCGCAGCCGTGCAGCCGGATGGGCAGGCGCTCCACACCGTGCTGCCGTTGAAGGCATCCAGCACCACGATCGCGCGGCCCATGGTGTCGGCGGTGGCCACCGGATCCGTATCCTCGGCGGTGTCATAGCCGCCGCCCATGACGACCACGGGGATGGGATTACCACTCAGGTCCGTGTGACCCTTGACGAGGGCCAGCTTGGGTTGCGACCAGGTCTGGCCGAGTTCGGGGATGTCGGCGTTGGTCTTGCTCCACAGGAAAACCGGCGGCTTGGTCGGGTTGCTCACGTCGAACGCATAGATCAGCCGGCCGCCACGGCGCGCCGTGACGTAGATGTAGGTCTTCGGGCTGCCGGCTACGCGCAGGTCCTGGTAGACCGTGGTGGTGCCGTCGAAGAAGTAGGGCTTGCCGCTGCCGCTGGCGGAGCCCAGCGTCAGCAGCGGGCTGTTGTTGTACAGGCGCTGGAACCTGCTGAAGAAATCGGGGGCGACGAACGACCACAGTTCGCCACCGGGGCGTACCAGTCGCCCGCTGGCCATCGCGATGACGCCCGGAGAGGTGGCATCCTTGTTGCCGTTGACGGCACGGAAGAAGCCGTCGTTGGAGCCGTAGAAGGCCACGATGCCGATGGAGCCGCCGTAGTTGACCACCGCCGGTCGTGAATGCAGCACGTCGCCATGGATGGAGGGGCGTATGGTGACCGGAGAGCCGGGCCCTGCCGGGCTTTCGGTGCCGGGGCTGCTGGTGTTGTTGTCGGTGCCGCGGATCCAGTTGATCAGGTTGGTGGTGGTGGGCGTCGTGGTCGAGCTGGTGCCGAAGAGGGTGTTGCCGCCCAGCGTGGTGGCATCGAACGTAGGCAACGGTGTGCCGGAGGTGGGGCAGCCGCCCACGCTGGTGCAGGTGTAGATCACCCGCGTCGACTGGTCGGTGAGGTAGTCCGCGCGGATCATTTCGGCCACGCCACCCTTGTCGACGACCTCGCCGTCGGGGGCGTCGAAGGCACCGCCGGAGCCGGTCGGGTGGTTGACCCAGAAGCCGGTGGCCGGCCAGTTCGCGACGATGCTGCTGCTGTAGCCGCTGGCGGTGATGGTGAATGGGCCGTCGCGCGGAGTACCGGTCTGGTGGTCCGCCGTCCAGAAGCTGATCGCGGTGGGCGAAATAAAGCCGGTACCGGCGTTGCTGATCGCCGGGTTGCCCAGCGAGTCGTCCAGCACCACGTTTTTGTTGGCGTCGTAGCCGAGTTGGTACTGCTTGAGGTTGCCCGCCCAGCGCGGCGCGCCGGTGGCGTCCGGGCGGAACATGCCGACGTAGACCTGGTTGAGCGAGGTGCCTTGGGCGTTCACGCTGACCGGCAGGCTCACCGAGGCGAACACGCTGTTGGTCGCCTGTACTTCGGTCAGGATCGCGGTCAGCGCCTTGACCAGGGCGCTCACGTCGCCTGACCTGACGTAGAAGTACTTGCCGCCGCCGTTCGCGGCCATGCTCTTGATCAGGTTGATGTGGTCAGCGCACTTTTGCTGCGTGGCCTCGCAACCATTCGACACGGCGATGGTGTAGGTGATGATGTTCTGCGGGTTGTGCGCGACCGAGGCGGAGATGCCGGAAAGGTCGGACTGGTACATGAACTTCGCCCATTCGTCGCCCCAGTTCTGCTGGTAGCCCGCGGGACTCAGCGGGATCATCGGCGGCGACATGGGGTTGGTGCTGGCGGGGACGCCCATGGCCGTGGCCAGGGTCGATTGTGGCAGCGTGACGCTGTTGGCGGTCTTGGGCGCGTTGCTGTTGCTCACATTGGCCAGGTAGATGATGAAGTTCTTCTGGCACGTGTTGCTGGTTGGCTTGGTGTACGTGGTCCCGGACAGGCCGGTGGTACCGGTGAAGAAAGCCCAGGCCTCCTCCATCGAATCGTCGAGATTGTTCGAGTTGGTGCTGACGGCCGCCGTGCCCGGGCCGGTTCCGCCGCCGGGCGTGCCCGCGATCGCGCTCTGGAACGCGGTGGCGCCGGAGGTATTCAGCAAAGGCAGGGGGCCGGGTGGGGTCGGCACGGGGTTCGGGTAGAAGAACAACCCGCCATTGCCGCCGTTGAACATCATCAGGCCCATGTTGACCTGGCCGTTCAGCGTGCTGCCTGGTGCCCCGATGGAACCGACTATGTTGTAGAGCGCGCACGCCTCGAAGTCATGCGCCTTGGTGGGATTAGTGGCTATCCAGGAGGGACAATTGCTGCCTGCGGCGAGCGTGGTAGATGAGTTGCCGTTCGCCGCGTTGTCCATGATCAGCAGCACGTTCGGCTGCCCGCCATTGACCTGGTTGCCGGTGTACAGGTCGATGTCCTCGCCGCTGGCAAGGCCAGGTAGTGAAAGGGCGGCGGCAATCAGAACAAGGATGCGCAGCCGGTGATTCAGGTAGGTGCGTGCGTGGGGCATGGCGGCTACTCCGCGGGGACGGATGCGAGGTTAGGGGCAGGGCGTGCCGATCGGCACCTGGACGGAGGCGCCCTGGTGCACGGTGACCGCGACGGCGGTGTTGTTCGGATCGGCGACGCTGGACTGGATGTCCCAATCCGTTGCGGAGCACATCGAGGGCGCCGTCGGAGGGGGAGACACCGAGGAGGACGGACCGGGCAGGATCAGGTTGCCGTTGGGGTTGTTCGGCACCTTGCAGACGTCGCCCAGCGGCAGGGATGCATTGGGAATCACCTTGCTGTCGAGGCAGGCGGGGGGCGCGACCTGGGCGGTGAAATCCGTGATGCCGTCGCCGTTGACGTCGACCGGCACGGGGGTGGTGGCGGTGATCGGCACCCGGATGAACGGCTGGCTCATCACCTGCTCGATGCCCTGCTGCGCCACGGTGCCGGCTTCCAGCCGGTATTGCTGGTTGGCGGCGACCTTGGTGTTGATCATGCTCGAGCTGACCATGGAAATGGCGAAGAGCATGAAGATGACCAGGAAGATCAGCGTCATCACCAGGGTGAAGCCGCGCTGCGAAGCGCGGGACGGCGAGGTCTTCATTACTGGTTCTCCCGCACGCCGCCGATGTTCCAGACACGTGCGACGGTGCCATAGACGTGCCGCTTGTAGTGGTCGCCGTAGGGGCCGTTCGCCGCGGCGCGACCCAGGTCGTAGGTGCGGGTGTCGGTCCAGCTGGCGGTTTTGTCGAGATTGCGCGAAAGCAGGTTGACGCGGACGGCGGTGACATTGGCCCAGTTGACGGTGGCCGACGCGGTCCACGGGTAGGCGGCGGCTGCCACCGCCGCAGAGCAGGCCGTCGGTACGGCGCTGGTGTCGGACGGGTTGTCGACGTAGCAGTCCGGCGAGCCGTTGTTGTCGACATCGATGCCGTAGCTGTAGTGCACGTCCTCGATGCCGGTGACCAGCGAGGAGACCTGGATCGCACCGTTCACGAACTCGGCCATCTTCAGCGTCGGCGTGGTATCGGCGCCAGTGCCGCTGCACACGTCGCAGGTGGCTATGTAGTAGCTGCGCTCGACATACTTGCGCAGCTCGGCGGAGCTGCTGGTGCTGCAGGTGCCGCCGGCGACGGCTGCCTTGTTGTGCAGCGTGAAGGCGCTGGCGCTGTTGCTGTAGACCAGCGACACGCTGTCGGTCCCGCAACCGGAACGCTGCAGGTAGTACTCGGTACCGCTGGGCGTGGCGGTGGTGCTGCCTGAGGCGTAGCTGACGGTGAGGACTTCGGCGCCCGTGCGCATGTTAGGAAGGGTGGTTGCCAGGCACGGAGGAACGGTGGCGGCCAGCGCTGGCCCGTAGACCGGGAGCGGGACGGTGAGCGTCGGAGTGGTGCTGAACCCCATCGAGGCGGGCGCTGCGGCGCAGGCATCCGACAGAGCATAGCCGGAGGTGGCCAGCATTGGGCTGGCGCGCCCGTAGAAGCCGGCCATCTCGATATCGCGGGTGATGGACTGCAGGGCGAAGCGGCCGTTCTCGACCTGCTCGGAGGTCTTGTTGAACTCCGTGCGTGCCTTGCTGGTGGAGACGTACAGCGAGCTGAGGCCGGCCAGCAGCGCCAGGCCGATGGCGACGGCGATCATCAGCTCGATCAGGGACATGCCCGCCTGTTGGCGGGCATGCGACATGGGCTGGCCGTGGGCGCGAGGAGTCATCATGTCGTCGTGAGGCTGGCGATCTGGAGCTGGACGCTGATCACGCGCCGCAGGTTGTTGGTATTGCCTAGCGAGGCCTGTCCACACGACAGCTTCGGCGCAACGGTAGGCATCAGGCCCTGCCAGGCGACGCTGACGCGATAGATCTGGTTGGCGGCGTCGACCTGGTCGATGCAGCCCACGGCACCGATCATGGCGCCGACCTTGGAGCTGCCGGAAACCTCGCGGGAACCGAGCAGCGCGCTTTGCCACGCAGTGAGGTCGGCGTTGGCGGTGGCGGACTGGACGGCCGTACCCAGGGCGCAGGAAGGCAGCGGCGTGGTGGCCGTATTGAGTCCGTTGGCGCCGTTCGAATAGCAGGCGGCGACCTGCCGGTTGGCGTTGATGCGCGAGGCCATGTCCTGTACCAGGGTCAGTGCCTGCACCCGCTGGTACGACTCCATCTCGCTGCGCGTGGATTTGGCCATCAGGGTGACGGTGCCGAGCAGGGCGATGGCCGCGATGACCAGCGACACCAGCGCCTCGATCAACATCATGCCGGTCTGGTTCTTCATGTCTGTTTCTTCATGGGCAGGCGACCTGGGTGGACTCGACGCGGCCGGTGGCGCCCACGGTGACGTTGAGGCAGAGCGGCTGCGCGCCGGTCTTGTTGATCGGCGCGATCGCGAACGTGGCCCCCGTGGTGGTCATCCGGCCGTTGCCGTCGAAGCTGAAGCTTCCGCCGGACGGGGTGATCAGGATATTGCCGAGGGCGGGCTGCTTGCGGATGGTCGCGGCGGGGGTGTTCTGGCTGACTACCCAGCCCCGGCCCCAGTCGGTCGGGCTGGTGGCTGTCACGTCGACCGTGGCGTTGCGCTTGATCGCCTCGCTGCGCGCCAGCGCCACCGTGGAGACGATGTCCATCGAGGCGTTCTTGACGCTCTGCGATTGCAGGAACGGCCGCATCGAGGGAATGGCGATCATCAGCAGCACGGCGAAGATGGCCAGGGTGACCAGCATCTCGACCAGCGTGAAGCCGTGGCTACGCGATGTGCGCATGGATCATTTCCAGCAGTTCGTGGCGCTGGTACTGGTCGTCTTGCTGCCGTCGCCGTTGAGGGTGAGCGTGGCGCAGGCCGTGTCGCGGACCTGGGTGCCGATCGGTGTGGCGGTGACGGTGTAGCCCGGCGGCGTGCCGCCGGAGGCGGAACTCGCAGTGGCCACCAGCACGACGTTGTAGTTGGGCGATACCGTGTTCGGCACCGTGTAGCCGAGCGTGCTCAGGTTGCCGGCGAACTGCCGGGAATCGACCATGTAGCGTTCCTGCGCGCTGGCGATCTCCTGCATGACGCTCTCGGCCGCCGAGCGGTTGGAGCGCAGGGTGTATTGGAAATAGCTGGGCACGGCGATGGCGGCAAGGATGGCAATGACTGCCACCGTGATCATCAGCTCGATCAGGGTGAAGCCGTGCGAGAGAGAGACGGATTGCGCCCGGCGCAAGTACGTGCGCGGCGGTGGCGTGAACCGTCGATCGGTGTGGATCGAAGCTGGCATATTCCCCCCTAGGGTTGCCGGCATTGTGTGGGTTGACCGACAAGCCTGTCCGTGTGCTGCATCACGGGCTAACGCCATGCCCCGACCGGAATATGGGATGTTCCCCCAGCAATGTCAATTTGCCGATCCAGCGGCATTTGACGGCGTTGGAGCCCTTTGTGCACGATCTTTTGGATGGCCCCGGAAAGCGGCTTGGCGGCGCCCCGGCGGGAATGCTCCGCATCGCGCAGCGGTTCGCATCGGTTTGCTGATCGTGCGTAATTTTCGGGGCCCACGGCGCCCGGGTGCGCATGGCATATCGGTCGCGCGGAGGTAGCCTCGGCATTCAGTCGATGCGCCGGGTTCCCTGTCGGTGGCGCCGGGTGAGGCGCTCGATCAATAGCGGCAGCAGCGCAAGCAGGGCGATCGCGCCCAGCGGCAGCAATATCTCGCGGCGCAGGAACAGGTCCGGGCCGAAGCTGCTGGCGTGGCTGATGGCGTCGCCGAGGCCGGCGCCGATCGAGGTTTCGAAGATCAGCGCGACGGTGCCGCCTAGCCAGCTGGCGCCGAGGAACAGCCACAGCGGGCAGCGCAGCCAGGCCAGGCAGACCGTGACCAGGCCGAACGGCGCCACCGGCACGAAGCGCAGGAACAGGGTGTAGCTCACCGGGTGGCGTTCGAAGCCGTGGTGCAGTTTTGCCACGATGGCCGGCGGGCGGCGGCTGCCGGCGCCGAAGGCGTAACGGCTGGCCAGGTACAGCACCAGCGAGCCCAGGGTCAGGCCGATCGAGGAACACACGGTGGCGTCGGTCACGCCGAAGGCGAAGCCGCCGGCCAGGATCACCACGATGGTACCGGGGATCCCGGTGGCCACGGTCAGCGTCAGCAGGCCGATGAAGGCCAGCCGGGTCAGCCAGGGATGGCTGGCGATCTGCGCGTGCAACTCGGCCTGGTGCGTCACCAGCTGGTGCGGGGTGAGCTGGTTCAGTGAACCGGAGGCGAACAGCACGATGCCGGCCAGCACCAGCAGGATCAGCGGCAGCGCGGCGCGCCAGCGGCTCAATACGGTATGCCGGTGGCGCCGTAAGTGGCCAGCACGCTGCGCGCCTGCTCGCGCAGGATGTCGCGGCGGACCTCAATGTTGCGGCGCTGCAGCTCGCCGACCCAGTCGGCCGGCAGCGGGCCTTCGTCGAACTCGGTGAGTTCCTCGACGTCTTCCGTCCGCGCGCCGATCAGCAGCTCGTCGATGCCGGCCCACACGGTGGCGCCGTAGCACTGGCAGCATGGCTGCGCGCTGGTGGCCAGCACGTAATGGCCGCCATCCTCGTTCAGCCGGTGCCGGCTCAGGCGCTGCTGCGCGATCATGACCGCCATCATCTCGGCGTGCGCGACCGAGCAGTTCTGCGGCAGTACGCGGTTGACGCCGACGGCGACCAGCCGGCCACTGTGATCGTTGAACACGGCGGCGCCGAACGGGCCGCCGCCACCACGCTCCACGTTGTGCCGCGACAGCTCGATCGCCAGGCCCACGCGCTCCTCGTCGCTGTGGTAGCGCCGGTTGGTGTCGGCGACGTCGCCGATCCACGGCGGCAGGGTGAGATGGATTTGCAGCGGCAGCATGCCTTCGCTCCGTTTACTGGCCGGCCGGCCTGGCCCAGACGTCGCGCAGAGTCACCGTGCGGTTGAACACCGGGGCGTCGGCGCGGTGGTCGATGCGGTCGGCGACGAAGTAGCCCAGCCGCTCGAACTGGAAGCGCTGCTCCGGCTCGACGCGGGCCGCGGCCGGTTCCAGCCACGCCCGCACCACGCGCTTGGCCTCGGGGTTGACGTGGTCGAGCCAGCTCTTGCCGTCCTCCTCACTGTCCGGCGCAGGCACGCTGAACAGGCGGTCGTACAGGCGCACTTCGGCGGATACCGCGTGCGTCGCACTGACCCAGTGGATGGTGCCCTTCACCTTGCGGTCGGCGCCGGGCAGGCCATGGCGGGTTTCCGGGTCGAGCGTACAGTGCAGCTCGACGACATTGCCGCCGGCGTCCTTGACGACCTGCCCGCACTTCACGATGCCGACGCCGCGCAGGCGCACCTCGCCGTCCGGCTTCAGCCGGTGGAAACCCTTCGGCGGCACCTCGGCGAAGTCGTCGCGTTCGATCCACACCTCGCGCGCGAACGGCACCTCGCGCGCACCGAAGCTCTCGTCCTTCGGGTGGTTCGGGAAGCTCAGCGTTTCCTCGTGGCCCTCGGGCAGGTTGGTGATCACCAGCTTCAGCGGGTCGAGCACGGCCATCCGGCGCGCCGCGGTGGCGTCCAGATCCTCGCGGATGCAGTTCTCCAGCACGGCGTAGTCGATCACGCTGTTCTGCTTGGAGACGCCCACGCGTTCGATCAGCAGGCGCAGGCCGGCCGGGGTGAAGCCGCGCCGGCGCAGGCCGCGCAGGGTATTCATGCGCGGGTCGTCCCAGCTGTCCACGTGGCCTTCGCCGACCAGTTGCGCCAGCTTGCGCTTGCTGGTGATGCAGTAGCTCAGGTTGAGGCGCGAGAACTCGATCTGGCGTGGCTTGGCCGGTTTCGCTTCCAGGCCCGCGGCGACCACCGACTGCCACAGCTCCGGATGGTTCGGCAGGTCCACCTTGTCCACGCACCAGTCGTACAGCGGGCGATGGTCCTCGAACTCCAGCGTGCACAGCGAATGGGTGATGCCTTCCATCGCGTCGGACAGCGCGTGCGCGAAGTCGTACATCGGGTAGATCGGCCAGGCGTCGCCGGTATTCTGGTGGGCGACCTTGCGGATGCGGTACAGCGCCGGGTCGCGCAGGTTGATGTTGCCGGAGGCCATGTCGAGCTTCGCGCGCAGCGTCTTGCTGCCGTCGGCGAACTCGCCGGCGCGCATGCGGCGGAACAGGTCGAGGTTTTCCTCCACGCTGCGCTCGCGGTACGGCGAGTGGCGGCCCGGCTCGGTCAGCGTGCCGCGATAGGCGCGCATCTCCTCGGCGCTGAGGTCGTCGACGTAGGCCAGGCCGTCCCCGACCAGCTTGAGCGCGGCGCGGTAGAACACGTCGAAGTAGTCCGAGGCGTGGCGCAGCTCGTGCCAGTCGTAGCCCAGCCAGCGCACGTCGTCCTTGATGCCCTGCACGAACTCGGGGTCTTCCTTGCCCGGGTTGGTGTCGTCCAGGCGCAGGTTGCACCAGCCGTTGAATTCGCGGGCGATGCCAAAGCTCAGGCAGATCGCCTTGGCGTGGCCGATGTGCAGGTAGCCGTTCGGCTCCGGCGGGAAGCGGGTGTGGATCGCGTGGTGCCTGCCCGCGGCGAGGTCGTCACGCACGATCTGCCGGATGAAGTCCTGCGGAGGCGCCGCCTGGGGCACGGCAGCCGTCGGGGCGGCAGATGCGGCGGGGTGGTCGGTCGGCATCGGCTCGGACTCGCAGATCAAGTGGTGGAAATGCACAAGTTTACCTTGTCGCCGCCACTGCCGCCGGAAGCCTTGCCCCGCGTGCCGCGGCGGGTTAGCGTGCGGGACATGCACGCCGTCTACCGCGCCGGAAACCTGTTCGATGCCCATCTGGTCAAGGATGCGCTGGAGGCGGGCGGCATCCCGGCGTTCATCGCCGGCGAATACCTCACCGGCGGCGTCGGCCAGTTGCCGGCGATGGATTACATCGCGGTGATGGTGCCCGAATCGAGCCTGGCCGAGGCCGGCGGCATCGTGCGCGAGGTCGAGGCCCGGCTGGTGGAGGCCCGGCAGGCGATCGATGAGGTCGGTGATCTGCCCGACGATCCGTGCCCCGCGCCCTGCTGAGTCGCGCGGCTGCGCCCGCGCAGGGGAACCCCATGCAAGACCTCGCTGTACTGATCCGCGCCGTCCCTGATTTCCCCCGCCCCGGCGTGATGTTCCGCGACGTCACCCCGCTGCTCGCGGATGCCGGCGCCTTCGCCCGCTGCATCGACGCGCTGGCCGAGCCGTGGCAGGGCAGCGGCGTGCAGGCGGTGTGCGGCATCGAGGCGCGCGGCTTCATCTTCGGCGCCGCGCTGGCGCAGAAGCTGCACACCGGTTTCGTGCCGCTGCGCAAGCCCGGCAAGCTGCCGCCGCCGGTGGTGACGGTGGACTACCAGCTGGAATACGGCAGCGACCGGTTGCAGGCGCAGGCCGGCGCGATCGGACCGGGCGAGCGTGTCCTGCTGGTCGACGACGTGCTGGCCACGGGCGGCACGCTGGCGGCGGCCGCGGCCCTGGTCGGCAAGCTGGGTGCCGAACTGCTCGGCGCCAGCGTGGTGATCGAGCTGCCGGCGCTGCAGGGACGCGCCCGCTGGCAGGGCGGCGCGCCGCTGTACAGCCTGCTGCGTTGCTGAGGCGCCAGGCTGCGCCCTGTCGTCACGGCGCGGAAATGTCGACACGCTCCACATAGACCAGCTCGCATGCGCCGGCGCCGGTGTCGTCGCGGGTCAGCGAAGTGTTCCAGTGCCAGCCGTCGGCACGGCTGGCGTCGACCAGGAACCCTTCGAGGTGCACCAGCTGGCCCTGGCGCACCTGTTCGAGTTCGCGTTTCACGTCATCGTCGGCGGGAATCATGTGCATGTTGGCGCTGGAGGTCTCGATCTCGCGGCGCGGGATCGGGAACGCCTTGACGTGCCAGTAATAGAAACGGTCGGACTGCGTGATCTCGATCTTCGCCAGCACCGCGCTGTCGGACATGCGGCCCCAGCCGAGCGCGAGATCCTCGGGAATCAGTCCGGCGCCGGCACCCCGGGAATAATCCTTGCGCGACAGCACGCGGGCGGTGATGTCGAAGTGCGCGCGGGTGGTGAGCGTGACGTTGCCGCGCTGCAGTTTCGCGCCGTCGTCGAGATCGACCTGCTCGGGGGGGCGGGTGCGAGCACGCCGGGCGGCGGATGCAGCGGCCGTTGACGCCACCACGAGACGCCGCCCCACGCCACCAGCAGCAGGGCGGCCGCGAGCAGGAGTTTGCGCGCGCTCAGGCGAAGTCCGCCGCCAGGCTGTGGCGCTGGCCGGGCGTCAGCGCCACCTCGACCGGCAGCGCCGGCAGCGTCGAGGCCAGCGTGACCACCACGCCGGCGCGCCAGTCCGCGATCATCGCCGCATCGAGTTCGAAGCGCAGGAAGTGCACGGCGGCGGTCTTCTCCTCATTGCTGCGCTCCATGTCCTCGTCGGCGACCGCGACGACTGCGGCGTGGCCGTGCACGGTCAGCGCGATCGCGTGCTCGATATGGCGCAGGCGCACCAGCTCGCGTTTCCGTTCCTCGACGTCGGCGTATTCGATCAGCAGGGTGGCCTTGAGGTTGCTGCCGTCGGGGACCAGCGGATTGTAGGCGTCCAGTTCGTCCTGGATGCCGGCGGCCTCGAAGATGCGCTCGATGCGCAGCATCTCCTGCACCTGGTACTGGAGGCTCAGCCGGTCCTCGAAGATCAGCGTGAGGTGCTCGCCGAGGTGCACCGTGCGCTGCTGCTTGTGCGCCATCACGCGGGCGCGAAATTCTGCGCGTTGCTGCGCATAGGCTTCGAGGGAGAGCAGATCGGCGCGGGTGAGTTTGTGCATGGCTTAAGGTCAAGTGAAGTCCTGTAGGGCGGGCACTGCCCGCCAGCTTTTCGATCCGCCGACGATGGGAGGGCGGGTAAGGGCGGCGGGCGGTGCCCGCCCTACGCGGGTGATTCATTCCCCATGCGCCATTCAAATTCCGTAGGCCTTGCGCAACAGGCTCAGTGGGTGCTCCGCCGCCGGCTTGTCGCCCAGGCCGTGGGCGATGTGGCCGCCGGCCATCGGGCAGTCGCTGGTGAAGTGTTCGGGGTCGGCCTGCTGCACGCGGCTTTCCACCGGCTTCGCCAGCTTGCGCGAGAGCGCATAGGTCTTGTGCTTCACGCCGTAGGTGCCGTCGTGGCCGGAGCAGCGCTCGATGGTGGTGATCTCGGTGTCCGGCACCAGTTGCAGGATCTCGCGCGTCTTCGGGCCGATCTTCTGTACGCGCTGGTGGCAGGGCACCTGCCAGGCCACCTTGCCCAGCGAAGTCTTGAAGTCGGTCTGCAGCAGGCCGGCCCTGTGCCGTTCGGCGAGGTATTCGAACGGGTCGAAGAAGCGCTCGCGGACCAGCGCCACCTCGGGATCATCCGGGAACATCAGCGGCAGTTCCTGCTTGAACATCAGCACGCAGGACGGGATCGCCGCGGTGAAGTCCCAGCCTTCGCGCGCCATCCCCGCCAGTACCGGGATGTTGCGCTCCTTGTACTTCGTCACCGTCTTGAGGTCGCCCAGTTCCAGCTTGGGCATGCCGCAACAGCTTTCCTGCTCGACCAGCCGGGTCGGGATCGCGTTGTGCGCCAGCACGGCGGCGAGATCCTCGACCACGCCGGGCGCGGAGTGGTCGCAGTAGCAGGTGGCGAACAGCGCGAGCCTGCCGTGGGTGCGGCCCGCGGGCACCGCTTCGCCGCGGCCGTCGAGATCGCGCAGGCGCCTGCGCGCGGTCGGCGCGAAGTACTCGGGCACGCGCGCCTTCGCGTCGACGCCCATGGTCTTTTCCAGCAGCTGGCGCGCGGCCGGGTTGCGGTTGGCGGCGTTGACCACCTCCACCACCACCGGGATCGAGGCGAGCTTGCCCACGGTGCGCGTGCTGGACAGGATCTTCGAAGACAGCGGCGCGCCGTCACGCTCGAACGCCACCGCCTTGGCGCGCAGCATCAGGTGCGGGAAATCCACGTTCCACGGATGCGGCGGCGTGTACGGGCACTTGGTCTGGTAGCACAGGTCGCACAGGTAGCACTGCTCGGTGACTTTCGGGTAGTCGGCCTTGTCGACGCCGTCGACCTCCATCGTCGCGGAGGCGTCGACCAGGTCGAACAGGGTGGGGAAGGCGTGGCACAAGCTGACGCAGCGGCGGCAGCCGTGGCAGATGTTGAACACGCGCTCCATTTCCGCTTCCAGCGCCGCAGCGTCCCAGAAAGCGGGCTCGTGCTGGCCCAGCGGATGGCGCGTGGGCGCCTCGAGGTTGCCTTCGCGCGTTTCGTGGATGGGGTCGGCCATGGTGGTGTCCTGATCCGGGCGGCTCAATCGACCACCGTCATCCCCGCGCAAGCGGGAATCCAGTGTCTTTCACGTTACCGGGCGCTACCGGAGTCGCTGGATTCCCGCTTGCGCGGGAATGACGGATTCAGCGGCTTCTCAGGCCATGTCGCCCAGCGCCTTGGTGAAGCGGTTCGCATGCGAGCGCTCGGCCTTGGCCAGCGTCTCGAACCAGTCGGCGATCTCGCCGAAGCCTTCCTCGCGCGCGGCCTTGGCCATGCCCGGGTACATGTCGGTGTATTCGTGGGTTTCGCCGGCGATGGCGCTCTTCAGGTTCAGCTGGGTACCGCCGAACGGCAGGCCGGTGGCCGGGTCGCCGACCGCCTCGAGGTATTCCAGGTGGCCGTGGGCGTGGCCGGTCTCGCCTTCGGCGGTGGAGCGGAACACCGCGGAAACATCGTTGTAGCCCTCGACGTCGGCCTTGCCGGCGAAGTACAGGTAGCGGCGGTTGGCCATCGATTCGCCGGCGAAGGCGTCTTTCAGGTTCTGCTCGGTCTTGGAGCCTTTCAGGTTGCTCATGACATCACCTCGTGGCGTTGGGCTGGGAGGGGTTGCGCGTGCGGCCTTCATGGTCGTGACCGGCCGAGCCTAGCGCGCGGCGGGCCTGCGATGAAATTGATTGTCTGGATCGGGCGGATAGCCCGCGGCTATCGGCGCGCCGCCTTGCGCGCCGGCGGATCGGGCGGCAGGGCGGGCGTGGCGGCCGTGTGCGGGTTCAGCAGGTCGGCCGGCAACTGCCGGAACACCGCCGCCAGCCGCTTCAGGAAGCCGGCCATCGCCGAGCTCTTGCGCCAGACCATGGCGATGCGCCGGCTCGGCGGCTGGCCCCTGAACTCGATCAGGTGGAGGTTCGCCACCGGCGCCACCGGCGGCTTCACCGCGGTGACCGGCAGCAGGGTGATGCCGACGTTCGCCGCCACCATCTGCCGCAGTGTCTCCAGGCTGGTGGCGCGGAAGCCGCTGCGCTCGACGGCGCCGGCGAGATGGCACACCTCCAGCGCCTGGTCGCGCAGGCAGTGGCCGTCCTCCAGCAACAGCAGGTTCTGGTTGGACAGGTCGGCCAGTTTCAGCTGACCCTGCTTGTGCGCCAGCGGGTGTTCGCCGGACACCGCCAGCAGGAACGGTTCCTCGAACAGGAATTCGCTATGCAGGCTGTCCTCGTGCAGCGGCAGGGCGAGGATGCCGGCGTCCAGCTTGCCTTCGCGCAGCAGGCGCAGCACCGCCTCGGTCTTCTCCTCGACCAGCAGCAATTCCAGCTGGGGGAACGCCTGGCGCACCAGCGGCAAGGCATGCGGCAGCAGGTACGGACCCAAGGTGGGGAAGATGCCCAGCCGCACCGTGCCCGATTCCGGGTCCAGCGTGCGCCGGGCCACGCTGCGGATCTGCTCGACCCCGTTGAGCACGTCGCGCGCGCGGATCGCGATGTCGCGGCCGACCTCGGTCAGCAGCACCTTGCGCGGCGTGCGTTCGACCAGCGGCACGCCCAGTTCCTCCTCCAGCTTCTTGATCTGGGTGGAAAGGGTGGGCTGGCTGACGAAGCAGGCGTCCGCGGCGCGGCCGAAATGCCGGTGTTCGGCCAGGGCCACCAGGTACTGCAGATCGCGCAGGTTCATGGATCGTCCCGGTTGGGCAATAGCCATACGCTATGACAGGGATGGTAACAATCAATTGGAGCAATGCAAGCGGGCCACCTATCCTGCGCCCACGTTGTGCTCGCAATACCCCGCGCGTCGGAGTTTCCCCTCGCTCTCCCCCGCAGGCGCGCGGGCTTCCCGGCCGGCGATGAAGTCAGCTTCATCGCCGGTTTTTTTTGGATTTTTCGCAGGCGGCTCCGGCTACGCCGGCCGCACGGCGGCATGCCTTCTGGCACTGGGGCGGAGGCCATGCCGGCTCTAGCTTGGGATTTTCCCCCGCCAGAGAGCCCCTCATGCGCCGACTCGCCCGTCCCTTCCTGCTTACCGCGCTGGCCACTTGCTGCGGCGCTGCGCTCGCCGCCAGCGCCGACCAGGCGCCGCAGGGCCGGCTGCCGGGCTGGGCCGTGCCGCAGTCGTACCAGCTGGCGTTCAAGGTCGATCCGGCGCAGCAGGATTTCTCCGGCACCACCACGATCAGGGTGAAGCTAACCCAGGCCTCCGACCACCTGTGGCTGGACGGCGCGTCGCTTACGGTGTCGAAGGTGACCGTCACCGACGCCGCCGGCAAGGCGCACGCCGGCAAGTACGTCGCTGTGGACCCAAAGGCCGGCGTGGCGCGGGTGGATTTCGGCAGCGGCCTCAAGCCGCAGCAGCTGACCCTGAAGTTCGAGTACACCGCGCCGCTCAACCAGCAGTTGCAGGGCCTGTACAAGGTCACCGCGAAGGGCCAGCCCTACGCGATGACGCAGATGGAGCCGATCAGCGCGCGCTTCGCCTTCCCCGGCTTCGACGAGCCGGGCTTCAAGACCCCGTTCGACATCGCCATCACCGTGCCCGAGCACGAGAACGTGGTGGCGAACACCAGGCAGGTGAAGGAGCAGCCGGTCGGCAAGGGCTGGAAGACGGTGACCTTCGCCCAGACGCTGCCGCTGCCGACCTACCTGGTCGCATTCGCGGTCGGTCCGTGGGACATCGTCGACGGCCCGGACATCTCACCCGACGGCTGGCGCGCCGAACCGCTCAAGCTGCGCGGCATCGCGGCCAAGGGCGAGGGCCACCGCATGCAGCACGTGCTGAGCGAGACACCCAGCATCATCCACGCGCTGGAGAACTACTACGGCTTCGGCTATCCGTTCGGCAAGCTCGACCTGCTGGCGGCGCCGGACTTCGAGGCGGGCGCGATGGAGAACCCGGGCCTGGTGACGTTCCGCGACTGGCTGCTGCTGCTCGACAAGGATTCACCCGCGCGCAACGTGCGCGGTTCGTTCAACGTCAACGCGCACGAGCTGGCGCACCAGTGGACCGGCGACACGGTCACCACCGAGTGGTGGAACGACATCTGGCTCAACGAGGCCTTCGCCACCTGGATGCAGCAGAAGGTCACCATGCAGGTGCACCCGGAATACCGCGCCGACCTCGACCGCGTGCGCGGCGCGCAGGGCGCGATGAGCAACGACAGCCTGACCAGCGCGCGCAGCATCCGCCAGCCGATCACCGGCAACGGCGACATCATGACCGCGTTCGACGGCATCACCTACCAGAAGGGCGCCAGCGTCATCGGCATGTTCGAGAACTACGTGGGCGAGAAGACCTACCAGAAGGGCATGCGCGCGTACATCCAGAAACAGAAGTTCGGCAACGCCACCGCCGACGACCTGGTCTCGGCGATCGCCACCGCGGCCGGCAAGGGCGACGCGTTCAAGCATGCGTTCAAGAGCTTCCTCGACCAGTCCGGCGTGCCTTACGTGGCCACCAGACTGGAACAGAAGGACGGCAGGACCGTGCTGCAGCTGAGCCAGAGCCGCTACCTGCCGCTCGGCAGCAGCGGCGACCCGCAGCGCATCTGGGGCGTGCCGGTCTGCGTGCGCTACGGCGTGGCCGCCAGCGGCAAGGATGGAGCGCCGTCCAGCAAGGTCGCCTGCGAGATGCTCGACAAGGCCAGCGGTTCGATGGTGCTGCCCGGCGCCAGCAACCCGACCTGGGTGATGCCGAACGCGAACGCCAGCGGCTACTACCGCTTCAGCCTCGACAGGGCCGGGCTCGACAGCCTGATCAAGCAGGTCGGCAAGCTCGGCGACGCCGAGCAGCTGGCCTACGCCGATGCGATCAACGCCAGCTTCCGCCGCGGCGACCTCGACGCGGGCCAGGTACTGGCCGCGCTGCAGCCGCTGGCCGGTTCGAAGATCCGCGAAGTGGCGCTCGCGCCGCTGGGCATGGTCGGCGGGCTGTACCAGCGCATTGCCGTCACCGATGCCCAGCGCGCGCATCTGGCCGCGTGGGCGAAGGACGCCTACCTGCCGCGGCTGGAGCAATTGGGCTACCAGCGCAAGGCGGGCGAATCCGAGGATGCCGCCTTGATGCGCAGCAGCGTGGCCAGCTCGCTGGCGTTCGACTTCAAGCTGCCGGAAGTGCGCGCGGCGTTGCTCAAGCAGGGTGAGGCGGCACTCAGGCCGAAGGCGGATGGCCGTCTGGACCTGGCCGCCGCCGATCCCGACCTGCTCGGCGACGCGCTGGGCGTGGCGGTGCAGGAGCACGGCAAGAGCGCGGTCGACGCGCTGATCGCCGAACTGCCGAAGACCAGCGACCCGGCCCTGCGCAACGGCATCCTCGGCGGCCTGGCCAGCGTGGAGGATCCGGCGCTGGCCGAGCAGGTGCGCGACTTCGCGCTGACCAGGCCGGTAAAGGTCGGCGAGATGGCCATGCTGCTGCGCGGCGGCCGCGACACGCTGGCCCGGCGCGACGCGGTGTGGTCGTGGTTCACCGCGCACTACGCGCAGATCCTGGAGCGCACCGGCAGCTTCTCCGGCGGCCGCCTGCCGTCGCTGGCCGCGGGCGGCGGCTGCTCCAGCGCCGAGTACGACCGCCTGCAGGCATTCTTCAGGACCCGCGAGAAGGATGCCGCCGGCATCGGCCGCGGCCTGGCGCAAACCGGCGAATCGATCCAGCTGTGCAGCGCGCTGAAGGCGAAGCAGGACCCGGCGGCGATCCTGCGCTGAGCGCACCCGGAAGTCCAGCAGGAAGCCCCGCCACGGCGGGGCTTCCTGCTGCGCGGACGAAACGCCAGGATGGTGGTGCCGGCGCGGGATTTCCGCGCCCTGTGTCCGCATTTCGGTCACGTGGCTGGCGTAGCATGGGCCGGCACGGCGCGTCGCGCCACGGGCGCATGCTGGAGGATGGATGATCGAGCTGGAAATCCAGGCTCTCTCGGAACACCGGGGAGGTCTGCTGGTCGAGGTCGGGCGATTCGTCCTGGCCAGCGGATTCACCCTGTTGCGGCAACGTCTGGTGGAGGACGACCACGGTACCCTGCTCACGATGGTGGTGCAGGGGTCGTCGCGCAAAAGGCGCGCGCTCGAGGCCGAGCTGGAGGCCTATCAGCGCTTTGTCAGCGTGAAGGTCTTTCCGTTCGTGGAAGGCGAGTTGCGGCCGCACTTCGCCGCCTCGCACCCGATCTCCAGCCATGCGCCGCCAACGCGGGTATCCGCGCCGGTACCTGCGCGTACTTCGCCCGCGGCGGCGCCGGCTGCAGCAGCCGGTGTGGTACCCGCTGCGACGAAGCCGGTTGCCGTCGATGCCGTGCGACCGGTTCCCGCAAAGGGAGAGCCGGAATTGCCTGGCGACCGGGTCATCAGCCGGCGCCCGCCGGCGCCCGGGCCCACGTCGGCACCGGCATCGATACCCGCATCGGCACCGGCCTCTGCGTCGCCAACCATGCGGGTGGCGCGGGCGACCGTCGACGTCGCGCCGGTCGTGCCGCCGGCGATGGAGCTGGAGCTGTTCGACGCGCTTCTGGTCCGGCGGCCGTCGGCGTCCGCGTCGGCGAAACCCGCGCCCGAGCCGTTCGTCGAACTGGCCATGCTGGAGGCGGAGATGCCCGCTGTCGAGCAGGCATTGGCCGACCTCGCGCACGAATACCCGCGAATCGTGCCACGCCTGCTGGCGCTGGAGCGCGCCGTCGCCGCCGGCGCGCGCGAATCCTCGCTGCGACTGGCCGGGCAGCGCGCCGGCGCGTGGCTGTTCGAGCGCGAATATGCGCAGGATACCGGGCTGAGTCTGCAAACGGCGCTCGATGCCCTCGGCGTGCCGGCGCTGCGTGCATTCGTCGAGGTCGAGCGGCGCGGCGGCCAACTGCATCTGCGGCATAGCCCGTTGTGCGCGCAGCACGGCCGCTCCGGCTGCAGCTTTTTCAGCGGCTTCCTGGAGGGCCTGCTGGGGCCGGCCATCGCGCCGGATGGATTGTGGATCTTTCCCGTCTGTTGCCGCAGTTACGGGGCGGACGAATGCGTGTTCACGCTTTCCGGGTGAGTGCGGCTGCTACTGCTTCCTGAGGTGCAACTTCCGCTCGCAGCCTGGCCCGGGAGCGGCCGCATCCGGCCGGCTGCCGGAGCCCCTGCGCATGAGGCTTTCACCATGGCCATCGCGCGCAACTCCCTTGTTCCGCCTGCTGCGTTGAACCGGTGACCGCGACCCGCCTGCCGCTGGACCGTTGCCGGGAACCGGCCCGGCTATGCATCCGCGAGGTTCCACTTACACTGTGCCGGCCGTACGCACGGGGGAGAAACGCATGCTTGCTCGAACGCTCGGACTGCTGGATCTGTGGTTGCTGCTGGCGGCGCCATTGCCGGCGCAGGAGGTGCCGCCGCCGCTGCGCGTCGATGGCGCGGCGGTGACGCGCATCGAGCGCAATGGCGAACAGCTCACCCTGGGCGAGGCCGCCGCCGCGCAGGGCGCCGCCGATGCACTGGCGTTGCGCTTCCGCCACTGGCTGCTGCTCAGCGTGCGCGCGCGTGGCACGCCATCGGAGCAACTGGGCAGCACGAAGTTCAACCTCACGCAGCTCGGGCTGGCGCTGCTTACCCTGCTGGCGTGGGTGCTGTGGCTGGCGAACGCGCTGATCGGCTGGCTGCGCTGGGCGTTCGACGCGTGGACGCGCGGCGGCTACTGGCGCAAGCGCGCGCCGCAGCCGGGTGCGCCGCCGCCGCAGCTGCCGCCCTCGGCGACCGAGCCGCCGCATGCCTGATCTCCGCAGCATGCTGGCGGTCGCGGCCGCACGGCTCGGCGAGCGCGCCGACGCCGAACTGTTGCTGCTGCACGTGCTGCGGCAGCCGCGCAGCTGGCTGTTCACGCACGCCGACGACGAAATGGGTATGGACGTCCAGACGGCTTTTTCGGCGCTTGTCGAACGCCGCGCCGCGGGCGAACCGGTGGCCTACCTCACCGGCCGGCGCGGCTTCTGGTCGCTGGACCTGGAAGTGAGCCCGGCCACCCTGATCCCGCGCGCGGAAACCGAGCTGCTGGTGGAACTGGCGCTGCAACGCCTGCCGTCCGATGCCGCCTGCCGCATGGCCGACCTCGGCACCGGCAGCGGCGCGATCGCGCTGGCGCTCGCATGCGAACGTCCGCGTGCGCGGGTGGTCGCTACCGACGCCAGCGCGGATGCACTCGCCGTGGCCCAGCGCAACGCGCAACGCCATGCCATCGGCAACGTCAGCTTCGTGCATGGCGACTGGCTGGCCCCGCTCGCCGGCCAGCGCTTCGACCTGATCGTTTCCAACCCGCCGTACATCGAGGCCGCCGACCCACACCTGGCGCAGGGCGACCTGCGCTTCGAACCCGCCAGCGCGCTGGCCTCCGGCCCCGATGGCCTCGACGACATCCGCCGCATCGTGCGCGACGCCCGCAGCCACCTGCACCATGGCGGCTGGCTGTTGTTCGAACACGGCTGGAACCAGGGCGAAGCGGCGAGGGCGCTGCTCGCCGAGGCCGGCTACGACGACGTTTTCAGCGCGCAGGACCTGGAACGACGCGATCGCGTTTCCGGCGGGCGCAGCAGCGCGTAGGAACCTGGCGGCAGGGGGCAGGATCAGCCCGCGTTGGCCGCGACGGCGGCCAGTTGCGGAAAGCGCGCGCGGATCGCATGACGGATGCCGGGCAGGTCGAGTCCGGCCATGGTCAGCACTTCCTCGCGGCTGCCGTGTTCCAGATAGACGTCCGGCAGGCCCAGGTGCAGGATCGGCAGGGTGAGGCCATGCGCGGCCAGGCATTCGGCCACGGCGGAGCCGGCGCCGCCGGCGACCGCGTTGTCTTCCAGCGTGACGAAGGCGTCGTGGGTCTTCGCCAGTTCCACGATCAGCGCCTCGTCCAGCGGCTTCACGAAGCGCATGTTGACCAGGGTGGCGCCGAGCTCGGCGGCGATCGTGGCAGCGGGTGCCAGCATCGCGCCGAAGCTGAGCAGGGCCAGGCCGTGGCCGCGCCGGCGCAGCTCGGCCTTGCCGATCGGCAGCGTGTCAAGTTCCTGGTGGATCGCCGCGCCGGGGCCGGTGCCGCGCGGGTAGCGGATGGCGGCGGGGCCGTGGTGGTGGAAGCCGGTGCTCAGCATCATGCGGCACTCGTTCTCGTCGGCCGGCGCCATGATGATCATGTTCGGCAGGCAGCGCAGGTAGGTCAGGTCGAAGCTGCCCGAATGGGTGGCGCCGTCCGGGCCGACCACGCCGGCGCGGTCGATCGCGAAGGTGACGTCGAGGTTCTGCAGCGCCACGTCGTGGATCGCCTGGTCGTAGGCGCGCTGCAGGAAGGTGGAGTAGATCGCCACCACCGGCTTGGCGCCTTCGCAGGCCATGCCGGCGGCCAGCGTCACCGCATGCTGTTCGGCGATCGCCACGTCGAAGTAGCGTTCGGGATACTCCTTCGAGAAACGCACCAGGCCGGAACCCTCGCGCATCGCCGGGGTGATCCCGAGCAGGCGCTCGTCGACGGCAGCCTGGTCGCACAGCCAGTCGCTGAAGATGTCGGTATAGGTGGGCCGGGCCGGCGCGGCCTTCTTCACCACGCCGGCCTGCGGGTCGAACGGGCCCACCGCGTGGTACTCGATCTGCGCCTGCTCGGCCGGGGCGTAGCCCTTGCCCTTGGTGGTGATCACGTGCAGCAGCTGCGGCCCGGGCAGGTTCTTCACCGTGCGCAGCGCCTGCAGCAGCTGCGGGATGTTGTGGCCGTCGATCGGGCCGGTGTAGTGGAAGCCCAGTTCCTCGAACAGCGTGGAGGGCACGAACATGCCCTTGGCGTGTTCTTCCCAGCGCTTGAACCAGCGCCCGGCGAAGGACTGCTTCGGGATCGCCCGCTTGGCCCGCTCGCGCACCGCATTGAGCCGCCGGCTGGCCATCGCGCGCGCCATCATCTTGGTCAGCGCGCCGACGTTCTCGCTGATCGACATGCCGTTGTCGTTGAACACCACCAGCATGTCCGGCTCGACGTCGCCGCCGTGGTTGAGCGCCTCGAACGCCATGCCGGCGGTCATCGCGCCGTCGCCGATCACCGCTATCACCTTGCGCGGGTCACCCTTGCGCTGCGCGGCGATCGCCATGCCCAGCGCGGCCGAGATCGAGGTGGACGAGTGGCCCACGCCGAAGGTGTCGTACTCGCTTTCCTCGCGTCGCGGGAACGGCGCCAGGCCGTCCTTCTTCTTGATCGTGGTGATGCGGTCGCGGCGGCCGGTCAGGATCTTGTGCGGGTAGCACTGGTGGCCGACGTCCCACACCAGGCGGTCGTGCGGGGTGTCGAATTCGTGGTGCAGCGCCACGGTCAGTTCCACCACCCCCAGGCCGGCGCCGAAATGGCCGCCGGAGCTGGCCACCGCCTCGATCAGGTACTGGCGCAGCTCGTCGGCGACGGCGGGAAGCTCGTCGTCGGGCACGCGGCGCAGGTCGGCCGGCGTCTCGATCGGTGCCAGGTGGGGGTAACGGGAAAGATCGTTCATCCGTCTATTGTTGGCCCAGCGCGGGGCCGGGGCAAGGGCGGGCAGGTGAACGGAACCTGGCAGCGCCCGGGCGGAACCGGGTCGTGCGCGCCGCCGGCTGGATTCAGGCCGCCACCGGCACGTTCATCGAACGGCGGTCGCGCGGCAGCCGGCTCACCAGGAATTCCATCTGGTCGGCCAGGATGTTGCGGTTGGACAGGATCAGGTGCTCCACCCAGCTCGGCCGGTACGGTACCGCCAGCAGCGGCATGCCGGCTTCCTGCGGGGTGCGGTTGCTCTTCTTCAGGTTGCAGGCGAGGCACGCGCTGACCACGTTCTCCCATTCGTCCCGGCCGCGCTTGGAGATCGGCAGCACGTGGTCGCGGGTCAGCTCGGCGCGGGTGAAGTGGTCGCCGCAGTACAGGCAGATGTGGCGGTCGCGCGCGAACAGGGCGGTATTGGTCAGGGCGGGGGCGGGGTCGATCGCGTGTTCGCGGCAGTGGCCGGTGCTGGCGATGATCGGGTGCAGGTGCATCCGGCTTTGCGTGCCGAGCAGCCGGTTATGGCCGCCGCGCACGGTCAGGCAGGGGTCGCCGAGCGTCCAGGCGACGGCGTCACGGACATAGAGGCACACCGCCTCCTGCCAGCTGATCCAGTCGAGGATGCGGCCGGCGGCGTCCAGCGACAACACGCGGGTCGCGTTGAGGTCGGCCCGACTTGGCGCTTCCATCAGCATGTAAATCGTCCTTCAGCCAGGGCTTCGAAAGAGCGTTTCGGCAATGCGGGAATGCTTGTCCGGGCCAGCATAGAACAATTCCGTTGCAATTCGCATGCAGATGGGGCAGGACGCCGCGGACGGGCAGTCGCCGCCGCCGGCGGGCGCTGATATGATCGGCAGTCAACACAGATCCGGCGCCGGGTTTGGTAGGGGCGCTCCGGTGGTGACCCGGCACGGCGGCGACAGAGGTGACAACGTGGCTGAAGTCCTTTTCTACGAGCGTCCGGTGCCGCTCAACCGCAACGATCACAAAAACCTGCGCATGAAGGCCGTGCCGAACGTGAAGTTCGCGATGAACGCGCATTCGGTGCCGCTGACCGGCATGGAGTTCGGCGTCGCCGCGCGCGACCTGCTGATCCTGTTCGCCGGCAGCAGCGCGGCCGACGCCGGCCCGATCGCCCTGCTCGGCCTGCGCCAGAACGAGAACCTGTACGTCGACGCGAACGGCCAGTGGGCGCCGGATACCTACATCCCGGCCTTCGTGCGGCGCTATCCGTTCGTGCTGGCCGAGAAGCCGGCCGGGCAGGACGGTGACGATTTCACCGTGTTCCTCGACGAGCAGTACGAAGGCTTCAGCGACAGCGAGGGCCAGCGCCTGTTCCAGGAAGACGGCACCGACAGCGAGCTGCTGACCAACGCTGTGGGTTTTCTCGGCGAGTTCCAGCAGAACGTGGCGCGTACCAAGTGGTTCATGGAACAGCTGGTCAAGCACGACCTGCTGGAGGCACGCAATGTCCAGCTGCAGAAGGAAGGCAAGGACGGCCAGCAGGGCCGTTCGATCAACCTCAACGGCCTGTTCGTGATCAACGAGCAGAAGCTGCGCGAGCTGGACGAGAAGACCACCCAGGAGTTCCTGCGCGAAGGCGTGTTCGGCTGGGCCTATGCCCATCTGCTGTCGCTTACCAACATCGACCGCCTGGCCCGTCGCCTCGACGTGCGCGAGGAGGCCGAGGCGGCTGCCGGCGCGGCGAACTGACCGCACGGCAGCCCGTCCACGTTGAAAAAGCCGCCTCCGGGCGGCTTTTTCGTTGGCGGTTTCAGCGTACCGGCTTGGCCAGCCGCAGCAGGTCGGTGGCGTAGCCGCTCGCTTCGTACAGCGCACGGGCGCGCTCGTTGCCGGGGAACACCGCCAGCGTCACCAGCTGGCATTGATGCTCGCGCGCCCACGCTTCGGCGTGCGCCAGCAGCGCCCGCCCGACGCCGTCGCCTTCGCGGTGCGGCGCCACCGCCAGGTCGGAGATGTGGCAATTGCTGCGCCCGGTGAAGAAATCCGCGGTGCGCTGCAGATGGATGAAGCCGACCCGTTCGCCGTCCGCGTCCTCCGCCACGAACAGGAAGCTGTTCGCCGGCTGGTCCTCGAGGTGGCGCAGCAGGTCCTTGCGGATGCCCTCCACACACTCGTGCCGCCGCCGCCATGGCGGCAGGGTGAAATCCACGAAGCGCGAGGTCAGCGAGAGGATGAAATCGTCGTCGTCTTCGGCCAGGCGGATCAGCAGCGTCGTGTCGGTCATCGGATCGGGCGCAGACTGGATGGTGACGCCGCTGTTTCTACACCTTGCGCGCCGACTTCGGTAGTCCTGCCCACCACGTGTATATTCCGGACGGCGCGCGCTCCGGCCCGGCTCGCCGACCGCCATCGAGGATCATCCATGTCGACCACCCGCCGCCTGCACATCCAGCCCGCCGGCAACGCCGTGATCGCGCAGGGCATGCGCGACATCCAGGCCGAGTTGAAGCTGCCGACGGCGTTCCCGCCGGAGGTCGAGGCCGCCGCGGCGAAGGCTGCGGCTAACCCGCGCCTGCCGGAACTGGACCGCCGCGACATCGCACTGGTCACCATCGATCCGGCCGGCTCGATGGACCTGGACCAGGCGTTGCATGTCGAGCGCACCGACGGCGGTTACCGTGTGCATTACGCGATCGCCGACGTCGCCGCGTTCGTCAGTCCCGGCGATCCGCTCGACCTCGAGGCGCACCGCCGCGGCGAGACGCTGTACGGCGCGGATGCCCGGATCCCGTTGCACCCGAAGCTGCTGTCCGAAGGCGCCGCCTCGCTGCTGCCCGGGCAACTGCGCCCGGCGCTGCTGTGGACGATGGAGCTGGACTCCTCCGGCGAAGGCGTCGCCGTCGACGTGAGGCGCGCGCGGGTGACCAGTCGTGCGCGGCTGGACTACGCCGGCGTGCAGCAGCGCATCGACGCCGGCACGGCCGAGCCGATGTGGGCGGTGCTGCGCGAGATCGGCGAGCTGCGGCGCCGGCGCGAGCAGTCGCGCGGCGGCGTCAGCCTGCCGCTGCCGGAACAGGAGGTCAGCGTGGTCGACGACCGCTGGGTGCTGGCGTTCCGCGCGCGGCTGCCGCTGGAGGACTGGAACGAGCAGATCTCGCTGCTGACCGGGATGGCCGCGGCGTACCTGATGGTGCAGGCGAAGGTGGGTCTGCTGCGCACCCTGCCGCCGCCCGATCCGCACGCGATCGGGCGCCTGCGCGTCACCGCGCGGGTGCTTGGCATCGCCTGGCCGCCCGGGCTGGATTACCCAGGCTTCATCCGTTCGCTGGATCCCTCGAAGGATCTCCACGTGGCGATGCTGACCGCCTGCACCACCCTGCTGCGTGGGGCCGGCTACGCGGCGTTCGACGGCACGCTGCCGGCGCAGTCGACGCACTCGGCGCTGGCTGCGCAGTACACCCATGCCACCGCGCCGCTGCGCCGGCTGGTCGACCGCTACACCGGCGAGGTCTGCGTGGCGCTGTGCGCGAAGCAGCCGGTGCCGGACTGGGCGCTGGCCGCGTTGCCGGGCCTGCCGGCCACCATGCAGGCTTCCGGCCACCGCGCCAGCCAGTACGAGCGAGCGGTGCTGAACCTGGCCGAAGCCGCGGTGCTGGCGCCGCGCGTGGGCGAGGTGTTCGAGGGGGCGATCGTCGAGGTCGCCCACGACGATCCCGACAAGGGCACGGTGATCGTGCGCGACCCGGCGATCGAGGCCGGCGTCTCGGGCGGGTCCAGCCTGCCGCTCGGCGCCGACGTCAAGGTGACCCTGGTCGAGGCCGACCCGGCCACGCGGGTGACCCGCTTCGCGCTGACGGGTTGAGGGCCGCGGCGTAGCGCGTGATGGCGACGTCGGGGCAATTCGTCCGCGTGGCCCTCCGGCGGCGACGCGAGGGCCCGGCAACGTGGAGGAATCTCTCAGCGGCCGGCACGGATCGCGCGGGAGAAGTCGTCGCCCGCCGCCGTGTTTCGCGCCCGTTCGGTGATGCGGCCGCGGCGGCGCAGCTCGTCGAGCGGCACGCTGCGATACACCGCACCCACCTCGTGCAGGTAGTCCGGCAGGTAGCCGGTCAGCAGCAGGCGGATGTCCCACGGCAGTCCCGGCTCGATCTGCCGGGCCATGCGGTAGACGATCGTGGTGCAGTTCGAGGTGATCGTGTTGTAGAACGCCGGCCTGCCGGCGAGCGTGTCCGCCGCCTGCACATAGGAGAGGAACAGCGCACGCATGGCCGCCTTGTCCATGCGCAGCGGATACAGGTAGTCGTCCTCGCCGCGCACGTTGGTGCGCACGCGGATGATGTCGCGTTCGTCGGCGGCCACCAGCACCGTCTCGAACTGCTTGAAGAAGCCGCCGATCGGCGAATACTGCTCGCCGCGCTGCCGTCGGATCTCCACCGAGAACACCACGCGGCTGCCGTCGTCGAAGCCGAACGAGATCATCGCGTGGGCGATCGCCCGGCTGCCCCAGTACGACAGCACCGCGTCGGCCGAGGCGAGGTGGTCCAGGTCGTAGTGGCGGGTTTCCCAGCGCGCGTCGTAGTCGTCGTCGCTGCGCCAGTCGAAGTCGCGCACATTGTCGAGGGTGACTTCGCTGCCGCTCACCGTGCCGGTGAACTGGCGCGCGACGTCGTCGGCCCAGACCCGCGTGCCGGACGGCGCGATGCCCGCCCACCACAGCAGCAGGAGCGCGTACATCGCCGTGTAGACACCCAGCGGAAGCCAGTTGCGGCGGACCATGGCGAATGCGGCCAGGGCGATCACGGCAAGCGCCCACAGCGTGCCGCCCAGCGTGCGCACGGTCGCGTTGCCGGGCAGCTGGTACCACAGCGCCATGGCGCCCCACGCACCGGAGACGAAGCTGGCGAGCGATACCGCCGCGAAGAGTGCCGCCCTGCCGATCACCCCGTGCTTCGTGGCCATCTCGTTTCCGGGCATTTGTCCATGCCGCAAGCCTGCAGCTTCGACCGCGGCATGACAATGCCGGAATCCCGATGCGGCGGCTACAATCCCCGCATCGCCAGGCCCGGGACGAGATGCCGATGGGATCGCTGCAGATGAAGGCCGTAACCTGCGCCTGGGCAGCGCGCTGCATCGCCATCATCGGGCTGCTCGGCCTCAACGCCTGCGCGATGGTCGGGGTGAGCCACATCAACACCAACGATTACGTGAGCCAGCGGCGTGCCGACGTGATCGTTGCCAACCGGCTGAGCGACCGCACCGTGCAGTCGCTCAACGTGGTCGCGCTGACGGCCGACAATTGCCAGCGTGAATTCACCGCCTGCACGGATACCGTCGCCCACTCGGCGGGGCTGACCGACGAGCAGCGGCTCTCCGCGCTGGCCGAACTGTGGCTGGGCCGGGCGCTGCAGGCGGAGCGGTCACAGCGCGGCGCGGTCATGGACGATGCGACGCTGGACGCGTTCCTGCAATCCGCGCGTTGCGCCTATGCGTATCTTTTCTACACCGTGCGTTCGCCCGCCGATCGCGCGTTCGAATTGCGCCAGGTGCAGGTGACGTGGTTCTACAATCTGGCGGTGCAGCGCGCGATGAGCCGCTTCTTCCTGGAACTGCCGCGGCTGGATCCAGGCTGGACGCGGACCACGCTGGCCGGCTGGAGCGTACTGCGCCCGCAGAGCGATGTGCGCCTGGCGGGCAGCACGCGCGTGCCAGTGAAGCTGATCCCCGCGTCGAACCTGCGCTTCGAAGGCCTGCGCAATGTCTACCGGCGCGACGGCTTCGGTTCCGACTTCGTGGCCGTTGCGCCGAAGGAGACGGCCTCCGCCGCCGTGCCATGGCGCGAACCCGACTACGTGCCGATCACCGGCGCGCTCGTGTTCGAGGGCGGCACGCTGGACCAGGTGCTGGCGACACGGGAGGTGCGCGTGCTGGTGCGCGATCCGTACCACGACGACACCGTCGCGGTGGGCGGCCGGGTGGTGCCGCTGGGCGCGAATTTCACCGCACCCTACGGCGTGTGGCTGGCGCGTTCGGGCTTCGCCAGCCAGTCGATCCGCTCGCTGCTGGGCCGCGAGGGCGGTATCAAGACGCCGCGCGTGCTGCTGATGCAGCCCTACGATCCCGACCGCCTCACGGTGGTGATGCTGCACGGCCTGGCCAGCAGCCCGGAAGCGTGGATCAACGTGGCCAACGAGGTGATGGGCGACGAGAAACTGCGCCGCAACTATCAGGTGTGGGAGGTCTACTACCCGACCAACCTGCCGGTGGCGGTGAACCTGGCCAACATCCGCAAGGCGCTGGATGCCACGCTGCAGCACTACGACCCGTCCGGCCAGGCGCGCGCCTCGCAGAACATGGTGCTGATCGGCCACAGCATGGGCGGCGTGATCGCGCGCCTGCTGGTCTCCTCCAGCGGCGACCGGTTGTGGAGCCTGCTGCCGTTGCGCGCGAACCTGTCGGCGGCGAAACGCCAGCGGTTGCGCCAGCGCCTGGCGCCGTACCTGCAGTTCACCCCGATGCCGCAGGTGACCCGCGCGGTATTCCTGGCCGCGCCGCATCGTGGCACGCCGTACGCCCAGCACCGCCTCGCACGCTGGATCGGCAACCTGATCCGGCTGCCGGTCGCGGTGCTGCAGGAAATGGGCGAAATCGCCGAGCTGCTGAAATCCGGCGATTCCAGCGAAAGTCCTTCGCTGCACGTGTCCAACAGTATCGACAACCTACGCGACACCGACCCGTTCATCGTCGCCGCCGCGAACCTGCCGATCTCGCCGCAGGTGCACTACCACACCATCGTCGGCGTGTATGGATCGAAGGGCGCGCTGCAGGACAGCAGCGACGGCGTGGTGCCGTACACGAGCGCGCACCTGGACGGCGCGGATTCCGAACTGGCCATACCCTCGTGGCACAGCGTGCAGGAGACGCCGGCGGCGATCGTGGAACTGCGCCGCATTCTGCGCCTGCAGCTGGCGGCGACGAAGGGCGGCCCGGGTCCTTGACCCGGCGTGCCGCTCCGGTCGCCCGGATCAAAAGCGCGCGTCCCTTCCTGCGAGCAGGAAGGGGCACGCGGCCTCAGCCGCCCACCACCGGCAGCGCGATGACACTTGCCTGGTCCGCCGCGTGGTACACGCGCTGGGTGGCCTTCCGGTAATCCGCCGGCCTGGCCGGCTGAATGTTTGGCACGAAGCTTTGCGGGTTGCGGTCGTACAGCGGGAACCAGCTCGATTGCGCCTGCGCCATGATGCGATGGCCGGGCAAGAACACGTGGTTGGCGGCGGGCAGGGCAGCGGCTGGTTGGCGGCGATCGGCCTGGCTTCGCCGGCGTCTCGCTGGGGTAGTCCGGGTATTCCGCCGGTGGCGAATCGGTGGCGTGCAGCAGGCCGCAGGTCGTCAGCAGCAGGGCAAATAATGCCGGCTTCACGCCTGCAGCGAATCGATTCGACGTCATGGTGGATTCCCCGTTCGGACAACGCCGAACAGGCGTAACCGCAACCACCGGCTGGCGGGCAGCGCGGGTTGGCAAGCCTGTTGCTTGGCCTGGGGGCATGAACGACATTGCTTATGACATCGGCGACCTGCTCGATAGCGAGCCGGCCACGGCGGAAGCGCCGGTATTGCGCGTGGCCAGGACCCCGCCGCCCGCGGCGCCACCCGACATGGTCGCGGCGCAGGCCATACTGGCACGGGAGCTGCTGCAGGCCGCCGAAGCCCACGAGAAATGGATCAGGCAGTACCTGCGCATGCAGGGCACCGCCCAGGGCAGTCGATAAGACAACTGTCGCAGCAAAGCAGAACCTGACCCGCTTGGACACATCCGGCTGCCGGCCGGCTCCATGAAAAGCCCGGGACTGGCCCGGGCTCTGGTTTCCCGGAGGTTTCGGCGGCAGCTCAGGCGATCGCGGGCAATGTGTCCACCCCGGCCTCGATCGCCGCCTTGTGCACCATGGTGCGCGGCAGGATGCGGGCGAAGTAGAACGCGGCGGTGTCGCGCTTGGCCTGCTTGAACGCGGCCGATGGCGTGCCGGCTTCGGCGGCGGCCACGCTGCGCGCCCACAGGTAGGCGAGGGTGACGTAGCCGGAGTAGTAGAGGTAGTCGGTGGCCGCGGCGCCGAGTTCCTCCGGGTTGGCCTGCGCGCGCTGCGCCAGGCTCACGGTGAGGTCGCTCCATTCCTTGGTGGCGACGGCCAGTGGGCCGGTCAGGCTGCGCAGTGATTCGTCGGCGCTGTGCTGCTGGCAGAACGCGCTGATCTCCTGCAGGAAGTGTTTCGCGCCCACGCCCTGCAACTGGAGGATCTTGCGGCCCAGCAGGTCGGCCGCCTGGATGCCGGTGGTGCCCTCGTACAGGGTGATGATGCGGGCGTCGCGGACGAACTGCTCCATGCCGTTCTCTGCGATGTAGCCGTGGCCGCCGTAGATCTGCAGCGCTTCCTTGGTGCACTCCTGCGCCAGCTCGGTGGTCATGCCCTTGGCGATCGGAATCAGGAAGGCGACCAGTTCGCCGGCCTTCTGCCGGGCGGCCTCGTCCGCTGCGCGATGTTCGATGTCGGTCTGCAGCGCGGTGTACAGCACCAGCGCGCGCGAACCTTCGACGAAGGCGCGCTGGGTCAGCAGCATGCGGCGCACGTCCGGCTGCACCAGCAGGTTGTCTGCCGGCTTGTCGGGGAACTTCGGGCCGGACAGCGAACGCGACTGCAGCCGCTCGCGCGCGTAGTTGAGGCTGTTCTGCAGTGCGCGCTCGGCCAGCGCCAGGCCCTGCACGCCGACCGACAGGCGCGCCGCATTCATCATGGTGAACATCGCCATCAGGCCCTTGTGCGGCTTGCCGATCAGGTAGCCCTCGGCGCCGTCGAAGTTCATCACGCAGGTGGAGCAGGCGTGGATGCCCATCTTGTGCTCGATCGCGCCTGCGGCCACGGTGTTGCGCGCGCCCGGCGAGCCGTCCGCGTCGAGCTTGAACTTGGGCACGATGAACATCGAGATGCCGCGGCTGCCTTCCGGTGCGTCGGGCAGGCGCGCCAGCACCAGGTGCACGATGTTCTCGGCGAGGTCGTGCTCGCCGGCGCTGATGAAGATCTTGGTGCCGCTGATCTTGTAGACCGCGTGGCCGTCCGCATCCGCCGCGGCCGGCTCGGCGCGGGTCTTCAGCAGGGCGAGATCGGAGCCGGCCTGCGGCTCGGTCAGGCACATGGTGCCGGTCCAGCGGCCGGCGACGATCGGCTTCATGAAGCGCTCGCGCTGCCACTCCTCGCCGTGCAGTTCCATCGCGTGGGTGGCGCCCTCGGACAGCAGCGGGTACAGGCTCCAGGCCAGGTTGCCGGACTGGAAGATCTCGGTGGTGGCGGTGCCGAGCACGCCGGGCAGCGCCTGGCCGCCGTAGGCCTCGGGGTTGGTCAGGCCGGTCCAGCCGCCTTCGGCGAAGGCCTTGAACGCCTCCTTGAAACCCTTCGGCGTGGTCACCGTCTGGGTGGCCTTGTCGAAGTGGCAGCCTTCCTCATCGGCGGGCGCATTGGTCGGCGCCAGCAACTGCTCGCTGAGGCGCCCGGCTTCCTCCAGCACCGCGTCGAGCAGGTCGCGGCTGTGCGCCTCGCCGCCCCGCAGCGCGGTGAGGATCCGCTCGACGCCGAGGACGTCGAACAGGGCGAAGCGCAGGTCGTCGAGGGGGGCCTTGTAGATGGTCATGGCGATTCCTTGGATGGAAGGGGTCAGCGGTAGGTGCCGGGAATGCCCGGCACCGGCGAGATCCAGTTGTTGCCGCTGAAGTCGAATTCGCGCGGCTTCGATTCCTGCTCGGGCCTGGCGCTGATGCTGCCGCTGACGCGATAGGCCAGCGAACCGGCGCTGCCCTTGGCGGCGGTGGCCTGCAGCGCCTGGGTCATCGCGGCGGTGGGCAGCACGTCGAGCCGGATCACGTCGCCGGCGAGCTCGGGGATGTCGCGCTCGAAGGTGGCACGTAGCCGCACCGGCACCAGCTCGGCGACCTGCAGCAGGCCGTCCAGCGACCTGAAGTCCATCTCGCCGTAGCTGTTATTCTGGATGCGCAGGGTCAGCTGCCACTGGCCGCCCGGCAGCACGGTCAGTTGCTGGATGCTTACGTTGGGCGGGTACACGCTCTTCTTCGCCGGGGCACAGGCGGCCAGGCCCAGCAGCAGGACGGGGATGATCCAGCGCAGCAGGCGCATCGCGATTCTCCAAACGATCGTTTGAATACCAATTCTAACCACGATTGGGGGTGGCGGCGCCAGTATGAGGCCGACAAGTGCCCGCGCCGGCGGAAACCGCCGGGCCCTCCGTGCGGCTCGAGCGCACCCTCAGGTTGCCCGAAACGCTTCATCGAGATGGCGTAGTGCGCAGGCGGTCTGCCAATGGCGCAACACCGGCGGGACATCGTGTGCGCCGGAAGATCTTGGCCATCGCGAGGTTTCGCCGTCATCGGCAAACAGGCATCATCGGCGTTTCCTCTTCGCCTGCAGGGTTCCATCGCATGTCACGACGTTTTGTTGCGCGCCGCTCGCCGATCCACGGCAACGGCGTGTTCGCCACCGCCCCGATCGGGAAAGGCGAGGAGATCATCGAGTACAAGGGCAAGTTGATGAGTCACGCGCAGGCCGACGACCTGTACGGCGACGGCGGCGAAACCGGCCATACCTTCCTGTTCACGCTCAACGACGACTACATCATCGACGCCAACCAGGGCGGCAACAGCGCGCGCTGGATCAACCACAGCTGTGCGCCGAACTGCCGTGCGCTGGTCGAGGAAAGCGCCAGCGGCGACCCGCGCAGGGACCGGGTGCTGATCGAGGCGATCCGCAACATCAAGCCGGGCGAGGAACTCACCTACGACTACGGCATCGTGCTCGACGTGCCGCACACCGCACGCCTGAAGAAGCTGTGGGTATGCCTGTGCGGCTCGCCGAAGTGCACCGGCACGCTGCTCAAGCCGAAGCGTTGAAACCTGCCGGCGGGAAGCCTCAATCTTCCTCCACGTGCGGCTTCCACGCCTCGCCGAGCTGCTTCTGCACGGTGGGCGGCACCGCCTCGTAGTGGCTGAGGTCGAGGTTGTAGCGGCCGCGGCCGCCGGTCATCGCCTTCAGTTCGGTGGGGTAGTCGGTCAGCTCGGCCAGGGGTGCCTGCGCCTTGATCACCAGCTCGCCGCCGCGCTGGGTGTCGGTACCCAGGATGCGCGCGCGCTTGCCGGCGAGGCCGCCGGTGACGTCGCCCACGCTGCTCTCGGGGATCGCCACCTCGACGTTGACGATCGGCTCCAGCACGATCGGCCGCGCCTTGCCGACCGCGTCGAGGAAGGCCTTCTTGCCGGCGCTGACGAAGGCGACCTCCTTCGAGTCGACCGGGTGGTACTTGCCGTCATACACGGTCACGCGCAGGTCCTGCAGCGGGTAGCCGGCGACCGCGCCGTGCTCCATCGCCTGGCGCACGCCCTTCTCGATCGCCGGCAGGAACTGGCCGGGGATCACGCCGCCCTTCACCGCGTCGACGAACTCGAAGCCGGCGCCGCGCTCGAGCGGCTCGATGCGCAGGAATACCTCGCCGAACTGGCCGGCGCCGCCGGTCTGTTTCTTGTGCCGGTGGTGGCCCTCGGCATGGGCGCCGATGGTTTCGCGGTAGGCGATCCGCGGCGGTTGCGCCTCCACCTCGACGCTGTAGCGCTCGCGCATGCGTTCCAGCATCACCTTCAGGTGCAGGTCGGACAAGCCGCGCACCACCGTCTCGTTGAGCTCCTTGTGGTGCTCGACGCGGAAGCACGGGTCTTCCTCGGCCAGCCGCGCCAGCGCGTTGGAGAGTTTCTGCTCCTGGCCCTTGTGCCGCGGCACCAGCGCCAGGCCGAACATCGGCGCGGGAAAGACCGGTGGCGCCAGCGCGATGCGGTCCTCGTCGTGCGAGTCGTGCAGCACCGCGTCGAAGTGGATCTCCTCCACCTTCGCCACCGCGGCGATGTCGCCGGGGATCGCCGCCTCGATCTCCACGTGCCCCTTGCCCTGCGGGCGCAGCAGATGGCCGACCTTGAACGGCTTGCGGCCGTCGTCGACCAGCAACTGGCTGTCGCGGCGGATCGTGCCCTGCCACACGCGGAACACGCCCAGCTTGCCCACGAACGGATCGTTGACGATCTTGAACACGTCGGCGATCACGTGTGCCGCGGGATCGGCGCCGACTTTCAGCGGCGTGCCGTCGCCGCGCACGAACGGCGGCGGGTTGCCCTCGGCGGGGTTCGGCAGCAGCCGCGCGGCCACGTCCAGCAGCTCGGCCAGGCCCGCGCCGGTGCGCGCGCTGACGAAGCAGATCGGCACCAGGTGGCCCTCGCGCAGGCACTGCTCGAACGCGTCGTGCATTTGCTGCGGCGTCAGTGCGCCTTCGCCGGCGTCCAGGTAGCGGTCCATCACCGTCTCGTCGACCTCGACCACCTGGTCGAGGATGCGCTGGTGCGCCTCGGCCAGCGAGGAAAAATCGGTGGCGCCGTCGGCGTGGAAGAAGCAGTCCAGCACGCGGTTGCCGCGTCCGGCCGGCAGGTTCACCGGCAGGCATTCGTTGCCGAATTCCTCGCGCAGCGCATCCACCAGCGCGGCCAGGTGGGCGCCGTCGTAGTCGATCTTGTTGATCACCAGCATGCGTGCCAGGCCGCGCGCCTTCGCGTGCATCATCATGCGGCGGGTGCCGTGCTCGATGCCGTTGACCGCATTGACCACCACCGCCACCGTCTCCACCGCGGCCAGCGCCGACAGCGTGCCGCCACGGAAATCGGCGTAGCCGGCGGTGTCGATCAGGTTGATGTGGCAGCCGGCATGGCCGAGGCTGGCGATGCAGCTGTCGATGGAGTGGGCGCGCGCCTTCTCCTGGCTGTCGCTGTCCGATACCGTGTTGCCGCGCTCGACCGAGCCCATCGCCTGGATCGCGCCGCCGGCGTGCAGCAGCGCTTCGAACAGCGTGGTCTTGCCCACGCCGGCGTGTCCGGCGAGCGCGATGTTGCGGATGCTTTCCGTGGAATACGTCACGATGCGACCCTCCCATGCAGGGCGCGGCCTCGTGGCATGAACGGCGCCGCACGAGGCCGCGCGTTGGCGGCTGACGATGGCGGGCCGTCATGGTCGTCCTTCACGCGTGCGGGGCGAGGGCGGTCATGGCGGAGATACGGCGTGTGGCGCCGTCCGCGTAGCCTTGAGCCAACCGCCGGCACGGTCAAGTTGCAGTGCGGGGAACCGGCGCCGCGGCGCGGCGGTCTACGGAGCAACGCGGCAGGTTGCCGGGCCAGTGCCCGGCATCCCGGCCGTACCGCCATCCGCGAGCCACCGCCATCGCCCATCCACAGCGTGTCCCCCAGCAGCAGAACTCGCCCGGCCCGGACCCGGCGGGGGAATCGGCTCGTGGCCTGGCTCCGCTGGAAGCGGCGGAGCGCGCGCTGCTGCATCGGCGACGCTGGCGCAAACCGGCGCGCGAGTACCGGCGGCACGGGCCGGCCCTGCTGGTGGCGCTGCTGCTGCACGCGCTGTTCGCGCTGGTGGTGTGGCAGCAGATGCGTCCGCGCCTGCCGGCCGCGCCGCACGCATCGCGGGAAGAAGCGCTGGAGGTGCGTTTCATCACCAGCACACCGCCAGCCGCCGCGCTGCCGCCGCCCGCACCCTCCGCGCCGTCGCGACCGCGCACGCCGCCGCGGCACGAGCCGCCGGCGCAGAACGCGATGGCGCTGCAGTTGCCCGCGCCGGCGGCCGCATCGCGCCTCTACGACAAGCAGGGCCAGCCGCTGCTGCCCGCGCCGGCCGCCAGCGCGCCGGCATCGGACTACGTGTCGAACCTGCCGCGCGACGACGCGCGGATCATGCAGCACCGCAGTCCGGTCGAGTACCAGGCCACGCGCTTCGACAAGGACTGGGGCGGCGGCAACGCGTTCGACAGCGCATTGCAGAAGCTGGTCGACAAGACCACGCTGAAGCAGACCATCCGCCTGCCGCGTGGCGTGCGCATTCACTGCGCCGTCTCGCTGGCGATGCTGGCCGGCGGCTGCGGCGGCCAGCCGCCGCCACCACCTTCGGCGAAAGACGGCGACGAGCGCCTCAGCATGGCGCCGGCCGCGCCGCTGGACGGCGCGGCGCACCTGCCGCCGAAGCCGGACGAGGCGGCCTGCATCGCGATGTATCGCGCGGGCAAGCCGCTGGCCTGGGGCTGCCCGGTCGACACGCCCCATCGCGCGGTCGATGCCGAACTGCGCGAACGCGCCGCGGGAGCCGCGCGCGGCCACTGAGCGTCATGCGGAGGCCGGGCCGCGCCCGCTACACTCGCGCGCATGCCCTTGCCGCCCCCGGACCAACCTGACGCCGGCCGCTCCGCCAATCCCGCGCGGGTGATGCTGAACTCGCCGCTGGCCGCGGCGACCCGGGCCCGGGTCTACCATCAGCGCACGCGGCCGCGCCCGCGCGAGCTGGGCCTGCGCCTGTCCGGCCTGATCGGTGCGTTGCTGGTGCACTTGCTGTTCCTGTTCGGCTTCGTGCTCGGCCCCGCGTTCCAGCTGGCGCCGCCGCCGGCATCGAAGCAGCAGTTCCTGCAGGTGCGCCTGGTCGAGCCGCCGGAGCCGCCGCCACCGCCGCCGGTGCGCGGCACTCCGCCGAAGGAGCGCGGACCACGCCGCCAGGGCCACGCCAGCCGGCCCGTGCCGAGCCGCGAACCTGACGCCAACGCGCAGGCCATGGCCGCTGAACGACCGGCCGCGACGGCCACGCCGGTGATCGCCGCGGTGGCGAAGCCGAAGGCCCCGGCACCACAGCCGGTAGCTGCCCCGAAGCCGCCGGTAAGCCTGCCGCAACCGGCGCCGACGCCCGAGCTGCAGCCGGTGCCGCTGGCCGGCGAGCCGCCGGCGGTGAGCCTGCCGACCCCGGTCCTGCAACCGCCGGTGCCGCCGAAGTACCAGCCCGAGTCGGTGCGCAGACCGCAACTGGAAGGCAACCGCGCGATGCCGCCACCGCCGTCGCTGGCATTGCCGGAACTGCCGCCGCAGGCCGCGCCGCCGATCGCCGTCTCCAGCATCGCGCTTAATGCCGAGGCACCCAGATCCACCGCGCCCGCCAGCGTGACGCCGGCCCGTGCCGAGCTGCCTGCGGCGCCGCCGGTGCCCGAATTGCAGCCGGTGCCACTGCCGGCGCAGGCCGCGCCGAGCGTGAACCTGCAGGCGCAGCTGAGCGTGCCCGCGCCCACCGTGCCGAACGAGAAACCGCAAGTGCAGGCGCCGGCGATCGAAGTGGCCGAGGCCGAACTCGCGGCGGTGCCGCTGGCGCCCGCGGCACCGGCGAAGATCCAGCCGCAGGCGACGAGCGAGAAGATCAAGGTGGCGGAAGCCGCACGCGGAACCGCCATCCGGCCGTCCATCACGCGGCCGCAATTGAGCGCGCCGGCCACCGTCGCCGAGACCGTACCGGCCGAGGCGGCGGCCGCCTCCCATGCCGCCACCACGCCGCCGGCGGAACAGGCCACGCCGCAGCCGGCCGAGGCTGGCCAGGGCCGCGACGTCAGTCGCGCGCCGGAGGCCAGCGCACAAGGCAGCGACTTCGCCACGCCCGGCGCCAACCCGGCAGCGCCGGCCGAGAATCGCACCGGAGTGGCCAGCCGCACCGGCGCGAACGCCGCGTCGCCGGCATCGACGCCGGGTCATGGCAGCCAGCCGCAGCCGGGCCAGCCCGGCGGCAACCAGCCCGGCGTGACGCAGGGCGAGCGGCAAGGTGGGCAGCAGAGCGAACAGCAGGGCGAGCCGGGCAGCTACGTGCAGCTGAAGCCGCGCGGCGACACCGAGATCATGCGCCACGGTGCGCCGAACATCGGCTACCAGCCCACCCGCTTCGAGCAGGACTGGACGCCCGAAGGTGAAAGCTCGATCGACACCGCGCTGCACCGCGCGGTGGACAAGACCAAGCTCAGCCACACCTTCCACCTGCCGCGCGGCGTCCGAGTGAAATGCACGGTGATGCCGCTGCTGCCGATCGCACTGTTCGGCTGCGACAACCCCGACCCGCCCGCCAGGCCGGTAGCCGCGAAAGTCTACGACCGCTTGCACCTGGCGCCGGCCAACCCGGTGGCCGCGCCCGCGCCTGCGGCCAGCCGCGTCGCCCCCGCGCCGATGGTCAGGTTCGACAACGCCGCCGAATGCGCCGCCGCCCGCGTCGCCGGCGGCCCGCCGCCGCCGGGCTGCGAAAGCATCGTGCTGCCGGTGAAGCCCGCCGTGCCCGCGCCGTCCTCATCCAGCTCGTGGGTGCCGGCGAGCGACCAGTTCCATTGAGTGGCGGCGAATAATCATCCCCGATCCGGCGGACTAAGCACGCCGTGGCCGCCGTGACCGAGTACATGGGCGTGGATCCGGGTGGTGGCGAAACGGGGTAGGGCCCGACATCAGCGGCCCATCGCGCGGCCGCCTTGGTTGCAGCGATCGCATCAACAACTTGCGTCTCTTTCGTGCGCATGAAATTACTGCCCGTTGAAACGCCGCCGGGTCCTGCGCAGCGGCGTATGCTGAACCTCTTCGTGGGGGGCGCGGCATGGCATGCCGCGATACGGGGAAGCGTCACCGGCATGTGCTTGTGGCCTGCTTGCGACAGGATCCGGCGCGTCGCTCGTGCATCCGGTTCTCAGAGAAAGCCAACGCTGTTTTCTGGAGGGAGAACCCCATGTCATTGCCCAAGTCTGGCGGCCTCAGCCTCGCGCTGTGCGCCGCGGTCGGTCTTGCCATCGCCGGCAGCGCCCAGGCCGCCACCACCAACGGAGCCAAGGTCACGCCGGCGGTGCAGCACGACACCCTGCATTCGCTGCGCGGCGTGATGCCGCGTCCGGACGACTTCATCAAGAACTCGCATGCGCACCCGGCCCACCCGCTGCCCTTCATCGACGGTCCCGGCAATCAGATCGACGGTGCCGTGCAGGGCGTGCCCACCGGCAGTTTCGCGCCTGCGCTCGGTGCCGGTTTCGATGGCGTGGGGCAGGGCTTCAGCGGCCCACAGGGCACCTTCACCGTCAACAGCGCACCGCCGGACACCAACGGCGCCGTCGGTGCCACCCAGTACGTGCAGATCGTCAACACCGGCTTTGCCGTGTTCGACAAGGCGACCAAGGCGGTAACCTACGGCCCGGTGCCGACGAACACGCTATGGTCCGGCTTCACCGGCCCGTGTGAGACCGACAACGACGGCGACGCGGTGGTGGTCTACGACAAGACCGCCGGGCGCTGGGTGATCTCGCAGTTCGCGGTGACCGCCACGCCCTACTACCAGTGCGTGGCGGTGTCGGCGACCAGCGACGCCACCGGTGCCTACTACCGCTACGCGTTCCTGTACGGCAGCGTTTTCCCGGACTACCCGAAGATGGGCGTGTGGCCGGATGCGTACTACGAGACGTTCAACATGTTCAACGGCAACTCGTTCGCCGGCGCGCAGCTGTGCGCGTACGACCGCAACGCGATGCTGAGCGGCGCCCCGGCCACCCAGCAGTGCTTCCAGCTCTCCACCGCCTACGGTGGCGTGCTGCCGGCCGACCTGGACGGCGCCACCGCGCCGCCGGCGGGCTCGCCGAACTACCTCATGAACTTCACCGCGGGCCAGCTCAACCTGTGGAAGTTCCACGTCGACTGGAGCAACACCGCCAACACCACGCTGACCGGCCCGGTCGCCATTCCGGTGGCCTCGTTCGCCACGGCCTGCGGCGGCGGCACCTGCGTGCCGCAGGCGAACGTCAGACAGAAGCTCGACTCGCTGGGCGACCGCCTGATGTTCCGCCTGGCCTACCGTCACTTCACCGACCACGAGTCGCTGGTGGTCACCCATTCGGTGAAGGTCGGCACCACGCGCAAGAACCCGTACACGGGCGTGCGCTGGTACGAGGTCCGCAACCCGGGCACCACGCCGGTGGTCTATCAGCAGTCCACCTTCTCGCCGGACACCAGCTACCGCTGGATGGGCTCGGTGGCGATGGACAAGGCGGGCGACATGGCGCTCGGCTACAGCGTGTCCAGCAGCGCGCTGCACCCGGCGATCCGCTACACCGGCCGCCTGGCGACCGATACGTTGAACACCATGCAGGCCGAGAACAGCATCATCGAAGGCCTGGGTTCGCAGAGCGGCAGCAACCTGTCGCGCTGGGGCGACTACAGCGCGATGACCCTCGACCCGGTCGACGACTGCACGTTCTGGTACACCAGCGAGTACCTGAACACCACCGGTGCATTCAACTGGAACACGCGGATCGGATCGTTCAAGTTCCCGACCTGCCTGTAAGCCGCGCGCCGCACGCAACGGAGCCGCCATCCGGCGGCTCCGTTTTTCGTTGGGCATCGCGATCGGCGCCGGCCAGGTGGATCCCGCCCGGCCAGCTCACAGCAGCCGCAGCAGCTCCTTCATCAGCGGCAGCCGGCGCACGCGCACGGCGCTGGCGCGGAATACCGCATTGGCCAGCGCGGGGGCGGCGGTGGGCATGGCGAGGAAGCTGGCGCCGGCCGGCGCGCGGTCGTCGGCGACGGTGATCACCTCGACGTCGTTCGGCAGCTGCGCCATGCTGGCCAGCGGGTAATCCTTGTAGCTGCGCTGCTGCACCTGTCCGCCCTTGATGGTGATCGCGGCGTTCAGCGCGATGGACAGCGCATCCAGCGTGGCGCCGGCCACCTGGCCCTGCAATCCCAGCGGGTTGATCACGCGGCCGACGTCGACGGCGCAGACGACGCGCTGGATCACCAGCTTCTCGCCCTGCATCGCCGCCTCGACCGCATGCGCCACGTAGGCGCCGTCGATGTGCCAGCAGGCGATGCCGAGGCCGTTGACGGTGCGCAGCCAGTTCTTCCATTCGATGCGGTCGGCGACCAGCCCGAGCACGTTGGCGAGCCGGCCGGTCTCCAGCGTGGCGCCGCCCTCCAGCGGAAGCTGGCGCGGCGTGCCGAGGAAGCGCAGGCGCATCTTCAGCGGGTCCTCGCGCAGCAGGTGGGCGATCTCGTCGATGAAGCTTTCCGCGGCGAACGCGTTGCTGAGGTGCGGCATGCCGCGCATCGGGCCGCGCGGGGTCGCCGACTCCAGCGCGTACCAGTCGCTGCGGTAGTTCGGCACCAGCGGGGCCGGCAACGGGTCGGCCTGCAGTTCGGAGGTCCACAGGCGGTCGGCCGGCACGCCGCGACCGGCCAGCGCGGAGGCGCTGGCCATGCGCTGGTGCCAGGCCAGCAGCTGGCGCCTGCGGTCGATGATGGCGCTGATCTGATGCACGCTGCCGCCGCGGTAGCAGTCGTGGCCGAAGTCCTGCTCGCGCGTCCACAGCAGGCGCACCGGCCGGTTGGCGGCCTTGGCCAGCATCACTGCTTCGGCGACGTAGTCGTGGTCGAGCCGGCGGCCGTAGCCACCGCCGACGCGCGGCACGCGGATGTCGATCTGCTCGGGAGCGAGGCCGGTCAGCCGCTGCACCACGGTCCAGGCCAGCTGCGGCGCCTGGGTCGGCACAACCAGGCTGGCGCGGTCCTTGTCCAGCCGCACCAGGCAGTTCATCGGTTCGGCGGTGGCGTGTGCCAGCCACGGCTGCACGTAGGTGGCGTCGAGACGCTGCGCGGCCTTGCGGCGGGCGGTGTCGACGTCGCCGGTGTTGCTTACGCGCGTGGTGGGGGCAGCCTTGCCGGCGAGCAGGGCGAGTGCCTGCTGCTCCAGCGCGGCGCTGTTTTCGCCGCCCCCGGCGCCGGGTTTCCATTCGAGCTTGAGCTTGTCGCGGCCCTGCAGCGCGGCCCAGGTGTCCTCGGCCAGCACCGCCACGGCCGGGGCGAGTACCGTGCTGCCCAGCGGCTGGCCGGGTTCGGGCTTGAGCTGGACGACCTTCAGCACACCCTTCACGGCGAGCGTGTCGGTGGTGTCGATATGCGTCAGCGTGCCATCCGGCCACGGGCAGTGCGCCAGCACGGCGACCAGCGCGTCGCCGTAGTGGTGGTCGATGGCGTAGCGGGTCTGGCCGGTGACGATCGCGCGTGCGTCGACGTCGCCGGCGTTCTGGCCGATCAGGCGGTAGGCGGCGGCCTCTTTCAGCGGCGGCGGACTGTTCGGCAGCGCGATCTTGCTGGCTTCCGCGGCCAGGCTGCCGTAAGTGAAGCGGCGGCCGTCCGGCGCGACCACGTAGCCGTTGTTGCAGCGCAGCCGGTTGGCGGGTACGCCGATCCGGCGCGCGGCCGCCTGCAGCAGCAGCCAGCGCGCCGCCGCGCCGGCCTGGCGCAGGTCGCGCCAGGCGGCGGGGATCGAGCCGCCGGTGCCGCCGACCTGGCGACCGTAGACCCAGCGCGACTTGCCGTTGTCGTTGTCCACGCCGAGGCCGAGCGGAATCACGCTGACGTTGCTCCAGTCGGCGTCGAGTTCGTCGGCGATGATCCGCGGCAGCGAGGTGGAGACGCCGGTGCCGGTGTCCGGATCGCGCGCGCCGATCAGCACCTTGCCGTCCACGTCGATGCGTACGTAGGGGCCGAGCCCGTGGATCTCGTCGCCGAGCAGGGCCGGCGGCAGCGGCGCGTCGGCGGCCTCGGCGAGGCGGATGCCCACGACCAGCGCGCCGGTGCCCCCGGCCAGCACCTGCAGGAAGCGACGGCGCGAAAGACGGATGCCGTGGCTCATGGCAGGGCCGCCTTGCCGGCGGCGGCGCGCTTGATCGCGCGGCGCACGCGGGTCTGGCAGCCGCAGCGGCACAGGTTCGGCAGCTGGTCGATGTCGGCGTCGCCGGGATGGGGCTTGCGCCGCAGCAGGTCGACGCCGGCGATCAGCCAGCCGGGCGTGCAGTAGCCGCAGCCGATCGCGTCTTCGTCGATGAACGCCTGTTGCAACGGATGCAGGGTGCCGTCGGCGGCGGCCAGGCCTTCCACCGTGAGCACCGCCTTGCCGGCCAGCGCGGCGATCGGCTGCGTGATCGCGGAAACCGCGTTGCCGTCGAGCAGCACCAGGTCGGCGCCGTCCTCGCCGTGTTCGCTGCCGTACTTGGTGCCGGTGAGCCGCAGCACATCACGCAGGTACCACAGCAGCGGCATCTGCGGATCGCCGGTGTGGCGGTAGTGCTCGCCGTTGACCTGCAGGTCGATGCCGTCGCGGATCTTCTCCGGCACGATGCCGCTTTCCTGGCCGGTCGGCAGAACCTGGGCTTGCACGGGCACCATCCATCATCTCCCTGGGAACGTATCGGCACATTGTGGCATTGCCGCCGGCCGCTTAGGGGCGTGCGCGGCTGAACAGGCGGCGCCAGACCAGGTACACCGGCGCGCCGGCGGCCATGATCAGCAGGCCGATGCCGGTGTTGCGCGGGTGGTCGTGCAGCGACATCACCACCACCAGCGCCACCGCGGCGATGAACAGCAGCGGCAGCCATGGGTAGCCGGGCACGCGGAAGCCGCCGGCGGCGCCATCGTGGCGGCGGTACCAGAACAGCGTGCCCACGCCGACCGCGCAGGCCAGCCAGTCGCCGAAGGTGGCGTAATCCAGCAGCTGGCCGTAGCTGCCAGACAGCGCCAGCACGATCGCCCAGCCGGTCAGCAGCAGCAGCGCGGTATTCGGCGTGCGCCAGCGCGGGTGCAGCCGCGCCACCGCGCGGAAGAACAGGCCGTCCTCGCCCATCACCTGCAGCACGCGGGCGCCGGCGACCAGGGTGATGTTGCAGAAGCCGAGGGTGGAGATCGCCACGCCCAGCGCCATCAGCTTCGCGCCCACCGGGCCGAGCACCTGCTGCATCACGTCCGCCGCCGGCGCATTGCTGGCGGCCAGGCCGGCGTGGCCGAGCACGGCCAGGTAGGCCACGTTGACCAGCGCGTAGGCGCCGATCACCAGCAGCATGCCCAGGGTCAGCGCGCGCGGCAGCGTGCGTTGCGGGTCGCGTACCTCGCCGGCCAGGTTGTTGAGGTAGGTGAAGCCGGAATACGCGAACAGCACCGGCAGCGCCGCGCCGAGGAAGCCGACGCCCTCGCGCGCCGGGTCGGCCGCCAGCACCTGGCCGTGGCCGGCGCCTGTGAGGAGCAGCCCGCACGTCACCAGCGCCGCCACCGCCAGCAGCTTGAGCAGGGCGAACAGGTTCTGGATCTGCGCGCCGAGGCGGATGCCGAACAGGTTGATGCCGCTGACGAAGACCAGTGCCCCCACCGTCAGCGGCCGTGCCCAGGCCGGCGCGAGGCCGAACAGGGCCGAGGCGTAGCGGGCGAAGATCGTCGCCACCGCCGCGGTGGAGCCGGAATAGATCACCAGCAGCATGGTCCAGCCGAACAGGAAGCCGGCCAGAGGCCCGAACGCCTCGCGCAGGTAGACATAGCTGCCGCCGGCGTGCGGCCGGCGCGCGCCGAGTTCGGCGTAGCACAGCGCGCCGACCAGGGTGAGCAGGCCCGCGGCCACCCACATCAGCAGCAGCGCCAGCCCCGATTCGGTGCGCTGCGCCACGATGCCGGGGTTGAGGAAGATGCCGCCGCCGATGACGCCGCCGACCACGATCAGGGCGGCGTCCCAGGGACGCAGGCTGCGCACGTAGGTCTCGGCGGCGGGAGAGGGCGGCATGGCTTCAGTCGGCGGAAAGGACGCGACAGCATGGCGGCCGGCGACGTGCCCGGCAAGGCCGTTGCCGCGGGGGATCAGGGCAGTTGTAGTTCGCCGCGCACGCCGATCGCGCAGGCGCCGCCGATCGTGATGGCGCCACTGGCCGGGTCGCGGGCGACTTCCACCACCCCGTCGCAGCCGACCTCGCGGCCCTGGCTGGCGCGGTAGCGCAGGCCGTAGCCGTCGCGCCCGCCGCGCTCGCCCAGCCAGGCCATGATCGCCGCGTTGGCGCTGCCGGTGACCGGGTCTTCCGGAATGCCGTCGGCGGGGCAGAACGCGCGTACGGCCATCGCCGCATCGCCGGCATGCTCGCGGCCGAACACGCCGATGCCGACGGCCCGCTGCTGCAGGCACAGCGCGGCGACGGCGGCCAGGTCCGGCTGCAGGCCGCGCACGGCGGCGGCCTCGCCCAGGTTGGCCAGGATCCAGTGCGGGCCGTTGTCGACATGGCCGGCCTCTCCGTCTGCCAGCTCGACGCGCAAGGCACGGGCGAGCGCGGCGTGCAGTGCGGCGTCTGCCGCGGCGATCCGCGCCGGCGGCGCCTGCACCTGGATGAGCCGTTGCGGGCCGTTGCCGGTCACCCGCACCGGCAGCAGCCCCGCCGCGCATTCCTGGACCAGTGCGGCCTTGCCGGTGGCGACCAGTCCGGCCTCGATCGCCGCATAGGCGCTGCCGACGCTGGGATGGCCGGCGAACGGCAGTTCCTGCCGCGGCGTGAAGATGCGCACGCGGTAATCCGCCGCGCTGCTGGTTGGCGGCAGCAGGAAGGTGGTCTCGGACAGGTTTGTCCAGTGCGCGATGCGCTGCATGGCCGTGGTGTCGAGACCGTCGGCGTCGATCACCACGGCCAGCGGATTGCCGTCGAACAACCGGCTGGCGAAGACGTCCAGTTGCATGAAACGGCGTGGCGTGGGCATGGCATCGGGGCCGGAAGCGGGGCAGCCACGATGACACCGGGCCGGCCCGGCGGGCAAGCGGCCGCCGGCCGGCCGTGCCGGCGTCAGCGCCGGGGCGGCCGCTTGCGGCACAATAGACGGGTTGTGACCGGCAAACGTCGCCGCCGGCACCGTCGTCCCACCAGCCAGACCAGCCATGACCACCATCAAGCAAGCAGACCTGATCCAGTCCGTCGCCGATGCGCTGCAGTACATCAGCTACTACCACCCGGTCGACTACATCAAGAGCCTCGCCGCCGCGTACGAGCGTGAGGAGTCGCCCGCCGCGAAGGATGCGATGGCGCAGATCCTGATCAACTCGCGGATGGCCGCCGAGGGCCACCGGCCGCTGTGCCAGGACACCGGCATCGTCACCGTGTTCCTCAAGGTCGGCATGAACGTGCGCTGGGACGACGCCACCATGTCGCTGGAAGACATGGCCAACGAAGGCGTGCGTCGTGCCTACATGGATCCGGACAACAAGCTGCGCGCCAGCGTGCTGGCCGACCCGGCCGGCAAGCGCGTCAACACCCGGGACAACACGCCGTCGGTGGTCAACATGTCGATCGTGCCGGGCGACACCGTCGAGGTGACCGTGGCGGCCAAGGGCGGCGGCTCGGAGGCGAAGTCGAAGTTCGCCATGCTCAACCCGTCCGACTCGATCGTCGACTGGGTGCTGAAGACCGTGCCGACGATGGGCGCCGGCTGGTGCCCGCCGGGCATGCTCGGCATCGGCATCGGCGGCACCGCCGAGAAGGCGATGCTGATGGCGAAGGAGGCGCTGATGGAGTCGATCGACATCCAGGAGCTGATCGCGCGCGGCCCGGCCAACCGCGCCGAGGAACTGCGCATCGAGCTGTACGAGAAGGTCAACGCGCTGGGCATCGGCGCGCAGGGCCTGGGCGGCCTCACCACCGTGCTCGACGTGAAAGTGAAGGATTTTCCGACCCACGCGGCGAACCTGCCGGTGGCGATGATCCCGAACTGCGCCGCCACGCGCCACGCGCACTTCGTGCTGGACGGCAGCGGCCCGGTGATGCTCGATCCGCCGTCGCTGGAAGACTGGCCGAAGCTCACCTACGACGCGTCCAAGGGCCGCCGGGTGAATCTCGACACGGTAACGCGTGAGGAAGTCGCCAGCTGGAAGCCGGGCGAGACCCTGTTGCTCAACGGCAAGCTGCTCACCGGCCGCGATGCCGCGCACAAGCGCATGGTCGAGATGTTGAACAAGGGCGAGCCGCTGCCGGTGGATTTCAACGGCCGCTTCATCTACTACGTGGGCCCGGTCGACCCAGTGCGCGACGAAGTGGTCGGCCCGGCCGGCCCCACCACTGCCACCCGCATGGACAAGTTCACCGAACAGGTGCTGGCGCAGACCGGCCTGCTCGGCATGGTCGGCAAGGCCGAACGCGGCCACGCCGCGATCGAGGCGATCAAGAAGCATCGCTCGGTGTACCTGATGGCGGTGGGCGGCGCGGCGTATCTCGTCTCCAAGGCGATCAAGGCGTCGCGCGTGGTCGGCTTTGCCGACCTCGGCATGGAGGCAATCTACGAGTTCACCGTCGAGGACATGCCGGTGACCGTGGCGGTCGATTCGGGCGGCAGCTCGGTGCACCAGACCGGCCCGCGCGAATGGCAGTCCCGCATCGGCAAGATCCCCCTCTTTGTCCAATAAAGAGGTGCGCGCAGCGCACGCGTTCGCCTCCTCCCCTTTTAGGGGAGGATTGAGGAGGGGTAGCGCAGAGTCACCGCACAGCTCCGAACGCGCCACGCAAAAAAACCACACGCAAGGCAACTTTGCCCGTGACGATCAAAAGCCAAGAGCACCCCACCCCAGCCCTCCCCTGCAAGCAGGGGAGGGAGCAGGCACGAGACCCGGGTGGCCATCGCCTCCTCCCCTTCCAGGGGAGGATTGAGGAGGGGTAGCGCAGGGTCACCGCAAAGCCCCTAAAGCGCACGCCTTCGCCTCCTCCCCTCCAGCGACCGAAGGAAGTCCCCTTGCGGGAGGGAGGATTGAGGAGGGGTAGCGCAGGGTCACCGCAAAGTCACCGCAAAACCCCTAAAGCGCACCCGTTTGCCGCCGCCCCAGCGACCGAAGGAAGTCCCTTTTGGGCAGACAGGGCAGAGGCAGCAAGCCATTCAGACGTCCATACGTCCAAACGCTCCATCCGCCGCTACCCATTGCATTTGCGATGACGCAGCGCAACACTGGTCCGATTCCAACTTCCCAACCACCGAAAGCGAACCCCCGTGACCCCGCCCAACCCCGCGCCGCTCTCCACCGACGCCCCCTGGATCGTGATGAAGTTCGGCGGCACCAGTGTCGCCACGCTTCCCCGCTGGCAGAACATCCGTGAACTGGTCGCCAGCCGCCGTGCCGAAGGCGCGCGCGTGCTGGTGGTGGTTTCCGCGCTGACCGGCATCACCGATGCGCTGAAACAGCTGTGCGGCGAGGGCGAGCAGGACAAACGCAAGGCGGCGGCCGGCGCGATCGCGCAACGTCACTACGACCTGCTCGAGCACATGCAGCTGGCGCTGCCGGACACGCTCGGCGCGCGCCTGGCCGACCTGGCCGGGCTGGCCGCCAACGGCCCGGCGCCGCGCGGCGAACTGGCCTGGCAGGCACAGGTGCAGGCGCACGGCGAACTGATGTCCAGCGCGCTCGGCGCCGCCTTCCTCAGCCACAGCGGGCTGCCCACGCAATGGCTGGACGCGCGCGAATGCCTGGCGGCGGTCGCGCTGCCGAACCAGAACGAGCGCACCCGCCTGCTGTCGGCGATGGTCGAGGCGAAGCCCGATCCGGCGCTGAACGCACGCCTGGCCGCGCTGGGCGAGGTGTTCATCACCCAGGGCTTCATCGCGCGCGAGCAGCATGGCCGCACCGTGCTGCTCGGCCGCGGCGGCTCGGACACCTCGGCCGCGTACTTCGGCGCGCTGCTGAAGGCGCAGCGGGTGGAGATCTGGACCGACGTGGCCGGCATGTTCACCGCCAACCCGCGCCAGGTGCCGGGCGCGCGCCTGCTGCAGCGGCTGGATTACGAGGAGGCGCAGGAAATCGCCTCCACCGGCGCCAAGGTGCTGCATCCGCGCTGCCTGTCGCCGTTGCGCGACCCGCGTGTGCCGCTCTTGATCAAGGACACCAACCGGCCCGAACTCGACGGCACGGTGATCGGCCCCGAGGTGCGGGCGCACGCGCCCAGCGTGAAGGCGATCAGCGCGCGCAAGGGCATTACCCTGGTCTCGATGGAATCGGTGGGCATGTGGCAGCAGGTCGGCTTCCTCGCCGACGTGTTCGCCCAGTTCAAGCAGCACGGCCTGTCGGTGGACCTGATCGGTTCGGCCGAGACCAACGTCACCGTGTCGCTCGACCCCACCGAGAACCTGCTCGATTCCGACGCGATCGCCGCGCTCGCCAGCGACCTGGCCAAGGTGTGCCGGGTCAAAGTGATCGCACCGTGCGCGGCGATCACCCTGGTCGGCCGCGGCATGCGCTCGCTGCTGCACACGCTGTCCGGCGTGCTGGCCGAGTTCGGCCAGCTGCGCGTGCACCTGATCACGCAGTCGTCGAACAACCTCAACCTCACCTTCGTGGTGGACGAGGAGGTGGTCGACAAGCTGCTGCCGCACCTGCACGACCTGCTGATCGCCGCCGGCGCGCTGCGCACCGACGAGAGCGCGCTGTTCGGGCCGAGCTGGCAGGCGCTGTACGGCGGCGGCGAGGCGCCGGACGCGGCGCCGGCATGGTGGCGCGGGCCGCAGCAGCAGCGCCTGCTGGAGCTGGCCGCCGAGGCCACGCCGCGCTACGTCTACCACCTGCCCACGGTGCGCCAGCAGGCGCGCGAGCTGAAGTCGCTGGCAGCGGTGGACCGGCTGCATTACGCGGTGAAGGCGAACACGCATCCGGCGATCCTCGCCGCGCTGGCCGCCGAGGGTTTCGCGTTCGAGTGCGTCTCGCCGGGCGAGCTGGAGGCGGTCGCCGCGATCGTGCCGGAATCGGTGCCGCTGCTGTTCACGCCAAACTTCGCGCCGCGCCGGGATTACGTGTCCGCGCTCGCCACCCGCGCCACCGTCACGCTCGATGCGATGTATCCGCTGGAGCGCTGGGGCGAGCTGTTTCGCGGCCGCGAGATCGTGCTGCGGGTGGACCTGGGACGCGGCCTGGGTCATCACGAAAAGGTGCGCACCGGCGGCAGCGGCAGCAAGTTCGGCCTGCCGCTGGACCAGCTGCCCACCTTCCTGCAACTGGCCGACGCGCATGGCGTGACCGTGCGCGGGCTGCACGCGCACCTGGGCTCGGGCGTGCTCGATGCCGCCCACTGGGGCGAGGTGTACGCGCAGCTGGCCAGCCTGGCAGAACGCATCGACAGCGTGGCCTTCCTCAACATCGGTGGCGGCCTCGGCGTGCCCTCGCACCCGGGCGAGGTGCGGCTCGACCTGGCCGAACTCGATCGCGTGCTGCGCGAGGTCAAGGCGGCCTATCCGCACTACCAGCTGTGGATGGAGCCGGGCCGCTACCTGGTGGCCGACGCCGGCGTGCTGCTGGCACGCGCGACCCAGCAGAAGGGCAAGGGCGCGTTCCGCTACCTCGGCCTCGACACCGGCATGAACAGCCTGATCCGCCCGGCGCTGTACGACGCCTGGCACGAGATCGTCAACCTGTCGCGGCTCGACGAACCGGCCACCGCGCTGTACCAGGTGGTCGGCCCGATCTGCGAGAGCGGCGACGTGCTCGGCACCGACCGGCGGCTGCCCGAGGCGCAGGAGGACGACGTGATCCTGATCGCCCAGGCCGGCGCCTACGGCAAGGTGATGTCCTCGCACTACAACCTGCGCGACGAGGCCGACGAGGTGGTGATCGACGCCTGATCCGGAGTACGCCTGCCCAGACCTTTGGCCGCCGAAAGCCATCGAACCGGCAGCGCCCGAAGCTAGAATCAGCCCGTTCGCCCCCGCCGATGCGGGCGATGGAGAAAGATGTGAGCAACACGATCCAACCGCGCCTCACCAGGGTCTTCCGCTTCGTGCGTTGCAGCTACGCCGATGGCGTGGCCGAGCTGGCGTATGCGTTCGACGACGGCGAGGAGCTGGTCGAGCGGATCCGCTTTCCGCACGCGCCGGCGGTGCCGGCCGCGCGCGCGACGGCGTTCGATGCCGCCCTGAAGCTGCTGCACCTGGTCGCCGGCGTCAGCTATTACAAGGCCGGGGTGCCGCCGCGGATCGAGCTGGCCGATGGGCCGCTCGACGACGCCACCGCCGAGTTGCTGGACCAGCTGTACCTGCATGGCCTAGCCGAGTTCGCCTACCGCAACGGGCTGGACCTGCGCGGGCGGATTGCGTTCCCGCGTCTTGGCGCGGGAACGGAAACGGATGGTTCGCGTGGCAGCCTGGCGCCTGCGGCCGGCACGCTGGATCCGCCGAAGCGCACCCTGGTGCCGATCGGCGGCGGCAAGGACTCGCTGGTGGCGGTGGAGGCGATCAAATCCATCGGCGGCGAGGCGACCGCGGTGTGGGTGGGCAATTCCGCGCTGATCGCGGCCTGTGCCGAACGCACCGGCCTGCCCACCTTGAACATCCAGCGCGAACTGGCGCCCGGCCTGTTCGAGCTGAACCGGCTCGGCGCGTGGAACGGCCATATCCCGGTCACCGCAGTGAACTCGGCGATCCTCGCCGTGGCGGCGGTCCTGTACGGCTACGATTCGATCGCGTTCGCCAACGAGCGTTCCGCCTCGGCCGCCACGCTCGAGTACGAGGGCCAGCAGGTGAACCACCAGTGGAGCAAGAGCCTCGCCTTCGAGACCTTGCTGGGCGACTGGCTGCACACCCACGTGGCCGCCGATCTCGACTACTGCTCGCTGCTGCGGCCGTATTCGGAATTGGCGATCACCCGCGCGTTCGCGAAGCTGACGCCGTACTTCGACGTGTTCTCCAGCTGCAACCGCAACTTCAAGCTGCTCGGCCCGAAACCGGCCGACCGCTGGTGCGGGCAATGCCCGAAGTGCCACTTCGTGTTCCTCGCGCTGGCGCCGTTCCTGCCCAAGCCGCGGCTGCTGGCGATCTTTGGCCGCAACCTGCTCGACGATGAAACGCAGGCCGCCGGTTTCGACGCGCTGCTGGAGTACCAGGACCACAAGCCGTTCGAATGCGTGGGCGAGGGCGCCGAGGCGCGCGCCGCGATGTACGCGCTGAGCCGGCGGCCGGAATGGCAGGAAGACGCACTGGTCGAACGCTTCCGCAGCGAGATCCTGCCGCAGCTCGACGTCGCGCAGCTGGCGCTGGAGCCGTGGCTCGAACCGTCCCTCGAACACCGCGTGCCGGCCCGCCTGCAGCCTGCGCTGGCGGCGATCGGCGGGTGAAGTTCCATGCGTATCGCTGAGCTGGCCGATCGCCGCGTGGCGATCTGGGGGTTCGGACGCGAAGGCCACGCGGTGATCAAGGCCGTACGCGAGCGCCTGCCGGTACAATCGTTGACCCTGTTCTGCAGCGCCGCCGAGGTCGAGGCGGCGCGTATGTTCGAGCCCTCGCTGGATATCGTCGCCGGTGAACCCGATGCGGCGGCGCTCGGCCAATTCGACGTGGTGGTGAAATCGCCCGGCATCTCGGCGTACAAGCCCGCCTTGCTGGCCGCGCAGGCGCAAGGCACGCAGTTCACTTCCGGCACCGCGCTGTGGTTCGCGGAGAATCCGCAGGCGCGCGTGATCGCCGTCACCGGCACCAAGGGCAAGAGCACCACCAGCGCGCTGCTGGCGCACCTGGCGCGCGCACTTGGCGTGCGTACCGCGCTGGCCGGCAACATCGGCCTGCCGCTGCTGGAGCTGCTCGACCAGCGCGCCGAACTGTGGGTAATCGAGCTGTCCAGCTTCCAGACCGGCGAAGCCGGGCCGCTGGAACTGGGCGTGGTCACCAGCCTGTACGAGGAGCACCTGGACTGGCACGGCTCGCGCGAGCGCTACGTGGCCGACAAGCTGAAGCTCGCCGACGCATCGCGCACGCTACTGGTCAACGGCCGGCAACCGGGCCTGCTGGAACGCACCGCCGCGCATCCGCATCGCCTGCTGTTCGGCACGCCGGAAGGCTGGCATGTCAGCGACGGTTTCATCCGCCGCGGTGCGCGGGCGGTTTTCCCGATCGAGCAACTGGCGGCGCCGGGCCTGCACAATGCACTCAACGCCTGTGCCGCGCTGGCCGCGCTGGAGGCGGTCGGCATGGACGCACTCGCCGCTGCACCGGCACTGGCCAGCTTCCGGCCGCTGCCGCACCGCCTGCAACCGCTGGGCGAACGCGACGGCTGGCACTGGGTCAACGACTCGATCAGCACCACCCCGCTGGCCACGCTGGCGGCGCTGGAAAGCCTGCGCGGCCGCACGGTGACCGTGCTGGTCGGCGGCCACGACCGCGGACTGGACTGGACACCGTTCGTCGAGGCGATGCGCACCGCACCGGCGCACGCGATCATCTGCATGGGCGCCAACGGCGCACGCATCGGGGCGGCGCTGCGCAGCGCGGAAATACATTGCCCGGTCGTGCGTGCCGCCGACCTCGCCGGCGCCGTGGCCGAAGCAAAGACGCATGCCCCGCGCGGCGGCGTCATCCTGCTGTCGCCGGGAGCGCCCAGCTTCGACCAGTTCAAGGACTACGCCGAGCGCGGCCGCCGGTTCAGCGCACTGGCTGGGTTTGATTCTTCCAGTATTGCCAGTATTGACGGGCTGGGTATCGAGGGAACTCCGCGCGACTGAATCGCCTGCGGGAACTGGCCGTCGGCGACATCGCCGATGTCCGCAACTGCAGGAACGCACTCTGTGCACGATGCTCCTGCTGCATTCAAAGCGAAGAGCGGTCGATCGCCTGCGGCACCTGCAGGCTCCCGGGCGACGACTGCAGGGTCATGACCGCGGTAGCCTTGAATGGTTGGCCTGATCGGCGGTGTTGTCTCCTTGCTCCGCTTGAACCGTCGGCCCGGGAGTAAATGGAAGCCACATGAAGATCCGTGAAAGCGGCATGCCAGACGAGGCCCAATGGGCCAGCTTCTTCGACTGCGAGGCGGTCGTCGGGAGGCTCCTGGGCGCCACGGCAGTGCAGGGCGATGTCGTCGAGTTTGGCTGCGGCTATGGCTCCTTCACGGTGCCTGCCGCGCGGCGCACGAGCGGGCTGGTTACCGCGCTGGACATCGAGCCAGGGATGATCGCCGTCGTGCGCGAGAAGGCCGCGAGCCTCGAGCTGCACAACATCCGGGCCGAGTTGCGGGATTTCATGGCGGACGGTGCGGGCGTGGATGCCGGTTCGCAGGCGCATGCGATGATTTTCAACCTGCTGCACCTGGCGCAGCCTGGGGAGCTGCTACGGGAGGCACACTGGAACTTGCAGGATGGCGGGGTGCTTTCGGTGATGCACTGGCGCAGTGACATTCCGACCCCGCGTGGGCCGCCGCTGGCGATGCGCCCGACACCCGGGCAATGCCGCCAATGGATGGCCGATGCCGGATTCCGCGACATCGAATCGGTCGACCTGCAGGATGGTTGCCCCTTTCATTTCGGCTTGATCGGCCGGCGCTGACCCGGGGAGTGGAACTGCACTTCGATCGTTTCAGCGCGCGTAACGCACATGCGGTTCGTTTATGCGCTTCTTGTCGTCGAGCTTGATGTGCCTGCGCAGCCAGGTGGCAAACTCGGCCTCGGACAGGCTGCCTTCGGCGAGGGCCAGATAGCACGGATACAGTTCGAGATCATCGGCGTCGAGCGTGCCGCCGTTGAGCAGGACGAAGGTTTCGCAGACCACGGCCGCCGTGCGCTTGTTGCCATCGACGAAGGGATGATTGCGCGCCAGTCCGAAGGCGAGGCTGGCGGCGAGATCGGCGAGATCCGGTGGTGGATCGCCATAAGCGTGGCGTTGCTGCGGTCGGGCGAGCGCGGAGTCCAGCAGGCTCTCGTCGCGCACGCCGGCGCTGCCGCCATGTTCGGCCAACTGGCGTTCGTGGATGGCGATGGCAAGCGGTCGTTCGATCCAGATGATCATGTTCATCTGTCTACTGCGCCAGTTTGTGCAGCAAGGTGCGTCGCTTGCGCATGACCTCCTCGGCCACCTCCATCTGCCTGGCCAGAGTGGGGTCGTAGGTGGTGAGGCGGATGCCGTCGGGGGTTTCCAGGGCGAACAGCTCGTCGCCCTTCTCCAGCCGCAGGCGGGCCAGCAGTTCGCGCGGCAGGATGACGCCGGCGGAGTTGCCGATGGTGGTGATCTTCAGCTTCATGGCGGTCTCGGGATTGTTATAACGCATGTTATACATTAGCGACGATCTTGGCACAACGCATTGATGTTGCGGGTTATGCTCAGCCTGCCCCTGGAGTCGGCCGGCGAAACGGGAAGGGGGAAAAACATGTAGCCGAGCGCTTGCGCAACGGACGGCCGGGAAGAAATAGGTCCGGTTTTCGGGGAGGCCGCCTGTTGCCGCAACCGTCCACGCTCCACGTAAAAGGGCCGCACTTGCATGCGGCCCTTTGTTTTCAGTGGTGGAAAACGCCTACCAGATCTTCACTCGATTCTTCGGCGCCAGGTACAGCTTCTCGCCCGGCTTCACGTCGAATGCGGGATACCACGGATCGAGATTGCGCACGGTCTGCGTACGGAAGTCGCCGGGGGCGTGCACGTCGGTGGCGAGGCGCTGGCGCAGGGCGGCATCGCGGATCTTGCCGCGCCAGGCCTGGCCGAAGGCGAGAAAGAAACGCTGGTCGCCGTTGGGACCGTCGATCACCGGGGCCGGCTTGCCGCCGAGCGATTTTTGATACGCGAAGTAGGCGATGGTGAGGCCGGAGACGTCGGCGATGTTCTCGCCCAGGGTCTGCTCGCCGTTGACGTGCAGGCCGGGCAGCGCCTCGTACTGGTCGAACTGTTCCGCCAGTTGCTGGCCGGCGGCCTTGAAGTGGGCCAGGTCTTCCGGCGTCCACCAGTTCGCCAGGCGGCCTTCGGCGTCGAACTCCGCGCCCATGTTGTCGAAGCTGTGGCTGATCTCGTGGCCGATCACCGAGCCGATCGCACCGTAGTTGGCGGCGGCATCGGCATGCGGATTGAAGAACGGCGGCTGCAGGATCGCGGCGGGGAAGTTCAGCGCGTTCTGCAGCGGCAGGTTCACCGCGTTGACGGTCTGCGGGGTCATCCACCATTCGCCCTTGTCGACATTCTGGCCGAGCTTGGCGCGCTGGTGTTCGTATTCGAACTTGCCGGCGCGCAGGTGGTTGCCGAGTGCGTCGTCAGCACGGATCTGCAATGAGCCGTAGTCGCGCCAGGTATCCGGGTAGCCCACGCCGACGCGCAGGGTGGCGAGCTTGGCCTTGGCTTTTTCGCGCGTGGCCGGGGTCATCCAGCTCAGCGTGTCGATGCGGTCGTTGAATGCGGCGATCAGGTTCTTCACCAACCGCTCGATTTCCGCCTTCGACGACGCCGGGAAGTAGTGCTTGACATAGAGCTGGCCTACCGCGTCACCGAGGTCGCCGCTGGTGGCGCCGACCGCGCGCTTCCAGCGCGGCTGCTGCTGGGGCGTGCCCTGCAGGATGCGGCCGTAGAAGTCGAAGCTGAGGTCGGCATAGGCCTTCGGCAACAGGCCGGCGCTCTGGTTGAGGGTGTGGAAGAGCAGCAGGTCCTTCCACGCCTGCAGCGGCTCGCTGGCGACCAGTGCCGACAGGCCGGTCACCGCATTCGGCTGCCAGGTGTCGATCTGCTGCTGGCCGTCCAGGCCGGCTGCCTTGAAGTAGCTGGCCCAGTCGAGGCCTGGCGCCTTCCGCGCGAAGTCGGCCATGCGCCAGAGGTTGTTGGCCTTGTGGATATCCTGGCTGTCGAGCAGGTCCGTCTGCGCCTTCGCGATCTTCGTCTCCAGATCGAGGACGGTTTTTGCCTTGGCTGCCGCATCGGCGATGCCGACCTGTTCCAGCAGGGCGCCAATGTAGGTCAGGTACTTGCCGCGCGTCGCCAGCATGTGCGGATCGCTGGACAGGTAGTAGTCGCGGCTGGGCATGCCCAGGCCGCCCTGCAGCAGGTAGGCGATGTTGCGCGATGGATCTTCCAGCCCCTGCGTCACGAACAGGCCGAACAGGTTCTGGGTGTGGAAATGGGTGGCGTTGACCGGGTCGACGTCGGCGCGCAGGCGGCTGCCCAGCACGCGGGCCAGATCCTCGCGCGAGGCGATCGCGTCGATCTGCGCCAGCTCCGGCTTGAGCGGCGCCAGGCCATGCCGCTCGATGGTGGCGGTGTCCATCCAGGCGGCGTAATAGTCGGCGATCTTGCGCGCGTTGCTGCCGGCGGCGTGATGGCCGGCGCCGGCATCGCGGATCAGCTCGGCGGTGTTCTTCTCGGCCTGCTCGAACACCTTGAGGAAGGTGCCGGTGCTGGATCGGTCGGCGGGGATCTGTGCCGTCTTCAGCCACTGGCCGTTGGCGTAGCGGAAGAAGTCGTCGCCCGGCTTCACGCCGTGGTCGATCCCGGCCAGGTCGATGCCGGAAGGCCGGTTGGCCGGCGTCGCCGCCCATGCCGCCGGACTGCACAGGATTGCGGTCGCCAGTATCCATCGCATGCGCTGCATGTCGTTCCTCCGCCCGTGGAAAGCGCCCACGATAATCCGCCACGGCAACCTTGCGTGCATGACCTATGGACTATGCCAGCAGGCCGTCGCCGACCGTGCCGGCTATTTTTCGATGCGGTAGTTGAGGCTGGCGCGGCCGAATTCGGTGGCCTGTTGCGCCTCGAAGTTCCAGCGCCGGCTGAGCCGATAGCGCAGGGTGATCACCTCGCCCGGCTCGAACAGCCCCACGCCATAGCTGAGGTACAGCCGCGGCGACAGGTACTTGCCCACGGTGAACGCCGAGTTGCCGCCCAGCGCCGCGTTGCTGGAGACGCCGATGTCGTCGATGCCCAGTTTCGCGCCGACACTCCTGGCCAGCAGGTTGCCGGCGGCCGAGCCGAGCGCCTGCGCGGCGGCGCTGACCATGTCGCCCTCGCCGCTTTTCACCTGCGACAGCGGCTTGCCGGTGACCAGATAGGACAGCGCGTCGGACTGCTCCATCACCGGGTTGGAGAACACGGTGAGGATCGGTCGCCGTGCGGTGCCGGAAACCAGCAGGCCCACTTCCTGGCCTTCGTCGATGGTGGCGTTCGGGTTGAGCTTGCGCACGGCGCGGATGTTCAGCCCCGGGTTGTCGATCGGCGTGCTGGCGAACAGCAGCTGGCCGCGCTGGATCTGCAGGTTCTGGCCGTACGCCTTGTAGGTGCCGTCGACGGTCAGCTGGCCCTGGCCGGTGGTGGCGCGGCCGGGGCGTTCGAGCACGGTGAGCACGCCGCCGACGCGGCCGTCCAGGCCCATGCCGACGACATGGGTCCTGCGGCCGAGATCGACCTTGACCAGGGCGCTTATCGGCAGTTTGCTGGCGGCTTCCTGCTGTTGTTTTTCGTCGACCACCACCAGGTCCGGCGAAGCCTTGGCGGTGCCGGCACCGGACAGTTTTTCCGCGTTGATGTCGGCGCCGTCGATGCCGAGTGCGCCGCCGATGTCGATGCCCCTGGCGTCCTGCTGCACCGTCAGGTCGGGCGAAACCACCACTCGGGCGGCGGGGATGTCGGCGGCGGTGAACTGGCTGCCCTTGAGCGTGAGGCGGGTTTGCGCGCTGGCGCCGAGGCCGGCGTTGCCGTCGATGGCGAGCGTGCCGGCGCCCGATTTCACCTGGCCGCGGATCAGGAACTGCCGCGCATCGGCGGTGCTCACCGTGAGCTGGCCTTCGCCCAGCTTGAGTCCGGCCGAAGGCACTTCGGCCGCGAAACCGCGCACCGCGGCCTGACCGGCGAGTGCCGGCTGTCTGAGCGTGCCGGCGAAACGGAAGTTGCCGTCGATGCCACCCTTGACGTTGGCCACCTCGCCGCTGAGCAGTTCGATGAAGGCGAGGTTGTTCAGGTGCAGGGCGAGCTGGCCGCCCAGCGCCTGCTGCGCGCCGGCGAGGGTGAGCTGGCCGTCGATGCGGCCGCCATCGTCGATACCGCCATGCACCTCGATGCGCTGGCTGGCCGGCGCGAGGTCGGCGCTCAGCTGCAACCGGTCGTAACGCAGCAAGGGCTCGTCGGCACGATCGGTGTAGCTGATCGTGCCACGCGCGGAGCCGATCGACGCATGGCCGGCGAGCGTACCGACGGCACTGCGGCGGATCCTGCCGCTGCCTTCGATGACGCCATCGGCGCGCAGCGGCAGGTCGGCGTTGCCGCTGGCATTCAGCAGCAGCGCCAGCGGCAACGCCTGCAGCCGATAGCTGGCGTCGAGGTTGCCGGGCGGGTCCCGTTTCGCGGCGATGCACAGCTGCGGGTCGCCGGCCGTCAGGCACAGCTCGGACAGGCTCAGCGCGCCGTTGGTGTAACTGAGGTGCGCGGGCTGCCGCAGGCGCCAGCCAGGCATGCCCTGCGGTTCCAGGTCGAGCGTGGAGAGCGTGCCGTTCCACGCCGGTCCTTTCAGCGCACCGTGCAGGGCGAGCGCGCCGGAGAGCTGGCTGCCGCGGGCTTCGACATCGAGTCGATGGTCGCCCTGGCTGCCTTCGGCGAGCAGGTCGAGCTGCTGGAACAGCAGGCCCTGCAGGGACACGCCGCGGGTGCGCAGATCCAGTTTGCCGGCCGGATGGCTGATGTCGGGGACGCCGACGATCAGTTGCAGCGCGTCCGCCTTCTGCTGCCGCCAGGCCAGTGCCCTCCCGTGCAGCTGGCCGTTGACGCTGAGCCTGGGCAGTCTGCCGCGGATGTTCAAATGGCCGTCCAGGCGGCCACCCGCATCCGGCAGCCAGTCGCCCAGCGAGGCGATCGCCAGTTGCAGGTCGGCATCGTTGCTGGCACCGGGGCGGGCCATCAGTTTCACCGTGCTGCCGCCGGAGGCGAGATCGAGCTGGCCGTCGATCACCTCGTTGGGCGACAGGTGCAGCTTGCCGCGGCCGCCGATCGCGCGCTCGCGCAGCTTGCCGGACAACCGGCGGATTTCCAGCGTGGCATCGGGCCCGTTCTTTGGCAGGTTGCCGCTGCTGGCGATGGCGAAATCCAGCGCGCCGTTCCAGCCGGCGAACAGCTGGCCGGGGTCGAACTTGTCGGCGGTGGCCTCGGCCTGCCACGCCAGGGTCGGCTGCAGGGTCAGCGTGCCATGGGTCTGCAGGCCGCCCTGCGGCTGCTTCAGCGCCAGCGTGTGCAGGGTGACCCGCTGCGGCGTGCCGTCGAGGTTCAGCGCCAGCTGCGCCGGCTTGCCGGGCGGGCCGATCGCGACGTCGCCTTCGGCGTGGTACCGGTCGGCGCTGCCGCTGGCCTTGAGCGCGCCGTGGCTGGCCAGCGCCTGGCCGGCCAGGGCCGCCGGCAACTGCAGGTCGTTCCAGCGGATGTCGAGTTGCGCGCTGAGCGGACTGGCGGCGAGCTGCACGGTGCCGCTGGCTTCCACGCTGCCCTTGACCTGCGGCGAGCCGAGCTTGAGCTGCTGCAGGCTCAGCGTATGGAGGTCGTGGCTGAACTGCGCGCGCAGCGGCTGCAGCAGCAGCTGGTAGTCGCCGAGATCGAGCCGGCCGTCGAGCGTGCCGCCGTAGCGGTCGCCGTGACCTTGCACGGCGATGGCCAGGGCCTTCAGCGAGCTGGTGCCGAGCAGCGGCTTGGGATCGAAGCGTGGTGCATCGAGTTGGCCGGTCCAGGCGTAGTCGCCGGATTGCACCAGGTCCACCCGCAGTCGTGCGACGGTCGGCGCGGTGAGCTGGAGGTCGAGCCGGGCCTGCTTGCCGTCGCTGTGCGCATCGAGGTCGCCGGCATAAATGATGTCGCCGATTTTCCAGGCGAAGGCGGCCTTGCCGTTGCCCTGGTAACGCGCCCCGATCGCCAGCCTGCCGTCGAGGCTGGCGTGGCCGTCGGGCGCCTGCAGCATGAGTTGGCGCAGTTCGATGCCGCGATCGGTCCAGCTTCCGGCGAAATCGAGCCGGCTGGAGGCGAACAGCGGCTGGCTGCCCCGCGTCACTTTCACCGTGCCCACCTGCGCGCGGTCGAGGATCAGCTCGACGGGCGGTTGCAGCGAGAAGCCGCTGGTACTGGAGGAGGCGGCCGCCTTCGGCAGGGCCACGTCGACACCATCGACGTTGAGTGCGAGCACGTGCACGCGTTTGGCCAGCAGCGGCCAGAGGCGAAGGTCCAGGCGCGCCTTGGCCACGGTCGCCACGGTGCCCTTGCCGTCGTCGTAGCGGATGCCGGCCAGCTCCAGCGGACCGACCAGGCGGCCCTGCGCCTGCTGCACCTGCAGCGCGCCGCCGGTGGCAGTTTGCGCCCGCGCCAGCGCGAAGCGCAGGCCGGCGCCGGTGCCGAGCAGCCACCACAGTGCCGTCGCCAGAACCAGCAGCAATGTGGCGAACGCTATCGCGATGCGCTTGAACCACTTCATGTCGTCAGCCTGCTCCATCGATGGTTTCTGCCAGGGAGAAGCCGGGAAGGAGTGATTCAGTATTGACGAAGAGCGACCCCTCCCCAACCCTCCCCTGCGTTGCAGGGGAGGGAGAAAGACGGGGGCTGGCCGATTGCGTCTTCATCACAGATCCGGCCCGATCACCAGGTGCAGCCGGATGCCGTGCGCGCGATCGTCGTGGATCGGCGTGCCCAGGTCGACGCGGATCATGCCCACCGGCGAGCGCCAGCGCAGGCCCAGTCCGGCGCCGATCTTCGGCCGGTAGTCGGTGCCGCCGAACGCGTTGCCGGCATCGACGAACGCGGCCATGCCCCAGTTGCGCGTGAAGTAGTGCTCGACCTCGCTGCTGGCGACCAGCAGATGGTGGCCGCCGAGCACGCGGCCGGCGTTGTTGCGCGGGCCGATCGACTGGTAGCCGTAGCCACGCACCGAGCGGTCGCCGCCGGCGAAGAAGCGAAGCTGCGGCGGCAGCGCGGCGAAGTCGTCGGTCCAGGTCACGCCGGCGCTGCCGCGCAGGATCAGCCGGTTGCGCCGGCCGAACGCGCGGATCCACTTCGCGTCGGCGGTCAGTTCGCTGAAGCTGGCGTCGGACAGCAGGCTGCCGGCGGTGCTGCGCGCGGCCAGGCTGAGCAGCCAGCCGCGGCTCACGAAGTCGGGGTTGTCGGCCTGCTTGCGCGTCAGCGCGGCCTCGCCGAACACCAGCGTGCTGTGCCCGTGCTCGATGCCGGGCGTGTTGTCCGGCTCGCCGCCGCGCTTGCCCACGGTGAACGTGCCGGACAGCGCATGCACGCCCAGGGTGCGGGTCCAGCCATGCCACTGGCGGGTCTCGTTGCCGACCAGCTCCAGCGTGCGCGATTGCGAGGTGGCGGTGTTGGCGTCGCGGAAGTTCGCGCCGACGTTGTAGCTGCGCTGGTTGTCGCCGGGCATCGGGATCGAGTACAGCGTGGACAGCGTCTTCAGTTTCTGCGCCACCACCAGTTCGTTCTTCCATTTGTGCCCGCGCCGGTTCACCCAGCGCCGCTCCACCCCGCCGCGCATGCCGAAGCCGGTGTCGGTGCCGATGAACGGGCCGCCGGTGTAGATCGTGCGCTTGGCCGGAGCCAGCTGCACGGTGACGTCGACCACGCCGTTCTTCGCCTTGTCCACGTCCGGCTGCACGTTCACCACCGCGAAATAATCGGCGCCGTTCAGCGCCTGCTGCAGTTCCAGCAACTGGTTCTGCGAGAAGTAGTCGCCGGACTTGAACGGCACGTAGCGGTCGAGGAAGCCTTCGTTGAACTGCGCGCCGTCAAAATGCACCCGGCCGTAGCGATAGCGCGGTCCCGCCTGCCAGGCCAGCTTGATCGCCGCGCTGTGGCTGGCGCGGGTGACTTCGACCCGATGGGTGAGCAGGCGGGCGTCGAGGAAGCCGTTGGCGGTGAGCTGGGCGCTGAGCGCGTCGCGCGCCGCATCGTAGGCGCCGTGGTCCAGCGGCTTGTCCCTGAGCCGTTCGAGTGCGCGCTTTGCGCGGCGGATCGGGGCCAGCCCGGCCGCCTCCTGGTCCAGTATCACGTCGACGGACGTGACCTTGACCGGTTCGCCCGGCTGCACGTGCAGGGTTACTTGCCAGTCCCTGCCGACCTGCTGCAGCTCGCCGGTGACGGTGGCGTCGTAGTAGCCGTACGGCTCCATTGCGGACTTCACCTGGTCCGGCGCGCGTTCATACAGGCGCCGCACCTGGGCCGCGCTCACGTCCCGGGTGGCGTATTGCGACAGCTCCACGCCGGCGATCGCCGCCGCCTTCAGCGGGTCCGCGACGCCATCCACCACCAGTTGCACGCCGGCATGCGCCTGCGGTGCGGACAGCAGCAGAAGCAGCAGGCTCAGGCGTCGGGGGAAGCGGCGCATGCGTGGGGTTCGTCCTCGGATCGTTTTCTGGTTCGAGGCAGAGCTTAACCAGCCCGGTGTTGGCTCCGTATGAAGCCGGCCGGGTCGGCCGGCAGCGGGATCAGGGTGACGCGCGCGCCCCGCCGATGCGGTTGCAGCATCAGCCCGCCTTGTCGCCGGCCCTGTGCGCGATCCATGCGCCGACCACCGCGGACACGTACGGAATCGACTGCGCGGCGAGGATGAACATCCACAGGGTGCCTTCGATGTAGCGCGTGCCGTAGCCCAGCGCCATGCCGACGATGCACAGCAGCAGCGCCACCGCCATCAGCAGCTCCTCGCGCACCGGGGCGAACGCGGCGAAGCTGGAACCGCCCATGCGCCGGCTCTTGGCAGTCACCACGAACGAGGTCTTCTGGCGGGTGAGGCCGTGCAGGATGCCGCGCGCGATGGCGTGCGACAGGCCCATGCTGGCCAGCGAAGCCATCAGCGTGTCGTACCAGCCGCACGGCACGCGGGCGCGGTACAGCACGATGCCGAAGATCGCCTTGGCGAAGAAGAAGCCGATCACCGGGATCAGGAACAGCTGCATCGGCAGGCTGAAGTACTGCGGGAAGGCGACCATGCCCGCGGTCCAGAACAGCGCCATCAGGGTGAAGATGAGATGCAGCGCGTCGGCGAACCAGCTGAACCAGCCGGTGAGGAAGTGGAAGCGCTGGCCGGCGCTGAGCGGACCCTTCTGCGTCATCCAGTTCCAGCGGCCCTTGAGGATCTGCATGGCGCCGAACGCCCAGCGATAGCGCTGGCTCTTGTATGCCTTGAAGTCGGCGGGGGTGAGGCCCTTGCCCATCAGCTCGTCGACGTAGACCAGCTCGTAGCCGGCGTGCATCAGGCGCAGGCCGAGTTCCGCGTCCTCGCAGATGGTCCACTCGGACCAGCCGCCGGTGCCTTCCAGCGCGCTGCGCCGGACCATCGTCATGGTGCCGTGCTGGATGATCGCGTTGCGCTCGTTGCGGTGGTGCATGCCGATGCGGAAGAAGCCGTCGTATTCCCACGCGGTCATCCGGCGGAAGCGGTTGTGCTCGAACTCGCGGTGCGCCTGCGGGCACTGCACCACGGCCACCTTCGGGTCGTGGAAGTAGCCGGTGAGGGTGGCCAGCCAGTCCGGGCGCACCTCGTAGTCGGCGTCGATCACCGCCACCACGTCGGCCTCGGGCGCGGTTTCCTTCAGGCCGAAGTTCAGCGCGCCGGCCTTGAAGCCCGGCCACGGCGCCAGGTGGAAGAAGCGGAAGCGCTTGCCCAGCTTCTCGCAGTATTCCTGTACCGGCTGCCACACCGCCGGGTCCTTGGTGTTGTTGTCGATCACCAGCACTTCGAAGTTCGCGTAGTCCAGCGCGGCCAGCGAATCGAGCGTGACGATCACCATCTCCGGCGGCTCGTTGTAGCAGGCCAGGTGGATCGACACGAACGGCTGCTTCCCGGGCGGGTCGGGCTTCAGCATGCCGGCGTGGCGGACCCACTCGCGCCGCCACAGCACCTCGGTGAACTCGAAGCCGTTGATCAGCAGGATGGCGAGGATGGCGATCTGCGCGGGGAACAGCAGCACCAGCATCGTCCAGTCCACCCAGCTCAGGTAGAAGTTGAACGGCAGCGTGGCCGACCACACGATCAGGCCGCAGGCCAGCTGGATCAGCGCGGCGAAGAAGAACCGCCCCATCAGCTTGAAGCGGCTGAAGCGGCGCGCGAAGAAGATCATCGGCAGCAGCGCCAGCAGGCTCGCCGCCAGCGCCTTCCACGGCCAGCCGGTGTCCTCGGTGACCGGGCCGGTCAGCGGGAATTTCAGCTGGCGGTCGGCGTTGAACATGCCCCAGTACGCGCCGGTGCGGCCCTCGCCCAGGTTCTCCTTCCACGGCTGGTCGAACGCTTCCAGCAGGAAGTAGTCGATGTGCGTGGCCTTGGCCACGTTCATCCAGTCGCGGATGAAGATCGCCTCGTTGGAGACCGAGGGGTCGGCGTATTCGTGGCGGTCGCCGTTGGACGGCCAGCCGATCTCGCCGACCACCACGGGCTTGTCCGGGTAATGCTGGCGGATCGACTCGTAGGCGCCCAGCGCGGCGGGGACAGCGTCCTTGCGCGCGATGCCGTTCCAGAACGGGAACAGGTGGATGGTGATGAAGTCCACGTGCTGCACCAGCTCGGGATACTTCAGCCAGATGTAGTCCGGCTCGGCGATCGACACCGGCTGGTGCACGGCCGCGCGCACGCGGTCCAGGTACAGCATCATCTGCTCGGGCGGGAGGTCGTTGCGGAACAGCACCTCGTTGCCGACGATGACGCGGTCGATGGTGTCGGGGTAGGCGCGCGCCTTGGCGATCAGCAGCTCGATCTCGCGCTCGTTGTTGTCCAGCCGCTTGTCGATCTCGGCGCCGGCCATCACCTTGAGGCCTTCCCGCTGCGCCAGCCGGTACAGCTGCGGGTTCTGCTGCATCGTGTAGGTGCGCACCCGGTCGCTGTACTTGTGCAGCAGCTTCAGGTCGGCGGCGATGTCGTCGCTGCTTGGATAATCCTGCTTGAACGGGCTCTGGTAGCGCTGGAACACGTTCAGCGAGAAACCGCCGATCCTGCCGTGCCAGTCGTCCGGGCCGTGCGGCAGGTTGCCGTACCACCATAGCCCGATATTCATCGCGGCCACGACCAGTGCGAGCACGATCGCGACGAGTAGCGGATACCGGCTGTGGTGGTTTGCTGCGGTGGCGCTCAAAAAAATCCCCGAAGGAAGCCTGTGCAACAGGTGGTAGAGCCGCCAGAGCTTACCGAATGTGGGGCTGGCGGCCAATCGACCGGCACGGCGGCGGTCAGCGCCAGGTCAGGCCGGCGGCGTGTGGAAGGCGCCTTGGGCAGCCGCAGCCGATAGCCGGGGCTGTCAGGTCAGAGGGTCGCCAGCGGCTATCATGTGCGGTCCGATGAACGACACCCACCCGACCGCCAACGATTCCACCGCCGATCCCGGCCTGCGCGAGCTGCGTCGGCAGCTGGACGCGGTGTCCAGCCGCGACTTCGGCCGCCTGCTGGGACGCTGGCGCGGCCTGTCGCGCCGACCCGACGAAGGCAAGCTGGCGGCGTTGCGCGCGGATATCGAGCGTTCCGCGGCCAGGCGCGCTGCGCGCCAAGCGGCCAAGCCGCCGATCCGGCTGGACGAGTCGCTGCCGATCGCCGCACGTGGCGAGGACATTGTCAGACTGATCCGTGAGCACCAGGTGGTGGTGATCGCCGGTGAGACCGGCTCGGGCAAGACCACCCAATTGCCCAAGCTGTGCCTGGCCGCCGGCCGCGGCGAGGCGGGCATGATCGGCTGCACCCAGCCGCGCCGGCTGGCCGCGCGCTCGGTGGCGCGCCGCGTCGCGGAGGAACTGGGCACGCCGCTGGGCGACCTCGTGGGTTTCCAGGTGCGTTTCAACGACCAGGTGTCCGAGCGCAGTCTGGTCAAGTTCATGACCGACGGCATCCTGCTGGCCGAGACCCAGGGCGACCCGTGGCTCTCTGCGTACGACACCATCATCATCGACGAGGCGCACGAGCGCAGCCTCAACATCGACTTCCTGCTCGGCTACCTGAAGCGGCTGGCGGCGAGGCGGCCGGAGCTGAAGATCATCGTCACCTCGGCGACGATCGACACGGCACGCTTCGCCGGGCATTTCGACGGCGCGCCGGTGGTCGAGGTGGAAGGGCGCGCGTACCCGGTGGAGCTGCGCTGGCGGCCGGTCGACCAGCCCGGCAGCGAACGCATGCGCGGCCTCGGCCAGGGCAGCGCCGAACACATCGCCACCGTGCTCGACGAGATCATGACCGACCGCAGCCTCGGTGACGGCCCCGGCGACGTGCTGGTGTTCCTGCCCGGCGAGCGCGAGATCCGCGACGCGCATCAGCTGCTGTCGCGCCGGCAGTACCGCGAGACCGAGATCCTGCCGCTGTATGCACGGCTCTCCGCCGGCGACCAGGATCGCGTGTTCAAGCCCGGCGTGAAGCGCCGCGTGGTGTTGGCGACCAACGTGGCCGAGACCTCGCTCACCGTGCCGCGCATCCGCTACGTGATCGACACCGGTACCGCGCGGGTGAAGCGCTACAGCCAGCGCAGCCAGCTCGAACGGCTGCATGTCGAGCCGATCTCGCAGGCGGCGGCCGATCAGCGCAAGGGCCGTTGCGGACGCGTGGGGCCGGGCGTGTGCTATCGCCTGTACGACGAGGCCGATTTCGCCGGCCGCGCCGCGTTCACCGATCCCGAACTGCTACGCTCGTCGCTGGCCAACGTGATCCTGCGCATGCTGGCGCTGAAGCTGGGCGAGGTGGACGAGTTCCCGTTCCTGGAGGCGCCCGACCCGCGCGTGGTCGCCGACGGCTTCCGCCGGCTCACCGAGATCTCCGCGATCGACGAGGCGCGCAAGCTCACCGTGATCGGCCGTACCCTGGCGAAGTTGCCGATCGACGTGCAGCTGGCGCGCATGCTGGTCGAGGGCGAGAGGCTGCACGCCCTGCGCGAGCTGCTCACCATCGTCGCCTTCCTCAGCATCCAGGACCCGCGCGAGCGTCCCGGCGACGCACGCCAGCAGGCCGACGCCGCGCACGCGCTGTTCGCCGATCCGAAATCCGACTTCGTCGGTGTGCTGAACCTGTGGCAGGCCTATCACGACGCCCACGAGGAACTGACCCAGTCGAAACTGCGCGACTGGTGCACGCGCCATTTCCTCAGCTTCATGCGCATGCGCGAATGGCGCGAGCTGCATAGGCAGTTGTTGCTGGTGGTGGAGGAGCTGGGTTGGAAGCTTGATGGAGAGTCGCAAGCCGCACGCTCTGCTCCTCCCCCTGCGCGCCCCCAAGGGACTTCCTTCGGTCGCAGGGGGAGGTTGGGAGGGGGTAGAGCTCTTGACGTTGCTGCACAAAGTCAAAAGCGAACCCCTCATCAGCCCTCCACTGCGACCGAAGGAAGTCCCTTGGGGGCAAGCAGGGGAGGGAGCGAGAGTGACGCCGATCGTATTTATGAATCGGTGCATCGCGCCTTGCTCGCCGGCCTGCCCACTCAGGTCGGCCGCAAGGACGAAAAGGGCGTCTACCTCGGCACGCGCGAACGCAAGTTCCAGGTGTTCCCCGGTTCGGCGCTGGCGAAGGCGCCGCCGAACTGGATCTTCTCCGCGCAGATCCTCGACGTCGGCGGGCGCGTGTGGGGCATGGCGAATGCGCGCGTCGAACCGTTGTGGATCGAGCAGCAGGCCGCGCACCTGCTGCGCACGAGTTGCCGCGACCCGCACTGGTCGAGAAAGCGCGGCTGCGTGGTGGCCTACGAGCAGGTCAGCCTGCTCGGCCTGGTGCTGGTGGAGAAGCGGCCGGTCACGTTCCAGCAGCAAGACTCGGCGCTGGCCCACGCGATCTTTCTGCGCGAGGCGCTGGTGCGCGGCGACATCGACAGCAAGGTCGAATTCGTGCGCGCGAACCAGCGCGTGCTGGAGGAAGCCATCGGCATCGAGGCGAAGCAGCGTCGCGAAGGCCTGATCCGGCATGAGGACGAGCTGGCCACGTTCTTTGAAGGCAAGCTGCCCGGCGACATCGCCAGCAGCCGCGCGCTGGACGCGTGGTACCGCAAGGCGCGCCCCGCCGAACAGGCCGCGCTGCGCTGGTCACTCGACGACGTGATGGCGGGCGGCGCCAGGCTCGATGCGAAGGCCTTCCCCCCGGCGCTCGATGTTCCGCCGCAGAGGTACAGGCTGGAATACCGTTTCGTGCCCGGCGACGAAGCCGACGGCGTGACCCTGCAGCTGCCGCTGGCGATGCTGAACGCGCTGCCGGCGGCGCGCTGCGAGTGGCTGCTGCCAGGCCTGCTGGGCGAGAAGGTGGCCGAGTTGATCCGTGGCCTGCCGAAGGCCCTGCGGCGCAACTTCGTACCGGCGCCGGATTTCGCGCACGCCTTCGTCGAGGCTGAATCGCCGCGCGACGAGCCGCTGGCCAGGGTGCTGGCCGGGTTCCTGAAACGCACCACCGGCGTCGATATCGGCGCCGGAGAATTTGCCGGCATCGATCTGCCGCCGCACTTCCTGATGCGCTATCGCCTGCATGACGAGCGCGGCAGGACGCTGGCCAGCGGTCGCGACCTCGCTGCGTTGCGCGGGCAGTGGCAAGGGCAGGCGCGCGAGGCGTTCTCGCGCAAGACCGACATCGAGCTGACCCGCGAGGACGTGGCCAGCTGGGATTTCGAGGAGATCCCGGCACAGGTGCGTTCCGAGGGTGGCCTCACGGCGTTCCCGGCGCTGGTCGACCTGGGCGGCGCCGTGGCGCTGCGCGTGTTCGAGCGCAGCGACGAGGCGCAGGCGGCACACCGGCAAGGCGTGGTGCGGCTGCTGCGCAATGCGCTGGCCAGCGAGGCGAAGCAGGTACGCCGGCGCCTACCGATCGGCAATGCGCTGGCCTTGAAGTACGCACCGCTGGCCATGGATGGCCGAGTGCCGCGGGCGCAGGATGCGCAGGAGCGGCCGCTGGCCATGGATGGCCGAGTGCCGCGGGCGCAGGATGCGCAGGAGCGGCCGTTTGGCGGCGTGGAGGGCTTGCGCGAAGACCTGCTCGAAGGCGGCTTCGCCGACCTGCTGCAGCGCCATGAGCTGGACGTGCGTACCGCCGGCGCATTCGAGGCGTTGCGCACGCAGTGCACGCGCGAACTGTTCGGCGCGGGTGTCGAACGGCTGAAACTGGCCGAACCCGTGATCGAGGCGCAGGCCGACCTGAAGCCGTGGCTGCAGCCGCCGCTGCTGGGTTTCGCCCGCGCCAGCTACGACGACCTGCGCGAACAGTTCGACGCGCTGCTCACGCCCGGTTTCCTGCGCGAGCTGCCGCCGTCGCGACTGGCGCATTACCCGCGTTACCTGAAGGCGATGCGCCTGCGCGCCGAGCGCCTGCGGCAGGATCCGGCGAGAGACCAGCAGCGCATGCTGCAGGTGCTGCCATATTGGCGCGCCTACCTGCAGCACCGCGCCGCCGGCGCCGATCCGGCCGCCCTGGCCGAGTTGCGCTGGCTGATCGAGGAATGGCGCGTGTCGCTGTTCGCGCAGGAACTGAAGACCGCCGAACCGGTATCGGCCAAGCGGCTGGCGAAGGCGCTGGCGTCACTGCCCTGAGGTTCGCTGTCAGCGCACCCGCTTGACGTGTACGTTTTCGTAGCAGGATGGCACGTACATCAGCCACAAGCCCATCAGCGATGGCTTGATCTTCACCTCGGGATTTTCGGTCGGCTGGCAGGAGTGGGGTTCCTCGTCGGTCACTTCCCATTGCTGGCCGTTGGCGAAGGTGAACTGGTGCTGCTTGTTCCAGCCATCGAAGTGTCCGACGACATGGGTCTCGATGGTGCTGCGTTTCTGGTCGCCGGGATAGAACACCGGCTTGCCGCTGGAGCTGACGACACGCGTGGTCGCCTTGTCGTGCGTGCTCAGCCAGTTCTCCAGATTCTGCAGTTCCTGCGCCGACAGCTTGTCCAGGCCGGCGGCCTTGAATTCGGCGCTGCCCATGCGCTGCTGCAGGCTGGCGGTGTCCTGGGCGTGCGCGCCCAGGCAGTACAGCGGCAATGCCAGCAACAGCGGCAGGCTCAGGTGGCGGCGGATCGACATGGATGCACCCTCGGGGCAGTGGAATGCAGACGATTCTGCGCGCCGAGCCGCCTTCGCGCCAGACGCCGGCCATGTCGCAGCCATGATGGGCGCGCCCGCCGGCTACTATGATCGGCAGCAGCAGACACTCCGGCATCATGGCCCAGACCGTCAAATCCTCCAGCCTGTCCGATTGGCGTGATCGCGCGGGTGCCCTCCCGCCGCAGTTGGCCGAGGCGCTGCGGGCGTGCGCCGGGCAGCCGGTGCCGGCGGCCGAGTGCGCCGACGTGCTGGACCTGCTCGGCGTGCTCGGCTGCGATGCGCAGACCCAGGCGGCGGCGCTGTGGTTCGAGCTGGCCCGGGTCGATCCCGCATTGTGGGCGGCGCGCCGCGCCGGGCTGCCGGCGGAACTGCAGCGGCTGGTGGACGGCCAGCAGGCGGCCGAGCAGGTGTGGGCGCTGCATGCGCAACGGCCGCCACAGGGTGCGGCCGAGGGCCTGCGCCGGCTGCTGCTGGCGATCGTGCGCGACCTGCGCGTGGTGTTCGTGTTGCTGACGCGGCAGCTGGCGCGGATGCGCGCGGCGGCGGCGCTGCCCGAAGGCGAGCGGCAGGCGCTGGCGCGGCTCACCCGTGACATCCATGCGCCGCTGGCGAACCGGCTCGGCATCTGGCAGCTGAAGTGGGAGCTGGAGGATCTGGCGTTCCGCCATCTGCAGCCGGATACCTACCGGCGCATCGCCGACCTGCTCGACGAGCGGCGCGCCGACCGCGAGGCGTTCATCCGCGACTCGCTGGCCGAACTGCAGCGCGCGCTGGCGGCGGCGGGCATCCGGGCTGAACTGGCCGGCCGGCCCAAGCACATCTATTCGATCTGGAAGAAGATGCAGCGCAAGGCGCTGGACTTCTCCGACCTGTACGACATCCGCGCGGTGCGCGTGCTGGTCGACAGCATCACCGACTGCTATGCCGCGCTGGGCGTGGTGCATTCGCTGTGGCCGCACCTTCCTGGCGAGTTCGACGACTACATCGCGCGGCCCAAGGCGAACGGCTACCAGTCGCTGCACACCGCAGTGATCGGGCCGGAAGGCAAGACGCTGGAGGTGCAGATCCGCACCCACGCCATGCACCGGGCCAACGAACTGGGCGTGGCCGCGCACTGGCGCTACAAGGAGGGTGGCAGCGGCGACGCCGAGTTCGAGGCGAAGATCGCCTGGATGCGCAAGCTGCTGGAGCCGCGCGGCGAGGATGACAGCACGCTGGCCGCGGAGCTGCAGACCGAGCTGCTGGAAGACCGCGTCTACCTGCTGACTCCGAAGGGCGAGGTGTTCGACCTGGCGCGCGGCGCCACCGTGCTGGACTTCGCCTACCTGGTGCATACCGAAGTGGGCCATCGCTGCCGCGGCGCCAAGGTCAACGGCCGCATCGTGCCTCTGACGTTCCAGCCGCAGAGCGGCGACCGCGTCGAGATCCTCACCGGCAAGGTGGCCGAACCCAGCCGCGACTGGCTGTCGCCGCATCACGGCTACCTCAACACCGCGCGGGCCAAGGACAAGCTGCGCGCGTGGTTCCGCAAGATCGCCCACGACGCCAACGTGGCGGCCGGCCGCGGCATGTTCGAGCGTGAGCTGAAGCGGCTGGCGCTGACCCAGGCGGACGTGAGCCGGCTGCCGGCGCATTTCCACCTGAAGAACCACGACGAGCTGCTGGTGGCGCTGGCGCTGGGCGAGGTCACCCCTGGGCAGGTCGCCCGCGTGCTGCAGGAGGCGGCGCAGCCGCCGGAGCCGCCCGCAGTCACCCAGTCGGGCGCGCCGGTGGCCTCGCGCCACGCCACGCTCGACCACAGCGCGCTGCGCATCGAAGGCATCGGCAACCTGCTGACCACGCTGGCGCGCTGCTGCCAGCCGCTGCCCGGCGATCCGGTGCGCGGCTTCGTCACCAAGGGCCGCGGCGTGTCGGTGCACCGTGCCGACTGCGGCAGTCTGGCGCGGCTGGCCCGGCGCGATCCAGACCGGGTGATCGAGGTGAGCTGGGGCAACGCCGCCAGCCAGGCCTACGAGGTCGACATCGAACTGCGCGGCTACGACCGCAAGGGCCTGCAGAAGGATGTCACCAGCGTGGTCAGCAACGCCGGCACCCACATCATCGCCTCGTCCAGCCGGCTGTTCGTGCATACCGGCGAGGTGGAGATGCGCTTCACCCTGCGCGTGCGCGATTTCGAGCAGCTGTCGACCTTGCTCGGCAAGCTGCTGGCGTTGCCGAACGTGCTCGACGTGCGCCGGGTCGGCGTCGGCTGAATGACCGCGCAATGCCCATGGGTCTGCCAAATGGCGGCAGACGGCCCGATGCTAAGCTTCAGCGTCAGCCTTCACCGCCACGGACCATGAGCCGAAGCCGAGACCAGCACGAAGCACATCCACCCGGGCGCACCGAGCCCACCCTGGGGGACATCGATCGCCTGGATGCGCCGCGCGCGCCGATCGCGGACGGCTTGCCGCCGGTGTCGGTCGAGCCGCGCCGTGCGCATGGCGGCCAGGCGGTGTCGCGTCGCCACCGCCGTCGCCGCGGCTGGCTGCTGCCGCTGTTGCTGCTGCTGATCGCGGCGTCCGGCGTGCTCTGGTTCAACCAGAACCGCCTGCGCGGCATGCTGCCGCGTACCGACTTCAACACCGTGCTGACGCAGGCGCAGCGGGCATTGCAGGATGGCCGTCTGGACGGCCAGGACGGCACCAGCGCGCGCGAACTGTTCCAGGCCGCCGCGGCACTGGAACCGGACAACGACCGCGCCCGCGACGGGCTGCGCCAGGTCGGCCAGGCCGAGCTGGCGCAGGCCGATGCGGCGCTGCAGGCGGGCAACCTGGCCCAGGCCGCGCAGCAGGCTGCGGTGGCCCGCGAACTGCTCGGCGGCGGCAGCGACGTCGACCGGCTCGACCGCGCGATCAGTGGCTCCCGCGCACGGCAGGTGCAGACGGTGGACCTGGTCGACCAGGCGCGGCAGGCCTTCGCCGCCGGCAAGTTGAGCGGCCCCGACGGTGCCGGCGCGCTGTACCAGCGCGTATTGCGCGCCGACCCGGACAACGCGGTGGCGGCCCATGGCCTGGACCAGGTCGGCTACGCGCTGGCGGTGCAGGCGCGCAATGCGTTCGATGCGAAAGACGCCGCGACGGCCGACGCCAGCATCGAGCAGCTGGCCGCGTTGCAGCCGAACAACGGCGCGTTGCCGTCGCTGCGCGCGTTGCAGGCGCAGGCGCGCAAGCAGGACAACAGCGCGCTGGAGGCCGTGCTCAAGGCGGGCCAGGACGCGTTGCGCGCGGGCCGCATCGCCGGCAGCGGCGACGACACCGCGCTGGCCCATTTCCAGGCCGCGCTGAAGCTCGATCCGGACAACACCCAGGCGCGCGACGGCCTCGGCAGGGTGGCGCAGGCGCTGACCGTGCAGGCGAATGCCGCACTCGACGACGGCGACACGGCGCAGGCGGCGAAGCTGCTCGGGCAGGCGGAGGAACTGGCGCCGAAATCGGCTGACCTCGCCGCGGCGCGGGCAAGGTTGGACAAGGCGTCTGCGGTGAAGTCGGCGCCGGCCACCCCCGCAGCTGCGGAACATGCACCGGCACCGGTCGCCCCGGTTGCCGTGTCGCCACAGCAGAAAGAGGCGGTGGCGCTGCTGGTGCAGCGCGCACAGCTGGCCACGAACAACGGAGCGATCCTGATGCCGCCCGGCGACAGTGCGTACGACCTGTACCGCAGCGCGCTGGCGATCGACGGCAACGACGAGGCGGCGCTGCACGGCCTGCAGGCGTTGCCCACCCGGGTCGAGGGGCAGTTCAACCAGGCGCTCGCCGCCGGCGAGCTGGGCAAGGCCGGTGACCTGCTGGCGAGCTTCGCGGAACTGGCGCCGGGCGACGCCGCGCAGGGCGCGCTGGGCAACCGGCTGGCCGGCGCATGGCTCGACCAGGCCGAACAGCAACTGGCGCGAGGCGACCGGACCGGTGCCCGCCAGTCTCTGCAGCGCGCGAGCAAGCTCGCGCCGTCCAACCCGCGCGTGCTTGATCTGGGCGTCCGCCTGCAAGGTGGCGGGTGAGCGCGGCATGACGATCCTGGTGTTTGGCGCCAGCAGCCAGATCGGCCATTTCCTGTTGCCGCGCCTGCTCGCCAGCGGCGAGCCGGTGCTCGCCTTGAGCCGGCGGCAGCGGCCCGCGCACGCCGGGATGGCATGGCTGCAGGGCACGCTGCCCGACCGCGTGCCGGCAGTGCCGCCGCTGTCGGCGATCATCAGTTTCGGCCCGCTGCAAGAGCTGGCCGACTGGCTGGCGCAGGCCGCCCTGGCCGATGCGCCGCGAGTGGTGGCCACCAGTTCGATGAGCGCCGAGACCAAACGCGAGTCGAGCGTGCCGGCCGAGCGTGCCGTCGCGCGCCAGCTGCGCGAAGGCGAGGCTGCGCTGGCCGCTGCCTGCGAACGCCACGGTTGTGCCTGGACCGTGCTGCGGCCCACCCTGGTCTACGGCGCGGGCCTGGACAAGAGCCTCACCCCGATCGCCCGCCGTGCGATGCGGCTGCGGCTGTTCCCGTTGCCGGCCGGCCGCGGCCTGCGCCAGCCGGTGCATGCGGACGACATCGCACAGGCGGTGCTGGCCGTGCTGGAATGCCCGGCCGCGGCCGGGCGGATCCTGCCGATCGGCGGCGGCGAGCGGCTGCGCTCCGCCGAGATGTTCGCGCGGGTGCGCCGCAGCCTGCCGCGGCCCACCGTGCCGCTGCCGCTGCCGGCGTGGCTGCTGCGGCTCGGCCAGCGCGCGTTGCCGCCGCTGCGCGGACCGCTGAGCCGGCTGGACAGCGACCTGGTCGCCGACAACGGCGAACTGCAGCGCGTGCTGGGCATCCATCCGCGGCCGTTCCGGCCCGAGCCCGCGATGTGGGTGTCGTCACGCTAGCTGCCCCGCACGGCCCGCGTTTTGCCCCGAAACCGGCCGTCGCGTTCAGATGCCCGCCGGGTAGCAGGCCCTATGATCGACCTACTTGATTGCCGGATTCCCCCACGTTGGCCCCGATGACCCGCATTCGCCTGCTCGCGCGCCGCAGCTGGCCCTGGCTGCGCATCCCGCTGTGGGTCGCTGCGGGCCTGCTGGTGGGCTTCGTGCTGCCGTACACGCTGGTGCTGAACAAGCGGGTGCAGGAACGCTTCAACGATCTGGTGTTCGCGGTGCCGACCCGGGTCTACGCGCGGCCATTGCCGCTGGCCGCCGGCTTGCCGATGAAACCGGCGGCGCTGGAGCTGGAGCTGACCTTCGCCGGCTACAGCAACGACGGCAGGGGCCAGGTTGCCGGCAGCTGGGCGAAGGACGGCGCGCGCTTCACGGTTTCCTCGCGCGGCTATGCCGGGCCTGACGGTGGCGAGCTGCCCAGGCGGATCCGCGTCACCCTCGGCAACGGCGTGGTGCAGTCGGTGCAGGACGTCGCCAGCGGCAAGAAGATCGAGCTGGCGCACCTGGATCCGGCGCGCATTGCCACGCTGTACGGCGCCACCCAGGAGGAGCGCCGCTTCGTGCACCTGGCCGACGTGCCGCCGCTGCTGGTCAGTGGCCTGCAAGCGGTCGAGGACCGCGACTTCAAGCATCACATCGGCATCGACATCGGCGCGATCGTGCGCGCGGCGTTCGCCAACCTGCGCGCGGGGCATACCGTGCAGGGCGGCTCCACGCTGACCCAGCAGCTGGTGCGCAACCTGTTCCTCAACCGCGACCAGAACTTCACGCGCAAGATCAACGAGGCGCTGATGTCGCTGCTGCTGGAGGCGCACTACAGCAAGGGGCGCATCCTCGAGGCCTACGTCAACGACGTCTTCCTCGGCCAGCAGGGCGGCCAGGCGGTGCATGGTTTCGCGGCGGCGGCGGAGTTCTACTTCGGGCGGCGGCTGGAGGACCTGCGGCCACAGGAGGTCGCGCTGTTGGTCGGCATGGTGAAGGGGCCGAGCTACTACGATCCGCGCCGCGCGCCGGAGCGTGCGCTGGCCCGGCGCAACCTGGTGCTGCAGGAATTCTTCGATACCCACCTGATCGATGCCGCGCAGCTCAACGCCGCGCAGGCCGCGCCGCTGGACATCGTGCAGAACGGCCAGCTGCCGCACAACCGCTTCCCGGCCTTCATGGACCTGGTGCGCACGCAGATCACCGCCGATTTCGACGAGCAGGCGCTGCGTGACGGCAACCTGTCGATCTTCACCACGCTCGACCCCGCCGCCCAGCTGTATGCCGAGCAGGCGGTCGCCAGCGCGCTGAAAGGCCTCGGCAAGCGCGGCGACGGCGTGCAGGCGGCGGGCGTGGTGACCGATGCGCACAGCGGCAGCGTGCTGGCGATGATCGGCAGCAAGATCCCGGGCGACCCGGGCTTCAACCGCGCGATGGATGCACGCCGGCCGATCGGCTCGACGGTCAAGCCGTTCGTCTACCTGGTCGCGCTGACCCAGCCGGAGCGCTGGAACCTCGCCAGCATGATGGACGACAGCCCGGTCAGTCTGCGCCAGCCCGACGGCAGCTACTGGACGCCGCAGAACGACGATCACCGCAGCCACGACCCGCTGATCATGGTCGATGCGCTGGCGCACTCGTGGAACCTGGCGACGATCCACCTGGGCATGCAGGTGGGGCTGCCGCGGATCCAGGCGTTCCTGAAATCGTTCGGCATCGGCGACATCAATCCCAGCCCGTCGCTGCTGATCGGCGCGCTCGACCTGTCGCCGCTGCAGTTGGCCCAGCTGTACCAGTACCTCGCCGCCGACGGCCATGCGCTGCCGCTGGTGGCGGTACGCGGCGTGCTCGACGGCAACGGTCGCACGATCAAGCGCTACCAGGTGCAGGGTGGCCGCGGCGAATACCAGGAAGCGGTGCGGCTGACCACCTGGGCGATGCAGCAGGTGGCCGAGTACGGCACCGCCAGCGCGCTCGGCAACTCCGCGCTTGCCTCGCTGCATGCCGCCGGCAAGACTGGCACCAGCAACGACATGCGCGACAGCTGGTTCGCCGGTTTCACCGACGATCACCTGGCGGTGTTCTGGATGGGTCGCGACGACAACAAGCCGACCACCCTGTTCGGCGCCACGGGCGCCCTGCGCGCATGGCGCGACCTGTTCACCAAGCTGCCGACCACGCCACTGTCGGCCGCGCCCGGCGAAGGGCTGGAGATGGCGTGGATCAACCCCTCCAGCGGCAAGCGCACCGAATCGCAGTGCTCGGGCGCGCAGCAGGTGCCGGTGATCCAGGGCACGTTGTCGGCCGACACCGAGGGCTGCTTCTGGCAGGGCATCCAGAGCCTGTTCGGCGGCAGCGACCATCCCACCGCCACCGGCGCGGCAGGTCCCGCGCCCAGTACTCCGAACGGAAATTGATCATGCGTTCCCCTGTCCTGCGTTCCCTTTCGCTGCTGGCTGCCGGCGTGCTGACCGGTTGCGGCATGTTCGCCACCACGCCGCCGCCAGCGGACACCCGGCCGCCGCTGCCGACCTACGACCAGGTTGCGGCGATCCGTGCCGCCGGCGATCGCGAAAAATCCGTCATCGACGTCCATGCGTTGCGCGACCCTGGCGTCACCGCGCTGCAGGACGCCGCCAGGTACGACGAGCAGAGTGGCAAGTACGCCGATGCAGCGGCCACGTTGGATCAGGCGTTGAAACTCAGCCCGGATTCGCCCGACCTGCTGCAGGAGCGTGCCGAGATGGCGGTGCGCCTGAAGGATTTCTCCGCCGCCGAGAGGTTGGCCCACAAGTCGTGGTCGCTCGGTCCCAGGCTGGGGCCGCTGTGCGCGCGCAACTGGCAGACCATCGCCGAGATGCGCCTGCAGGCGCGCGACCCGGCCGGCGCCGAGACCGCGCGCAAGTGGGTCGGGCAGTGCCACAAGGCCGGAGTCCCGCGCTACTGAGAGCGGGCCACATGCCGGCTGCCCGATCCGCGGCCCCTGGCATCGCCGCCGCCACGGGGAGCGTGGATGCGGACAGCCGTCGTTTTGCCGTGCGCTGCCGCTCCGCCATACTTGGCGGATGAACGACCTCGATGACACCGAGTCCGACGACGTCGGCGCCCTGCTCGGTGCCGACGGCCCGTTCGCGCGCGAGCTGCCGGATTTCGCGCCGCGGCTGGCGCAGCAGGCGATGGCACGCGCGGTGCAGCAGGCGGTCGCCGGGCGCGATACGTTGATTGCCGAGGCCGGTACCGGTACCGGCAAGACCTATGCGTACCTGGTGCCGGCGCTGCTGTCGGGCGAGCGGGTGATCATCTCCACCGGCACCAAGGCGCTGCAGGACCAGCTGTATTTCCGCGACCTGCCGAAGGTGCGCTCGGTGCTCGGCACACGGCTGAAGACCGCCTTGCTGAAAGGCCGCGCCAACTACCTGTGCCTGTACCGGCTCGACCAGACCGTGAGGGAAGGCGCCAGCTTCGAGCGCACGCAGGCGGCACAGCTGGCGACGATCCGCGCGTGGTCGGCACGCACCCGCCGCGGCGACCGGATGGAGCTGGCCGAGGTGCCGGAGGAGTCGCCGCTGTGGCCGCGGGTCACCTCGACGCCGGAGAACTGCCTCGGCGTGGAGTGTCCGTTCTACGACGACTGCCATGTGTTCAAGGCGCGCCGCGAGGCGATGGAGGCGGACGTGGTGGTGGTCAACCATCACCTGCTGTTCGCCGACCTCGCGCTGAAGCAGGAGGGCTTCGGCGAGATCCTGCCGGGGGCGGCGGCTTTCATCCTGGACGAGGCGCACCAGATTCCCGAACTGGCCGGCCAGTTCTTCTCGCAGAGCGTCAGCGCGCGCCAGCTGAGCGACATGGCGCAGGATGCGCTGACCGAATGCAGCGGCGTCACCGGTGCGATCGGCCTGCTGCTGGAGCCGGTGGAGGCGCTGCAGGACGCGCTGCGCAAGCTGCGCCTGGCGCTGGAGCCGCTGCCCGCGCGCGGCGCGTTCCAGTTGCTGGAGGATCGCGCCGACGTGCGCGGTCCGCTGCACGATCTGCGCGAACTGCTGGCCACGCTGGCCGAGCTGCTGGCCTCGCAGGCCGAGCGCTCGTGCGGCTTCGCCAACCTGCACGAACGCGCCGAACTCTTCACCGAGCGGCTGGACCGCATCGTCGAATCGCACGGCGACCACGACGTGCGCTGGTACGAAACCTTTCCACGCGGCTTCGCGCTGTACGCCACGCCGCTGGACCTGGCGGCGCCGATGCGCGGCCTGCGCGAGCGCACCCAGGCGGCGTGGATCCACACCTCGGCCACGCTGTCGGTGGCCGGCAACTTCGACCACTTCGCGCGCCAGCTCGGCCTCGACGAGCCGCAGACGCTGAGCCTGGAAAGTCCGTTCGACTACGCACGCCAGGCGTTGTGCTACCTGCCGCCGGGCTTGCCCGACCCGAACGCGCGCGATTACACCGACAAGGTGATCGAGGCGCTGCTGCCCGTTCTGCACGCATCCAGTGGCCGCGCCTTCCTGCTGTTCACCTCGCACCGCGCGCTGCGCCGCGCCGCCGAGCTGCTGCAGGACAAGGTGCCGTGGCCGCTGTTCGTGCAGGGCACCGCGCCACGGCCGCGGTTGCTGGAGGAGTTCCGCGCCAGCGGCCATGGCGTGCTGCTCGGCGCGGCCAGTTTCTGGGAGGGCGTCGACGTGGTCGGCGAAGCGCTCAGCGTGGTGGTGATCGACAAGCTGCCGTTCGCCGCGCCCGACGATCCAGTGCTGATGGCCCGCCTCGCCGCGCTGGAACAGTCAGGCATCAATCCGTTCATGGGCTGGCAGGTGCCCAGCGCGGCGATCGCGCTGAAGCAGGGCGCCGGTCGGCTGATCCGCAGCGTGCACGATCGCGGCGTGCTGGCGCTGTGCGATCCGCGCCTCAGCGGCAAGGGCTACGGCAAGCTGTTCCTCGCCAGCCTGCCGTCGATGCCGCGCACGCGCGAGCTGGCCGATGTGCGGGCCTTCTTCGGTACCGCAAGCGCAGCTTCGTAGGGCGGGCACTGCCCGCCGCTCTTCGGCCCGGCATGCGAAGTAGAGACCGGCGGGCAGTGCCCGCCCTACGAAACGAAGCAGGGGCTCCTCCGCCTGTCACGAGGTTGGCTCAGGCCAGCGCGACCTCGACCGTCACGTGCACCAGTTCCTCGTGGACGGCCAGCTGCCGGCGGACCTCTCCGGCGTCGATGGCCGTGCTGGCGACCAGCGCCAGGATGCAGGCGTAGCTCTCGCGACCGACGCGCCAGACGTGCAGGTCGCTGATGGCCGCCGTCGGAAAATGTTCCTTCACCACATCGCGGATTTCCATGACCACCGGCTGGTCCATCTCGGCGTCCAGCAGGATCCGGCCGGATTCGCGCAGCAGGCCGACAGCCCAGCGCGCGACCAGGATCGAACCCGCGATGCCCATCACCGGATCGAGCCAGGCGGCGCCGTAAAGCTTGCCGCCAAGCAGCGCGACGATGGCGAGCACGGAGGTCGCCGCGTCCGCGACGACATGCAGGTAGGCCGCGCGCAGGTTCACGTCGTGATGGTGGCCGTCATGCCCGTGATCATGCCCATGCGGATGATCGTGCCCGTGCCCGTGATGGTGCTCGCCCTTCAGCAGCCACGCGCACAGCAGGTTGACGCCCAGGCCGAGCACCGCGATCAGGATCGCGTCGTCGTAGTGGATCACGGCGGGCACGAACAAGCGTTCCAGCGACTGCACCATCATCAGCGCGGCGACCACGGCCAGCAGCAGGGCGCTGCTGAAGCCGCCGAGTATCTCGATCTTCCAGGTGCCGAACGCGAACCGGCCGTCCTTCGCGTAGCGCCGGGCCAGCACGTAGGCCATCACGGAAAGGCCCATCGCCAGCGCATGCGAGCTCATGTGCCAGCCGTCGGCCAACAGCGCCATCGAATTCAGCCAGTAGCCGCCGGTGATCTCCACCACCATCATCGCCGCCGTGATGAACACCACGTGCCGCGTGTTGCGCTCCGCCCTGGTGTCGACGTGGTTGAACTGGTGGCTGTGGGTGAACGGAGAGGCGTCGGGCGCGGGCATGGTTAGATCTCTGGCGATATACTCCCCCATAGTATACGAACGAAGGGCGATCGCCATGTCCCACATCCAGGAAAGCCGGAAGAAACTGGTCGCCCGGGTGCGCCGTATCGGTGGCCAGGTGGCTTCGCTCGAACGCGCGATCGAAGGCGATGAGGAGTGCGGCGCCGTGCTGCAGCAGCTGGCCGCCGTGCGCGGCGCGGTCAACGGCCTGATCCTGCAGGTGATGGAGGGTCATCTGCGTTCCCACGTGGCCGGCAGCGGCAACACGAAACGGCAGGACGAACTGCTGCCGGTGCTTGCCGTGCTGAAGAGCTACCTCAAGTAGTTGCCGGCAGGGAGTCAGCGGTAGGTCCGGCCGTCGATGGCCGGGTCGGTTGGCCAGCGGCCCGAGGGTGCTCGCATCGTTGATGATCGGCTGATCGTGTTTCACCGGGGCGTGTCGGGGCTGCATCCGACGGCTGCTCGATGCCCGCTTTCGACCGCGGATCAGGTCGGTCGACGCAACCGATTGTCGAAACGTGCTCCCGCCGTTCGCCGTGGCTCTGTGATAGGCCCGATGCACCTGGTCACCCTGGTTCCAGCCACCGTCACAGGACCAAGGAAGAATCATGGCTACTGCAACGGCGACGAAAAGAAAGCTGGTGTTGAAGATGTCCGTCTCCCTGGACGGCTTTGTCTGCGGACCGGACGGCGAGGCCGACTGGATATTCCGCTCAGCCGGGGGCGCCGATTCAACGGCGTGGGTGCTCGATACGCTTGGCGGGGCCGGCGTGCACATCATGGGCAGCCGCAGCTATCACGACATGGCGGCGTTCTGGCCGTATTCGGACATGACGATCGCTCCGCCGATGAACGACATTCCCAAGGTCGTTTTTTCGCGGCAAGGGATCAAGCACGGCCTGCAGGCGGATCGGACGACGGCGGCGCTCACCGCAGCAGAAGCACGCAATGCACAGCGGCATGGCGTCACGCCGACGGCGGCGATTCTCAAGTCCTGGGCCGAACCCGCCGTGGCAAGCGGCGATCTCGCGGAGGAAATCCTCCGACTGAAGGCACAGCCGGGCCATTTCATCCTGGCGCATGGCGGCGCCCGGTTCGCCCAGAGCCTCGCTGCCTCCGGCCTCATCGACGAATATCGACTGGTCATCCATCCGGTGGTGCTGGGCCAGGGCCAGCCACTGTTCTGCGCACTGGGCAGCCCGGTCGACCTGCGCCTGGTCAGCGTGACTCCCTTCGCTTCTGGCGCCATGGCCGCCATCTACCAGCCGGCATGAACCGTCGCGCGCCGGCGGAATAGCTCGACGGCGGGGCCCGGTTGCTTCGCGCGTGGAGTTCCGGGCCTTGCGTGCGGCGAGATCCATGCCGGGTTCGATTCGAACGCGCGAATGACCGGTCCCGGAATGACCGCGCCGCTGGTGCGCAGTTTCGCCGTCATCGATGCGCCATCTTGCGGCCCGTTGCCGGACTGCCGTTGCCCGCGCCGGTGCCGTTGCGGCTGTTCTGATCGGGGCTCCGATCCGGGGAGCGCGAGATGATGCGATGGACACAGACAGTGATGGCGAAGGTGCTGGGCATCGGCGTGCTGGCGTTGCTGATGACGATACCGCTGCTGCAGGTGAACGGGCTGGTCAATGGACGCCAGCAGTTGCGCGAGACGGCGGTTGCGCAGATTGCGCAGGGGTGGGGTGGCCGGCAGGTGCTGGGCGGCCCGGTGCTGGTGGTGCCGACCGTGCGCCCGATGCCAATGGAAGGCATGGTGGCGGCGCCGTGGCAGGCCGGCAGCGAGAGCTTGCTGGCGGATGCGCTGCGGCTTGATGTGGCGATGGACGTGCAGATGCGTGGCTACGGCATCTATACCGCGCCGGTATTCGTCGCCACGGTGAAGCTCGACGCGCAGTTCCGTGCGCAGGACCTCGCCCATTATCGCCAGGGCAGCAGTGCCCGGTGGCAGGGCGGCAAGGCCGAGTTGCGGCTGCCGGTCGGTGACCTGCGCGGCCTGCAGGAGGTGAGCGAGCTGCGCATCAACGGCCAGCCGGCGCGCTTCGAGTCGTCGGCCGAGCGGCTCGGCCTGTGGCCGACCGTGGTGGTGCCGATCGACCTGGAAGCGCTGGGCGGGCAACCGATCGACGTGCAGGTCGACCTGAAGCTGGCCGGCACCGAGGCGCTGCAGCTGCTGCCGTTGGCGCGCAGCACCGGGGTGACGATGCGCGCGCCGTGGCGCGATCCGAGCTTCGTCGGCGCGGCGCTGCCGCTGGAACACGCCATCGATACCCGCGGCTTCAACGCGCACTGGCACCTGCTCGATCTCAACCGCAGCTATGGCCAGCACTGGGTCGACAACGATGCCGCGATGATCCCGGCGCTGCAGGCATCGACCTTCGGCGTGCAGCTGTACCAGCCGGTCGACGTGTACCAGCGCAACGTGCGCGCGGGGAAATACGGGCTGCTGTTCATCACGATGACCTTCGTCGCGTTCTTCCTGTTCGAGGTGCTCAAGCGGCAGCGCGTGCACCCGCTGCAATACCTCCTGGTCGGCGTGGCGCTGGCCACGTTTTACGTGGTGTTGCTGGCGCTGTCCGAGCAGATCGGCTTCGGAGCGGCGTATGCGCTGGCGGCGGCCGCGGTGGCCGTGCTGGTGGGTGGCTACATGATGGGGGTGCTGCGCGCGCGGCGCGCCGGCCTGTTGCTGGGCGGCGTGCTGGGGCTGATCTACGCGATGCTGTACGGGTTGATCGCGGCCGAGCAGTACGCGCTGCTGATCGGCGCGCTGGTGCTGCTGGCGATGGTGGGCCTGATGATGTACCTGACCCGCCGCATCGACTGGTACGCCTACGTGCCCACGTCGACCGAGCCGCCAGCCGCTATCATGGGCCAACCATGAACCTGCTCGCGATCGAAACCGCCACCGAAGCCTGCTCCGTCGCCCTGATCCACGGCGACGAGCTGATCGCCCGCAGCGAGATCGCGCCGCGCCGGCACACCGAACTGGTGCTGCCGATGGCCGACGAACTGCTGGCCGAGGCCGGCCTCGGCCGCCACGCGCTGGACGCGATCGCGGTAGGCCGCGGTCCCGGTGCGTTCACCGGCGTGCGCCTGGGCGTGTCGCTGGCGCAGGGCATGGCGCTGGCGCTGGACTTGCCGGTGGTCACCGTCTCCTCGCTCGCCGCGCTGGCGCTGGAAGCGCCGGAGGAAGACGGCACCGTGATCCTCGCCGTCATCGACGCGCGCATGGGCGAGATCTACGCCGCCTGCTACCGCCGCGACGACAACGGCGGCCTGATCGCGCTGGACGACGAACGCATCTGCACCGCCGGGACGCTGGTTCTGCCCGAAGCCGGCACGTGGCAGGTCGTCGGCACCGGCTGGGCCACCTACGCCCCCGTGCTGAGCCAGCGCCTCACCGGCACCCTGCATTCCGCCGATGGCTTGCGTTACCCGCAAGCCGCGCACGTTGCCGAGCTGGCCATGCGCGAGTTTAAGGCCGGCCACGTGCAGGCACCGGAGCTGGCGTTGCCGGTGTACCTGCGCGACAAGGTGGCGCTGACGCTGGTGGAGCAGGGGAAGGCCTGAGTCGCCACGTTCGCAAGCTCGCCGCCGCGGCGAATCGCGGGTGCGAGCTTGCCCGCAACTATTTGCCGACCCCGATTTGCCGCATCAGCGTGGCGTTGTCCCAGAACAGATACTCCTCATACATGAGGCCCTGCTTGTTCCAGTGTCCCAGGGTCGCCATCGGCAGATGGTATGCCTTGCCGGTGGGCTGAATCACCGTGCCGTCGGCCATCACCATCGGCTTGGTGAACGTGCCATCGAGAAATCCAGCGACAGCCGTCCATTGGGCATCCGCCGTGCCGAACCTTATGGGGTGCTGGGTGATGCGGTTGTCCGGCGCGAAGGTCCACATGAATTTCAGTTCCTTGACGTGGTCCGGAATACCCTTGGTGGTATGGCCATCCGGGTAGTGCACGACGATGTTTTTGTCGTGGCTCCTGTGGAGGTTTTCCCACTGCTGCCCGGTGTAGACGTGGAAATCGAGATCGTCGAAGTTGGCCAGGTTCTTGGCGAGTGCCGGCGGCATGCCCGCCACCTTCGGTGTCGGCGCGTCAACCTTGGTGCTTGGCCAGTTGTCTTGTGCAAGAGCCTTGCCCGGAGTTGCCGCGAGCAGAAATCCGGTTGCAAGGCTGGCACCAAGCGCGAGCGATAACACAACTCTTTGCATTGTCATGATTCATTCCTTTTCGTCAGGTGTGGAAGACGCAGCAGGTGCACGCAAGGCCGATGGCAAGGATGAAGCAGGCGCGTCACGCCATTGCCGACGGGCCGCCACGCCTCCCGCATTCTCCACTTCCGCTGGACGATCGTAAATCGGCTGTATTCCTGCAGCTGGGCGGCTCTTGAGGGTGCTCGCTCCAGCAGCGCATGCCTGGCGGATGTCGTCCGCCGCGTTCAGGGTGGACGTTGGGCCATGCGTGACGTCAAAGCTGCCCGATCACCCACTGCACCAGCAAGCTGCTCACCGCCACCGCGATCCACACGCCCAGCCCCAGCAGGATTGGCCGCGCGCCGCTGGCGGCCATCTTGCGCAGGTTGGCGGACAGGCCGATCGCGGTGAGCGCCACAACGATCAGGAACTCGGCCAGCAGGTGGATGGCCGGCTGGATCGCCAGCGGGACCAGGCCGGCGGTGCGCAGCGCCGAGGCGACCAGGAACCACAGGATGAACCACGGGAAGATGCTGGCGAGGCTGAACTGGCCGACGCTGCCGGCTTCGGCGTGCTTGCGCTTCTCGCGCGCGGCGACCGCGAAGGCGAGCACCAGGCAGACCGGGATGATCAGCGTGGCGCGGGTCAGCTTGACGATGGTGGCGTAGTCGCCGGCGGCGTGGCTGTAGCTGTAGCCGGCGGCGACCACCGAGGAGGTGTCGTTGATCGCGGTGCCGGCCCACAGGCCGAAGCCGAGGTCGGACAGCTGCATCAGGTGGCCGAGCAAGGGAAACAGCAGCACGGCGACCAGGTTGAACAGGAAGATGGTGGAGATCGCGAACGCGGTGTCGTGGTCGTCAGGGCGGATGATCGGGGTGACCGCGGCGATCGCCGAACCGCCGCAGATCGCGGTGCCCACGCCGATCAGGATCTTCAGCTTGTCGTGCACGCCGAGCCAGCGGCCCAGCGCCCAGGCGCTGACGAAGGCCACCGTCATCGTCACCAGGGTCACCGACAGCGATTCGAGGCCGGTCTTCGCCACCTGGCCCAGGCTGAGGCCGAAGCCCAGCGCGATGATCGACCACTGCAGCACCTTCTTGCCGGCGAACGCGATGCCGGGCGCATAACGCTCGCCCGGCGACAGCAGGTTGCGCACCACGATGCCCAGCACGATGCCGATCACCGGGCCGCCGACCAGCGGCAGGCGGCGGCCCAGCCACAGCGCCAGCAGACCGGTCGCGACCGCCAGCAACAGCCCGGGAGCACGTTGCCTGGGTAGCGAGGAAGGAACGGGAAGGGTCGAGGTATTCATGCGTGGGGCTCCGGCAACCGCGCCATTGTCAGCCCGCATGCCAATCAGGAAAATTTGAAATATATGATTGGATGTATCAGGCAAGCTGATAGGATCGGCCGATGATCAACATCAGCCCGCGCCAGCTGGAGGTGTTCGTGCAGATCGCGCTGCACGGCAGCGTGCGTGCCGCGGCCGAGCGGCTGCACCTGACCCAGCCGGCGGCCAGCATGGCAGTGGCGGAGATGGAGCGGCAGCTGGATGCGCCGCTGTTCGACCGCGAGCGCGGCCGCCTGCGCCTGAATGCGCGTGGCCGCGAACTGCTGCCAATGGCGCAGGAACTGCTGGAGCGGCATGCCGAGTTCGGCCGGCGCGGGCGCGCGGAAGGTGCGGCGCTGGGCGGCGAATTGCGCATCGGTGCCAGCAATACGGTGGGCAATTACCTGGTCGGCGAGCTGCTCGGCGGTTTCGTGCGCGCGCACCCGCAGGTGGCGATCCGCCTGCGCGTGGCGAATACCGAGACGATCGCCGCGGCCATGCTCGAGCACAGCCTGGACATCGGCTGCGTCGAAGGCCCGGTGGCGCATCCGCTGCTGGAAGTGCGGCCGTGGCGCGACGACCTGCTGGTAGTGTGTGCGCCGCCGGAGCATCCGCTGGCGCGCAGGCGCAGCCTGAAGCCTGCCGATTTCGCCGGTGCGCGCTGGGTGTTGCGCGAACCCGGCTCGGCCACCCGCGCCACCAGCGAACGGGTGCTGGCGCAGTTGCCGCCGGGCGAGACCGTGCTGGAGCTGGACCAGATCGAGGCGATCAAGCAGGCGGTGGTAGCCGGGCTGGGCATCGCCTGCCTGCCGGCGGTGGCGGTGACCGATGCATTGGCGACCGGCCGGCTGAAGGCGCTGAAGACGCCGTTCCTCGACCTGCGGCGCAAGCTCTCGCTGCTGCTGCACCGCCAGAAGTACCGTGGCGCCCTGCTGGATGCGTTTCTGGACGGCGTGTGACGCGCAGGAATCAGCGGTTGGACGCGCCAACGATCTCCGCCAGCATCGCTGCGGCCTGCTCGTGCGTGGGCGCATTCAGCAGTCGCGCGGCGTGGCGGCGCAGGTAGGCGTGGTCGAGCGTGGCGAGCCGGTCCCGGACCTGCAGGATCTGCGCCGGATGCATGCTGAACTCGTGGAGGTCGAGCAGCAGCAGCAGCGCGGCGAAGTTCACGTCGCCGGCGATCTCGCCGCACAGGCTGACCGGCTTCTTCGCGCGGCGGCCGGAAGTGAGCACGTGCGAGATCAACCGCAGCAGCGCCGGCTGCAACGGGTTGTAGATGTTCTCCAGCGCGTCGTTGCCGCGGTCGGCGGCGAGCACGTACTGCGCCAGGTCGTTGGTGCCGATGGCGAGGAAGTCGGCGTGCTCCAGCAGGGCGCGCACGTTGATCGCCGCGGCCGGCACCTCGATCATCGCGCCCAGCGGCAGTTTCTCCGGCAGGTCGATGGCCTCGCGCTTCAGGTCCTGCCGCGCCAGCTTGAACAGCGTGCGCACCGCGATCATCTCGTCCGGCTGGGTCACCATCGGCACCAGCACGCGCACCGGGCCGTAGCAGGCGGCGCGCAGGATCGCGCGGATCTGGGTGGTGAACACCGCCGGATAGCGCAGCGACAGGCGCACGCCGCGCACGCCGAGCGCGGGGTTGTCCTCGCCGCGCAGGGTGAGCCCGGCGGCGTCGGCCTTGTCGGCGCCCAGGTCCAGCGTGCGGATGGTCACCGGCAGGCCGCCCATGCCCATCACCAGGTCGCGGTAGGCGATGAACTGCTCGTCTTCCGACGGCAGCCCCTTGTGCTTGAGGAACAGGAACTCGGTGCGGTACAGGCCGACGCCGTCGGCGCCGCGGGCGCGCGCCATCGCCACGTCGGCCGGCGTCTCGGCGTTCGCCAGCAGGGCGATCTCGACGCCGTCGCGGGTGCGCGTGGGTGCATTCGCCAGCTTGGCCAGGCGCCGGCCTTCGGCCGCAGCCTCGCGCTGCCAGGCGCGGTAGCGCGACAGGTCCTGCGCGGCCGGGTGCACGATCGCCTCGCCGCGCTCGGCGTCGAGCAGGATCAGGTCGTCGTCGTGGATGTTGGACAGCGCGTCGCGGGTGCCCACCAGCATCGGCAGGCCGAGGCTGCGCGCCAGGATCGCGCTGTGCGAGTACGCGCTGCCGGAACTGGCGACCACGCCGAGCAGGCCGTTGCCGGCCAGCTGCGCCATGTCGGCCGGTGCGATGGAGTCGGCGATCAGGATCTCGCCCACGCGCGCGGCCAGCTTGCGCTCCTCCGGGCTGGTCTGCCGCTGCAGTGCGGAGATCACCCGGTTGATCACCTGCTCGACGTCTTCCTTGCGGCTGCGCAGGTAGGGGTCGTCCATCGCCTCGAACACGGCGGACAGGCGGTCGCGCTGCTTCTTCAGCGCGGCGCCGGGGCGGTAGTGGCCGATCCGCACCAGGTCGTCCAGCCCGCGCAGCAGTTCGGCGTCGTCCAGCAGCAGGCTGTGCGCGTCGATGAATTCGTTGACCTCGCGCGCCAGCGCGCCGTGCAGCTTGCCGCGCAAATCGCGCAGTTCCTGCCGCGCCGTGTCCAGTGCCTGGTGCAGCTTCGCCAGCTCGCCCTCGATCTCGTCCTCGGCCAGCGGCCGGGTGTCGACCGCGTAGCGGCTGGGCTGCACCAGCCGCGCACGGCCAAGCGCCATGCCGTGCGCAGCGATGGTGCCGGTGAGGACGTGTCTCACGCCCGGCCCCCTCGGGGGCCAGGCGCGGGAATAGGGAGTAGGGAATAGGGAATAGGCAAAGCGGACAGCACGGCGCTTGCAGGAAGCGGGGCGCTTGCGCGCGCTCCGCTTCTCCCGATTCCCGATTTCCGATTCCCGATTCCCTGCATCTCAGGCTCCCTCGTCGAACTTGCGCTCGAACAGCGCGATCACCGCGGCCAGCGCGGATGCCTCGTCGGACCCGTCGACGCGAATGGTCAGCGGGCTGCCGAGGCCGGCGGCCAGCATCATCACGCCCATAATGCTTTGCGCGTTGACTTCCCGGCCCTTGCTGACCAGCCACACGGTGGATTTGAAACCCTGCACCAGTTGCACCAGCTTGGCCGAGGCGCGGGCGTGCAGCCCCAGCTTGTTGGAAACGACGATCTCTTGCTCAAGCATGGTCGATGAAGATTCCCCCGCGGCCACCGCTGGCCGCGATCTCGGCCAGTTCGTCCAGTGGTTTCTCCGCATAATTGAGTACGCGCAGCAGCATCGGCAGGTTGAGGCCGGAGACGCAGTGCAGGTGTACGCCGAGCGCGCCCAGCGACAGGCCGATGTTGCACGGTGTGGCCCCGTAAAGGTCGGCCAGCACCAGCACGCCGTCGCCGGTGTCGAGCTCGCGCGCATGACGCACGGTGAGCTGGCGCATCACGTCGGGGTCCGATTCCGGCGGGATCTCCACCGCCGCCACCCGCAGCGGCAGCCTGGGCATGACGTGGTGCACGGCGGAGATCAGCGCCTGGCCGACCGCCTCGTGGGTCATCAGCAGCACGCCGACGCTCATGTCCGGCGACCTGCGGTGGCGATGTGCAGCGGCAGGTCGGTCATCACTCGAGCTCGCGATGGAAGGTGAGCACGCCTTCGCGCCGGTCGCGATAGTGGGCGGCGAGCTTCTCGACCAGGTAGACCGAACGGTGGCGACCGCCGGTGCAGCCGATCGAGATGGTCACGTAGCTGCGGTCGTCCTGTTCGAAGCGCGGCAGCCAGGCGTCCAGCCAGCGTGCGGTATCGGCGAAGTATTCGCCCACCAGCGGCTCGGCGTCGAGGAAGTCGCGCACCGGCTTGTCCTTGCCCGACAGCGGGCGCAGGTGCGCATGCCAGTGCGGGTTCGGCAGGCAGCGTGCATCGAACACGAAGTCCGCGTCCAGCGGCAGCCCGCGCTTGAACGCGAACGACTGGAACATCAGGGTCAAGCCCTCGGTCGCCTGTGCGTAGCCGGTGGCGACCAGCCGGCGCAGCTGGTGCACGTTGAGTTCGCTGGAGTCGATCACCTTCTCCGCGATCGCCATCAGCGGGCGCAGCAGGCGGCGTTCCTCGGCGATCGCATCGGCCAGCGACACGCCGCGGGTGGCCAGTGGATGACGGCGGCGCGTTTCCGAATAGCGCTTGATCAGCACCTCGTCGCGGCAATCCAGGAAGATCAGGTGCACCTGCACGCCGGCGACGGCCAGCTCCGACAGCACGGTCGGCATGTGTGCGAAGTCGGTACCGCGGTTGCGCACGTCCACGCCCACCGCGATGCGTCGCGGCCGGCCGCGACGGTCACCGCTGGTGGCTGCGTCGACCAGTTGCGGCAGCAGTACCGACGGCAGGTTGTCGACGCAGTAGAACTCCAGGTCCTCCAGCGCGCGGAGCGCCACCGTCTTGCCGCCGCCGGACATGCCGGTGAGCACGATCAGGTGGATGTCGCGCGGGTCGACCCGCTGGCTGGCGAAGGGAAAATCGTCGCTCATGCGTTCACCATGGGGGCAGCCGCTGCAACTGGTGTGCCTGGCGGTCGATGAAGGTCTGCGCTGGATCGATGCCCTTGCTCTTCAGCGCGTGGTTGCGCACGGCGGCCTCGACCAGCACCGCCAGGTTGCGGCCCGAGGCCACCGGGAGGGTGATCATCGGCACCTGCACGTCGAAGATCTCGCGATGGCCGATGTCGCCGGTGAGGCGGGTCAGCGTATCGCCGCTGTCGCCGAGGTTGACCTCGCCCTCGCGCAGCGGCTTGAGGTGGATCACCAGGCGCAGGTACTTGGAGGTCTTGACCGACATGTGGCCGAACATCTCGCGCACGTTGAGCACGCCCAGCCCGCGCACTTCCAGCAGGTCCTGCAGCAGTTCGGGGCAGCTGCCGTCGATCACGTCCGGCGCGATCAGGGTGAATTCGGTGGCGTCGTCGGCGACCAGCCGGTGGCCGCGGCTGATCAGTTCCAGCGCCAGCTCGCTCTTGCCGGAGCCGGCCTCGCCGGTGATCAGCACGCCGATCGAGAACACCTCGAGGAACACGCCGTGCAGGGTGATCTTTGCCGCCAGCATGCGCGCCAGGTGGTACTGCATGTAGGTCAGCAGCTCGTGGCCGCGCTTGGGGCTGATCCACAGCGGCGTGTCGGTTTCCTCTGCGACTTCCCGCAGGTCGGCCGGCACGGCCTGGTCCTTGGTGACGATCAGCGCGACCGGCTGGTAGGCGGCGATCTTGTGCATCACCTCCCAGCGCTGGCGCGAGTCCAGCCCGTCGAGGTAGTTCAGCTCCTCCGAGCCGATGATCTGGATCTTGTTCGGGTAGATGACGTTGAGGTAGCCGATCAGCGACGGCCGGCGCGCCTGCGCCGCGCCCGGCTCGAGCGCGCGCGATTCCCCGCGCATGCCGGACACCCAGCGCAGGGCCATGCGTTCGTGGACGCTGTCGTAGAGCTGTCGTGCGCTGATCCGATCCAAGCCTTGGGTCCCTTGCGCCGCGTGCCGTGGCCCGGTGGACCTTCGCGGCAGTGTGCTCATTGTGCCAGCTTGGACGATGGCGCGTGTCCGGAGGGCAAAACGGCCCGCCCCGGACGGGGCGGGCCGTGACGGGCCGGAGCCCGGGGCGGTCAGCCGTACTGGCGCTCTTCGCGGGTTTCGCGCTGATGCTTGTCGGCGACCTTTTCGCGGTACCTGCGCAGCTGGTTGACCAGCTTGTCGAACAGCACGTCGATGGAGGCGTACATGTCGGCCTCGGTGGCTTCGGCATGCAGGGTGGCGCCGATGACGCCGAGGGTGCCCTCGGCACGTTGCTGGAGCTTGTCGACCGAGAGCACGATCGCGAGGCTCTTCAATTTGTCGTCGAGGCGGGTGAGGCGGTCGAGCTTGGCGGTGGCGTGGTCGCGCAGGGCCGGGGTGACTTCAATCTGCTGGCCGCTGAGTTGGAATTGCATGGTGCGCCTCCTCTGGTGGTGCAGTGCCGCGTTTCGCGGCGGGTGGACGCGCGGGGCGTGGGGAGCCGCCGCGGATCGTGAATCATCCTTTAGCAGTTATGGGAGCGATTTTTCGTTAACCAAGTTCCCGTGGCCAGCCCCTGCGACAATCAGCCCGCGCGCTGGCGCTCGCTGGAGGTGGGGATGCGCAGCCCCTCGCGGTATTTGGCGACGGTTCGGCGCGCGACCTGGATGCCCTTGCGCTGCAATTCCTCGGCGATCGCCAGGTCGGACAGCGGCTTGCGCGCGTCCTCGGCCTCGATCAGCTTGCGCAGCATGGCCTGGATCGCGGTGGCCGACGCGCTGCCGCCGTCCTCGGTGGAGACGCCGCTGGAAAAGAAATACTTCAGCTCGAAGGTCCCGCGCGGGGTGTGCATGTACTTGCGCGTGGTGACGCGCGAGATGGTGGACTCGTGCATGCCGACCTCCTCCGCCACCTCGCGCAGCACCAGCGGGTGCATCGCCTCGGGGCCGTAGTCGAGGAACGCGCTCTGCCGCCGCACGATCGCCTCGGCGACCTTGAGCAGGGTCTCGGCGCGCGATTCCAGGCTCTTGATCAGCCAGCGCGCCTCCTGCAGCTGGCCGCGCATCCAGCTGGCGTCCTCGCCGTGGGCCCGCGCGATCAGGCCGCAGTAGTGCTGGTTCAGGCCCAGCCGCGGCTGCGCGTCCGGGTTCAGGCTGACCCGCCAGCGGCTGCCTTCGCGCACCGCGTAGACGTCGGGGGCGACGTATTCCACCGGTGTGGCGTCGAGCGCGGCGCCGGGGCGCGGGTCGAGGCTGCGGATCAGCACCGCGGCATCGGCCACGTCGTTCTCGCTGGCGCGCAGTCGCCGCACCAGCCGGGCGGTGTCATTGCGCGCCAGCAGTTCCAGCTCGCTGTCGACGATGCGCAGCGCCAGTTCGCGCTGCGGTGTCTCGGGGGCGAACTGTTCCAGTTGCACGCGCAGGCAGTCGCGCAGGTCGAGGCTGCCCACGCCGGCGGGGTCGAAACCCTGCAGCTGGCGGCGCACGGCATTGATTTCCTCGACGCTGGCGTTGAAGCCGGCGGGCAGGGCGGCGAGCACGGGCTCCAGTCCTTCGGCCAGGTAGCCATCGGAGTTCAGCGCGTCGATCAGCACGGTGGCGATCAGGTGCTGGCGCGGGTTGAAGGAGGCGAGGTTGAGTTGCCACAGCAGGTGCTGCTGCAAGGTTTCCGGCGCGGCGTTCTGTGGCTCGAAATCGTCGTCGCCACGCATGCCTGCGCCGCTGCCGGCGCTGGAGAAGTCGATCGGCGTTTCGGCTACACCGCCACCGTCCGACCAGTCGTCGGTGTCGTCGCCGGCTTCATCGCCGGCGGGCACGCTGGCGGTGATCGACTCGTTGCCGGGATATTCGCTTTCGGTCCCGCCGTTCTCGTCGTCCTCGACTTCCTCGGCGAATTCCAGCAGAGGGTTGCTCTCGGCGATCTGCCGCAGTTCGGCTTCCAGCTCCAGCTGCGACAGCTGCAGCAGGCGGATCGCCTGCTGCAGCTGCGGCGTCAGGGTCAGCTGCTGGTTGAGGCGAAGCTGCAGGGCGGGTTTCATGCCGGCGGGGTTGGATGGAATCGCGACCATCGTAACGCGTGCCCGTGGCTGCAGCCATAGCCCGCGGCCGCGCCGTTGACCCGCTTCGGCAGGTATGTCAGAGCCGGAATTCGCGGCCCAGGTAGACCTCGCGCACCTTCTCGTCGGCGAGGATGTGCGCCGGGGTGCCGCGTGACAGCACCTCGCCTTCGTTCAGGATGTAGGCGCGGTCGCAGATGCCCAGCGTCTCGCGCACGTTGTGATCGGTGATCAGCACGCCGATGCCGCGCTCCTTGAGGTGCCGCACGATGCGCTGGATCTCGCCGACCGAGATCGGATCGACGCCGGCGAACGGCTCGTCCAGCAGCATGTAGCGCGGGTTGGCGGCCAGTGCGCGGGCGATTTCCACGCGACGGCGCTCGCCGCCGGACAGGCTGACGCCCTTCTGTCCGGCGATGTGCTCGATCTTCAGCTCGTCCAGCAGGTTTTCCAGCTCGCTGTTGCGCTGCTGCGCGCTCAGCCCGTTGCGCAGTTCCAGCACGGCGAGGATGTTGTCCGCCACGCTGAGCCTGCGGAACACCGAGGCTTCCTGCGGCAGGTAGCCGATGCCCAGCCGGGAGCGCGCATGCATCGGCAGGCCGGTGATGTCCATCTTGTCCAGCTTGATCGTGCCGCCGTCCGCCTCGATCAGGCCGACCACCATGTAGAAGCAGGTGGTCTTGCCGGCCCCGTTGGGGCCGAGCAGGCCGACCACCTCGCCTTCGCGGATGGAGAAGCCGAAATCGCGCACGACCTGGCGGGACTTGAAGCTTTTCTGCAGACCTTCGGCGGAAAGCATCGGTTACTGCTGCCCCTGCGGGGTGGGCACGCTTTTCGCCGGCGCGGGCGCGGCGGCGCCGGCCGGTTTCGGCTTGGGCCGGAAGGTCATGTGGACCAGGCCGTCGCCGGCGCTCTCGCCGGTCATCTGGCTGGTCTCGGTGTTGTAGGTGAGCTTGTCGCCATGCGCTTCGCCGCGGCCCTTCTGGGTGACCGAGGCGTTGCCGCTGAGCACCGCGATGCCATTGACGTTGTCGTAGTCGAGCGTGGCGGCGTCGCCCAGCATCAGGTTGCCGTTGTCGTCCAGCTGCTCGAGATGGGCCGGGCTGCCGGTGATGACCACCCGGCTGATCTGGGTGTCCGCGTCGAAATACACCTTGGCCTGCGCGCCGGTGGCCTTCAGCGTGCCCTGGGTGATCACCACGTTGCCGGTCAGCGTGCTCACGCTGTTCGGTTTCTGGAAACCGTCGAAATTCTTGGCGGCGACCTGCATTTCCTGCTGGCGGTCGCTTTTCCTGGCCAGCGCCGGCTGGGTCGCGAACAGGCCGAGGACGACGACGGCGAGCGCGTACCTAGCGCTGGCGCGGCGGGAAGGTGGCATGGACGTCATCGAGCAGCTCCAGGTGTTTGTCATTGAGATCGGCGCGCATGCCGATACCGCTGATTCTAGTGCCGCCTTGCACCATCTGCGCCGGGGCGGCGGTTTCCAGGCGATTCTGCTTCGGCCAGGCGGTGACGTCGGCGGTCTGGATGCGGGTCGCCGGCGTATCGTCGAACGCCGCCCGGTTCATTTCCACCGGACCCTGCAGCTTGAGCTGGGTGCCGTCCTTGTTGACCCAGCCGTACAGCGACTGGCCCAGCCAGTCCGGCACGCCGGCCTGGTTGGCCGGCAACTGGAAGGTGGGCGCGTTGAGGTAGAGCGATTCGTCGCCCTCGCGGCGCTCCAGGTGCGGCGACTGCAGGTGGAAGCTGGGCAGGCCCTCGGCGTTGTACTCGGTCATCCGGGCGTCAGTCAGGGCGTAGCCGGAACGCGGCGGGCCGACGAAATCGGGGGTCTTCGGCGCCGGCCCCAGCCACCAGAGCAGCAACTGGCCCAGCCCGGCGGCCACGGCGACGGCGACGGTCGCCGCCGGCAGGCGCCGGTCGCGCAGCCAGAGGCGGAGGTTCATTGCCAGCGCTCCCGTTCGGCATCGCTGCGGCCCTGGGCGTGCAGGATCAGGTCGCACACCTCGCGCACGGCACCCATGCCGCCGCTGCGGGCGGTCCGCCAGTGCGCGGCCTCGGCCACCCAGGGGTGCGCGTTGGCCACCGCCACCGCCAGCCCGGCGACGCGCATCGGCGGCAGGTCGGGCAGGTCGTCGCCGGTGAAGGCGGCCTGTTCGGGCGCCAGGTGCAGCGCGTCCAGCAGTTGCAGCAGGCAGATGCGCTTGTCGCCCTGGCCCTGGTAGACGTGGGCGATGTCCAGTTCCTCGGCGCGCAGCGCGACCGGGTGGCTGATCCGCGCGGTGATGATCGCCACCTGCACGCCGTTTGCCTGCAGCCGCTTCAGGCCGAGCCCGTCGTGCACGTGGAATACCTTGGTTTCGTGGCCATCCTCGCCGTACCACAGGCGACCGTCGGTCAGCGTGCCGTCCACGTCGAACACCGCCAGGCGGATCTTCGCGGCGCGGGTCAGGAGATCGGTGGGGAGATTGGTCAGGTAATCAGTGGGCACGGGCGGGATTCTGGGAGAGCAGGATCAAGAGCGGCGTGTTTGATTGGTCTGATTCGTCGAGACGAATCAGACCACACGCGCACGGAGCAGATCGTGAATGTTCAGCGCGCCGACCACGTGCTGCTCGTCGTCCACCACCAGCAGGGCGTGGATCTGGTGCTGCTCCATCATCTGCGCCGCCTGCGCCGCCAGCTTGTCGGCGCCGATCGTCTTCGGGCCGCGGGTCATCAGCTCGGCCACGGTGGCGCCGCGCAGGTTCACGCCCTCGTCGTCCAGCGCGCGGCGCAGGTCGCCGTCGGTGAACACGCCGAGCAGATGGCCGTCGGCGTCGACCACGGCGGTCATGCCCAGGTGCTTGCGGGTCATTTCGACCAGGGCGGCGGTGAGGCTGGCGTCAGGCGCTACCCGCGGCACCTCGTCGCCGGTGTGCATCACGTCGGCGATGTGCAGCAACAGGCGCCGGCCCAGCGCGCCGGCCGGGTGCGAGCGGGCGAAGTCGTCGGAGGTGAAGCCGCGCGCCTCCAGCAGCGCGATCGCCAGCGCGTCGCCCAGCGCCAGCGCCACGGTGGTGCTGGTGGTCGGCGCCAGGCCCAGCGGGCAGGCTTCGCTGGAGATGCTGCCATCCAGGTGCACGTCGGCCTGGGTTGCCAGCGAGGAGGTCGGGCGGCCGGTGATCGCGATCAACGGGATGTCCTGGCGCTTGATCACCGGCAGGATGAACAGCAACTCGTCGGTCTCACCGGAATAGGAGATCGCCAGCACCACGTCCTGCGGCAGGATCATGCCGAGATCGCCATGGCTGGCCTCGCCCGGGTGCACGAAGAACGCCGGCGTGCCGGTGGACGCCAGGGTGGCGGCGATCTTGCGCCCAACATGGCCCGACTTGCCCATGCCGCTGACCACCACGCGGCCCCGGCAACCCAGGATCAGCCGGCAGGCCTCGACGAAGGCCGGCCCGATCCTTGCCCCCAGCGCCTCGACCGCCGCCGCTTCGGTGGCGATCACCGTGCGCGCGCTGCGCATGATGGCGTCCGGATCCAGCTTGGCCGGGGTGGCGGGAGAGGGCTGGGCGATGCGTGCGTTCATGGGGGCTCGACAAGGAAGGGAATGGCGGTCATCTCGCCGGACGAGGGGCGTCGCCCGTGCCGATCTGGTGCCGCCGTCATTTCTGCGCCAGCGGATTTCCATTACCATGGCATATTCGCATTTTAACGTCATTGAGCCAGTGCGATGGGTTCCCGTCGCGACGGAACCCCCTTTCCGGCTGGCCAGCCCTCTCCCATGGAACACTCCCGATGGACCCTGCCCGCATCCAGGCAATGATCGTGAACGGCCTGCCCGGCGCCCAGGTGGAGGTGAGTGGCGATGATGGCGTGCATTTCGAGGCCACCGTGGTCGCCAGCCAGTTCGCCGGCAAGCTGCCGCTGGCCCGGCACCGGCTGGTTTACGCCACGCTGGGCGAGCTGATGGGCGGCGCGATCCACGCGCTGGCCCTGAAGACGCTGACCCCCGAGGAAGCCGCGGCGCGCCATTGAGGGCTGCAGCCGCACTTCCCCCTCCGAGTTTCGATTGAAGGACTTTAGATGGCCAAGATCCTGATCAGCGGCGGTACGCCGCTCCATGGCGAGGTGGGCATTTCCGGCGCCAAGAACGCCGTGCTGCCGATCCTCGCCGGTTGCCTGCTGGCCGACGAGCCGGTCAGCATCGGCAACGTGCCGCACCTGCACGACGTCACCACGTTCATCGAGCTGCTCGGTCAGATGGGCGTGCAGCTGGTGCTGGACGACCGCATGAAGATGCACGTCGATCCCCGCACCACCAGCACCTGCGTGGCGCCGTACGACCTGGTGCGCACGATGCGCGCCTCGATCCTGGTGCTCGGCCCGCTGGTGGCGCGCTTCGGCCAGGCCGAGGTGTCGCTGCCGGGCGGCTGCGCGATCGGCTCGCGCCCGGTCGACCAGCACATCCGCGGCCTGCAGGCGCTGGGCGCCGAGATCACGGTCGAGAACGGCTACATCAAGGCGAAGGCGGGTCGGCTCAAGGGCACGCGCATCCTGATGGACATGGTCACCGTCACCGGCACCGAGAACATCATGATGGCGGCCACCCTGGCGCAGGGCACCACGGTGATCGAAAACGCGGCGCAGGAGCCCGAGGTGGTTGACCTGGCCCATTGCCTGATCGCGATGGGCGCGCAGATCGAGGGCGCCGGCACCTCGACCATGGTCATCCACGGCGTGGAGCGCCTGCATGGCGCCGAGTACGAGGTGCTGCCCGACCGCATCGAGACCGGCACCTTCCTGGTCGGTGCGGCGATGACCGGCGGCAAGGTGCGCGCGCGGCATGCCCGCGCCAGCACGCTGGACGCGGTACTGGCCAAGCTGGAGGAGTCCGGCGCGCACATCGCGACCGGCGACGACTGGATCGAGCTGGACATGGGCGGCCGCCGCCCGAAGGCGGTCAACATCAGCACCGCGCCGTATCCGGCGTTCCCGACCGACATGCAGGCGCAGTTCACCGCGCTGAACTGCGTGGCCGAGGGCACCGGCGTGGTCACCGAGACGGTGTTCGAGAACCGCTTCATGCACGCGCACGAACTGCAGCGGCTCGGCGCGGACATCCGCCTCGAGGGCAATACCGCGGTGGTGCAGGGCGTGGCGCAGATGAGCGGTGCGCCGATCATGGCCACCGACCTGCGCGCCTCGGCCTGCCTGGTGCTGGCCGGGCTGGTGGCCAAGGGCGACACCACGGTGGACCGCGTCTACCATATCGACCGCGGCTACGAGAACATCGAGGAAAAGCTCGGTGTGCTCGGTGCGAAGATCCGCCGCCTGCCGAATTGAGCGCTGCCCGGCGACGCGTCGACGCAGGTCTTCCGGTGGCGGCGCGGACCGGTTCGCGAGCGGTTTAGCCGGGCGGGTTGGGTCCGCTGCGGCCGCGGGGATGATGCCACCGGCCGCGCACCACATGCAGCACGAACAAGGCGGGCAGGCCCAGCCCGACGATCCAGTGGGCGAGCGAGGCGACGGCGCGCCAGCGGTCGTCCACCAGGTAGTAGAGCAGGTAGCCGGTGGCGATCAGCCAGCCCAGCAGCGCCACCGCGAAGCCGCCGCTCAGGCGGTGGCGTCCGCTGCGCCAGCCGGCGACGATGTGCGCGCCCCACACCAGGCCGAACGTCCACAGCGTGGCGAAGGCCGCCGCCGCGTGCAGACGCAGCCACCACGGCTCCAGCGGGTGCGGGGCGGTCCCGAACTCGCCCCTCCGCTGCATGAAGTAGTGGAACAGCAGCCACAGCACGCCGCTCAGCCACAGCACGCCGCCCACGGCATAGGCCGTGTGGCGGCGGCGGCGCGACAGTCGCAGCGGCATGGCATGCCCGACCGCGCGGCGCGGCATCGGGTGCGGCTTCATGCCTGCGCCCCCAGCACCGACCAGTGGTCGTCGGCGTGCAGGTAGGCGGTCGCGTCCAGCTCCCGCAGCAGCGCTGCGCTGGCCGCGCCGTCGGCCAGCACGATCTTGGTCAGCGCGTCGGCCGCCATGCACTGCGTGGCGACCACGCTGACGCTCGCCTGCATGCCGGTGGCGTGCCGCGTGCGGCCGTGCAGGTGCGGCCCGTCGCCTTCGATGCCGCGCCCGCTGCTGGTGGCGACCGCGGCCGCCTCCACCTCGAGTACCGGGCAGTGCGCCGGCGCGTATTCGCCGGTATCGATTGCCACCCGGTGCAGCCCCGCGCCCAGCAGGCGCAGGTCGCCGCCGGCGTTGACGCAGGCCTGCGCGATGCCATGCGCGCGCAGGCTCCCGATCGCGCAGTCCACCGCGTAGCCCTTGGCGATGCCGCCGAGGTCGATCCACAGCGCGCGCCGCCGCCGCACGCGCGGCGACGCGTCGTCCAGCTCGACATCGCGCCAGTCGGCGCCGGGATCCGGCGTCGCGCCGGCGGGCGTCGGCAGCAGGCCGCGGGCCGCCAGCGCGGAGCCCACGGTCACGTCGAACGCGCCGTCGCTGCGGGCGGAGAACGCCAGTGCCGCGCGCAGCACGGCGGCGGTATGCGGGTCGATCGTCACCCATTCGCCGACCGGCGCGCGGTGCAGGCGCGAAAGGTCGCTGCCCGCCTCGTGGAAGCTCATCCGCGCGTGCACCTGCGCCACCGACGCGAACGCCGCGTCGATCGCGCGGTGCGCCGCTATCTCGTCGCCATCCGCGGCGACGCGGATGCTCACCGTGGTGCCCAGCAGCGGGCGCGCCCGCTCAAGCGTGCGGCTGCTGGGCGAGCACGAGGGCATAGGTGGCCAGCAGGCGCTTGACGCCGTCGGTGATGTGCCGGCTGGAGAGCGTGGCACCGGAGATGTTCTGGATGTCCCCGCCCAGTTCCAGCGTCGCGCCGTGACTCTTGCCGGTGAACTGCGCGCGCCAGGCGGCGTTGCGCACGCCGTCGCCGTAGGTTTCGCGGTACTCGAGGATCTCCACGTCCTTCACCGCGCCGTGCGCGTCCAGCGCCAGCGCGAACGGGATGAAGTCGTGCTTGCCCACCACCTGGTCGGCGATGAACCAGCCGCCGCTCGAACTGCGCCATACCTTCAGCTGCGGATTGAGCACGTCGACGCCGCAGTCGCGCTCGATCGCCTTGACCTGCGCCGGGGTGAGGTTGGCGAAGGCCGGGGTCAGCGTGGCGCCGGGGAACATCAGCGCCTGCGCCTGTTCCACCGTGAGGTAGACGGTGGCATGGACCGGCGCGGCCACCACCAGGGCGGCCACGGGAAGCAGCACGAGACGGGATTTCATCGGTGTCCTCGGACCATCAGAAGTAGAAGCCAGCCTTCACGCGCAGGCGCCATTTCTCGAAGTCGACGTCGTAGCTGCGTCCGCCGACCACCGCGCCGGGTTCGCCGTTGGCCTGCTCGCTGGCCCAGGGTAGCTGCTGCAACAGGGTGGCGGTGACGAAGAAGCGGCGGCCGCCGTAGTGGATCACCGGGCCGAAATAAGTGGCGTTGTTGGTCTGGCGGGTGAAGTGGTAGCTGTTGTACTCGTGCTCGTTCTCCAGCTCGAAGCCGGCCGACCAGTTCGGCATGAAGCGGTACGACGCGGCGAAGCCGAGATTGGCGTCTACCTCGTAGTTCCAGCTCTTGCGGGTCGGGTCGGCCGAGTCCTCCTGATAGCGCCACTCCGGCGCGTAGGTGGCATTGAAGGCCATCACCAGGCGGTCGTCGAGGAAGTTCTTCTGCAGGATCAGCTTCGCTTCCAGCTCGCGGAACGCCGGTCCCACTGTGGGTTCGAGGTAGAACGCCACGCCCAGCCCGTCGGTGTAAGGGCTGAGCACGCGCCAGATCATCTCTCCCGAGAAACCGACGAAGCGCTTGCCGTTGTAGTGGGCGTAGGGCGTGGGCTGGTCGTAGGACAGCGGCTCGGGCGGCGTGGTGACGCCATAGGGACCGTTGCGGTACGCAGAGGCCTGCAGGTAGTTGGCGTACAGCGCCACCTGCAGGTTGTCGGCCAGGCCGTATTCGAATTCGGTGCGGCCGTCGAGCTGGTTGAAGCGGCCGCCCGCCTTCTGGTGGCGCCAGGTCGCCCACTGCTCCATTTCCATCGCGCCCTTGGGCAGCAGGTCGGTGGTGTAGACGTAGCCGAACATGCTTTCTTCGGCCTGGGCCTGGGGAGCGCAGAGGCTGCCGGCGAGGCTGGCGGCGGACAGGAGGAGAAGCGGCAGGAAACGCCGCGGCAGCGGGTGAAGCATAGGGGGATTCCATTCGGCAAATGCGAATTATTTGCATCTGACGAGTGGAAGTCAACGTCCAACCCCGGCCTGGGGGGAATCGTGCCCGCGGTTCAGTCGGCCTTGTAGCTCACCAGTTCCATCACCATGTCGCCGCCGTCGTGCTGCGACAGTTTCACCGGCAGCGGGTAACGGCCGGGGGCGTACCAGGCGCTGAAGCCGCGGTCGGCGTCGGTGCGGTCGACCCGTTGCGCGGCGAAGCTGCCGGCGGGGACCTTCACGGTCTCCTTGCCGGTCACCTCGAAGTGCTGCGCCTGCACCTCCTGGCGCACCGCGACCGGCAGCGTGACCTGCCGCCTGCCATCGCGCAGTGCCAGCCCCAGCGCCAGCGCCAGCGTATTGCGCTCGACCATGCCCGGGCTGGCCGGATAGCTCCGCGGACCCTTGCCCTCGTCCACGGTCACGCGGTTTTTCGGCCAGTCGACCACCAGGTGGCGCTGCTTGGCCTTCACCGCGGTCTGCATCCGGTAGTCGTAGCCGACCGCCTCGGGCACGTCGCCCTTCCAGCGGAAACGCGAGCTTTCCGTGACGCTGGCGCCGAGCAGGGCGGCCAGCCCGTCGGTGCCCTTGGTGTCCTTGCCATAGATCCACTCGCCGTTGCCGGCCGCGCGCAGGGTCACCGTGGCGACACCCATCGGCTGGCCGCCCTGCGACACGTTGTAGGTGGCGGTGAAGGCGCCAGGCGTGGCGGCGGGCGCGGTCCGGGCGCCGAGCAGCAGGCCGAGGCCGAGCAGGGGGGCGAGCAGGGGTCGGATGGTCATGCGCGGAGTCTGCCGAGACCGGGCTGAACCGGCTTTAAGGAACGAGGCCGTCGTCGCCCAGCCGCAACGGGGTCGACAGCGGCTGCCCGTCGAAGCGCGGCGCACCATCCCATTGCAGCCGCCCCGCGGCCAGCAGGTTCAGCACCGCCGGCAGCAGCCGGTGTTCCAGCGGCAGCAGGCGCTGCGCCAGACGTTCCTCGTCGTCGCCGGCCTCGATCGCCAGGCGTGCTTGCGCGATCACCGGGCCGCCGTCCAGCTCGGCGGTGACGAAATGCACGCTGGCGCCGTGCTCGGCATCGCCGGCTTCCAGCGCGCGGCGATGGGTGTGCAGGCCGCGGTATTTCGGCAGCAGCGAGGGATGGATGTTGATGATCCGGCCCACCCACGGCTTCAGCGCCTCGCCGTCGAGGATGCGCATGAAGCCGGCCAGCACCAGCCAATCGGCGCCACTGGCGGCAATGCGCCGGAACAGGTCGAGGTCGAATGCGCGGCGGTCGGGGTAGCTGCGCGGATCCAGCGTCAGGGTGGGGACGCTGGCCGCCTCGGCCAGGCGCAGCGCGCCGGCGCCGGCCTTGTCGCTGCCGACCAGCACGAACTCGACCGGCAGTTCGCCGCGCGCGCGCGCCTCGAGCAGCGCAGCAAGGTTGCTGCCGCGCCCGGAGGCGAGCACGGCGACTTTGGCTGGCATGGCCGGCACCGAACGGATCAGCCGATATGCACGCGTTCGTCGCCCTGCGCGGGCACGATCGCGCCGATCACCGAGCTGGCCAGGCCGTGCTTGGCCAGCAGCGCGGAGGCGGCGGCCACCGCGTCGCGCGGCAGGATCACGGTGAAACCGACGCCGCAGTTGAACGTGCGCCACATTTCCCCGCGCGCCACGTTGCCTTCGCGCATCAGCCAGTCGAATACCGGCGGCAGCACGATGGCGGACGCGTCCAGCGCGATGCCGAGGCCGTCCGGCACCACCCGGATGATGTTTTCCTTGAGGCCGCCGCCGGTGATGTGGGCCATGCCGTGGACCTGCTCCGGCTGTGCGCGGAGCAGGTCGAGCATGCTCTTGACGTAGATCGTGGTCGGCGCCATCAGCGAGTCGACCAGTTTCACGCCGCCGAGGTCGAGCTCCAGCCCGCCATTGTCGGGCGTGCAGCCGGCGCGCTCGAGGATCCTGCGGATCAGCGAATAGCCGTTCGAGTGCGGTCCGCTGGAGGCCACGCCCAGCACCACGTCGCCGGCCACGATGGCGTCGCCGGCGAGCATCCGCGACTTCTCCACCGCGCCCACGGTGAAGCCGGCCAGGTCGTATTCGCCCGGCGGGTACATGTCCGGCATCTCGGCGGTCTCGCCGCCGATCAGCGCGCAGCCGGCCAGTTCGCAGCCCGCGGCGATGCCGCCGACCACGGCGGAGGCGGTGTCCACGTCGAGCTTGCCGGTGGCGAAGTAGTCGAGGAAGAACAGCGGCTCGGCGCCCTGCACCAGCACGTCGTTGACGCACATGCCGACCAGGTCGATACCGATGGTGTCGTGGCGGTGCAGCGTCTGCGCCAGCTTCAGCTTGGTGCCCACGCCGTCGGTGCCGGAGACCAGTACCGGCTCGCGGTAGCGGCCGCTCAGGTCGAACAGGCCGCCGAAGCCGCCCAGGCCGCCCATCACCTCGGGGCGGAAGGTGCGCTTGACCAGCGGCTTGATGCGTTCGACCAGCGCATTGCCGGCGTCGATATCGACGCCGGCGGCGCGGTAGGTGAGGGCGTCAGACATGGCGGGAACCGGCGTGGACGAAACGCGCAATTCTAGCAGCTTGCGGCGCCGTTGCCGGCCGGCCGCCGTGGGTTTGGTGACCGCCGGCATGGACGCTGGGGGCGCGATTGGGCAGACTTCCCGGGAGCTTCCCCTCAAAGATGCCCCTTCCATGCGCCTGTCACGCCTGCTGATCGCCACCCTGCTGCTGGGCCTCGCCATATTGCCGCCGCTGCACGCGCAGGCGGCAGCGGGCTCGCCGTACTCGGTGGTGGTGCCGCTGGCCGACACCAGCGACGCGCAGCGCGACCAGGCGTTCGCCACCGCGCTGGGCCAGGTGCTGGCGCGGGTCGCCGGCGGCCAGGACCTGCGCAGCAACCCCGGCTACGCCGAGGCGCTGGGTACGGCGGCCTCGATGGTGCAGAAATTCCAGTACCAGCGCGCCGCGACCGGGCTGGTACTGGACGTGGAGTTCGAGCCCGGCGCGGTGCGCCGGCTGGTGTCGAAGCTGGGCGTGCGCAGTGCCGGCATCAAGCCGCCGGTACTGCTGCTGGTGCGCGGCAGTGACGGTCGCCTGCTCGATCAGGCGGCGCTGGCCGGCCTGGCCGCAACCGCCGGGGCGCGCGGCACCAACCTGGCCTACCCCGACGCGGCCAATCCGCCGGACGTGGCCAAGGTCGCCGCCACCGATCCGGCCGCGCTGGCGGCGATCAACCAGCGCTACCACACCGGCCTGGTCCTGCTGGGCAAGCTGCGCGACGGCGGTGCCGACTGGACCCTGGTCTCGGGCGGCCAGGCGCAACACTGGAGCGACCAGGGCACCACGGCCGTCGTGCTCGGCGATGCCGGCCATGGCTTGGTCGATCGGCTCGGCAAGCAGCTCAACGTGATCGGCGCCGGCCCCAGCGAAGGCAAGCTGTGGGTCAGCGGGCTCGAATCCGCGATGGATTACGCCAATCTGATGGCGACCCTGCAGGAGGACCCCTCGGTGAAGCAGGTACAGACGCTGGGCGCGCAGAACGACGGCGTGCTGCTGCACGTGAAGGCCTCCGTACCGATGGGCGCGCTCGCCGCGAACCTCGCCGCCAGCGGCCACCTGCTGCTGCAGGGCGAGCCACATGCGGGCGCGGACGAGAACCTGCGCTGGCTGCACTGACGGGATACGAATTCCCCGCACAATCCCCGTGCGGACTTTTCCAATGATGCGAGTCCCTCGCAAGAACCCGCCCATCCCGGGCCGGACTCTTCGGACGGATGACCATCCCTTGCCGGGGCGTATCGGGTGAATCAGGACAAGGACATCTCGCGCCGCTGGCAGCTGCTCGCCATTGCGGCAGTCATCGTCTACCTGCTCTGGCTGCTGGCGCCGGTGCTGATGCCGTTTGCGGTGGCCGCCATGCTGGCCTACCTCGGCGATCCGCTGGTCGACCGGCTGGAGCGGCTGCGACTGAACCGGACGTGGGCGGCCACCATCGTGTTCGTGGTGATCATGGTGGCGGTGGTCGGCGTGCTGCTGCTGCTGATCCCGCTGATCGCGCGCCAGATCGAGAACCTGGTCAGCAACCTGCCGCGCTACGGCGACTGGGCGCAGAACACCGTGTGGCCATGGCTGCAGGCCCGCCTGCACCTCGATCCGCATACCTTCGACAGCGATCGCCTGCTGGCCGCGGTCAAGGGCCACCTCGCCTCGATCGGCGGCGTCGCCACGGCGGTGCTGGGCAAGGTGTCGCGCTCCGGGCTGGGCATCGTGGCGTGGCTGGCCAACCTGGTGCTGATCCCGGTGGTGGCGTTCTACCTGCTGCGCGACTGGGACCGGATGGTGGCGAAGATCGACGGCATGCTGCCGCGTTCGATCCAGCCCACCATCGCCTACCTGGCCCACGAGTCGGACAAGATCCTCGGCGCGTTCGTGCGCGGCCAGTTGCTGGTGATGCTGGCGCTGGGCGTGTTCTACGGCGGCGCCCTCGGCGTGGTGGGGCTGACCGTGGGGCCGCTGATCGGCATGGTCGCCGGCCTGCTCAGTTTCGTGCCGTACCTGGGCTTCATCATCGGCTTCGTCGCGGCGATCGTGGCCGTGCTGGTGCAGTACGGCGACTGGACACACGTGCTGATGGTCTGCGGCGTGTTCGCGGTCGGCCAGCTGCTGGAAGGCTACGTGCTGGTGCCCAAGCTGGTCGGCGACAAGATCGGCCTGCACCCGGTGGCGGTGATGTTCGCGGTGCTGGCCGGCGGCTACCTGTTCGGCTTCCTCGGCGTGCTGCTGGCGCTGCCGGCGGCATCGGTGATCATGGTGCTGCTACGCTACCTGATCGAGCGTTACCGCATGAGCGAGCTGTACAACGAGGCGGGCCCGGAGGATCCGGTGATCGCCGAGGTGGACGTCACCGTACACCGGAATGGCGGCGTCGAAGCGGACACCGTCGCGGCACCTGCGCCGGACGACCGCCGCGCCCCATGATCCCGCAGCTGCCGCTCGCGCTGCGCTGGCCGCCCCGCCAGCGCTTCGACCATTTCCACGCCGGCGCCAACGCCGCCGCGCTGGCCGCGGTGCGGGCGCTGGCGCTGCAAGCCGGTGCGCCGTGGGTCTACCTGCACGGCCCCGCCGGCAGCGGCCGCAGCCACCTGCTGATGGCCGCCTGCCAGGCGGCCAGTTTGGCGGGGCGGCGCGTGCAATACCTGCCGCTGGCGACGTTGACGGATTGCGCGGCGGCATTGCGCGGCGTCGCCGGCAGCGAGCTGCTGGCGCTGGACGACATCGGCGTCATTGCCGGCGATAGCGATGCGGAGCACGCGCTGTTCGACCTCTACAACCGCACCCGCGCCGAAGGCAACGCACTGCTGTTCGCCGCCGATGCCACGCCGGCCCGGCTTGGCATCGAACTGCCCGACCTGCGCTCGCGCCTGGGTGCCTGCACCCAATTCGCGCTGAAGCCGCTCGACGACGACGAGCGCCGTGCCGTGCTGAAAGCCCAGGCTGCCGCGCGCGGCATCGAGCTGGACGACAGCGTGCTGGACTGGCTGTTCGCCCGCTACGCCCGCGACCTCGGTGCGCTGCTCGACCTGCTCGACCGGCTGGATCAGGCCTCGCTGGCGGCGCAGCGGCGGATCACCATTCCGTTCCTGCGCGAATTCCTGCGCGATGCGGCATCCTGAAACGACGAAGGCGCCCGCAGGCGCCTTCGTCTGTTTCCACGGAACCGGCCCGCTCAGGCCTTCAACAACCCCGGCGTCGCCTGCTGGCCGATCGCGTCGGTCAGCGCCTTCGCCACATTGAGATTGCCGGCGATGAGGTTGCCGCTGGCCGGGATGCCGTCGCGGCCGGCGAAGTCGCCATAGCGACCGCCGGCCTCGTGCACCAGCAGCACGCCGGCGGCCATGTCCCACGGCTTCAGGCCGATCTCGAAGTAGCCGTCGTAGCGGCCGGCGGCGACGTAGGCGAGGTCCAGTGCGGCGGAGCCGGAGCGACGGATATCCTCGGCCTGGCCGAGGATGGCGCGGGTCATGTCCAGCTGCGCGGCGAGGTGTTCGCGCTGGCGGAACGGGAAGCCGGTGGCGATCATCGCGCCGCCCAGGTTCTCGCGCTTGCCGACGCGCATGCGGCGGTCGTTGAGGTAGGAGCCGTCGCCCTTGCTGGCGGTGTACAGCTCGTCGCGCAGCGGGTCGAACACCACGGCGTGGATCGGCACGCCCTTCTCCAGCAGCGCGATGGACACGCTGAAGTGCGGGATGCCGCGCAGGTAGTTGTGGGTGCCGTCCAGCGGATCGATCACCCAGGTCAGCGGGCCTTTGCCGATCGCGCCGCTTTCCTCGGCGAGGATGGCGTGGTCGGGGTAGGCGCGGCGCAGTTCCTTGACGATTTCCGCCTCGGCCAGCTTGTCGACCTCGGAGACGAAATCCATCTGCTGCTTCTCGACGACGTGCAGGCCGTCGATGCGGTTCATGTAACGCAGGATCACGTTGCCTGCGGAACGGGCGGCGCGCGCCGCGATCGTGACGTGGGGTCGGGCCATGGGTATCGACTTTGGAAGAGAGCGGGGCTGCGGCCGGCGATTCTAGCAGAGGCGGGTCCTGGCCGCCCCGCGTCCACTATCCTTGTCGACCCGACCCACCCATCCGCCCAGCGCATGACCGACCTCCACGACCTCGCCGCCCGCATCCGCTACGTGCTGGTGCGCACCTCGCATCCCGGCAACATCGGCAGTGCGGCGCGGGCGATCCGCACGATGGGCTTCGCGCGGATGGAGCTGGTCGCACCACACCGTTTTCCCGATCCCGAGGCGAACGCGCTGGCCGCCGGCGCGGACGACGTGCTGGCCAACGCCGGTCTCCATGCCGGGCTGGTCGATGGCCTGGCCGGCAGCAGCCTGGCGCTGGGCCTGTCGGCGCGCCGGCGCGGCGTGAACCTGCCGGAGCTCTCGCCGCGCGAGGCGGCCCGGCAGGCGCTGGCGGCGGCGACGCGCGGCGAACAGGTGGCGCTGGTGTTCGGCAACGAGCGCACCGGGCTGGAGAACGAGGAACTGGCGCGTTGCCACGCGATGGTGCGGATTCCCAGCGTGGACGACTTCAGCTCGCTCAACCTGGCGCAGGCGGTGCAGGTGATGGCCTATGAACTGCGCATGGCGATGCTCGGCGACGAACCGCCGGCGCGGCCGCCGGAGCACGATGAGCCGCCCGCCGACGCCGCGCAGATGGAGCAGTTCTACCGCCACCTGGCGCAGACGCTGGACGACATCGATTTCCACAAGGGGCGCGAGCCCACCACGATCATGCTGCGCCTGCGCAAGCTGTTCCAGCGTGCCCAGCCGGACGCGCGCGAGCTGCGCGTGCTGCACGGCATTCTTGCCGATGCGCAGCGGATGGCAGGGCTGGCCAACGGCAAATAACCGGCCTTGCTCCCTCCCCTGCGCAGCAGGGGAGGGCTGGGGTGGGGTTCGCTCTTGATTTCGGCTCTGGGCAAGCTCGGGCTACTCCCTCACCTGAAGGACTCCCTGCGGTCGTCAACCTCCCCCTGCCAGGCAGGGGGAGGAGCCATGGTCCCTACTGTTCGTCGTCCGATGGCTCCAGCGACGGTGCCTGCGTCACCAGCAGCTTGTCGATGCGGGCACCGTCGAGGTCGACCACCTCGAAGCGGATGCCGTGCCAGGCGAACATCTCGCCGGTCTGCGGCACGTGGCCGAGGGCGGTCATCACCATGCCGGCGGCGGTGCGATAGCCGTGTTCCTCCTCGCCCGGCAGCTCGCCGATATGCAGCAGTTCGCGCAGGTCGTCGGTGGACAAGCTGCCGTCGATCAGCCAGCTGCCGTCGGCGCGCTGCATGATCGGGCCGTCCTCGCTGCTGCCGGCGTGGCCGATCTGGCTGGCGCCGACCACGGCCGCCAGCAGGTCGTTGACGGTGACCACGCCCTCGATGTCGCCGTACTCGTCAACCACCAGCGCCAGCGGCGTCTCGGCGTCGCGGAACTCTTCCAGCAGGTCCAGCGCGCGGGCGGTGGCGGGTACGAACAGCGGCTTGGCCAGGTGCCCGAACAGCTCCGGCGTGCCCTCGGCGAAGCTGTGCAGCAGCAGTTTGACCTCGACCACGCCGACCACCTCGCTCTCGTCGCCGCGGTATACCGGGTAGCGCGAGTAGGGGGTTTGCCGCATCACCTCGATGTTCTTCTCGCGGCTGGCGGCGATGTCCAGCCAGGCGATGCGCGTGCGCGGGGTCATCACGCTGTCCACCGTGCGGTCGCCCAGGCGCAGCACGCGGTTGACCATGTTGTGCTCGTCGGCGTCGAGCACGCCCTGTTCGGCGCTCTCGGCCACCAGCAGGCGGATTTCCTCCTCGGTGACCACGCCGCCGCCCTGCGGGTTGACCCGCAGCAGGCGCAGCAACTGGTTGCTCGACGCATTCAGCAGCCACACGAACGGCGCGGTCAGCCGCGACAGCAGCAGCATCGGGATCGCCACGTACGACGACACCTTTTCCGGCGCCGCCAGAGCCAGCCGTTTGGGTACCAGTTCGCCGACCACGATCTGGATGAACGAGATCAGCGCGAAGCCGAATACGATGCCGATGACCCGCGCATACGGCAGCAGCCATTCCGGGGACGTGCCCCGCAGTGCGGCGGCGATGTGGCCGCCCAGCGCATCGCCGGCCACCGCGCCGGTGATCAGCATGACCAGGGTGATGCCGACCTGCACGGTGGACAGGAAGTGCTCCGGCGCCTCGGCGTGGCGCGAGGCCGTGGCGGCCTTGCGGCTGTTTCGCGCCATCTGCCTGAGGCGGCTCTTGCGCGAGGCCACCAGCGCCATCTCCGACAGGGCGAAGAAGCCGTTGCACAAGGCCAGCACGAGGACGAGCGCGATTTCGGTCAGCATCGCGGCGATGACGGGGGAGGCTGCATGGGGACAGTGTAAGGGCTGCGCGGGCCGCAGTTCATCCCTGCATTGATGCAGGGCAGCACGGCGGTTCTGTAACATGATTGTTACGTATTCCCGGGCATGGCCAGCATGTTTTTACTGCAGACGATTTTCGGCGAAGGCGACAAGTTCTGCGAATTGTTCGAACAAAGCGCCGCCACCGTGTGCGAAAGCGCCGGCGCCCTGCACGAGCTGCTGACCCGGCCCGACCGCGGCGCGATGATGGCGGCGTTCACCGTCACCCGCGCGCGGGAGAAGGCGCTGGCCGCGCAGATCAGCGAGGAACTGGTGAACACCTTCGTCACCGCGCTCGACCGCGAGGACATCGAAAAGGCTTGACGGCGGACTAAGTGTCTACAGCGAATCCTCGCCGAGCGCGATGAGCCGTTCCAGCTGGTCGCCGAGCATGCCCAGTTCGCGCACCACGCGCTGCAGCTCGGTGGCGTCGAGGAACTCGTAGGGGCGGTTCTCGCACAGGTGCAGGTAGGGCGAGCCGTCCAGGTCGGTGACCGCGAGGAAGCCGGTGCGCTGCTGCCAGTTGAAGCGCAGGCAGCGGCCTGGATCGACGCCGGCAAGCGGCCCGATCGGGGTGGAGATGCGCAGGTAGCGCCGCCCCGATTCGTCTTCCAGCTCGGCCAGGTAGATGCCCTGGCTGTGGCCCTGCGCCAGTTGCAGGTCGAAACTGATCAGGTACGGATCGTTCTGGCGCAGTTCGTGCTGGCTGCCGATATGGGAACGCACGGCTTCGAAGTGGCGCATGCGGCGGCTTCCGCTGGCGAAGGTCGGAAGCTACTCTGCCACGACCCACCGCCTGCGTCGCGTGAACCATGCATGAGGCCGCCACCCGCATCTACGCCGCCATCGCCGCGATACCGCGCGGCCGGGTCGCCAGCTACGGCGCCATCGCCGCCCGCGCCGGCTTGCCGGGGCGGGCGCGGCTGGTCGGCCGGTTGCTGGGCGAGGTGCCCGACGGCATGGAATTGCCGTGGTACCGCGTGCTGCGCTCCAGCGGGCACATCGCGATGCCGCCGGGCAGCCGTGGTTTCCGCGAGCAATCCAGGCGATTGCGGGCGGAAGGCGTGGAGGTGAGGAACGGCCGGGTGCCGCTGTCGCGGTTCGGCCTGGATGGCGATCTCGACCACGCGCTGTGGGGCATGCCGGACGCTTGACCGGCGACGCCGCCGACGGGTCGCCACAGCTTTTCCCGGCGGCCGGGTCGGGCGGGTTTGCTAGCATGTCGTCGATGAAAGCCTCCGCCCTCGACCTGCTGCAAAGCGTTTTCGGTTATCCCAGTTTCCGCGGCCAGCAACAGGCCGTGGTCGAGCATCTCGCCGAGGGCGGCGACGCGCTGGTGCTGATGCCCACCGGCGGCGGCAAGTCGCTGTGCTACCAGATCCCCGCGCTCATGCGGCAGGGCACCGGCGTCGTGGTGTCGCCGCTGATCGCGCTGATGCAGGACCAGGTCGATGCGCTGCGCGAGGCGGGCGTGGCGGCCGCCTATCTCAACTCCAGCCTCGGCGCTGAAGCGCAGCGCCAGGTCGAACGCCAGCTGCTGGCCGGTGAGCTGAACCTGCTCTACGTGGCGCCCGAGCGCCTGCTCACGCCGCGCTTCCTGGCCCAGCTCGAGCGCACCGAAGTGGCGCTGTTCGCGATCGACGAGGCGCACTGCGTGTCGCAGTGGGGCCACGACTTCCGCCCCGAGTACCGCGAGCTGGCGGTGCTGCACCAGCGCTTCCCCGACGTGCCGCGCATCGCGCTCACCGCCACCGCCGACCCGGGCACCCGCGAGGAGATCGTCGAGCGGCTGTCGCTGCAGGGCGCGCGGCAGTTCGTGTCCAGCTTCGACCGGCCGAACATCGGCTACCGGGTCGGCCTGCGCCACAACGCGAAGCGCCAGCTCACCGAGTTCCTGCAGGGCCACCAGGGCGAATCCGGCATCGTGTACTGCCTCAGCCGGCGCAAGGTGGACGACACCGCCGCATGGCTGGCCGAGCTGGGCGTCGAGGCGCTGCCGTACCACGCCGGTCTCGATGCGGCGACCCGCGCGAAGAACCAGCAGCGCTTCCTGCGCGAGGATGGCGTGGTGATGGTCGCCACGGTGGCGTTCGGCATGGGCATCGACAAGCCCGACGTGCGCTTCGTGGCGCACCTGGACCTGCCGCGCAGCATCGAGGGCTACTACCAGGAGACCGGTCGCGCCGGCCGCGACGGCCTGCCGGCCGAGGCGTGGATGATCTACGGCCTGTCCGACGTGGTCACCATGAGCCAGATGATCGCGCAGTCCGAATCGGCCGACGAGCGCAAGCGGGTGGAACGGCAGAAGCTGGAGTCGCTGCTGGCGTATGCCGAGGCCACCGACTGCCGCCGCCAGCTGTTGCTGGGCGCGTTCGGCGAAAACCATCCGGGCTCCTGCGGACATTGCGACAACTGCCTCGCGCCGCCGAAAACCTGGGACGCCACCGTGCCGGCGCAGAAGGCGCTGTCGGCGGTGTACCGCACCGGCCAGCGGTTCGGCTCCGGCCACGTCATCGACGTGCTGCGCGGCGAGGAGACCGAGCGTGTGCTGAGCCTCGACCATCACCGGCTCAGCACCTTCGGCGTCGGTGCCGATCTCGACGAGAAACAGTGGCGTTCGGTGTTCCGCCAGCTGCTCGCCGCCGGCTTGCTGGAGGCCGACGCTGAAGGCTACGGCACCCTGCGCCTGACCGCCGCCAGCCGCAGCGTGCTCAGCGGCACCCGGCCGGTGAAGTTGCGCGAGGACGCCCGCCCGGAGCGCGCCAGCCGGCGTCGCCGCGACAGCAAGCTGGTCACAGGCGGCAGTCTCGGCATCGAGGCGTACGAGCAGGATCTGTGGGATGCGCTGCGCGCCTTGCGCACGCAACTGGCAAAGCAGCAGGGCGTACCGCCCTATGTGGTGTTCCACGACGCCACCTTGCTGGCGATGCTGCGCGCGATGCCGGCCAACGAGGACGAGCTGGCCGGCGTCAGCGGCGTGGGCGACGCCAAGCTCAAGCGCTACGGCCGCGACTTCCTCGCGGTGATCAACAGCCCTGCGTAGGGCGGACACTGTCCGCCGGCTCTCCCCGGCGTGGCGTGGTGCGGAGCGGAGCAGGGGCGCCGGGCCCATGCCCGCCCTGCCGGGCGAAGCGGGCGACTGCATACGTATTCAGCCGGACACGATCAAGTGCCACGGTGCAGACTCGGGCGCATCTTGATGCCATGACGTTGGGGAGACGCGATGGGCACGATCGACATGACGGGCGACGGGTTGGGCCAGCGTGCCACCGCGCGGGTGGTGCTGATCTCGGCGGCGGCGGCGCTGGGCGGGTTCCTGTTCGGTTTCGACACGGCGGTGATCAACGGCGCGGTCGACGCGGTACGCGGGGGCTTCGCGCTCGACGCGGCGCAGATCGGCTTCGCGGTGTCCTGTGCGCTGCTCGGCTCGGCCGTGGGCGCCTGGTATGCCGGCATGCTGGCGAACCGCTTCGGCCGCGTGCGCACGATGCAGGTGGCGGCGGCGCTGCTGGTGGCCAGCGCGCTGGGCTCGGGCCTGGTGACCGGGGTGTGGGACCTGGTCCTGTGGCGGCTGGTCGGCGGCATCGGCGTGGGCGTGGCCTCGGTGATCGCGCCCACCTACATCGCCGAGGTGTCGCCCGCGCACATCCGCGGCCGGCTCGGCTCGATGCAGCAGCTGGCGATCGTGCTGGGGATCTTCGCCGCGCTGCTCAGCGACGCGTGGCTGGCCGGCGTGGCCGGCGGCGCGGCGCAACCGTCGTGGCTCGGCCTGGCGGCCTGGCGCTGGATGTTCCTGGTGGCGACGCTGCCGGCGCTGGTCTACGGAACCCTGGTGCTGGGCGTGCCGGAATCGCCGCGCCACCTGGTCGCCAAGGGTCGCCTCGACGAGGCCCGCGTGGTGCTGCGCAACGTGCTGAACATGCACAACGAGACCGCGCTGGACAACAAGCTGCGCGACATCGCCGACAGCTTGCGCTCGGAACACCAGCCGCGCCTGAGCGACCTGCGCGGCAAGGCGGCCGGCCTGCTGCCGGTGGTATGGGTCGGCATCCTGCTGTCGGTGTTCCAGCAGTTCGTGGGCATCAACGTGATCTTTTACTACTCGTCCACCCTGTGGCACTCGGTGGGCTTCAGCGAGGCCGACTCGTTCACCATCACCGTGGTCACCTCGATCGTCAACGTGCTGGTCACCCTGGTGGCGATCGCGCTGGTGGACAGGATCGGCCGCAAGCCCCTGCTGGTGGTCGGCTCGGCCGGCATGGCGATCACCCTGGGGCTGATGGCGTGGTGCTTCTCGCAGGCCACCGGCAGCGGCGCCACGCTGAGTCTGCCCGGTGCCACCGGCATGGTGGCGCTGGTCGCGGCGAACGCCTACGTGGTGTTCTTCGGGGTGAGCTGGGGTCCGGTGGTGTGGGTGCTGCTGGGCGAGATGTTCCCGAACCGGATCCGCGCCACCGCGCTGGCGGTGGCTGCGGCGGCGCAGTGGCTGGCCAACTTCGCGATCACCAGCACGTTCCCGGCGCTGGCCGAGCTGGGCCTGACCATGGCCTACGGGCTGTATGCCGGCTTCGCGCTGCTGTCGCTGCTGTTCGTGCTGTACGCGGTGCGCGAAACCAAGGGCATCGAACTGGAGGACATGCACGCATGAAGGCCCCGGAGCAGGCCCCGTCCCGCCAGGCCGCCGCGCCGCATGCGCCGGACTGCGCCTGCCGCGAGGCGCGGCGGGCGGTATACGACAGGCGGCGCGCAAACCGGCTAGGATTCGGGGGCGCCGGCGTCGTGCCGGGCGGCAGGTGGACTCCGGGTCAGGCTGCGGATGAAGGGAAAAGCCACATCGATCGACATTGCCCACCTGGCCGGGGTGTCCCAGGCCACGGTGTCGCGCGCGCTGCGCGGCAGCCCGCTGGTCAATGAGGAAACCCGGCGGCGCATCCAGGCCGCCGCCGAGCAGCTCAACTACAAGGTCGACAAGAACGCCTCCAACCTGCGCCGGATGCACACCGGCACGCTGGCGCTGCTGTTCTTCGAGGACCCCACCGCCGACGAGTCGCACATCAACCCGTTCTTCCTGTCGATGCTGGGCTCGATCACCCGCGCCTGCGCGCTGCAGGGCTACGACCTGCTGATCTCGTTCCAGCAGTTCTCGCGTGACTGGCACGCCGATTTCGCCGACAGCAAGAAGGCCGACGGCCTGATCCTGCTCGGCTACGGCGACTACCTGGCGTATACCGACAAGCTGGAAAAACTGGTCGCCCAGGGCACCCGCTTCGTGCGCTGGGGCGCGGTGCTGTCGGACCAGCCCGGCGTGTCGATCGGCTGCGACAACTTCCGCGGCGGCCAGGCGGTGGCCGAACACCTGCTGGAACGCGGCTGCCGCCGCATCGCCTTCCTCGGCGACGCGTCCAGCCACTACCCGGAATTCTTCGGGCGCTATCGCGGCTACGTCGACGCGCTGCAGCAGGCCGGGGTGGAAGTGGACCCGGCGCTGCAGGAAAACGCCGAGAGCACCGAGCGCTCCGGCTACGAGGCGATGCGCAGCCTGATCCTGCGCGAGGTCGGCTTCGACGCGGTGTTCGCCGCCAGCGACCTCATCGCGATCGGCGCCATGCGCGCGCTCGGCGACCACGGGCTGCGAGTGCCGCAGGACGTGGCGATGGCCGGCTTCGACGACATCCCCATGGCCAGCTTCGTCAACCCGCCGCTGACCACCGTGCTGCAGGACACCAAGCAGGCCGGCGAAGTGCTGGTCGACAGCCTGCTCAGCCTGATCCGCGGCCAGCCGGCCGACAGCGAAGTGCTGCCGGTGAAGTTGATGGTGCGCCGTTCCAGCCTGCGCTGAGAGGTTGTGGATTTTTCAACCTCGAAGCCCGGCCATGTGCCGGACTCGCGACGGAAGAAACCAACAAGAAGTGGTTTTCTTCACAAGTGCTGGGTCCGTCATTGCGGCCTTCACACGCGGTCGCTTAATCTGCATACGCTGTTCAGGTCCCTTCGCATGACAGGGTCTAACGCGCCATGGAACGCACTCCGTCGGAACCGGGATTTTACCAGGTGTTCGAGCGCATCACCGATGCCTACGTGGCATTGGACAGGGACTGGCGCTACACCTACCTCAACGCGAAGGCCTGCGAACTGCTGGGGCGTCGCGCGAAGGATCTGGTCGGCCGCCACATATGGACCGAATTCCCCGAAGGCGTCGACCAGCCGTTCCGCCGCGCCTATGAGCAGGCGATGGCCGAGCAGCGGCCGTTGCAGATCGAGGCGTACTACCCGCCGTACGAACGCTGGTTCGAGAACCGCATCTACCCGTCGGCTGATGGGCTGACCATCTATTTCCTCGACATCACCGAGCGCAAGCGGGCCGAGCAGGAGCTGTTGCAGCAACAGCGCATGCTGACCCAGGCCCAGCAGGTGGCGCGCATCGGCAGCTGGGAGTGGGATATCGCGGCCAACCGGGTGACCTGGTCGGCGGAGCTGTATCGCATCTACGGCGTGGCTCCGGGGCAGCATGCGGCCACGTTCGAGGGCTACCTGGCGCTGGTGCACCCGCAGGACAGCCAACGCGCGCGACAGCTGATCGAGCAGGCGGCCGTGGATCACCTGCCGTTCGAGTTCGAGGAGCGCATCGTGCGCCCGGACGGCGCGGTGCGTACCCTGTTCAGCCGTGGCGCGGTGGATGTCGACGAGGCTGGCCGCGCGATCCGCATGGTGGGCGCGTGCCAGGACATCACCGAACGCAAGCGCGCCGAGCAACTGGAGGCCGGTCAGCACGAGATCCTCGCCGGCATCGCGGCGCAGCGCCCGCTGGTGCAGAACCTCGAGCAGATCGCGCACCTGCACGAGGAGATGAATCCCGGCGCGCTGTGCTCACTGCTGCTGCTCGACGAGAGCGGCCGGCATGTGCTGCATGGCGCCGCGCCGAGTCTGCCCGACGCGTACAACCGCGCGCTGCACGGGCTGGAGATCGGCGATGCACACGGTTCCTGCGGCACCGCCGCATGGCGCGGCGAGCGCGTAGTGGTGGCCGACATCGCCACCCATCCATACTGGGAAAATTACCGGTCGCTGGCATTGGCGCACGGTCTGCACGCGTGCTGGTCCACGCCCGTGCGCGGCAGCGGCGGCCAGGTGCTGGGCACCTTCGCGGTGTACTTCCGCGAGCCGCGCGAACCGCGCCCCGAGGAGTTGCGCAGCATCGACCGCATGCTGCCGATCACCGGCATTGCGATCGAGAGCGAGCGGCTGACCTGTCGCCTGCGCGAGCGCAACCGCTTCTTCGAGATGTCGCTGGAGATTTTCTGCATCCTCGATCCGCGCACGCAGCGGCTGGTGCAATTCAACCCCTCGCTGTCGCGCGTCACCGGCTACGCCGCCGACGAGCTGAAGTCGCGCAGCTACCGCGAGTTCCTCCGCACGGAAGATGGCGGCACCGACACGGATCCGATGCTGCAGCGGGATGCCGCCGGGCAGCCGGTATGCGACTTCGTCAACCGCTGCGTCTGCCGCGACGGCAGCGAGCGGCTGCTGGAGTGGGTCTCGTTCGACGCACCCGACGGGCTGCTCTATGCGGTGGCCCGCGACATCACCGAGCGGCGCCGGATCGAGGCGGAGCTGGCCTATGCGTCCAGCCACGACCTGGTCACCGGGCTGCCGCACTATCTGCTGCTGGAACAGGCGGTGGAGGGGATGCTGCGCGATCCGGGCGGATCGATCTCGGTGCTGGCGATCGGGCTGGACCGTTTCCAGCTGGTCAACGCCTCGGTCAGCCATGCCGCCGGCGATGACGTGCTGCAGCGGCTGGCCGCCCGCCTGCAGGCCGTGTCGGGCGGGCAGGGCCAGATCACCCGCGTCGCCGGCGACGAATTCGTGGTGGTTGCTGCCGGACTGTCGTCCGCTGACGCGCTGGACCTGGCCGAACGGTTGCGCCAGGCCGTGGCTGAACTGCTGGAAGGGCCCGGTTACCGCCTGCGGCTTACCGCCAGCGTGGGCATCAGCCACTCCCCCGCCCACGGCCGCGACCCGAAGATCCTGCTGCGCCGCGCCGAGGCGGCGCTGTATCAGGCCAAGCAGGAAGGGCGCGACTGCGTCGTCGAATTCTCCGCCGCCGAGATGCAGAACCTGGAGGACCGGCTGCAGCTCGGCAACTACCTGCGCGACGCCATCCGGCTCGGCGAGCTGGAGCTCTACTACCAGCCGCAGTACCGCGCTGCCGACCGCTGCATCGCCGGCTTCGAGGCCCTGCTGCGCTGGAACAGCCGGCAGCTCGGCCAGGTGCTGCCGGGCCGCTTCATCCCGGTCGCCGAGGCATTGGGCCTGATGCCCGAGATCGGCGAATGGGTGATCGACGCCGCCTGCCGGCAACTGCGCGAATGGCTGGATCGCGGCTATCGCGACTTCACCCTGGCGGTCAACGTGGCGGCGCAGCAGCTGCAGCGCCCGGGCCTGGTCGGCCAGGTCGCCGGCGCACTGCGGCGCTATGCGGTGCCGCCGGCGATGCTCGACATCGAGATCACCGAGAGCACCTTCATGGAGAACGTGTGGCGGGTGCGGTTGAGGCTGGCCGAGCTGAAGGCGCTGGGCATCCGGTTGTCACTGGACGACTTCGGCACCGGCTATTCCAGCCTGGCCTACCTGAAGCAGTTCCCGATCGACAAGCTGAAGATCGACCAGAGCTTCGTGCGCGGCCTGCCGCTGGATGAGGCCGACGCGGCGATCGTGCGCACCATCATCGCCGTGGCCCACGAGCTGAACATGCGCGTCGCCGCCGAAGGCGTGGCGACGGGGCCACAGGCCGATTTCCTCGCCGCCGCCGACTGCGACGAACTGCAGGGCAACCACCTTGGCCCCGCGCTGCCCGCGGCGTCGGCCGAGGGATGCTTCAGCCCGGTATCCGTGTAGCCGTCAGGCGGCCACGGCGTAACCAGGACCGCGCAGTTGGCGGTGTCGTGCAGGCTTGCCGGCGCCCGCCGCGTGTCGAAAAGCCCGAGAGGCTACTGCGGCCGCGACGCGACGCCCTCGATGATGTCCGTGTTCTGCGAATCGATGATCAGCCACCGGCCGTGCGTGTGCTGCAGCAGGTTGAGCAGGATGCCGCGGCGTACCGGCAGCGGCGCGCCGCCCGGATCGACGTGGCCCTCGAGCGTCCAGCGGCAGCGTGCGATCGCCAGTTGTGGCGACGGGAGGCGCACGGCCACTTCGCCGATGTCCAGCCGGCTGTGGCGGAACAGCGTGGCGTGGGTGAACTCATGGGCGGCCCGGATCTCGGCGCGGCCCTTCCACCACAGGCCGACCACGTTGACGAACTCCGCATCCGGCGCGAACAACGCGGCGAACGCATCCATGTCATGCCGGTTCCAGCATGCCGCGAACGCGGCGACCACCTGTTCCACCTCGCTGCCTGCCGACATGGCCGATCCTTCCGTCATGGTTTCGCCAGACACGGTATCACCCGCGCGACGGGCCGGATGTTGCGGCATGCCGCGGATTGCGTGCGACTCTCAGGGGCGCGGTGGCGAACCCGCGAGGGGGCGGGCCATCAGGATGTCCCGTTGCGGGTCGCTACCCAGCGCGAAGACGTGGTCGCCGACCTCGACAAAGCCGCATTTCCTGTAGAACGCGATCGCCCGCGGGTTGCGCTCCCATACGCCCAGCCAGGCCACGTCCGAGCCGCGTGCCCGCAGCGCCTCGAAGCAGGCCGCCATCAGCTCCTGCGCGATCCCCCGGCCATGCCACCCGCTGGCCACGTACAGCCGCTGGATTTCGCCGGGAGAGGTGGCCGCGACACAATCCGGAGCATCACCCCAGCGCAGCTGGGCGAACCCCACCAACCCTTCGTCGCCCTCGCACAGCAGGGTGAGCATGCGCGGGTCGGCGATCTCGCCCGACTGGATCGCCGCGCCGTAACTGGTGCGGCAGTGGAGGTCCATGTCTTCGGGCGTATTCGCGGCACCGAAGGTACTTCGGAAGGTCGCCTCGGCAAGCCGCGAGAGCGGTTCTGCGTCGACTAGGCTGGCTGGTCGGATGACGGGCAACGTGGTCTCTCGCGAGTGCTTGATGTCTGGGCGAGATGCCGTCTGGCGACATTCGATGCTGCAGGCGCCGATGCGTACCACGCATCACCGAGGACAACATGATGACCAGCAAAAGCCTGAAAGCTCAAGGCAAGAGCGTCATGAGCCTGGGGTTGACGGGGAGTCTCTTACGGACTGGTTAGCGTGCAACCTTGTCCTCGGCTTGCAAGTTGGTTACTGACAGAACTTTGTAGACCTTGAGCACATGCTTGGAAGCACCGAGGTTACAGTAATGGCCTTTGACGCTGAGGTTGCCTTGGACGACAACCTCTGCCGTGCCTGATTGAGTAGACGGGAGCTGTGCTTTAGTCATCTCGGCGCTGTTGACGCACCAAGCCTCGTCGGAACCTACTGGCGTGAACGAGGAGCTCTCAAAGTTGTAGAAGTAGCTGCCCCTGTAAATTTGTGGCGACGACTGCGTAGCGCAACCGGCAAGGAACAGGCTTGAAGAAACGAACAACCCGGTTACGAGATTCTTCATTTGCACGCTAACGCCAAGTAGACCCTACATCGGGGCATATGCACCGATGATCTGTCCCGGGGCAGTTGGCCGTCAAGCAAGGGGAAACGTCATGTGGTCAGTGCCTTGCCGATCGATGGCACAGGCAGCGAGGCCCGCGGCTCTGCCGCATATCGCGATGCGAGGCGCTGATTTTATCGCCCCGTTTCGCAGGATATGCACCAGCCTCAATGCGCCGGATGCCCACGCTCCTGCATCAGCCGCGTCAGCTCCGCCACCAGGTCCGCGCGCCTTGCCGTGGCATCCAGCAGATAGACCTGCACGTCGTGCGCGGGAACGCTGGCATGCAGGCGGCCTCCTTTGGCCACGTCGATCGCGGCGCCGCCGAGCGCCGGTGTCCAGCGGCCGGGCTGCAGGTAGTCGGCGATGTCGAATGACGCGGCGGCATCGCCCTTGTTGAGCAGCACCAGCGCGATCTGGTGCATGTCGCCTTTCTGGTACACGCGGTAGAACGCGGCCTGGTTGCCGGCGAAGCGCAGCGGCAGCATCAGGCCGCGCTGCAGGGCGGGGGTGTTTTCGCGCAGCTGGGCGATGCGCTTGAGCTGCCGGTAGATCGGGCTCTGCGGCGCGGCGTCGATGCGCTGCTGTCCGTAGTAGTTGCGGTTGCCCTGGTGCTCGGCCTTGCCGCGCTCGAAGCCGGTCTCGGAGCCGTAGTAGATGGCTGGGATGCCGCGGGCGGTGAACAGGAAGTTGTTGGCGTCGATGAAGCCAGCGTCGGTGGCGTTCAGTCGGGCCATGTCGTGGTTGTCGTAGAACGTGACCAGCTCGTACGGGTTCTGGTACGGGCCGTTGGTGAGGTAGAGGCGGTCGAGCAGGTGGGCGTAGTCGCTGTCCGGGTGCTCGAACACGTCGCCTAGGCGGCCGCGCAGCGGGAAGTCGAGCACGCTGATGGCGCCGTTCTCGGGCCAGGTGTACTGGCCGATGTTGTCCGGGCTGTAGTCGAACGCCTCGCCGAACATGAAGAAGCCGGGGTGCTTCGCGCGGATGCGCGCGCTGAACTGCTTCCAGAACGCGGTGGACATGTGGCTGATGGTGTCGATGCGGAAGGCATCGGCGCCCTCGCCGATCCACTGCTCGTAGGCGCCCACGAAGTAGTCGAGCACGGCCGGGCTCTGGTCGTCGTTGTTGGACAGCTGCACCAGGTCGTCGTAGGCGTGGTAGAAGCGGTGCAGCGGGTTGCGCACCGGGTCCAGCTTGTACGGCGGCAGGTTCTGCTGGTCGGCGATCAGCCTGCCGTCCTTGTCGAAGATCTGGCCGTACTGCGGTTGCCGCACCGGCATGCTGAAGGCGGGCGAGCCGTGGTTGACCACGATGTCCTGCACCACCTTCAGCCCGGCCGCATGCATCTTCGCGGTGAACTGGCGGAAGTCGAGGCCCTTGCTGGGCAGGTGTTCGTCGAGCTTGTAGAAGTTGACGCCCCAGTAGCCGTGGTAGCCGGTCTTGCCGCGGTCGGTGAACTTCGAACCCCAGCTCACCGGGTCGCCGCCGGTGAACGCCTCGTCGGGGTTGTCCACGATCGGGGTGATCCATACCGCGCCGAAGCCCATGCCGCGAATGTAGCCGGCGTTGTCGAGGATGCCCTTGAAGTCGCCGCCGAGGTAGCCGATGTTCGCGCTTTCGCCCTTGGGAGCGCCAGGCACCGGGATGTCGAAGGTGCGATGCGCGCCGCCCTGGTCGCGGTGGTCGTTGCTGGGATCGCCGTTGACGAAGCGGTCGGTCATCACGAAGTAGATCGCGTTCGACGCCATCTGCGCGTCGGTGCCGACGAATTCCGGCACCGATGCGGCCGGCGCGGCGGCATGGGCGAGGCCGCAGGCGAGCGCGGCGGCGATGGCGGTGAGCAGGCGTGGCGTGGGCATGGTTCGGGATCCGCGATGCAGGATGGGTGGCGGGCGGCGCGGTTACGCGGCGTTTTCGGGCAGCGGCACGCGCAGCGTGCACAGGCCGGCGACGAGCAGGCTCACGCCGCCCAGGCCCAGCGCCCAGATCGGCTGGTTGTGGAAGAACAGCTTCAGCAGCACGCCCAGCACGCTGGCGGCCAGCAGCTGCGGGATCACGATGAAGAAATTGAAGATGCCCATGTAGATGCCCATCTTCGCCGCGGGCAGGTTGTCCGACAGCATCGCGTAGGGCAGCGAGAGGATCGACGCCCAGGCGAAGCCCACGCCCACCATCGAGGCGACCAGCCAGTGCGGGTCGCGGATGACCAGGAACGACAGCAGGCCCAGCCCGCCCAGCCACAGGTTGACCAGGTGGCTCATGCGCAGCCCGCAGGCGCGCACCAGCAGCGGGATCAGGATCGCGGCCAGCACGCCCACGCCGTTGTAGGTGCCCATCAGCACGCCGGCCCAATTGGCGCCTTCGTTGTAGGCGACCGAGGTGGTGTCGCTGGAACCGTAGAACGTCTGCGACACCGCCGAAGTGGTGTTGATCCACATCGCGAACATCGCGAACCACGAGAAGAACTGCACCCAGTTGAGCCGGCGCATCGGCAGCGGCATGCCGTGCAGGTCGCCCATGATGTGGCGCAGCGGGCCGTCGCTGCGGGTGCGGCTGAGCCACGCGAACAGCGCGCCGAATCCGGCCAGGCCGCCGGCCAGCAGGTACAGCTCCTGCTCCAGCGCGAAACGCCGGATCAGGCCCAGCAACACCAGCCCCAGCACCAGCAGCAGCGCGCCGATCTTCCACGCGCCGGCCACGCTGCCGGGCGCCTCTTCGATGCGGTTGTCGGAGAACGACTCCAACTGCTCCGGCGGGTACTCGCGGGTGCCGAGGATGGTCCACAGCATCGCGCCCAGCAGCACGAACGCACCGGCGTAGAAGGCGTACTTCACCGAGTGCGGCACTTCGCCGGCCGGCGCCGTGTTGGCCACGCCGAAGTGGGTAAGCACGTAGGGCAGGAACGAGGCGACCACCGCGCCCACGCCGATGAAAACACTCTGCATCGCGTAGCCCAGCGGGCGCTGCTTCGGCGGCAGCTGGTCGCCGACGAAGGCGCGGAACGGCTCCATCGACACGTTGAACGAGGCATCCATGATCCACAGCAGGCCCGCGGCGATCCACAGCGTGGGCGAGTTCGGCATCGCCAGCAGCGCCAGCGTCGCCAGCACCGCGCCGGCGAAGAAGTACGGCCGGCGTCGGCCGAAGCGATTCCAGGTGCGGTCGGAGAAATAGCCGATGAGCGGCTGCACGATCAGCCCGGTGAACGGCGCGGCGATCCACAGCACCGGGATCTGGTCCACGTTCGCACCCAGCGTCTGGAAGATGCGGCTGACGTTCGCGTTCTGCAGCGCGAAGCCGAACTGGATGCCGAGGAAGCCGAAACACATGTGCCAGATCTGCCAGAACGACAGCTCGGGTTTGGCCTTGCTCATGGCGTGGTGTCCCCGGCGGTGCCGGCGCCTAGCGGCGCGATGACGAGGCCGCCCACGTCGGCGGCGTTGAGCGGGCCGTCGCTGCCGCCGACGCCCCCGGTGTAGTGGGCGAAGTGGCTGAGGTAGCTCATGTTGAAACCGTCCTCCAGCGCGAAGCGGCAGCGGGCGCCGGCGCGGGCGGTGAATTCGCCCCAGCTCGAACGCTGCTGGCGCACGCTGTGCGGCATCACGATCGGCAGACGCTGTTCGGCGCCGCCGTCGCAGGCGACGGCCAGCATCTTCACCGCGGCGGTGATGCCGGTGTTGATCGGGCCGTGCTCGTTCGCATAGTCCAGCGACACCCGGTAGCGGCCGTCGGCCGGCGCCGTCCAGCTGCGCGGCCAGGCGCCGGTGACCGGGGCCAACTCGCCGCCGCAGGTCGCGGGGCTGTGCAGCGATTCGAGGCCGTCCGCGGACACGCGCGTGGCGCTGACGCAGGCGAGCGTGCCCTGCCTCGGCAGCGTGCCGCTGCCGTCGATCGCCTGCGCGCGCCGGCCGTTGACGTACAGCTGCACCTTGCCGTCCGCCCGCACCTTCCAGTGGTCGCCGTCGGCGGCGAGCACGGGTGCGGGCGGCGCCTCGGCGGCGAACAGCGGCGCGTCGGTGCGCAGCGGGACGTCCTTCACCGTGATCGCCTTCAGCGTCACCGTGATTGCCGTACCCCGGGTCGTCACGCGGTCGGCGACCAGCAGGTTGCCCTGGCGCTGCTTCGGCAGCTGCAGCGTGATGGAGCGGTCGGGCAGGGTGAGCGAGATGGCGGTGCGGTCGCCGAACAGCATCGGCACCAGCGAGGTCGGCAGCTTCGGCTGCACGGTGCCGTCCTCATTCAGGCCGAACACACCCTCGGTGACCACGGCGAAGTACGCGGCGACCGACCACAGCTGGCGCGGCGAATTCACCACCGGTCCGCTGAGCCTGCCCTCGTCCACGTGCTGGCCCTGGGTGAGCAGCTCGTAGTTTTCCATGTTGGAGCCGTACAGCGCGGCGCCGCGCATCACCGACGTGATCTCGTGGGCGATGCGCGCGGGCTGCTCCACCTCGCGCGCGGCACGCAGCGCGTAGGCGCTGACGAACGGCCAGATCGCGCGGTTGTGGTAGATCGGCTGGTCCTTGCGCTCGGGCCACAGCACCGGGCTGCCGGCGGGCCAGGTCGGATAGTTCGCCAGCGCCTCGGCGGCGCGCGCGCCGTCCGCGACGCCGCCGGTGATCGCCAGCGCGATGCCGAGCAGATCGTAGCTGTCGTTGGGCGTGCCGTCGCCGCCGAGGAAGCTCATGTACATGCCGCGGTCGGCGCGCCAGAAGCGCGCGTTGATCGCGGCCTTGAGCGCTGCCGCCTTCGAGCGGTAGTCCGCCGCGGCCTTGCCGTCGCCATGTTGCCCGGCCAGCTGCGCGGCCATCGCCAGCGCCTGGTAGTGCAACACGTTGGTGGACAGCGCGAACGACTGGCCGATGAAGGTGACCTCGTCGAAGGTCCAGGCCGGATAGCTCTGCTCGCGCCAGTCCATGAAGGAGGTTTCGCCGCGGTACAGGCCGAACGCCGGATCGAAGGCGTACTGGCGGTCCTGCGCCAGCGTGTCGCGCAGCGCGGCGTACACGTCGGCGGCGAACGCCCGGTCGTCCAGCAGGTGCCGCGCGCCGAGGAACCACACCACGCGGTCGGTGCTGATCGGCCAGCTGCCGCCCGAGCCGGTGTCCTGCATCACGTAGCTGCCCTGCGGCGCGGAGGGCACGCGCACGCCGGAGAGCTTGAAGGCCAGGCCATTGCGCGCGCGCGCGGCGTCGAAGCGCCACAACCCGAGGTCGATCGCGTAGGAGAGGTCGCGCGTCCACACGTACGGCCACTTCAGGCCGGTCACGAAGCAGTGGCAGGGAATCGGCTGGCCGTGGTCGAAGGCGCCATCGCGGATCGCCTCGACCGAATCCTGCGCGAGGTCGTCCTGCGCCATCGCGAACAGGCCGTCGAACAGCAGGCTGGCGGTTTCCGTGCGCAGCGGTTGCGCCGCGACCGCGCGCTGACCGTAGGGCCAGGCCAGCGTGTAGCGCTGCTGCGCATCGCGGCTGATCGCGACGTGCACGCCGTGCCAGTCCAGTCCGTCGTGCCAGGCCGGCGTCGCCGTGGCGGAGGCCAGCATGGCGGCCGCGATGATGCTCAACATGCGCGTACCGCGTGCGGCCCGCATTGGATGATGTGCCCGGTCGGCATGCCCCCTCCTGCAGTTGTTGTGGTGTCACGCCTGCATGTTGCCGGCGGATACAACAGGCCGGTGTGTGCTGGTTCTCGCCGCATGGTAGATAGCGTCGCACCGCAGCAACCAGCCCATGCATACGTATTCATGGGCGAATGGGCGTGGCGCCGCCCCGACGCCACCAGCACCGCTCCGTAGGGCGGACATTGTCCGCCGCTCCTGGTCTCGGCCAAAAGCCGGCGGACATTGTCCGCCCTACGGAGCAGGCCAGGCGCGGCGGGCGGCGGGTAGGCGGTTCAGCGCAACTCGACCACTACCAGTCCCTGCACCGGCACGTCGATCGCGAACTTGCCGTCGTGCACGTCGATCGACTCCGCCGCGGCCAGTTGGCCGGCTTCGCGCAGCTGGGCAATCTGCGCGCGGCTGGGGGAGTCGGGGCGGCCCATGCGGTCGAACGCGGCGACGGCGTTGCCGTGGGTTTCGTCCACGCGCCAGACGGTGGCGCGGGCGGCGGCGGGCAGGTTCTTCACCGCGATGTCGAAGCGCTTCGGCGCGCCGGCCGGCTTGCCCGGCGTGTAGCTGGCAGTGTCGCCGACCGGCGGTGCGTAGTTCCACAGTGCGATGACGACGGTGCCGTCGTCGCGGCGCGTGACCAGCGCGGAATCCGACTTCGTCGCCAGCTGCCGGTCGCCCAGCTTGTGCAGGATCGCGAACGCGTTGAACGCGGGCTTGGCGATGCGGTTGGCGGCGATCAGGCCGAAGCCGCCGTAGAACGGGTTGCGCACGATGCCCTGTTCCTCGAACACGTCGGAGAACGACCAGTAGCTCATCGCCTCGACCTTGCCGGCGCACTCGCGGATGGTGTTGGCCAGCCACGGACCCATGAACACGGTGTCGGTGACGTTGGGCAGGTTGGCGTAGCTGGCGTTGTATTCGCTGAAGATCAGCGGCAGGTGCGGGTACGGCGAGGCGGCGATCTCCTTGTGCACCTTGTCCACCGAGCGGCAGACCATGTCCGCGCGCGGGATCTTTTCGCTGGTGTGGAACACGTTGTCGGCGGTGTCGTCGCCGTAGACGTGCGTGCTGACGAAGTCGACCGGCACGTTGTTCTTGTGCACGTGCGCGAGGAAGTCGGTGGCCCACGCGGCCTGCGCCGTGGCCGGGCCGCCCACGCGGATGCGCGGGCTGACCGCCTTGAGCGCGCGCACGGTGTGGTCGTACAGGGTGAAGTAGGTGGCCTGGGCGGGCCGGCCGGCCCAGAAGCCGATGTTCGGCTCGTTCCACACCTCGAAGTACCAACTGGCCACTTCGTCGATGCCGTAGCGCTCGACCAGGTGCTTCGCCAGCGCGCCGATCATCGCGTCCCACTCGGCATAGTCCTTCGGCGGCGCGATGTTCGGGTGGTACCAGAATTCCTGCAGCGCGGCCGGGTTGGAGGTGAATTCCGGCGGCATGAAGCCGAGTTCCACGAACGGCTTGAAGCCGTGTTCGAGCAGGCCGTCGTAGATCTGGTCGATGTAGGAGAAGTTGTAGGAGATCTTCCCTTGCGCGTCGCGCTGCACCAGGCCCACGTCGTGGTCGAGGATGCCGTGGAAGCGGATGTAGCCCACGCCGGTGGCCTGGTGTACGGCGTCCAGGTTCTTGCGGTAGTCGTCGCGCAGGGCCAGCGAGGCGCGGCCGGAGCCGAGCATCTGTTCCCAGAAATGCGGGAAGGGCGTGCCCTTGGCGCTGGCATCGACCTGCAGCCGGGCGGCGGTCGCCGCGGGCGGGGCGGCGACCGCCGTGCCGGCGAGCAGCAGGGCGGCGGCGCAGACGCCCAGGGCGAGGTTTCGTAACTGTGCGGAGAGAGTCATGGCGGGGTCCTGTTCGACGCGTGGAGTGGCGCGGAAGCGGGCAGGGCAAGGCCGGTGATGGCCTCGATGTAAACGTTTACATCGAGGCGCAGTTTCCTACACGCCGAAGGCTGAGTCCAGCGGTTTGCCGGTAGTGTCCGCAGGTTCCGGAGCGAGCGGCGGGGGAAGGGGAGACCGTCCCCCCCCCCCCCCCCCCCCCCCCCCCCCCCCCCCCCCCCCCCCCCCCCCCCCCCCCCCCCCCCCCCGAAGCCGGCCTACTGCGCCAGGATCGCCCCGTAATGGCCGTTCACCGTCACGCTGACCTGGCCGTTCTGCACGGTGTACTTCGTGCCGGAGATCAGCTCGGTGAGCGTGCTGCCGTTGGTCACGCTCAGCTGCCACACCGGTACGGTGACAGTGTGCGCCACGCTGTCGTTGTTCAGCGCCACGGCGATGCGGTTGGTCGCGTCGAAGCGGCCGTAGGCAAACAGCTTGTTGGTGTCGTCGGTCAGCAGGGTCAGGAACGAGCCGGTACGCAGCGCCGGATAGCTGTTGCGGATGGCGACCAGCTTCTGGGTCAGCGCCACCGCGCTGTTGGTCGAGGTACCGACGGTCCAGTCGAAGGTACGGCGGTTGTCGGGGTCGGCGCCGCCCTGCATGCCGTACTCGTCGCCGTAGTAGATCGTGGGCGTGCCCACGTAGGTCATCTGGAAGAACAGCGCCAGGTAGGTCTTCCAGATGTCGCCGCCGGCGCGGTTGCCGAAGCGGGTGACGTCATGGCTGCCCAGCCCGTTGCTCATGACCTGCTGCACGTTGGTCGGGTAGTTGGCGCGGGTGCCGTGCAGCCAGCTGTCGAACTGGCTGGAGGGAATCGAGGCGGCGTTGCCGTTGTAGTCCTGGCCGGTGATCCACTCCGACACCGGCTGCATGAAGCCGTCGTAGTTCATCGCGCCGTCCCACTGGTCGCCGCCGTCGGTCCACGGACCGGCGTTGCCCCAGAACTCGCCGAGGATGTCGGCGTTGGGGTTGACCGATTTCACTGCGTTGCGCAGTTCGGCCGTGATCTGGTGGTTGGTCGCGTCGCTGCCGTTGTTGCCGCCCGCATCGAAGTACTGCGCCGCGTCGAGGCGCCAGCCGTCGATGGCGTAGGGGGCCTTCAGGTAGGTCTGCACCACGGAAGTGCTGCTGCCGTAGATCGCGTTGCGCACCGCCGAGCCGCTGGCACCGTAGTCCAGCTTGGGCATGCTGGAGATGCCGAAGAAGGCGGAGTAGGTGTTTGGCCAGGTCTGGAACGTGTAGTAGGCGTACCACGGGCTGGACTGCGACTCGTAGGCGCCGGTGGTGGTCCACCAGTTGTACTTGTCGAACCACTGGTGGGTGTCGCCGGTATGGTTGAACACGCCGTCGAGGACCAGGTAGCCCTGCGGCCCGTTGGCGGTGCCGTGGATGTCGGCGGCCAGCGTCTGCAGCAGCGTGTTGCTGCCGAACGCCGGGTCGACCTTGGTGTAGTCCTCGGTGTCGTACTTGTGGTTGGTCGGCGAGAGGAAGATCGGGTTGAGGTAGATGATGTTGGCGCCGACGGTGTTCTTGATGTAGCCGAGCTTCTGGTCGATGCCGGCCAGGTCGCCGCCGAAGAACACCGCGCTGTTGCAGCCGCTCACGTTGGAGAACACGCTGCTGCCCCAGGCGTGCTGTTCGGTGGCGCAGCCGGCATAGGTGTACTGGCCATTGGTCACGTCGTTGCTGGCGTCGCCGTTGTAGAAACGGTCGGGAAAGATCTGGTACATCACGCCGTTCTTCATCCAGTCCGGCGTCTTGAAGCCGGGGAGGATGTAGAAGTCGCCCGAGGACGGCTCGGCGGAGGAGATGCCCGCCGCGTTGTACCATGCGGTGGCGGTGCCGTCGTTGATCTGCAGCCGGTAGTACTTCTTCGAGGCGCTGGCCGGCACCGTGCCCTGCCAGAGATCGAACGTGCCGGTGGCGTCGTTGGCGGTCCAGTGCATGGCCACCCAGTGGAACAGGCCGTCGGCGCTGTCGTAGTACTTGATGTTGGCGCTGGTGATGTCGTTCTTGAAGGTACGCAGGGTCAGGGTGACCGCCTGGGTCGCGCCCGGTTCGGGGTTGCTGTCATAGAGCGGGCCCTGGTCGTGGAACAGGCCGTTCCATTCCACGTTGTTGTCGTTGCTGGCAGCCTGCGCCTGCTCGTGGATGGCGGGCAGAGCATAGAGCGCCAGCGCGGCGGCGAGTGCGCACGCCAGGGTGGGTTTCGAGCGATGTTTCGTGTCGCCTTGATTGCCCATCGAACATTCCTCCGCGGTTGGGTGGATCCGGCATGCCGCGCGGGCATGCCGGGGTTCTTGCGCCTTCAGGAAACCTTGGAACGGGCGGGCCGGGCCTAGCGGGTGAACGTGATCTGCGCGGCGCGCGCCGCGGCCGCGCGCACCCAGGTGACCTCGCCGTAGCGGTCGTGGCCGCGGGCCCAGCCTTCGCCGCCGCTGCGCTGCAGGGCGTCGAGGCTGTCGAACGCCGGCAGCTTGCCGCCGACGCCGGTGGCCGCGTAGCCGTGGATCTTCAGCAGGTAGAAGCGCAGCGCCGGCTTGAAGCTGCCGCTGGCGGCGCCGAGATCCAGCTGCACCGCATCGCCGCGGCGCTGCGCCGAGAGCGACTGCAGGAAGTACGCGCCGTGCTCGTAGCCGTAGGTGGCGCCGTCGTCGTCGTAGTAGTCGAACGTGCTGCGCTGCGCCGCGGGGAACACGTCGACGCCGAGCTCGGTCACCGGCCGCTCGCCGACGTAATCCATCGGCGGCTGGGTGGGAATGATCGCGCCGTCGCGGATGAACAGCGGGATGTCGCCCCAGCCCTTGCTGTCGATCGCCAGGTGCACGGAGCGGCCGCCCTCGTAAGTCTTGCCGCTGAACCAGTCGATCCAGCGCCCGGCGGGCAGGTAGACGTCCTTCGTGGCCTGGCCCTGCACTACCACCGGCGACACCAGCAGCCAGTCGCCGAACAGCCAGCTGTCGACGTCGTTGCGCACGTTCGGGTCCTGCGGCCAGTCGAACAGCAGCGGACGCACCAGGCCCACGCCGGTGGCGCGGCGCACGTGTTCGTAGCTGTAGATGTACGGGATCAGCGCCTGGCGCAGGCGGATCGCGGCAGTGGCGGCCTTCTCGGCGAGCGGACCGTACACCCACGGCTGGCGCTTCTGGCCGAGCTCGCCGTGCACGCGGAAGATCGGCGTGAACGCGCCGAACTCGATCCAGCGCGCGTAGTTCTCCGGCGTCGGCGTGCCGTTCTTGAAGCCGCCGCCGTCCATGCCCCACTGCATCGCGCCCACGTTGACCGCGCTGAGCATGCGCGCCCGCTGGCCGGCCATGCTGGCGAAGCCGGTGGGGATGTCGCCCGACCACAGGCCGTAGGCATAGCGCTGGGAACCCAGCCAGAAGTTGCGGTTGATCGACCACACGCGCAGGTTGGAGTGCGCGCGCTGGCCGTCGTAGGTGGCGCGCTGCATGTTGAGGAACTGGGTGTTGCTCCTGGTGGTGTCGGCCTCGTCGTTCCACCAGCCGACGATGCCGGTGTCGAAGCTGTGCGCCAGCTGCGGGTTGAACCACCACGCACGCGCGGCGGGCTTGTCGAAGTCGATGTCCTTCACCGGCTGGTGCGAGAAGTAGTCGGGGCTGGTCTTCTCGCCGGGCAGCCACAGGTCGTGCGCGGTGGCGTAGCGACCTTCCACGGTGTCCACGTGCACGCGCGGCTTCATGATGCCGGTCATGTGCACGCCGAGCGCGGCCATGTCGGCTTTCAGCTTGCCGCTGGGGCCGTCGGGGAATTTCACCGGGTTCCAGCTGAACTCGCCCCAGTCCTTGCCCCAGTCCTTCCAGTCGAAGTCGAAGGTGAAGGCGTCGAGCGGGATGTGCTTGGCGCGGTAGGTGGCGACGATGTCGCGGAACTCCTTCTCGTCGATGCCCCACTGGCTGTTGGTGAAGCCCATCGCCCACTTCGGGAACAGCGGCGTGCGGCCGCTGAGCTCGGCCAGTGCGCCGAAGAGCCGCGCGGGCGTGCCAAGCAGGATATAGACGTCCATCTCCTGACGCGTGCTGCTGGCGTCGATCGTGCCGGGCCGCAGCGTGAACGTGGCGCCGTCGCTGTCCAGCAGCACGCCGTAACCGGCGGTGCTCCACACGAACGGCGCGCCGGCGTGGCCCTGTTCGCCGGCGGTGGCCAGCTGCCGACCGCTGCGCAGCAGGCCGGCGGAGGCATCCTGCGTCGCGTTGTAGCCGCCGATGCCGTACAGCGCGTCGCCGGCGGCGTGTTCCGCCTGCAGCTTGCCGTGGCGCAGGGCATCGGTATCGATGCTGAGCAGCGTGCGCTGCTGCGCGTCGTCGATCCGCAGCCGCTGCTGCTGGCGATCCCAGTGCACCGAGGCCAGGGCGGAGGCGAGGCTCGCGCCATCGGCGGTCTGCATGGCCTGCGCTCCGTCGAAGTCCGGTGGCGTACGTGCGGGATCGAGTACCAGCGCGGGCTCGCCGGCTGGGCCGTGGCGTTCGGTGCGGACGCGCACGATGCCCGGTGCGACGAAGCGCACCTCCAGCTGCCCGGCGCCCAAGTCGATCGTGATGGCGTGGTCGGCCAGCTGTGCCATGCGGGGTGCCTGTGCGGTCTGCGCGGAGGTGGTCGCGGCGACGCCACCGGCCGGGGCAAGGGCGAGGCCCAGCCACAGCCAGGTGGCCAGGGTCGGGCCGGGTTTTGCGATGCGGGCGGGCGGGGTGGTCACGTCGGGCTCCTCGTGGGTCACGTCTTCAATCCAGGATGGCGCTGGCGTACGGCGGCAGCGACAGGCGCCCGCGCTGCAGTACGGTGTCGGGGCGGCTGTGCCGCAGCACGCGGTGGTAGCGGGTGTCGCCCAGCGGCAACTGTTGCGCCTGGCCGGACAGGTTGTGCAGCACCAGCATGTGGCTGTCGGCGTCGTCGAGCCGCCAGGCGGCGATGTGCGGGTTGGCCAGCGGGTACGCGCTGAGCCTGCCGTCGCGCAGCGCGTCGATGCCGCGGCGCCAGCCGATCAGCATGGCGTAGTAGTGCAGCAGCGAATCGCCGGCCTGCTGCTCGGCTTCCACCGAGACCGCGGGGCCGTCGCCGGCGCTGAAGGCTTTCCAGCGCGTCTCGCCGGCGCCGTGCGGGTCGCGGTGCCAGCGCATCGGCTCGCGCAGGTCCGGGTCGGGCTTCTTCCCGCGCATGCCCAGCTCCTCGCCGTAGTAGACGAACGGGTGGCCGGGCAGGGTGAGCAGCATCGCGGCGGCCATCCGCATGTGCTGCGGGTTGCCGTCGAGCTGGCTCATCACGCGTTCCTGGTCGTGGTTGGACAGGAACGGCGCGTCCACGCCGGATTTGCCGGCGACCTTGCGGTAGGCGGCGTCGGTGTGCGCCAGCAGCGCGCCGAGGTCGCCGGCGCGCTCGTCGCGCGCGCTGCCGATCAACTGCACCGCCAGCGGGAAGTCGAACGCCGCGTCGAGCGGCTTGAAGTACGGCGCCAGCTCGTCGGCGGAGTCGCGGGTCACCTCGCCGACGACATAGGCGCCGGGATTGACGACATCCAGGCCGCGGCGGAATTCGGACCACCAGGCGAGGTTCTTCTGCAGCGTGAGCGGGTTGTGGAAGTCCGCCTTGAAGTCGTAGTAGATGTGCTGCGCGGCATCGAGGCGGAAGCCGTCGACGCCTTTCTTCAGCCAGTACTGGCCGAGCTTGACCATCTCACGGCGCACCGCCGGCGTGTCGTAGTTGAGGTCGGGCATCTCGCGGGTGAAGTCGCCGAGGTAGTGCGCCGTGCCGAGCGCGTGCCAGGCCTGCGGGCCGGCGGCGTCCTCGGCGTGCAGGTCGGTATGCGGGCCGGCCCAGCTGTACCAGTCGTGGTACGGGCTGGCCGGATCGCGGGCGGCCTCGAACCAGGGATGCCGGTCGCTGGTGTGGTTGATCACCAGGTCGATGATCACCTTGATGCCACGCTTGTGCGCCTCGCGCAGCAGGCGCTCGAAGTCGGCCATCGTGCCGTACTGCGGGTTGATCGCGTAGTAGTCGGTGATGTCGTAGCCGTGGTAGCTGGGCGAGGGGTTGATCGGCATCAGCCAGATGCCGCTGACGCCGAGCGACTGCAGGTAGTCGAGCTTGGCGGTGACGCCGTTGAGGTCGCCGGTGCCGTCGCCGTCGGTGTCGTACCAGCTGCGCACGAAGATCTCGTACCACACGCCGGAGGGGGCCGCTGCCGCAGTGGCGGCGGGCGCGGCGGCGGCCCGCGCGGGGCTGCCCAGCGCGGGCTGCGCGGCGAGCAGGGCGAACAGCAGGGATGAGGCGAGGCATCGGATCATGGTTGGCTCCGGCCGCGGCGATATGCTGCGGCGCTCATGTGGCGGGGCTGCCGGCCGCACGCGCCACGAAGGCGTGGTGCGCCGGCAGCGTGTTCTTCGCGCGGCCGACCAGGGTGCGGATGTCGGCGAGGAAACCGTCCAGCTGCGGCGTGGTCAGCGCGTCGGCCAGCGGGTGGTGGCGCTCCGGTTCGATGCGCTGGCCCAGCAGCACCTGCACCCAGCCGGTCTCGGCGAACAGCTCCTCGCCTTCGCGGAACACCATGCCGGTGCGGCGGAACAGCTCGATCCGGCGCGCCAGCGACGGCGGGATCTCCATCGCGCCGCACTGCTGCCAGAACGGCGTATCGGTGCGCTCGGTGGCCTTGTAGTGCAGGATCAGGAAATCGCGCACATGTTCGTACTCGAAGCGCGTCTGGCGGTTGTACTCGTCCACCAGCGCGCTGTCGCAGTGGCGGTCGGGGAACATCGCCAGCAGGCGGCTGATGCCGGACTGCACCAGGTGGATGCTGGTCGATTCCAGCGGCTCCATGAAGCCGGCGGCCAGGCCCAGCGCGAGGCAGTTGCGGTTCCACGCCAGCCGGCGCATGCCGGTGACGAAGCGCAACGGGCGCGGATCGCCCAGCGCTTCGGTTTCCAGGTTCGCCAGCAGCTGCGCAGCGGCCTCGTCGTCGCTGATGAAGCGGCTGCAGTACACGTGGCCGTTGCCGGTGCGGTGGCGCAGCGGGATGCGCCACTGCCAGCCGGCGGTGCGCGCGCTGGCCTGGGTGTACGGGCGCATCGGTCCGCCCGGGGCGCTGGCCACCGCCAGCGCACGGTCGCAGGGCAGCCACTGCTGCCAGTTCTCGTAGCCGGTGTTCAGCGCGCCCTCGATCAGCAGGCCGCGGAAGCCCGAGCAGTCGATGAAGAAGTCGCCCTCGACGACCTCGCCGCTGTCCAGCCGCAGCGATTCGATGAAGCCGTCGCCCTCGCGCAGGCGCACGTCGACCACCTTGCCCTCGGTGCGCTGCACCGCGCCCGGCGCGATGCGTTCGTGCAGATATTGCGCGTAGCGGGTGGCGTCGAAATGGTAGGCGTAGCGGATGCCGCCGAGCGGGCTGTCGGGGATCTTCTCCAGCGGCGCGAAGCGGTTCTCGGCGGCGGCCGCGGCGTTGAGCGAGTAGGCCCACAGGTCCGGCGCGTCCGCGTGGCTGCGTTCCTGCACCGCGCGCAACCAGTAATGGTGGAACGGCGTCAGCCCCAGCGGCAGGCCGAGGTCGCCGAACGCATGCAGATAGGAATCGCCCGGGCGGGTGAAGCCGTTGAGCTGCACACCCAGCTTGTAGGTGCCATGGACGAAGCGCAGCATCTCGTCCTCGTCGATGCCGAGGAAGCGGTTGATGTGGCGGATCTGCGGAATGGTGGCCTCGCCCACGCCCACGGTGCCGATCTCGGCCGATTCGACCAGGCGGATGGCGACGCCCGTTCCGAGCGCCTGCGCCAGCAGCGCCGCCGCCATCCAGCCGGCGGTGCCGCCGCCGACGATCACCACCTGGCGGATGCGGGAGTCGTTCATGTCATCGTTCCTCGGCACCCTGTCGATATTGCCGCGCCGCTGTCGCCGCGCGGATCATGAAAAAAAGCCCCGCTGGAAAAAACACAGCGGGGCAGCATGGGGAGGTAATGTCGATACGGCTTACTGGAACTTGTACGAGGCACCCAGGGAGTAGGTGCGACCGTAGCGTTCCCACATCTTCACTTGGCGCGGGTCGTTGTTCTGGAACGTGGTGAAGATCTTGTTCGACAGGTTCGAGCCCTGCGCGATCAGGGTCAGACCCTTGAAGCGACCGCTATCGAACGTGTAGCTCACCTGGGCGTCGAAACTGCTGCCGCCCTTCAGCGTCTGCTCGATGCGCGTGGCGCTGATACCCGATACCTCGCCCAGGAAGTTCGAGCGGTAGTTGTCGCTGACACGCGCCTCGAAGCCGTTGTGCTGGTAGTAGATCGTGCCGTTGGCGACCCACTTGGACAGGCCCGGCACGGTGATCGGTGTGGCATTGCCGGGGTAGACCAGCGAGCTCTTGGTGCGGTTGGCGGTGAGGATCGTGCCGAAGCCGTCGAGCACCGGGGTGAGCAGGTTGAACGGCAGGTTCAGCGTGCCCTGGAGGCCCTTCACGTAACCGCGGCCCTGGTTGGTCGGGCCGCTCACGATGCCGTAGGGGGTGCCCAGCTGGCTCAACTGCGCCGCGCTGAGGGTGAACGGCAGGAAGGGGCTGAAGTTGTACAGGAAGGACGAGTTCGGGTTGATGTAGTCATGCAGGCCGATGAAGTAGCCGGACACCGAGAAGTAGCCGCCACCACCGCCACTGCGGCACAGGTCCGAGTTCTTCTGGTCGGCGGAGTTGCACTGGTAGCCCGATGCGGGGCCGGAGAAATAGTGCTCGTAGCTGACGTTGAAGTTGTCGGCCATCGTCGGCGTGAGCTTCGGGTTGCCGCCCGAGGCGCTGAAGTAGGCCTGGTTCGGGTCGGTGCTCGCCAGGTGCGTGACGTTGCCGCTGACCCCGAGGCCGGCGTTCATCTGATCCATGCGCGGACGGGCCAGGGTGCGGGCCGCGCTGACGCGCAGGTTGTCGTTGTCGGTGAAGCCGAAGATCAGGTTCGCGCTGGGCAGGTAGCGGGTGTAGCTGGTGCTGCCGGTTACCGGGATCAGGTTGATCCCGTTGCCGGTGATGGCACTGCCCGGCGCCACGCGCTCGCCGGTCGCACGCTGTGCGGTGTGCTGCGCCTGCACGCCGAAGTTGCCGCGCAGGCTGACGTTGCCCAGGTGGGTGTCGATGTTGAACTGCACGTACGGAGTGAAGACGTTCTCATGCGTCTTCCAGTCCGGCGGCGTGCCGGTGTTGGAGCCGAACGTCGGCACGTTCACCAGGGAGCCGTTGCCGATCAGGGCGAACGGGTTGTAGCAGAGCTGCGGGCCGATGCCCATCCACGACAGCGGATCGCAGCTGCTGCCGCCCTGGATCGGTGCGGTCTTGATGGCGTTGCCGCCGCTGAGGGTGCCGCCACCCAGCGTCAGGAAGGCCTGGTCGATGTGGTAGGTCTTGTTGCGGCGGCTGTTGCTCACGCCGAACTCCACGCTGGAGAACGGGCCGCTGGTGAAGCTGCGTTCCACCGCCATGCGCACGTTGGCGAGGTAGTCGACGGTGCGCGGCGCGTTGATGAAGCCGGCCTGCACCACATCGTTGCCGGCGCCCCAGCCTTGCGGATCGGTCAGCACCACGCCCTGGGTGTAATTGAGCGACGGGCTGAGGTTGAGCAGGCGGTTGCCGAGTTCGCTGAAGCCCACGGTATCGAGTGCGCCGTTGGCCGGGGTATAGCCGGTACCGGAGTAGCTCTCGAGATTGACGCTGTGGTTGGTAGCGCGCGAATAGTTCGCGTCGGCGTTGATCGTCCAGTTCTCGTTGATGGTGAACTTGTTTTCCCAGTTGAAGTTGTAGACCCGGGCGCTGGTGCTGTTGTAGTCGTTGCGGATCACCGGCTTGACGTTGCCGTAGGTGCCGCTCTGCACGAAGCCGTTCTGGGCGACGGCGCCCGGCAGCAGCTTCGCGGAGCTCCACCACAGCGGGAACTCCATGCCCTTGGCCTGCTGGGCTTCCTTGAAGTTGTCGTAGGTGAGGTCGATGGTGCCGGTGTAGAACTCGTTCGGCTGCCATTGCACGGTGGCGAGCGCACCGTTGCGCTTCATCGAGTCGGTAATACCGAAGTTCTTCGAGCCGCCGATCACCGCATCACCGTTCGCGTCGGAGGGATAGCCCCACGGCGCCTGATGCTGGATCTGCGTGGGATTGTCCTCCAGGTCCACGCCCAGGGTCACGCCGAGCGTGTGGTCGGCGAACTGGTTCACCCACACGCCGTTGAGGTTGTGGCCCGTGTTGCCCACGCCCTTGCCCGGTGCCAGCTCGGACATGCTGTTCCAGATGTACTTGGCATTCACTGCCGCCTCGGGGCCGCTCTTGTCCAGCGGACGGATGGTGTGCATGTCGACCGTGCCGGACAGGCCCTGGCCGATCAGGTTGGCCTGCGGGCTGAGGTGCACCACCACGTTGTCGAACCAGCTCGACGGGTACTGGTCGAACTGCACGTCGCGGTTGTTCGAGGTGGAGACCTGCTGGCCACCGTTGATCAGGGCGGTGGAGAAGTCGGGGCCGAGGCCGTGGATGGTCAGCACCTGCGGGCGGCCGTTCAAGGTCTGCACGGCGAGGCCGGGCAGGCGGCCCAGCGTGTCGGCGATGGAGGTGCCGGGCAGCTTGCCGACCTGTTCTGCCGAGACCGCCTCGACGATGGAGTCGGCGTTCTTCTTCAGCGCGGTGGAGTTCTCGATGCTGCTGATGAAGCCGTTGACCTCGACGGCCTGCAGCTTCTGCGACTTGCGCTTGCCGTCGGCGTCCTTGCTGTTCTGGTCGGCCTTGTCGGTCGACGCTGCCGGCGCCTGTTCCTGCGTGCCCTGCTGCTGGCCGGACGAGGGCGCGGTCGCGCCGTAGGCCGTGGCGCACATGCCAAGGCACACCGATGCGATCGCCATCGCCAGCACGTTATGTTTCAGAACCATATAATCCCCTCCCACAAAGGTGTGTCGCCGTCGATCTTGGTGGATAGATTCCCCGCGCTTCCGTCGGCGACGACCGTCGGCAGGTGCGCAGCCGAGGTTTTCGGCGGCGTGCATCCATGGTAGGCCGGGGTTTCTGCAGCGAAGCATTTCCTGCATACGTATTCATGCCGGGTGCCATCCAGCGTTTATTGCATTGCAACATCACATGTGTACGGAGCCGGGCCACGCGGCGTGGACCGCGGTGCGGCTTGACATGCGCCAGAGCGTATGCGCTGCGGCCGCTTGTCCCGCCGATATCGCATGTCGCACCTGCAGCACGAATGAATACGTATGCACATCCGTGCAGGTCGCAACAGGGCTGCGGCTAAGCTGATCCGCATTCAACGACGGGCGATGGAACGCGCCCGCATCATGTGCTGGGGACACGCTTAAATGACCGATGCACCCTGGTGGCGCGGCGCCGTCACCTACCAGATCTATCCGCGCAGTTTCCTGGACACCAACCACGATGGCGTGGGCGACCTGCCGGGCATCATCGCGCGGCTCGACTACGTGGCCAGCCTCGGCGTGGACGCGATCTGGATCGCGCCGTTCTTCCGCTCGCCGATGGCCGACTTCGGTTACGACATCGCCGACTATCGCGACGTCGATCCGCTGTTCGGCACGCTGGCCGATTTCGACCGACTGCTGGCGAAGGCGCACGCGCTGGGCCTGAAGGTGATGATCGACCAGGTGCTCAGCCATACCTCGACCGAGCACGCATGGTTCCGCGAAAGCCGCGAGAGCCGTGACAACCCGAAGGCCGACTGGTACGTGTGGGCCGACGCCAAGGCCGACGGCAGCGCGCCGAACAACTGGCTGTCGCTGTTCGGCGGCAGCGCCTGGCAGTGGGAGCCGCGCCGCGGCCAGTACTACCTGCACAACTTCCTGACCTCGCAGCCGGACCTGAACTTCTACCACCCGGATGTGCGCGCGGCGATCCTCGACAGCGTGCGCTTCTGGCTGGACAAGGGCGTGGACGGCTTCCGCCTGGACGCGATCAACTTCTGCTTCCACGACCGCGAGCTGCGCGACAACCCGCCCAAGCCGAAGGACAAGCGCACGGGCCGCGGCTTCAGCCCGGACAACCCTTACGCGTTCCAGTACCACTACTACAACAACACCCGGCCGGAGAACCTGGCGTTCCTCGGCGAGCTGCGTGCGCTGATGGATCGCTACCCGGGCGCGGCCACGCTGGGCGAGATCTCCTCGGAGGATTCGCTGGCGACGATGGCCGAATACACCCGTCCCGGCCGGCTGCACATGGGCTACAGCTTCGAGCTGCTGACCGATGACTTCAGCGCCGCGCACATCCGCGGCACGGTGCAGGCGCTGGAAGCGCAGATGACCGACGGCTGGCCGTGCTGGGCGATCTCCAACCACGACGTCGAGCGCGTGCTGACGCGCTGGGGCAGGGGCCGGCCGTCGGCGCAGCTGGCCAACCTGCTCACCGCGATGGTCTGCTCGCTGCGCGGCTCGGTCTGCGTGTACCAGGGCGAGGAGCTGGGCCTGACCGAGGCCGAACTGCCCTACGAGGCGCTGCAGGATCCCTACGGTATCGCGTTCTGGCCGCAGTTCAAGGGCCGCGATGGTTGCCGCACGCCGATACCCTGGAGCGATGCCGACGCCTACGCCGGCTTCAGCAGCGGCATGCCGTGGCTGCCGGTGCCGGCGGAGCATCGCGCGCTGGCGGTGAGCCAGCAGGAGGCCGACCCGCATTCGGTGCTGAACGGCTTCCGCCGCTTCATGCACTGGCGCCAGTCACAGCCGGCGCTGCGCTGGGGCGACATCGCCTTCATCGACACCGCCGAGCCGGTGCTGGCGTTCACTCGCCGCCTGGCCGGGCAGACCGTGCTGGTGGCGTTCAACCTGGCCGACGCCGACGTCGCGATCGAGCTGTCCGCGGAGCTCGGCAGGCCGCAGCCGCTGGACGGGCATGGCCTGGTGGCCGGCCGGCTCGACGGCCGCCGCCTGCTGCTGCCCGGCCACGCTGCATGGTTCGCCAGCGTGGCGTGATGATGCTTCGTCTCGTCGTCCTGCCGTGGCTGCTGCTCGGCGCCTTGCTCGTCACCGGCAGCGCGCGCGCGTCGCAGGGCGACGCCGCTGACGCACCTGTGCAGTTGCAACTCGAGGCGCCGGCGTTCGCGCCGGAGCGGATCAGGCTGGCGGTCTACCTGCCGCCCGGCTACGCGGACGCCCCTCGCCGCCGTTACCCGGTGCTGTACGCGAACGACGGCCAGGACATGGCCGCGGTGGACCTGCAGCCGACGCTGGCGCGGCTGTACCGCGAACAGGCGATCGAGCCGGTGATCGTGGTGGCGATCCGCATGCTCGACGACCGCGCCAGTGGCTACGGGCTGTTCGATCGCGCCAGCGCGCGCAGCCTCGTCGGCGGTTCGCGGATCGGCCCGATCGGCGTGCGCGCGCAGGACTATTCCGCCTGGGTCGCCACCGTGCTGGTGCCCTATGTCGACGCGCACTACCGCACGCGCCGCGCCGCGCATGGACGCACGATGCTGGGCTGGTCGCTCGGTGCGCTGAACGCGTTCAGCCTCGGCTGGCAATATCCGGAGGTGTTCGGCCGGGTCGGCGCCTTCTCGCCCTCGTTCTGGCTGGCGGCGGACCGCAGCAGCGCCACCGCGATCCAGCACACGCGGCTGGCGCAGGCGATGGTCGATCGCGGACCCCGCCGCGCCGGCCTGAAGTTCTGGTTCGCGGCAGGCACGGCGGAAGAAACCGCGGACCGCGACGGCGACGGCGTCAACGACACGATCGACGACGTGCAGGATCTGCTCGAAGGCTATCGCGGTGCCGACGGCTTTCGCGCGCGCGGCCTGAGTCAGCTCGGTTATTCGATCAACCTGGACTACGCGGGGCATCCGTCGCGCAGGGCGGATGCCTCGCTGTTCCTGTTGCCGGGCGGCCAGCACAACCAGGCGTCATGGAAGCAGATGCTGCCGCTGTTCCTGCGCTGGGCCTACGGCCGGCACTGATCTTGATCCTGCTCCTCTTCCTGCGTGCGCCAAAGGAACTCCCTTCGGTCGCAGTGGGAGGTCGAGAGTGTGGCGGATAAGATCAAAGGCCGCCCACCCCAGTCCGTAGGGCGGGCGGTGCCCGCCCTACCTGGTCAAGGCCAGTTCGCAACACGAACCCGGCGACAGCTTGGGTTACTTGCGCTCGGCGGCGCTGGCGTCGCGGATGCCGCGGAACTCGGAGTCCTTGCTCCAGTCCGGCCACTGGTCGGAGTTCGCCAGCTGGCTGCCCACGGTGTAGAGCAGTCGCAGGTCGCGCGCCATGCCGGTGAACGACCAGCTGGCCTGCCATTCGTCGGACGGCTGGTGGTAGTGCTTGGCGACGTACTCGTCCTCCCACGCCTTGCCGGCCTTCAGGCCGCCATCGACCCAGTCGTTGCCGGAGCCGAACGAGATCGCCGGCACGCCGCGCTTGGCGAACGAGAAGTGATCGGAGCGGAAGAAGTGGCCGGCTTCCGGCTTCGGGTCGGCGGTGTAGCTCATGCCGTACTGCTTCGCGTCGGCGATCAGGTCGTCCAGCAGGCCCAGCCTGGCGCTGCCGGAAATGGTGAAGTTGCGTGCGGGGCCGTGCGGGTCGAGTGCGTCCATGTTGAGCACGCCGGCAGTGGTGGCCAGCGGGTACAGCGGATTTGCGGCGTAGTACTCGGAGCCGAGCAGGCCCTTCTCCTCGGCGGTGACGTTGAGGAACACCACCGAGCGCTCGGGGCGCGGCCCCTGCGCGAAGGCGCGGCCGAGTTCGATCAGCGCGGCGGTGCCGGTGGCGTTGTCGACCGCGCCGTTGTAGATGCGGTCGCCCTTGGCGTCGGGCTGGCCGACGCCGAGGTGATCCCAGTGCGCGCTGTAGATCACCGTCTGCTCCGGGTGCTTGCTGCCCTCGATGCGGCCGACGATGTTGTGCGAGGTGATCACGCTCTTGTCGACCTTGAAGCTGGCCGACAGGCTCTCGCCCTTCAGCGTCACCGGCTTGAACGCGCGCGTCTGCGCCTGTTTCTTCAGCGCGTCGAAGTCCAGCCCGGCGTGCTTGAACATCGCGACCGCCAGGTCGCGCTGGATCCACGCTTCCAGCTGCGGATGCACGGCGGACGGCTGGTCGCGCACGATGTCGAACATCGTGTTGGTGTTGGAATTCTTCACCGTGGCCCAGCCGTACGAGGCCGGTGCGGTCTCGTGCACGATCAGCACGCCCAGCGCGCCCTTGCGCGCGGCTTCCTCGTACTTGTAGGTCCAGCGGCCGTAGTAGGTCATCGCCTTGCCGCCGAAATCGCCCACGCCGGTTTCGAAATCCGGGTCGTTGATCAGCACCACGGCGATCTTGCCGTGCAGGTCGACGCCCTTGAAATCGTCCCAGTGCCGCTCCGGCGCCTCGACGCCGTAGCCGACGAACACCAGCGGCGCGTCGGCGATCGCTACCGAGGTGGAGCCGTCCATCGGTGCGCGCACCGCGATCTGCTCGCCCTGGGTCAATGCTTCATGGCTGTCGCCGAGGGTGAGCGTGAGCTTCGGCGCACCGACGATTTCACTGCGCAGCAGCGGCACCGCCTGGGTCCAGCTGCGCTTGCCGTCCTTGAGGTCGCCGCCGGGCTGCAGGCCCGCGGCCTTCATCTGCGCCACCACATAGTCGATGGTCTTCGCCTCGGCCGGCGTGGCCGGGCCGCGGCCCTCGAACGCGTCCGAGGCGAGTGTCTTCACGTCCGCCGACAGCCGCTCGGGGCTGAAGGTCGGGGCATCGGTCGCCTGCGCGGCGGCGCAGGCGGACATGATCAGGGCGCACAGGAGCAGTCGCTTCACGGGCAGTCACCAGTCGGGGATGAAGGGTCCGCCGATAGTAGTCAGTCCGGTGGTGCCGGTCCATCCGCGCAGCGGCGACCGCGCTGTGCGGTGGGCGCAGCCGGCGCCCGAGACATTCCTGAAGCAGGGGCGTCGCCGCACGACCTGTTGCTGCAGTTCGCTACGCGTGGGTTTATGGGCCGACGACCGGTGAAATCTAAGGGCTGGCTAAGTGAATCCGGCTAGTATGGCGTCATCCCCATGGGGTCTGGTGCGCTCAAATGGTTCCATCCGCCGTGCTTCTACAAGATGCTCCTGTTCCTCCGCGCATCGCCTCGCGGTGGCGGGATGTCTTTCGGCGCCGGGTCCTTTCGTTGTTTCTGGGGCGCCTGTTCGCGGCTGTCGAGAGCCAGTTGTGCGAGCCGGGCCAGTTGCCGGCGCGGGGGATCCACCGCATCCTGATCTGCCGGCCCAACCACCGGCTCGGCAACGCGATCCTGGTCAGCCCGCTGCTCGCGGAGGTCGAGGCGCTCTATCCGGGCGCCGAAATCGACCTCGTCGTCGGCGGCGAGGCGGCCAGCCACCTGTTCGCGAACCGTTTCCTGGTCCGCCGGATATTCAGCCTGCCGCGAAAGATCGCGCGGCACCTCTGGCTCACGAGGGGGTTGTTGCGGGAGCTGCGGCGGAATTCCTACGACCTGGCCATCGACGGCAGCCAGGGCTCGCAGTCGGGCCGCTTGCTGCTGCTGATGGTCAAGGCCCGCTTCAAGCTGGGTTTCCCCGACCTGGAGACCAATCCCGGATCGGCGTGGCACGGCTTGCCTTGTCCCGACCACCTGGCGCAGCGAGGCGTATTCCTGCTGCGCGCGGCCCGGGAGCAGCCGGGGCAGGACCGTCCGTGCCCCCCGCTCAATCTGGATTTGTCGGACGGCGAGAAGCAGCAGGCGCGACGGGCGTTGGCGAACATTCTCGGCACGTCGCCGGCTCGGCCGGCCGGCCGCACGATCGTCGGCATCTTCGCCAACGCCACCGGCGCCAAGTGCTACGGCGAGGATTGGTGGCAGCACTTCGTCGATGCGCTGATGGAGCAGCGGCCGGACGTGCTGGTCGTTGACGTGCTGGCGGAGCACGGAAGGTCGCAGCTGGGCGGGGACTTCGCCCCGTACTACACGCGCGACCTGCGTCGCCTTGCCTCGATGGTGGCGAACATGGACGGCTTCATCAGCGCCGATTGCGGCGTGATGCATCTGGCGGCCGCCAGCGGCACGCCGACGCTGGGCCTGTTCTCCGTCACTGCTCCGTCGAAATATGCACCCTATGGCGGACTCAATGGGGCCATCGATACCCATGGCATGAGCGCCGTCGAGGTCGCCGGCATGGCGGCCGATTGGCTCGGCGGGGCGGTGCCTGCTGCGCAGCCGCAACCGGCCATGCCGTCGATGCGCGACGGTGCGGCCTTGCCGTTTCGCGGATGAGCCGGCGGGCGCGCCGGATCGCCGGTGTGCCCGCCGCGCAGGTTGTCCGACCGCCGCAGGCTAGTCGATGCCGATCACCTTGCCGCTGTGGGGGTCGACCTTCAGCCTGACGTGGTTGCCGGAGGCATTGTCGGCCTTGGCTTCCCACATGCCGTCGCGAAAATCCAGGTCGTGCACGTGCGTGTAGCCCTGGGTTCCCAGTGCGGCACGCACGTCCTGTTCGCTCAGCCGCGATACCTGCTCGTCGGGGTAGATCTCGCCGCTCTTCGCGTCGATGCGCAGGTCGACGCGGTCGCCGTTGGCGCTCTTCGCCTTGGTGTACCACATGCCCTGCTTGAACTTCAGGTCGTGCACCTTGGTGTAGCCTTCCGCGGTGAGTTTGTCGTGTACCTGCGGTTCGGTGAGCGCCTGCTGGGCCAGGGCGATGCCGGAGACTCCCTGCGCCAGCGTCCCCAGCGCCAGCGCAAGAGTCAGTGAAGTGAGCTTGTTGGTCATGGGGCGCGCCTCTCTGTGTGGGAAGCCCGAGTCTTGAAGGGTTCCGATCAACGTCCGATGAACAGGCCGGTCGGAACCCGCGCCCGTTCAGCTGCATTCGCGGCGTATGCGGTCCATTGCCTGGCGTTTCGCGGGTTTTACCTGCGAGTAACATCATCACGAGCGGCTTTGTGAGCGTCGGCTGCCGCGCAGGTGCGTCGGCGTGCGCCACGCCGGTCAGACGTGTTGGCGATCGAACCAGGCGGCGCTGCGGTTGACGATGTGCACCACCGACAGCATCACCGGCACCTCGACCAGCACGCCGACCACGGTGGCCAGCGCCGCGCCCGAGCGCAGGCCGAACAGGCTGATCGCCGCCGCCACCGCCAGCTCGAAGAAGTTGCTGGCGCCGATCAGCGCGGCCGGACCGGCCACGCAATGCGGCACCTTGAGCCGGCGGCCGAGACCATAGGCGATGCCGGCGTTGAGATACACCTGGATCACGATCGGCACCGCCAGCAGCGCGATCACCAGCGGCTGCGCCAGGATCGCCCCGCCCTGGAAGCCGAACAGCAGCACCAGCGTGGCCAGCAGCGCGGCGGTGGACCATGGGTCGAGGCGGCGCAGCAGCGCCTCCAGCGCGCGCGGCCCGCGTCGGCCCAGCAGCCAGCCGCGCCACAGCTGGGCCACGACCACCGGCACCACGATGTACAGCAGCACCGAGAGCAGCAAGGTGCCCCACGGCACGCGGATCGACGCCACGCCCAGCAGCAGGGCCACGATCGGCGCGAAGGCGACGATCATGATGGTGTCGTTGAGCGCCACCTGGGCCAGCGTGAAGTTCGCATCGCCGCCGCACAGCCGCGACCACACGAACACCATCGCCGTGCATGGCGCCGCGGCCAGCAGGATCAGGCCCGCGATGTAGGCGTCGTGCTGTTCCGCCGGCAGCCACGCGGCGAACACGTGGCGGACGAACAGCCAGCCCAGCAGCGCCATCGAGAACGGCTTGATCGCCCAGTTCACCAGCAGGGTGATGCCGATGCCGCGCGCCTGGCGGTGTACGCCGGCCAGCTGCGCGAAGTCGACCTTCAGCAGCATCGGCACGATCATCAGCCACACCAGCGCGGCGACCGGCAGGTTGACGTGCTGCAGCTCGATCGCCGCGAGCGCCTCGAACGCCGCCGGCAAGACATGCCCCAGCGCGATGCCGGCGGCGATGCACAGCACCACCCATACGCTCAGATAGCGCGCGAAGAAGCCGAGTTGCGCCGGTGCCGGCGCCGCGAGCTCAGCGTTCATCCGCGGCCGCCGTCTGGCCGATGGCGCGCAGCTGCTGCTGCACGACGAGCCGGTCGAGTTGCTCCAGCGGCAACGCCAGCAGCAGCTCGATGCGCCGGCGCAGCCTCAGCCAGGCCGACTGGAACGCGCGCCTACGCGCATCCTCGTCGCCTTCAGCCGCCACCGGGTCGGGCACCCCCCAGTGCGCGGTCACCGGCTGGCCGGGCCAGACCGGGCAGACCTCGCCGGCGGCGTTGTCGCAGACGGTGATCACGATGTCGATCGTCGGCGCTCCCGGTTGCGCGAACTCGTCCCAGCTCTTGCTGCGCAGCGGCGCGTGGTAGCCGAAGGCCTGTGCCAGTTCGGCGGCGAGCGGTTGCACCTTGCCGCTGGGGAAGCTGCCGGCGCTGAACGCCTTGAAGCGGCCGTTGCCGAGCACGTTGAGCAGGGCCTCGGCCATCACGCTGCGCGCGGAGTTGCCGGTACACAGGAACAGCACGTTGTACGGAGGAGTGTGCATGTCCATCTCAGCAGCAGTTCGCGGCCGGGCGGCAGCACGTGGCAGCGGAATCGCCGGAGGGCGCCGGGCCGCAGCAGGCGGCGCCGCTTTCCTGTGTCGCGCCGGCATACGTGGTGGCTTCGCCGTGGGTGCGGAAACTTTCCCAGCGCAGGCCCTGCGGATCCTCGGCCCAGAACTTGTCCGAGCGCGCGTAGCAGCAGGTGGTGGCGCGCTCGGCCAGCGCGACCGCATCGGCCGCCTGCAGCCGGGCGCCGATCGCGGCGAGCTCGGCATCGTCCTCCGCCTGCACGCCGAGGTGGTCCACGCCGGCCTGGCGGCCGCGCTGCGAGATGGCGAAGTTGACGCGCGGATCGTCCAGCATCCACTTCGCGTAGTCCGGCTTCAGCACGCTCGGGCCAACGCCGAACAACGTGGTGTAGAAACGGATGCTGCGGTCGAGCTGGTCGACGTTCACGTGCACGTGGAAGCGTTTCATCATTTTCTCCGGGTGGGGCGGCAGGTGGGGGCCGGCGCACAACCGCCGGTGGCCGAGCCTGCGCAGCAGCTCTCGGTGAGGAAGCCGAGCAGGTCGTTCATCTGCAGATAGTTCGCGCGGCACTGGATCACCCGCCCGCGCCGCTCGTCGCCGACCAGTCCGGCGCGCCTGAGGACATGCAGGTGGTTGGTCAGCGTCGCGCCGGCCAGGCCGGTCGCGGTGGCCAGTTCGCCCACGGCCATCCCTTCTTCGCCAGCCTGCACCAGCAGGCGGAACAGGGTCAGGCGGTGCTCCTGGGCGAGTGCGCCGAGGCAGGCGAGGGCATCTGTTGGTTCCATATTTCTAGAATTATGGAAATAAATATGCAAGTCAACGCCCAGTCACAAGAGTCGCACGCCGGTTGGTTATAGTTCGGCCTGGTTCACAGGGGACGAGTTTTCGATGAGTGATCGTGGTCAAGCAACGCCCAGCCAATCCGGTGATCGCACGCCGGGGCCGCAGGGTACCCGGATTTTTTCCACCGAGGCCTTGCGGCAGTACGCCAGCGATGCGCAGGAGGGGCAGGCGGGCCGGATCAGCGTGCACGAACCGGTGCTGGAAGGCAGCAGCCATGGCTTCGTGGGACGCCGCTTCGTGCTTCGCCCGGGTCGGCACACCATCGGTCGCCGGGTCGACAACGAGATCGTCGTCGACGACCTGAGCGTGTCCGGTTGCCACGCCTGGATCACCAACCAGCAGGGCCACTGCGTCATCATGAACACGCTGTCCACCAACGGCACGTTCGTGAACGACCGGCGCATCCACGAGGTGGTCCTGCGCCATGGCGACCACGTCAGGCTGGGGCAGGTCGAGTTCGTGTTCCTCACCCGCGAGCACGGCAAGCGGGTCGACGCATCCTGGCGCCGGATCGCCGGCATCGCACTGGCATTGGCCGTGCTCGGCGCACTCGCCTGGTGGGTGCTCGGGTCGCCGTGAGCGAGGACACCATCCCGGCAAGCGTCGGCCGCTACCGCATCGAGGGCATCCTCGGCCAAGGCGCGATGGCGGTCGTCTATGCCGGTTTCGACCCTGGCATCGAGCGCAAGGTGGCGATCAAATGCCTGCATCGCGAGGTCGCCGCCGACCCCGCCTACCGGCGCCGCTTTCTGGTCGAGGCGCGTGCGGCGGGACATCTGACCCATCCGCACATCGTCACCATCTTCGACGTGGGCGAGACGGTGGACGGCCGCTCGTACATCGCGATGGAGCGACTCTCGGGCGAGACGCTGGCCAGCAAGGTCAGTCGCGAAGGTTTTCCGCCGCTGCCGGCGATCATCGAGCTGGCCGGGCAGCTCGCCGCCGCGCTCGACTACGCGCATGCCCGCGGCATCGTCCACCACGACGTCAAGCCCGAGAACGTCATGCTGGCCGATGGCTGGAGCTACGCCAAGATCAGCGACTTCGGCATCGCCGAGCGCCGCGGCTCGCCACATGACGGCGGCGGGCTGTCCGCGGAAATCGGCGGCACGCCGGCCTACATGGCGCCCGAGCGCCTGCGCGGCGAGCAGGCCGATGCGCGCAGCGACCTGTTCTCGCTGGGCGTGGTGCTGTATTGGCTGGTTACCGGCAAGTTGCCGTGGCCGGACGTCGGCAACGTGGAGCAGCTGATCAGGAAGCGCCTGCGTTCGCCGCGCCCGCCGATCCGGCCGCGCGATCCGGCGACGCCGTCGATCCTGATCAGCATCGTGCGCACCTTGCTGGCGCCCGCGGCGCAGTCGCGCTACCAGGCTGGCGCGGAGGTCATCGACGACCTGCGCCTGGCAGGGCGCGAGTACGAACGCGAGCGCGAAAACCCGCTGGCGACCCGCATCATTTCATTGCGCCTGCGCTGGGCCAGCAGCCTGGGTGCGATCCTGAGCCTGGTGCTGGCGCTGGGGCTGGCAGCGATCTACGCCAAGCAGAACACCGCGGTGACCGGCGTGGCGCTGGATTTCGGCAGCTCGATGGGGCGCATGATCGCCAGCGAATCGGCCGAGAACCTGCTGCTCGGCGATGTCGCCGCCACCCGCGCCCTGGTCGGCGACATCTCGCGCAACCGGCAGATCCATTACCTGGCTATCGCCGATCGTGCCGGCAGCATCATCGCCAGCACGCAGCAGGCGGAGATCGGCCACAAATTGCCTGCCCAGGACGGGATGAAAGACCTGTCGCGGCCTGGCGATATCCGGACCCATCTCGGCCAGGACGCGGGCAACCGCGATCAAGGGGGGATGCTGCTGTTCGACGTGCCCATCCAGTACCAGGAAAAAACGGTGGGCGACCTGCGCCTCGGGGTCAGCAATGCGGCGCTGCGTGCGGCGCAAAGGACCACGCTGTGGGTGATCTCCAGCGTACTGGTGCTGACCCTGGTGGCTGTCGTCGGCGCGGCCTATTGGCTGTTCCGTCGGCCGCTCAATACGCTGCAGCTGCTGGGTGACGCGATGCTGCGGGTGGCGCGGGGGGACTTTCGCCATCGCATAAGGCTGGTCCGCCGCGACGAGCTGGGTCGGCTGTTCGCCGCCTTCAACGTGATGAACAGCGCATTGCAGGCTCGCCAGCGCCAGCCAGGGGAGTCTGCGCCGGCAGACGCCGTCGATGACGTCAGTCGACCGACGCAGATCATCCTGGCCGCGGCCGATGAAGGCGGCGCCACCAGGGCCTGAGCCGCAGATCAATACTGCTTGAGCCGCTGCTTGAGCTCGCGCGCCCGGGTGCGGTAGACGATCGCCGGTTCGTAGTCCGGCTCGATCGCAAGTATCCGGTCCCACAGCGCGATGGCCTTGTCCAGCTGCTGGTCGCGGTACAGCACGATCGCGCGTTCGTGGTACGAGTCGAGCAGTTGCGTCCGCAGCGCGGCCGCCCCGGCTCCGGCCGGCTTCAGGTGAGGGTCGATGGCCAGCGCCTGGTCGAGGCGGGCCAGCGCCTGCTGCTGTTGCCCATGGCCGAGCAGGGACACGCTCTCCTCCTGCAACCGCCGAGCGGCCGCGGCCGGTGCCTCGGTGCCCCGCACGGTCGCCGGCGTCGTCGTCGTGGCGGCTGCCGCCGGCGCCGGCGCCGCGGTATCGGCAGCGGACAGGGGCATGTGCAGCGTCTCCCCGACGCGCAGTCGGGAAGGATTGGTCGAGCCGTTGTAGCGGGCCAGGATCAGGAACAGGTTCGGGTCGCCGAGATAACGTTCGGCCAGGGTGCTGTAGGAATCGCCCGGCTGCACCACGTGCGCCCGCCAGCGCTCGCCCAGCACCTGTCGCGGATCGGCGGTGAGCTGGCGCAGCATGGCCTGCGCCGCGCGGTCGCCCGGGTGCTGTTCCAGATACTGCCGCAGGGCTTTTTCGCCTTCGGCGTAGTGGCCGGACTGGAGCTGACTGCCGACGGCGGCCAGCGACGGCTCCCTGGATGCACTCGCCGGTGATGATGTCGGCGCCGACGATGGGGTGACCACCACCGAGGAGTGTCCACCGCGCAGCGAGGCGCAGCCACCCATCCCCAGCGTGGCCAGGGCCAGGACCATCAGCGTTGCCAGCGTCCGCCGCTGCCGGCTGGGGGCATCGGGCGACAGGGCGTGAGTGTCGTTCGGCATGCTCATCATGTAGCGGTCCTTCGTCAGCATTCGTTTACACGTTTCCGCGTCCGCCGTGGCTTCGCCTGCGCCGCCGCAATCAGCTGCTGCAGGTAGGCAATGCCTTCCTCCTCCGGGAAGAACGCCACCACCTCCGCCACGCTCAGCTCGTGCCGGTTGCGCAGCGCCAGGAACTCCTCCCGCGCCATCGCCAGCCGCTGCGCCGCCGCGGCCTTCTTGCCGAGCGGCTTGGCCGGTTTCTGCTGTTCGACCTTGCGTTCGAGTCTGGCGAGCTCTTCCTGGAACTGGCGGAAGTCGTATTTCTGGGCAGTCATGGAGTGGTGCTATCGGTGGGTGGCCCGATTTTCGCACGTTGACCGGAGAATCGCGCTGTCGCCGCGCACGCCACGCGCACCCGGCAGAACAAAAAGCCCGCTCGTGGGAGCGGGCTCTTGCTGTTGCACATGGTGGCCGGGGACGGAATCGAACCGCCGACACGGGGATTTTCAACCGATACACCGACGAAATTCGGGGTTGCTTCCACCCGCAAAAGCGCGGAATGGCGCCATTCTAAACGCCTGTCTTCCTCCCGTATTCCTCCTGTCTCCCTCTCCATCCCTCTGTTACCCGGGACCACAGGGGGACCACAATCTTGGGTCACATCGGTACGAATGAGGTTCGTGGGGAAGGGGACAAATGGAGAACGGCAAGAAGATGGAGAGGCGTGACCACGAGTCGTGGCCTTCGCACCGCCATGGGACTGGGTGTAGAAAGGGGGGCACGCAATCGGGGGCACAGGGATGAGTCAGGACGATCCAGAGCAGGAACGGGAGGCCCTACCACCCTCCACCGTGCCCTCTTGCCAGCTGAGTTTCAGGGGTCTTGGCGACAACCAGGAGTGGAACGAGCGGTTCATCCGCAACTTCCAGGGCGTCTTGTTCACCTGCGGCCGCTACATGGACCTGTCGCTGCTCGACGGGGTCACGGTCGGCTTTGACTACGATGACGCCCTCGCTTCGGTGGACCTCGGCTACGAGTCGACGGTGGCCAGGCAATACGCGAATGAGGGCGGCTTGCTTGGCGTGGCCAAGGCTCTACGCGTCAAACGAGAGGGCGGCATCAAGGTCCATGCCGTATTCGACGCGAAGGTGGCAGGTGCTGAACGCAGCGCAAAAGCGGGGAAGCACATACAGGGGCGAACGGCAGAAGCGCAATGAGGCTAGGAAAAAGGCATTCACCTGCGCCAAGGCCTGACTGGGGCTACACCGCTAGGATCTTCCGCAGCGAGCGCCGTTTCGGGGTTTCTGACCCTCGAAAATGTTGTTGAAGATCACATGAGTCATGAGCGTTCGGTTGGCGGCCTCCCAGATTGCGTGCCCAGGGTGATTGCATCACGCAACCGATAGACGCTGACTTGGCCGTCGCGCAATATGATCAGCCGAAGGCCGGCATTGACCGGCAGAAATCGCTACCCTTGCTGCCGTTCAACGTAACTCTCTCTCGTACGCTTGCTTTGGCAAGTGTCCGTTAACGGGGTAGGACCTAGGATGGGATCACCCAATGGATTCGAGTTTTTTGGGGGGAAGGGCTATGCCAGGAGGGGTGAAGTTCGCTGAGCGCTTTACAATCCTTGCCGAACAAAAAAGTGGTGGGACGGCCACAATCTATAAGGCCTTTGATCATGAGACAGATGCCATAGTCGCCCTGAAGGTGTTCACCATCAATGGCCGCGATCCAGCCATAGTCAGTGAACTATGGAGCCGCGAGCAGGCGGCGCTCTCAAAGCTGAGACACGACTCGATCGTACGGGTGGTCGGTGCCGGCCGATCCGAGGAAACTTCCGAGCGATTCATCGCTTTGGAATGGATCGAAGGCCTCACCCTCGAAGAGCATCTGGGGACCATCGGACCCATGTCCTGGGACTTGTTCTACGAACGTTTTGGTGCGGCCATCTTGGACGCGATGATGTATGCGGCCGAACGCAATATCGCACATCGCGACCTGTCAACAGGCAACATCCTTGTCACTCCTTCTCAGCAAGTAAAAATCATCGACTTTGGACAGGCCAAGCTAGACAGCATAGGCATCGGACTAACTGTGATGGATTGGAAGACAGTGCCGTACTGTCTTCCAGAAGCAGATACAGGGACTTATACGTATACGCGCGACCCTTATTCCTTCTGTGCAATCGTCGTTCGTGCAATCGCTGGCAAACCGCTAGCCAATCACGAAGAGCTGTATGAGGAGTTAGGCAGAGTGGCACTACCGGAAGGAGTGCGCGAGACCGTGATACGGGCGCTAAGTAGGATTCCCAATGAGAGATTCAACAATATTGTTGAATTTAACCAATCGCTCAACAAAACAGATAGCTCAACGCCGGACATCGAACATTCCCCAGTTGCAATTCGCTTGGCACCAGGTATCGAGGAAAAAGTCCTTCTCAGTAACGACGGACTCGAGTCAAATTTATCCGTAGCGGAGTTCCTCGTCGCAGAGCTGAACGATGTGGTTGCAGTAGCTCCGACGGAGAGTACCGCGGAGAACGGCTGCATTCGGCTCGATACCTCTTCGTACAGGTTATTAGCCGTGCCGGACCGCGTGACGAAGGATCACCTTGTAGTCGTCGATGCCGTGCGCAAGAGGTTCCGTCTCGACGCGCTATTCCAGTCCGAGAGGTGGATTCCGCAGGTGCAGTTCGCAAGCAGCCTTCCTCGTGGCGAGAGCGCAAAGCAGTCCGCTGCTCATTCACTCGAGCTCTTTTACAACGGCTTGGAAGCCTACCTCGACGAAAGAAATCAGGCGGAGCGTCATGATGTCGATAGGACAATATCAGGGTGGGGAAAGCTCCTTGAAGCATTGAGGTTCATTGCTAAGAACAGCGTTCCAGCATTGTGCTTTACCAACCTTGAGAGAGACGGGAGCAGGCTGATCGCGGTCGTGGAGAACCCGGATGACGCAGTTGAAGAGGAGATGCGTGTCATATCCCTGGACGGGTCATGGGTGTTTCGAGGCGAAATCGAGTCCATTCGCGGGAACAGATGCGTCCTTCTTTCGACAAGGCCTCATTTTGACCTTGACAAAATTCCGAGCAGAGGTGTGCTGGAAATAGATTGGCAGCAAACCAAGGTCGCACTAGATCGTCAAGCACGAGCTGTCGAGAAGTTCAAAGCACAAGAAACTCCGAGCTCCCGTTTGCGAGAACTATTGACTGGAGCCAGCGAAGGATCAGTCGAGCTTAGTTTTGGCCAAGTAGCCAATTTTTTTGATAAGTCCCTGGATGATGCAAAGAAATCGGTTGTGTCGCGCTTCGCTGCAGGTGCCGATCTAATCGTCACCCATGGACCTCCGGGAACTGGCAAGACAAAGTTAATCGTTGAGCTAGTTCGGCAGGCGATCAAGTCGAACTCGGAGTGCCGTATTCTCTTGGCCTCGCAAACCCATGTTGCTTTGGATAACGCTCTTGAACGTCTGTTGGGTTCAGACAGCAACATCTCATGCGTGCGGATTGGGAGTGGCTCGAAAGATGCCGATGCAAGAGTTGCATCGAGTAGCCTCGACCAGCGCTGTGCTGAGCTAAGGGCCCATGTGACGCTATCGGCACGCCAGTTCATCGAGGAGCGTGCCGCAGCTCTCCATATCGATGGCAAGGAAGTGGAACTGGGCCTCTATGTACTCGATCTAATAGGGGCGATGACGGAGTTCCTGCGCACAGAGTCGGCTTTGGCCGACCTAAAAAAGGAGATCGAAGCCGTTGCTGCGGATTTTTCCGACGAAACCCCAGCCAGCACCAGTGAAAGGTCGGCGCGTAACATTCGAGCACGGGTCCTGGAGGGAGAGCTTGAGCGGGTCAACGCCGAACTTGTCGTGACGCGTGCTGAAGTCAGTGCGGCTAGGCAAAAGCTGGTGACTCTTGGCAAGGACGGTGCAGACCTTGCCAAACTTGCCATTGAGGAACTGCGCGAATGGTCGCAACTGCTGCTTGGAGATGAAAGCCGCCGAGCCTTGGGGGAGCTCATGCAGCTGTCGGAAAACTGGAGGCTACGCTTTGGCCAGTCCGATGACTTCAAGGCGGCCATCATATCTTCGTCCTCAGTGGTCGCGGGCACATGCGTTGGGTTTTGCCGCGAAGAGGCGGCTCTTCGGACAATATTCGACCTCTGCATCATTGACGAGGCCGGAAAGGCAACTACAACGGAACTTCTTGTTCCACTCGCTCAATCCCGGCGCGCAGTCCTCCTAGGCGATCATCATCAGCTTCCCGCCGTGCTGGACTATTCCATGAAGTCCTCCGCGCTGAGGGAGCGCTTCGGGCTGAGCGAGCAGCAACTTGACGAGCAGCTCTTTGAAAAGCTGACCAAGGATTTAGCCGATGGCTGCAAGGCAAGCCTGACGGTTCAGTACCGGATGAGAGGTGAGATTGGCCGCTTGGTGAGCGACTGTTTCTACGATGGAAAACTCGAGGAAGACGAGTCGTTGAGAGTTCGTGTTGTGCCGGATCTATCCTTGGCCGGGCTCGACACAGCAGTGACCTGGATCGATCCGTATCCTCGTGCAGCTTCCAACTTTGAAGAAAAGAAGCGTGGATCGAGTTATGAAAATGCCCGGGAAGCGCAGGCGATCATTGCGCTGCTTAACCGATTGCTATTTGTTTTTCAGAAGAATTTGAGCGGGGAAAAGTGGCCATCGATAGGAGTGATATCGGGCTACTCACCCCAAGTGAACTTGATCCGCAATGCAATACGGAAGGAGCCTTCACTTGACAAGCTGAATGTCGATTGTGTCTCGGTGCATTCGTTCCAAGGACGCGAAGTCGATATTTGCATTTACTCTGTCACAAGGAAAAATCCAAAACGCAAGATCGGAATGCTAAAGGACTGGCGGCACCTGAATGTGGCGTTGTCACGTGCTAAGAATTTCTTGGTCATAGTCGGAAGTACGGAGTTTTGTCGCGATATCGAGCATCCCAATCCGTTCGCGCAAATCATTTCCTTCATCGAAGATTCGCCGGGCTGCGTGATCAAGGAGTGGTCTGATGATTGACTCAGATGCCGTTGCGAAAAAGCTGGATCGCCGTGATGGATTCAGAGTCGTAGCCCATCGTGAGGTGGGGCTTCCAGTTTTCCGCCTTAGCGGTGTCGTGACCCTCCAAGAGATGGCGACTCTCGGCCCCATTGAGGAGTATATGCTTCGCTCGATCTCACAGGGGGTTGACAACATACAGGATCTGCAGCGATTTCTAGGCCTTCCTTACAAGGTCGTAGTGACGCAATTGGGGCAACTGGTCTTCGAAGGCGTCGTGGCGCAGCGCTCACTCGAGCCCATTCGGTATTCCATCACACCGGATGGGACACGCCGCTTGGCAGGTGCCTCGTCATCAGCGTTGGTCCGTGAACGTATGCCTCTGTATGTCGATGGCATCACCAGGAGGCTCGTCCCTGTCGATACTCGGGACCTATGGACCAGTACTCAACTTGACCCAATCGGTGTTTCGTATGTGACACCCGCGCCGAGGCGCGTCCCACGTGCTACGGATATTGACGTTGGCGAGATCAATCGCGTCCTGACGCTGATGGCAAAGTCGAGCGATTCCAGCAAACGGGTTGTTCGCCTTGATGCGTTGGTAGGGAAGGCAAATCTCTTGTTTCGTCGAGCCCAGGCGATTGCATTCAAGTCCACCGACGGTAAGCGTATGTCGATTGCGTTTGCGATTGATGGAAGGCAGTCGGAAGAACACGAAGTCGACTACGAACGAAGCGGTGCCGCACAGAAGTCGTCATTGTTCGGGATGCTTTTTGACGCCGACAAACGTCGCCGCGAGGTGCAGGCTGTTGCACGTGAACTACGCGAGGATATAGAGACTGAGACCCCTCTGGGGGGGCATCGTCCAGTGCTCAGCCTGAAAAGGGATCGAGTGGCAGTCGTTTCAGCGGCCCATATTCGCGTGTTGAGCGTCTACGAGCATCCGCCCTTGCTGCGCGGTGCACTAGAGGACGCGCGCGACCGTATCCTCATTGTTTCACCATGGATTCGCGCCAACGTCGTAGACAAGGACTTCATGAAGCTTTTGACCTCCTGCCTCGTACGGGGGGTCGACGTCACCATTGGATATGGCATAGGCAAGAGGGATCCGGCAGAGAAAGACCAAGATCGACGCGCCAGAGAGTCATTGGAATCCCTAGCGAAGTCTTTTCCGAATTTTCGATTAGTGAGAAAGGGAAATACCCACGCAAAGGTTCTTCTTGTTGACGACAAATTCTTCATTACTACCAGCTTCAATTGGCTGTCCTTCCGGGGCGATCCAAGCCAACCTATGCGGGAGGAGGAGGGGACCATGGTCGAAGATACGAGCGCTGTAGATGCCTACTATCAGAAACTCTTGGAACGAATGCCCAGCGTCGACAACTGAATACCCCAAACCCGAGGGGCGTCGGCGGATGGAATCGAACCGCCGACACGGGGATTTCCAGGGGACGCGCTTGACGCAATTAGTTACTGTATCCCTGCGAAGAAGTTCAGAGATGCGACACTCCTGAAACCTGTCCTCCGCCTGATTCCCCTCGGTTTGGGGACCACGGCTGCGGATGCGATCCGTCGAGCTGGGGAACATTCATCCGAGCTGGGGAACGGGGAGGGGACCACAGGGGGACCACAAACAAAAAAGCCCACCGGGAAAAGTGGGCTAAGTCGTTGATTTACATGGTGGCCGGGGACGGAATCGAACCGCCGACACGGGGATTTTCAATCCCCTGCTCTACCAACTGAGCTACCCGGCCAAGGTGTTTCGGTAAGCCGCGTATTAAAGCGGTGGGTGGCGAGGATGTCAAGAAAAACAACCACCTTCCGATGGAACCCTGATGGACTACCCGTAAGTGCCTGCCATTACGGTGAAAGTTCGTCGAGCAGGGGATCACACATCCCCTGCTCGACGACGTTTGGCTGTCTTGAGTGTGTCGTTCTCCAAAATTGCGATACAACTTATTGCGATCTTGAAGATGAATTTAAGAGCTGACCGTGGGTCCATCGCTTGATACTTCCGAGCAGGACATTGGTTGCGGCTTACCTGCGATTGGCCTGCGACGATGCGCAACGCATTGTCCGTGATGCGGCGCTTGTGCCGAGTGATGTGCTACCCCAAGAAGGCAGCGCTACATCTGAGCCTAAACCATAGGTGTCTTGCCTAGGCTAGACGATGTCCGGTCCGTGCCAGCCTGGAACCTGCCGCGCGTCATCGGCGTAATAGCGCGCTGCGTCTGCAAGCGCCTTCCAGCGTTCAATCAAGTCTGGATCGGCAGTTTGGCCACTGGCTGGCGCGGGTATCCCTTGCTCAATGTGTGCATGGCCGACGAATAGGCCATCGCGGGAATCCACGACACTTGCCTTCGTTGCAACGATCTCTCCCGTACGCAAGGCTGCCAAGCCGATGTAGGACGCCCCAGCGATCTCTACGGCCTTGTCCTTGCAGCCGTCGTTGCCCAGATGGCGCTTGCGCATCACGCTCACGTCGTCCCGCTCGGCCTGCGGTCGAAATGCGGCCGATTTCAGCCGCTTCTTCTTTTCGTCGTAGTGATACGGCGTCTTGATGGCTCTGACGATGATCTCGTCTGGCGCTACTTCGCGCGGCAAATCCCCGTCCAATGGGCGAGCCTTTTTCAGAACAGGGCGCGCTGGACGAGCGAGCCAAGATTGTCGATGTCAGTGGTGTTGCTCAGCGGCCCCATATCGGTCGTGCGCTTGCCCGACTTCGTCTTCATCAAGAAGCTGTAATTGGCATGGCCGATTTCGAGCAGTGCTGAGCCTGCATCGGATTCCCACTCGAAAGTGAGGGTATCGCCGGCATTGGGTGTAATTTCCGGCAGAGGAGTGCGACTCAGCAAGCGCAGGCCGACACCTTGCGCTTGCTGTAAGGTTAGGGCGCTGATTGACTCGGCACCTTCGCCATCCCAACCTGCCGGCAATGACTTCAACTCGGCCAAGCGCTGACGCAGGCTTGCTTCGAACAGGTGCGCAGGGTTGAAGGCGTCGCCGCTCCATTCCGAACGTGCTTGCGGCGCAGGCTGTGCGTAGGTGATCGACGCGCCATTGTCGTAGTTGACAGGCATCGTGACTGCCATGAACGTCATGCGTTCTCCCCGGCTGGAACCGACTGCAACTTGTCCCGTATGGACTGGGTCATGTCCACGAAAGTTCCGTGAATCAAATCATGTGCCTTGTCCAATGCTGACAGAATAGCCTGTTTGTCGCTTGGTAGCGCATTTTCTATGCGCACGTCAGTATTCATCAGCACGACGGCATCCGTTCCTAGTTGACCGTCGGAAACTGTGATTGTCATCGACATCTCAGGAATCGGTAACGCAACCTGGAACGACATCCGTGCCTGTGCGCCATCGGTCAGGCGTGCCTGCACTGTAGGTGGCAAATCCAAGCGAAAGCCCATGACTTCGGTAGCGAACGTTTTGGCGTCGCGGCCGGAGGTCAAGTCGTGTTTGAAGGCGTCGATGTAACGCAGGCTAACAGTCAGTTCTGGCTTGTCAGTCAGCGCTTCGAGCAGGCTTTCGACACCACCTTCCAGATGAGGGTGGAACTCCTTCCATGACTTGTAGGGCGGCAACGCATTGACGCTGAACATCCCCGGTCCTACCTGTGCCAATACTGGCACCTCGTCCGTGCGTCGATACCGATACATCATCTGTGGCAACAGCACCGGCATTGACGAGCCAGGTGGAACCAGTTGTTCGAGTCGATCAAACCCATGCTTGCCTACGGCACTGGTTGTCCGATGGAACAGCGCCGTCATGGCGTTGTCGGCCAGCACAATGGGAAGTTGGATCGGGTTCCCTGCCTGATCGGCGGCCGCCAGTTGCGGTATTTGCCATCGCAACTCGGCAACGATTTCGACCAGCGGCGCGTTCTGGAAAGTCTCGTTCACTGGGCGGGCTCCTTATCTTGTCGATTATAGGGAGCGGAGCATGAGCATCGATACCGGTCGTAAGGTGGTTACATGAGTCGCGCGACAAATTCCAAGCTGGGGATGGAGAGGCGAGCAAGTCTGCCCACGGGGGTTCCACAGGGGTTCCAGAAAACATAAGGTCACTGCGATGAGTGGCCTAACTAACTGATATTTCTGAAAAAAATACAGCCTGACTTTTGGTCGAGAGGAGTCTTTTGAATCCCCTGCTCTACCAACTGAGCTACCCGGCCGGGAACCTGGCGATCAGGGGCAGCCGCGAAGCTTGCCGATGATGCGTGGAGCCGCGCATTAGACCGAATGCACGGCTTTTCGTCAAGACTCCAGGTCGGGCGGGGTGAATCCGGCAGCCTGGTCGACGGCGCCACCGAACAGGAATTTCTCCATCTGCTCGCCGAGGTATTTGCGTGCCTTCGGGTCGAGCGGGTTGAGCCGGTATTCGTTGATCAGGGTGGTCTGGTGGGCCAGCCACTGCTGCCATGCGATCCTGGATATCTCGGCGTAGATGCGCTGGCCCAGCGGGCCTGGCCAGGGGGCGAAGTCGAGGCCTTCGGCGTCGATGCCGAGCTTGGCGCAATGGATGGTACGGCTCATGGTTCGAATCCTGATGGGACCACAGTGATTAAGTGCAGCTTGCCGCTCTGCTCAGGCGTTGTCGTTGATCTGCAGCAGGAGGCCGCGCACCGGTGCAGGCAGGCCGAGCGCACCCAGTTCGTCGGCGTTGCACCAGCGCAGTTGCGGATTATCGGCGATGCTCTGCTGCGCCGTCGCGCGGTCGAAGAGAAGCGGCTCGATGGCGAGCCGGTAATGGCTGAATACGTGGGTGAACGGTGCGAGCGCCAGGGCATCGTCGACCTGCGCGTGCTGCTGTGCGATGCGCCAGGCGCCATCCGGGTCGGTGGCTTCGGGCAGGCTCCACAGGCCGGACCATACGCCCTGCGGACCGCGTCGCTCGAGCAGCACGCGGCCGTGGCGGTCGCGCAGGATCAGCATCACGGTGGCGCGGGTGGGAATGGATTTCGCCGGCTTGCGGCCGGGCAGCTGCGCGGTGAGATCGTCGCGAAGGGCGATGCAGTCGGCGGCCAGCGGGCAGGCGTCGCAGCGCGGGCGCGCGCGCACGCAGACGGTGGCGCCCAGGTCCATGATCGCCTGGGTGTAGTCGGCGACGCGGCTGGTCGGCGTGTGCGCCTCGGCGTGCTGCCACAGCTGCTTCTCCACCGCGCCTTCGCCGGGGTGGCCGTGGATGCCGTGGTAGCGGGTGAGCACGCGCTTGACGTTGCCGTCGAGGATGGGAAAGCGCAGGCCGTGCGCCTGCGCCAGGATCGCGCCAGCGGTGGAGCGGCCGATGCCGGGCAACGCGCTCAACGCGGCGAAGTCGCGCGGCAGTTCGCCGCCGTGCCGTTCCACGCAGAGTTGCGCGGCGCGATGCAGGAAACGCGCGCGACGGTAGTAGCCGAGGCCCGACCACAGCGCCAGCACGGTGTCCTCATCGGCAGCGGTGAGGTCGCGCAGGGTGGGCAGCGCGGCGACGAAGCGCTCGAAGTAGCCGACCACGGTGGCCACCTGGGTCTGCTGCAGCATCACCTCGGACAGCCACACGCGGTAGGCGTCGCGCCGGCCGTCGTCGAATGCACGCTGCCAGGGCAGGTCCTTGCGGCCGTGCCGGTCGAACCAGCGCAGCAGACGGGAGGCCAGGGTCGCGCTCATCGCGGCTTGCCGGCGGCGGGTTTCGCCGTGGTGCCGGCGGGCGCCGGCGCGGCATCGCCGGCCTGGATGGTGAGGCCTTCGATGGCGACGCTGCCCACCTCGAGCCGGGCGATTTCCGCGTGGCCGTTGCCCGGTGGCGTGCTCAGCTGCGGCCCTTGCGGATCGCCCAGCTGGCTCCACCAGCGGGCCAGCGCCAGCGGCGGCAGGCGCAGGTCGGCGTGGTTGGCGGGGCCGTCGAGTTTCAGCGCCAGCAGCAGCGGGTCGTTCTGGTTGGCCGGGGTCAGCCGCAGCGAGATGTCGTATTGGCCGGCGTTGGCCTGGTCGAGCCGGCCGGCGAGGTTGGCGGCGGCATCGGCGGCGCCGTGCCAGCGCGCATTGCCGGCGAGCGCCAGGGTGGTCGTGCCGCCCTGCGCCAGGCGCAGGCTGACGTTGTCCAGTTGCAGCGTGCTGCCTTCGATGCGTGGCGTGGCGGACAACCGCAACTGCAGCGGCGTGTGTGCCGCGGTGGTGGCGGACAGGTTGAGCGGGAACGGCTGGCCGGAGATCAGGCGGCCGGCTTCGAGCGAGACGTTGTCGAGCAGCACGGCGTTGCCGCGCACCAGGCTGCCGTGGCGGATGCCGACGCCGGTATCGATGCGCGGGATGTTGGGCGGCGAGCCCGCGGGGTGCGCGGGCAGCGCGGCGAGCCATTCCTGCAGCGCGTCGAGGTCGACCCGGGGCGAGTCGATCCGCAGCTGCGAAATCACGGTGGGGCCGCCGAACAGGGTATGCCACGGCAGCACGAGCTGGCCGCGCGCGGCCAGCAGGATCGGCGCACTGGCGCCCGCGGCGTTGAGCGTGATGCCGTCCAGGTCCAGCGCCGGCCGCGGGAACAGGGTGGGGCTGGCCGGGCTGGCCAGGTTCAATTCGAGCCCCGCACTGCGCGCCTGGGTCTGCAGCATGCGGGTGAAGCGCTCGGGCTGCAGCAGCAGGTAGACCGCGATCACCGCGGCCAGCACGGCCGCCAGCGCCAGGCCGCCCAGGATCAGCAAGGTCAAGCGCAGGCGGTGCGACATCCGCTCAGCCTCGCCAGCGCGGTTCAGTCATGGCCGGGCGCCTCGCTGCCGAGGCTGGCCGGCAGCAGGCCGTCGACGAACGCCTCGGCCTCGAACACGCGCAGGTCGGTGGCGCTTTCGCCCAGGCCGACGAAGCGGATCGGCAGGCCGAACTCGCGCGCCAGCGCGAACACCACGCCGCCCTTGGCGGTGCCATCGAGCTTGGTCACCACCAGACCGGTGACGCCCACGATCTGGCGGAACTGGCGCACCTGGTTCACCGCGTTCTGGCCGGTGGTGCCGTCGATCACCATCAGCACCTCGTGTGGCGCGTCGGCGTCGAGCTTCTTCAGCACGCGGGCGATCTTGCCCAGCTCGTCCATCAGGCCGCCCTGGGTGTGCAGGCGGCCGGCGGTGTCGGCGATCAGCACGTCGGTGCCGCGCGAGCGCGCCGCCTGCAATGCGTCGAAGATCACGCTGGCGGCGTCGGCATCCTGGCCCTGCGAGATCACCGGCACGGCGTTGCGCTCGCCCCAGGTCTTCAGCTGCTCGACCGCGGCGGCGCGGAAGGTGTCGCCGGCGGCCAGCATCACTGCGCGTTTCTCATCGCGCCAGCGGCGCGCCAGCTTGCCGATGGTGGTGGTCTTGCCGGCGCCGTTGATGCCCACCACCAGCACCACGAACGGCTGCCGACCGCGTACGTCCAGCGGCTGCTCGACCGGCTTGAGCAGGGCCACCAGCGCCTGGCGCAACGCGGCCAGCAGCGCCCGGGCGTCGGCGAACTCGCGCCGGTGCATGCGCTTGCGCAGGCTCTCGACCAGCTCGGTGCTGGCCTCGATGCCGACGTCAGCGGTGATCAGGGTGGTTTCCAGCTCGTCGAGCAGGTCATCGTCGAGCTTCGGGTGGCGCACGAACAGCGCGCCAAGGCCGCGCGCGAACGCATTGCCGGAGAGCCGCTCGCGCCAGCTGCGCGGGGCCGGCGCCGTAGCGGCGGGTTCCGCGGCCGGCGCCATGAAGCGTTCGTGGTCGGGCCGGGTCTCGGCGGGCGCGGCGATTTCCGCCAGCGCCTCGTGCAGCGTCGCCTCGTCGCCTTCCGGTGCGACGGCATCGGCCGCCGGGGCCGTGGCGGCGGGCTGCCCGACATCCTTTCCGGTGGGCTTCTTCTTCCAGAATTTGAGCATTGCGGCGGCGATTCAAAGACAATGGGCGGCATGCTAACACTCCAACCTGTACCGCCCGCTGAGGGCGCGACGGCATGAACGGCGGGCACAAGGCCGGGGCGGGGCGGGTCCGCATCATCGGCGGCAGCCTGCGCAATTCGCGGCTGGAGGTGCCGGACCTGCCCGGCCTGCGCCCCACTCCCGAGCGGGTGCGCGAAACGCTGTTCAACTGGCTGGCGCCGGTGCTTGACGGTGCGCGCTGCCTGGATCTGTGCGCGGGCACGGGCGCGCTCGGCATCGAGGCGCTGTCGCGCGGCGCCGCCGGCGTGCAGTTCGTGGAGCGCGATGCCCGCGCGGCGCAGGCGCTGCGCGCGAACCTGGCGCGGCTCAAGGCCCCGGGCGGCGAGGTGGCGGGGCTGGATGCGGGGCTGTACCTGCAGGGGGCGGGGCGGCCGCACGACCTGGTCTTCCTTGATCCCCCGTTTGCACTGGACCTGTGGCCGACGCTGGCGCGGCAGCTGGAGCAAGGCGGCTGGCTGGCCGCGCAGGCGTGGATTTACGTGGAATCGCCGCGTGGCCATGTGCCGGCCTTGCCGCCGGCCTGGCAGCCGCATCGCGAAGGCCAGGCCGGCGAGGTGCGTTTTGCGCTCTATCGGCGCGCGCTTCCGTTAAGCTAGGGTCAATCCATCCGTCGTGTCCGTCTCGTGAGCAAACCATTGGGCAACCCGCGCCTGGCCGTGTACCCGGGCACCTTCGATCCGATCACCAACGGCCACGCCGATCTGGTGGCGCGCGCCGCGTCGTTGTTCGACGGCGTGGTGGTGGCGGTGGCCGACAGCTCCAGCAAGGGCCCGGGCTTCAGCATGGCCGAGCGGATCACCCTGGCGCGGCTGGCGCTGGCCGACCTGCCGAACGTGGAGGTGAGCGGCTTCGACTGCCTGCTGGCCACCTTCGTCCAGCAGATCGGTGCGGGCGTGATCATCCGCGGACTGCGCGCGGTGTCGGATTTCGAATACGAGTTCCAGCTGGCCAGCATGAACCGCCACCTGATTCCGCAGGCCGAGACGCTGTTCCTGACGCCGGCCGAACAATACAGCTTCATCTCGTCGTCGCTGGTACGCGAGATCGGCCGTCTAGGCGGCGATATCTCCGGCTTCGTGCATCCGGCGGTACAACAGGCCATGCGGCAGCGCTGGCAGAAGGGCCGGACCGGCTCCAACAAACAACCCGAAACAGAAGGTGACAACCATGCGTAAGTCCGTTCTCATTGCTGCCGTCGCACTGACCGCCGGTCTCGCCCTGAGCGCCTGCGGCAAACACGAAGCCGCCGGGCAGGCCGGCCCGCAGGCCAGCCAGCAGGCGGCCAAACCGACCGATCCGAACGACAGCAAGGCGTGGAACGCCTACTTCGGCCAGATCGTGCAGAACAACATGCAGGGCATGAAGGCCGACCGCCCGTATCCGTACCTGGTGCCGGCGGGCGATTCCGAGGACGCCGTGGCCGGCCGCGGCCGCCAGCTGTCGAACGTGGAGGATGCCGTTGCGCGCGGCGTGCTGCCGGGCAACATGCTGGTGTTCGCCGGCCAGGATTCGGCGAAGACGGCCGACCTGGTCATCGCGGCGTTCAAGGATGCCAAGCCCGGCTCGTTCAAGGACGTGATCGTCCTGTTCATCGGCGCCACGGCCGACCAGCAGCGCGTGGACGACGTGCTGAAGCCCACCGGCGCCACGGTCCGCTTCGTCGCCATGTAAGCACGGCGCTGCGCCGGCCCCGCCGGCGCGGCATCGCGCCGCCGCCCCGCGTCGCGGGAGCGGCGGCCGGGTGCTCGCCGCGGATTTCCCGGCGCGCTCCTCCCCGAGCGCCGCACCCCAGCATGTAGTATCGGCAGCCATGTCCCTGAAAATCCTCGACACCTGCGTCAATTGCGACGTCTGCGAGCCGGCCTGTCCGAACCATGCCATTTCGCTGGGTGAGGAGTTTTACGTGATCGATCCGGCATTGTGCACCGAGTGCGTCGGTCATCATGACGAACCGCAGTGCGTGGTGGTATGCCCGGTCGAATGCATCATCGGCGATCCCGACCACGCCGAATCGCATGAGCAGCTCGAACTCAAATACCGCCACCTGATGGCGAAGGAATCCGCGGCATGAGGTTTTCCCTGAACTGGCGTGTGCTGTCGCTGAGTCTGCTGCTGGTCGGTGGCAGCGCGGTTGCCGCCGACGGCGCCGCGAAGCCGGCTCCGGTGGCGGCAGCCCGTGCCGCTTCCATGCGCCCCGGCCATGCGGCCGTCGCCAGCGCGAACTTCCACGCGACCGAAGCCGGCCTCGAAGTGCTGGCCAAGGGCGGCAATGCATTCGACGCGGCAGTGGCGGTGGCGGCCACGCTGTCGATCGTGGAGCCGGAGAGTTCCGGCACCGGCGGCGGCTTCATGGCCGTGCTGCACCGGGCGAAGGACGGCCGCGACATCTTCATCGACGCGCGCGAGACCGCGCCGGCCGCGGTGAATCCGAAGGATTACCTCAACCCGGACGGCAGCCCGAACCGCGACACCGCGCTGCGCGGGCCGCTGTCGGCCGGCATCCCCGGTCAGCCGGCCGGGCTGGTGCTGCTGGCCAAGCGCTACGGGCGCCTGCCGCTGGCGCAGTCGCTGGCGCCGGCGATCCGTATCGCGCGCGGCGGCTTCCAGCCGGACGCGCGCCTGCGCGGCGCGATCGCCGGCACGCAGAAGGATCTCGAGCGCTGGCCCGCTTCGGCCGCCAAGTACCTGCCGGGCGGCAAGCCGCCGGCGGAAGGCGCGGTCTGGCGTGACCCGGACCAGGCGCGCACGCTGGAACTGCTCGCTGCACACGGCCACGACGGTTTCTATCGGGGCGAGACCGCGCAGAAGCTGGTCAAGGCGGTACGCGCCGCGGGCGGCAACTGGACGCTGGCCGACCTGGCCGGCTACCAGGCCAGGGAGCGCACGCCGATCAGCGTCGACTATCGCGGCTACAAGATCATCACCGCGCCGCCGCCGTCGTCTGGCGGCGTGGCGATCGCTGAAATCCTCAACATCCTGTCCGGCTACGACCTGACGAAGATGGATGCCGCCACGCGCGCGCACTACATCATCGAGGCGATGCGCCGCGCGTTCCGCGACCACAACGATTACCTGGGCGACCCGGATTTCGTGCAGATGCCGCTGGACATGCTGCTGTCGCCGTACTACGCCGCCGGCCTGCGCCAGGGCATCCTGCCCGACAAGGCCACGCCGTCGTCGATGCTGCCGCGCGCCGAGGCGCCCGAGCCGGGCATGCACACCACCCATTTCTCGATCATCGACGCCGATGGCAACATGGCCGCGGTGACCTCCACGGTGAACTACACGATGGGTTCCGGCTTCGTCGCCGCGGGCACCGGCGTGCTGCTCAACGACGAGATGGACGACTTCGCGCTGGTGCCGGACAAGCCCAACGTATACGGCCTGCTCGGCAGTGCGGCGAACGCGCCGAAGGGCGGCAAGCGCATGCTGTCCTCGATGTCGCCGAGCATCGTGATCGGTGCCGACCGCACCGCGGTGATCGGCTCGCCTGGCGGCTCGACCATCATCACCCAGGTGCTCGAAGGCATCCTGCATTTCATCGACGGCGAGAGCGCGCAGCAGATCGCCGCGCACAAACGCTTCCACCACCAGTACCTGCCGGACGTGGTGAACGTGGAGGAAGGCACGTTCGACGCCGCCACCAGCGAGGCGCTGACGAAGATGGGCTATGCGCTGAAGCCGCGCGAGTCGTGGGGCTTCATGAATGTAGTCACCTGGGACCGCAAGGCCAACCAGCTCGATGCCGCCAGCGATCCACGTCGGCCGTCGGGGCTGGGCAAGGTGCAGTAGGTCCTTCGAAAAACTGGCCATTGCCCGTCATCCCGGCGAAAGCCGGGATCCAGCGCCCAGGGTTTCGGTGAGCCAGAGTCACTGGATCCCAGCTTTCGCTGGGACGACGGTCCAAATCGAGGTTTTTCGAAGTTCTCAGCAAGGTCAGACCATGGAATTGTTCTTGCTCACCGGCAATTCTCAGCAACTCGACGGCGGCGCCATGTTTGTTCGGCCCATCCATGGGCCTCACCCTGCGCTGCGCGCAGGGCCGCCTGCGGCGTCCGGATTCGTTCCTGACGAATCCGTGGCAACGCGAGGTATCTGAAAATGGAACTCTGGTCTCTGCTGGGCAACTCGCAGCAATTGGACGGCGGCGCCATGTTCGGCAACGCGCCGAAGGCGATGTGGTCGCGCTGGATCGCGCCGGATGCGGAGAACCGGATTCCGCTGGCCTGCCGCTGTTTGCTGGTGAAGGATCTGGACGGGCGCAACGTGCTGTTCGAGACCGGCATAGGCGCGTTCTTCGAGCCGGCGCTGCGCGAGCGCTACGGCGTGGTGGAGTCGCGGCACGTGCTGCTGGATTCGCTGGCCGAGGCCGGGCTCACCCACGAGGACATCGACGTGGTGGTGCTGTCGCACCTGCACTTCGACCATGCCGGCGGCCTGCTGGCAGCATGGGAGGAAGGGCAGCCGCCACGCTTGCTGTTCCCGAATGCGCATTTCGTGGTGGGCGCGCAGCACTGGCACCGTGCCACGCACCCGCATCCGCGAGACCGCGCCTCGTTCGTGCCGGAGCTGCAGCCGCTGCTGGAAGCGAGCGGCCGGCTGGAGCTGGTCGAGGGCGAACATTCGCGGACACTGGGCGAGTCGGTGCGCTTCTTCTTTTCGGACGGCCATACACCCGGCCTGATGCTGGCCGAAGTCGGCGGCGTGGTGTTCTGCGCCGACCTGATCCCCGGCCGCTTCTGGGTGCACCTGCCGATCACCATGGGCTACGACCGCTGGCCGGAGAAGCTGATCGACGAGAAGCGCGTGTTCCTGGAAGACAAACTGGCGCGCGGGGTGCGGCTGTTCTTCACGCACGACCACGATTGCGCGCTGGCAACGGTGACGTGCGACGGGCGCGGCCGTTTCGGCACCACCGAGGAGCAGCGCGCGCTGCGCGGCATGCCGCCGTCCACCCTGGCGGGAGTGGCCTGATGAGCGGGCGCGGGGGAACCGCCATGCGCCGCCTGGCGTTGAACATCGCCGGTACGCTGCTGGTGCTCGCCGGCATCGGGCTGGCGGCGATGACCGCACGCGGCCTGCTCCATTACCGCGCAGTGGCCAGCCAGCATGGCGGCGAGGTGATCGATCTCGGTGCGGATGGGCTCGCGCCGGCTGGCCTGCATGGCGGCATGGTACGCGTGGTCGGCACGCCGAAGGTGGTGGAAGCGCCGTACGACGCGGAGTTCAACCAGCGCGTGGACACGCCGGTACTCGTGCGTCACGTGGAGATGTTCCAGTGGCGGGAGGTGCGCTTCGGCAGCAACATGCACTACGAGCTGGACTGGCTCGACCGGCCGGTCGATGCCAGCCGTTTCGAGGATCCGAAGGGGCATGCGAACCCGGGGAGCTTCCCGATCGGCGGCAGGCAGTTCGACGCCGGCCTGGTGCGATTGGGCGGTTTCGATCTCGACCGGGTACTGTTGCATGCGCTGCCCGGCACGCAACGGGTCGAGCCGGATGCGGCGGCCCTGCCGGAAAACCTGGCGGCCAGCTTCAGTCGCTACCAGGGCTACCTGGTGACCAGCGCGCGGCCGGGCGATCCGCGGCTCGGCGACGTACGGGTGAGCTGGTCGGCCGTGCCGCTGCAGCAGCTGACCGTCATCGGCCGCCTGGACGGCGACCGGCTGGTGGCGGCGTCCGATGCCGCCGACGGCAAGGGCTACATGGTGCAGCTCGGCGATGTGCCGGTGCTGGACGCCTTCCCGGACCTGCCGATACCGCCGGAGTTCGTCTGGATCCGGCGGATCCTCGCCGTGTTGCTGGCCTCGCTGGGTGCCTTCCTGCTGCTCACCACGCAGCGCAGTCACCCCGACGGCTGGCTCGCGCTGGGCCTGGGTGCCCTGGTCGTGGGCATCGTCGCGGGCGTGTTGTGGCTGGGCAACGACCTGTGGGCCACATGCCTGTGGCTGACGCTGGCGGCGTGCGGCGCGGTGGTCACCGGGTGGCGGCTGCGGCGCGGGCGTTGAGCCGACGCTGGCGGGTGCGTGGGGAAGAGGTGACGCGCAGCCGCTGCTCGGCGGCCGCTTTCCCGCTGGCATTGGCATAGACCTGGTCGGCCCACTGCGTGGCACCCAGGTAGATCGCGGCCATCCGCTGGATGCGCTGGGGCATGCCGGCGCCGCTGCGCCAGGGCGTCAGTACCGACCGTGCTCGATGAACCACAGCCCGGCGAACAGTTTCGGGTCGATCGAATAGCCTTCGGCGGCGCGGGCGAACAGCCAGCTGCCGGCTTCGCCGCGGGGTACCTCGTGCACCACGATGTTCTCGGTTTCATCGCCGCCGCCCGGGCCGACTTTCTCCAGGTCCCAGGCGCGCACAAAGGTGATCATCTCGGTGCTCATGCCGGACGAGGATGGCCCGCGATGGATGAACTCCACCCGCTGGCAGCGGTAGCCGGTCTCCTCCTCCAGTTCGCGCCGGGCGGCGAGCAGGGCGTCCTCGCCCTCGCGTCCCCGTTCGTCGCCGACCAGTCCGGCCGGCATCTCGATGGTGTTCTGCAGGATCGACACGCGGTACTGCTCGACGAACAGCACCTTGTCCTCGGGCGTCACTGCCAGGATGATCGCCGCGCCACCGGGATTGTTGCGCTCGGCGTATTCCCAGCGGCCGCGCTTGCGCAGGCTCAGCCAGCGACCCTCATACAGGGTTTCCACCGGGGCATCGGCGTCGGCGGGGATGCGGCTTGCGGAGTCGTTCATCGGTGATCGCGTGCGGGTGAAGGCCAGCGGACATCTTGAACGTTCCGCATGACAGCGACAACCGCCGCTACAGCCACTTCGCGCGCTTGAGCCCGAGGTAGATACCGCCGACCACGCAGCCCACCACCATGATGATGGCGGGATAGGCCCAGGGCTGGGCGAGCTCGGGCATGTGGGTGAAGTTCATGCCGTACCAGCTGGTGAGCAAGGTCGGCGCGGCGAGCATCGCCGCCCAGCCCGCGAGTTTCTTCATCACCTCGTTCTGGCGCAGGCTCACCAGCGAGAGGTTGACGTTGATCGCGGCGGTGAGCATCTCGCGCATGGCGCCGATCGCCTCGTTGACGCGGAAGGCGTGGTCGTAGACGTCGCGGAAATACGCCTGCAGCTGCTCCGGAATCAGCTCCTGGTGCAGCCGGATCAACTGGTTGACGATGTCCTGCAACGGCGCCACCGCCAGGCGCAGCGTCATCAGGTCGCGCTGCATGTCGTACAGCCGGCGCACCGTGCTGCTCTTGAACGTCTCGCCGAAGATGTCGTGTTCGAGCTGCTGCACTTCCTCGCGGAAGTCGCGCACGATCGGCAGCAGGTTGTCGACGATGAAATCGAGCACGCCGTACAGCGCGTAGCTCGGACCGTTCGCCAGCAGTTCCGGCGTGTGCTCGCAGGTGCGCCGCGCCGGCGCGTAGGACTGCGAGGCGCCGTGGCGCACGGTGACCAGGTAGCGCGCGCCGAAGAAAATGTGCGTCTCGCCGAACGCCAGTTCGCCGTTGACCAGCTGTGCGGTCTGCACCACCAGGAACAGCGAGTCGCCGTAGGTTTCCAGCTTGGTGCGCTGGTGCGCGGCATGCGCGTCCTCGATCGCCAGGTCGTGCAGGCCGAACTCGTCCTGGATCTTCCCCAGCAAGGCCTCGTCCGGCTCGTACAGGCCGACCCAGACGAAGGTGTCCGGTTCCGCCAGCACGTCGCTGATCCCGTCGATGGTAATGTCGCCGATCCGCGTGCCGTCGTTCCTGTAGGCGATGCAGTTGACCACCATCGGCTGATCGGTGGTCGGTGTCGCGGCCGGCGGCGTGGTCAGGTTCATGCGCGCATGATGCCCCGCGCCCGCAGGCGGGGGCAATTGAGCCACTGCGAACACGATAGCCGCAGTTACCGGTTCCGGCGCAGGCTCCAGGCCAGTGCCAGCCAGCACGGCAGGGCGAACAGCAGCCACGGCTGGTTCTGCTGCACGGTGCCGGGCAGCAGGTGCAGCAGCACGGCGGCCACGCAGGCGAGCAGTTGCAGCGCGATCACGCCGTCGATGAAGCGCGAGGCGGCGAGACCGCGGCGCGAACGCCACAACGTCGGCAGCAGCAGGAAGGCCAGCGGATTGAACAGCAGCAGGTTCGCATTCGCCCACGCCGAGTGATGGGTGGTCAGCGTCCACAGCACCAGCAGCAGCAGGCCGGCCATGCCGGCCGCGAGCAGGTGCAGCGTGCCGAGCAGGGCATGGCCGGTCGGCCAGCCGCGGCGGGCGAGCACGATCAGCGCCGCCAGCAGCAGGCCGGCCAGGGCCAGTGGCAGGCGCAGATCGGGCGCGGTCGTCGGCGGCACGTCCAGCCGGTTCGGCGAGACGAGCTGCTCGTCCCGCAGCAGCGGGCGCAGGGCGTTCTGGCCATCGGCGACGCGCACCTCGCGCAGCTGCGCCTGCAGTACCTCGGGCAGGAAGCTTTCCTGCCAGGCGTTCAACGGCTGGTCGGCATACGGCCCCAGGCCCAGGTCGAGCAGCAGCATCAGCCAGGGCTGTGCGCTCATCAGCCGCACGGTCTGCTGGCGGTAGGTCATGCCGCCGGAGCGTGCCTTCAGGCGGGTTGCCAGCATGCCGCCGAGCGCCTTGTCCAGCGCGTCGCGCACGCGGGTGGTGCAGTTGTCGACGTAGTAGTCGTAGGCGTAGCCGGCGTTTTCCGGGCGCAGGTTCCACAGCAGGAAGTCGCGCAGCGCGGCGGACTGTTCGGGCGTCAGCGCCAGCCGCTGGCGGCTGATCGAGCGGCCGGCCTCGACGTAGTAGCGCTCGTCCTGGTCGCTCGGCGCCGCATCCATCAGGTAATGCATGCGGCCGCGGGCGAAGTTCAGCAGGAAGTTCTTCTCGCTGAAATCGAACACACCGTAGTTGAAGTTGACCGCTTCGCCCGAGACCGTGTCGCGCAGTTCGATCGCGTCGTGGCCGAAGCGTTCCCAGTAGGTTTCGCCGGGACCGTAGGTGACCAGCGATACCTCGAGGTTGGCGCCGGGCGCGTTGGCGACGCTGGCGTGGGCGGCCTGGAACGCGGCCAGCAGCAACAGCGCGAGCAGCAGGAGGTTACGGCTGACCAGGTTCATGCGGCGCTACTGCTTGACCACGCGGAACGCCTGCACGCGACGATCGTCGGCTTCGGTGACGTGGAACAGATAGTCGCCGATGCGGACCTCCTCGCCGGCTTCGGGCAGGTGGCCGAACTCGGCGGTGACCATGCCGCCAACGGTGTCGTATTCCTCGTCGGAGAAATCCGTGCCGGCCTGCTCGTTGAAATCCTCGATCGGGGTCAGCGCGCTGACCAGCCAGTCGCCGCCGGGCTGTTCGTGCATCAGCTCGGGCTCTTCCTCGTCATCGTGCTCGTCGTCGATCTCGCCGACGATCTGCTCCAGCACATCCTCGATGGTGACCAGGCCGGCGACGCCGCCGTATTCGTTGACCACCAGCGCCATGTGGTTGCGGGTCAGACGGAACTCTTCCAGCAGCACGTTCAGCCGCATCGACTCGGGGATCAGCACGGCCGGGCGCAGGATCGCGCGGATGTCGAAGTGCTCGGCGGCGCCGAAGTACTTCAGCAGGTCCTTGGCCAGCAGGATGCCGAGGATCTCGTCCTTGTCGTTGCCGTGCACCGGGAAGCGCGAGTGGCCGGATTCGACCACGGCGGCGAGGATGTCGGGCAGCGGCGACTCGGCCGCCAGCATCACGATCTGCATGCGCGGGACCATCACGTCGTCCACGCTCAGTTCGGTGACCTTGATCGCCCCCTCGACCATGGTGAGGGTGTCCACGGACAGCAGTCCGTTGGTCTGGGCGGAACGCAATTCCTCGATCAGCTCGTCGCGGTTGCGCGGCTCGCCGGAAAACATGTGGCCCAGTCGATCCCACCAGGTTCGGTGGGCCGGGCCGCTGGTACTGCCAGGGTCGTCGCTCATTACTCGTTGGGAATCTGCCCGAAACCGGGCGGAAGGCCGATTCTAGCGGAAATAACGTGACGGTTCAGGGCACAAGCGTGCCGTTGCTCCTCCCCCCGCATGGCTGGGGAGGGAGCCAGGGCGCTCAGGCGGGGGCGGTGCTGTTGCTCCTCCCCCTGCCTGCAGGGGGGGCCGGGAGGGGGTTGCTGCGGGTGGCGGGGAAGGTCAAAAGCGCACCCCACCCCAGCCCTCCCCTGCGTGGCAGGGGAGGGAGCCAGGGCGCTCAGGTGGGGGCGGTGCTGTTGCTCCTCCCCCTGCGTGCAGGGGGAGGCCGGGAGGGGGTTGCTGCGGGTGGCGGGGAAGATCAAAAGCGCACCCCACCCCAGCCCTCCCCTGCGTGGCAGGGGAGGGAGCCAGGGCGCTCAGGCGGGGTCGGTGCTGTTGCTCCTCCCCCTGCGTGCAGGGGGAGGTCGGGAGGGGGTTGCTGCGGGTGGCGGGGAAGATCAAAAGCGCACCCCACCCCAGAGCCCTCCCCTGCATGGCAGGGGAGGGAGCCAGGGCGCTCAGGCGGGTCGGTGCTGTTGCTCCTCCCCCTGCGTGCAGGGGGAGGCCGGGAGGGGGTTGCTGCGGGTGGCAGGGAAGATCAAAAGCGCACCCCACCCCAGCCCTCCCCTGCAGGGCAGGGGAGGGAGTCGGGGCGCTGAGGCGGGGTCGGTGTTTTGCTCCTCCCCCTGCGTGCAGGGGGAGGTTGGGAGGGGGTTGCTGCGGGTGGCGGGGAAGATCAAAAGCGCACCCCACCCCAGCCCTCCCCTGCAGGGCAGGGGAGGGAGCAAGGCACGTCAAGCGTACGGGTCGGCGATGCCCAGGCAGGCCAGGATGCGGGTTTCCAGCGCTTCCATCGCCTCGGCCTCGGCCTGCTCGACGTGGTCGTGGCCGAGCAGGTGCAGCACGCCATGGACGGTCAGATGGGCCCAATGGTCGCGCGGCGCCTTGCCCTGCTCGGCGGCCTCGCGCAGCACCACCGGGGCGCAGATCGCCAGGTCGCCGATCAGCGGCAGCGCCACCCCGGGCGGCAGCTCGGCGGGGAACGACAGCACGTTGGTGGCGTAGTCCTTGCCGCGGTAGTCGCGATTCAGCGCGCGGCCTTCGTCGGCATCGACGATGCGGATCGCCAGCTCGGTGCTCTTGCGCCGCTTCGCGCCGCGCAGCGCCGCCTCGACCCAGCGGCGGAAGCTCGTCGGCGCGGGCAGGCCGGCGCGCGGCACGGCGTAGCCCACGGCGAGCGTCAGCATCGCGCTCATTCGCCGCCCTCGTCCTTCTGTTCGAACGCCTCGTAGGCGCGCACGATCTTCGCCACCAGCGGGTGGCGCACCACGTCGTGCGAGGTGAAGAAGGTGAAGCTGATGCCGCCCACGCCGCGCAGCACCTCGATCGCCTGGCGCAGGCCCGAGCGGGTGTTGCGCGGCAGGTCGACCTGGGTGACGTCGCCGGTGATCACCGCCACCGTGCCGAAGCCGATGCGGGTGAGGAACATCTTCATCTGCTCGACCGTGGTGTTCTGCGCTTCGTCGAGGATCACGTACGAATCGTTCAAGGTGCGCCCGCGCATGTAGGCCAGCGGGGCGATCTCGATCACGTTGCGCTCGATCAGCTTGGCGACCTTCTCGAAGCCGAGCATCTCGTACAACGCGTCGTACAGCGGGCGCAGGTAGGGGTCGACTTTTTGCGACAGGTCGCCGGGCAGGAAGCCCAGCTTCTCGCCGGCCTCGACCGCCGGGCGCACCAGGATCAGCCGCTGCACCCGGTTCGCCTCCAGCGCCTCGACCGCGCTGGCCACCGCCAGGTAGGTCTTGCCGGTGCCGGCCGGGCCCACACCGAAGTTGATGTCGTGGCTGGCGATCGCGTGCAGGTAGCGCGCCTGGTTCGGGCCGCGGCCCTTGATCACGCCGCGCTTGACCTTGATCGCCACTTCCTGGGCGCCTTCGGCGGCCGCCTCGTTGATCGCGTCGATACCGGATTCGGCCAGCTGCAGGTTGATCCGCGCGCCGGTCAGCGCCTCGTCGCCGGTGGCGGCGTACAGCGTGCGCAGCACCTTCTCGGCGGCGCGCGCGGGGGCGTCCTCGCCGATCACCTGGAAGATGCCGCCGCGGTGGTTGATCTCCACGCCGAGGCGCAGCTCGATCTGGCGCAGGTGTTCGTCGAACGGTCCGCACAGGTTGGCGAGGCGGGCGTTGTCTTCGGGATCGAGGGTGAAATCGCGCTGGTTGAGTTCGCTCATAGGGGCGCGAGAGTAGCGCGCCGCTGCCGGAAGAGCCACGACAACGGCTTGCGGCGAGGGCGGCGGCAAGGCGGTTGCATATAATTAATTATTGAATTAATTTATGCGTATGGCTACTCCCAACAAACCGGCAAAACCCGGGCGTCGCGCCGGGCGTCCCAGCGGCGACGACCTGGACCTGCGCGCGCGGCTGCTGGATGTCGCGATCGAGCGGTTTGCGCAGGCGGGGATCGGCGCGACCCCGTTGCGGGCGATCGCCACCGCGGCTGGCGTCACGCCGGCGATGCTGCACTACTACTTCGGCGACAAGGCACGGCTGGTCCGTGCGGTGATCGACGAACGGCTGCTGCCGGTGTTCGTGCCGCTGCGCGCGCAACTGGAGCAGGCTGGCGGCGATCCGATGGCGCTGATCGAAGGCTTCGTGCACGGCATCGGCGTGGTGGTGGCGCGCCATCCGTGGCTGCCGCCGCTGTGGGTGCGCGAGGTGCTGTGCGAGGGCGGCGCGCTGCGTGAGGTGCTGTTTGCCGAGGGCGTGCCCGGCGTGCCGCAGCTGCTGGCCCGGCGCTTCGCGGCGGCGCAGGCAGATGGACGGCTGAATGCCGGCCTGGACCCGCGCCTGCTGGTCGTCTCGCTGGTCGGCCTGACCCTGTTTCCTGCTGCCGGCGCGCCGATCTGGCGGCGCGCCTTCGGTGCCGAAGGGCTGGGGCCCGAGGAGATGTCGCGGCACACGCTCGCGCTGCTGTGTGAGGGCGTCGTTGCCAGGGAACCGGAAGAAACCGCATGAAAATCGCACGCACGATCCGCCGCTTGTCGCCGCTCGTCCTGCTTGCCGTCGCCGGTCTTGCCGGCTGCGGCAAATCGCCGCCGCAGGCGCTGGGCACGCTCGAATACGACCGCATCACGCTGCCGGCACCGGCCGCCGAACGCATCGTGGCGATCGACGTGCGCGAGGGCGAGCAGGTCAAGGCGGGCCAGTCGCTGCTGCAACTGGATCCCGCGCATACCCGCGCCGAGCTCGCCGCGGCACAGGCGCAGGCGCGGCAGCAGCGCGAGGTGTTGGCCGAACTCGAAACCGGGCCACGCCACGAGGACATCGACAAGGCGCGGGCGAACCTCGCCGCGGCACAGGCGCAGGCACGCGAGGCACGTGCCTATTACGCGCGGCTGGCGCCGCTGAAGGGCAACGGTTACGTGGCCGCCGCCGACCTCGACCGCGCCCGCGCCACGGCCGGCAACGCCGATGGCCAGGTGGCCGCGGCGCAGGCCGCGCTGGACGAATTGCGGCACGGCACCCGACCGGAGCAGATCGCGCAGGCCCGGGCCGCGCTGGCGGCCGCGGACGCACAAGCCGGCGCGCAGCAGGTGCTGCTGGGCAAGCTGGCCGTCGTGGCGCCGCGCGCCGGGCGCATCGACAGCCTGCCGTACAAGCTCGGCGACCAGTCGCCGGTCGGCGCGCCGCTGGCGATCCTGCTGGCCGGCGATGCGCCGTACGCGCGCATCTACGTACCGGTGCAGCAACGCGCCGGCGTGCGCGTCGGCGACGCGATCCGGGTCTTCGTGGCCGGCCGCGACCAACCGTATGCCGGCAAGGTGCGGATGATCCGCAGCGAGCCGGATTTCACCCCGTACTACGCGCTGATCGGCGACGACGCGGCGCGGCTGAGCTATCTGGCCGAAGTCGCGCTGGGGGCGGACGCGACGGAACTGCCTGCCGGCCTGCCGGTGCACGCCGAACTCCGCGAGGCCGTGAAGTGACCGTCGCCGACAGCGTGGCGATCCGTGCGCGCGGACTGACCCGGCGCTTCGGCAAGCTGGTCGCGGTGGATCATGTCGATCTCGAAGTGCCGATGAAGCGCGTGTACGGCTTTCTCGGTCCGAACGGCTCGGGCAAATCCACCACCATCCGCATGCTGTGCGGGCTGCTGACGCCGAGCGAGGGCGAGATCGAGGTGCTCGGCCTGCGCATCCCGGCGCAGGCCGACGAGCTGCGCCCGCGCATCGGCTACATGACGCAGAAGTTCTCGCTGTTCGAAGACCTCAGCGTACGCGAGAACCTGGAGTTCCTCGCCGCGATCCAGGGCGTGCCGAAGGCGGCCACGAAACGCCGCATCGACGAGCTGATCGCGCAATACCATTTCGGCGATCGCCAGCAGCAGCTGGCCGGCACCATGAGTGGTGGCCAGAAGCAGCGCCTGGCGCTGGCCTGCGCGGTGATCCACGAGCCGCAGCTGCTGTTCCTCGACGAACCCACCAGCGCGGTCGATCCGGAATCGCGCCGCGATTTCTGGGAAAAGCTCTTTGAGCTGGCCGATGCTGGCACCACGCTGCTGGTCTCCACCCATCTGATGGACGAGGCCGAGCGCTGCCATCGGCTGGCCATCCTCGATAGCGGTGTACTGGTCGCCGACGGCACGCCGCATGAGCTGACCGCGCGGCTGCAAGGGCGCACCTTCACCGTCGAGGCGACGGATCCGCGCCGGGCCCAGCGCACGCTGGTCGACGTGCCTGGCTTGCTTGGCGTGGCCCAGGTCGGCAATACCCTGCGCGTGCTGAGCGCCGACGGCGCCGGTGACGCACCGCAGCGCATGGGGCAGGCGCTGGCCGCCGCGGAGCAGCCGGCGAAGGTCGTCCCCGCGCCGCCGAACCTCGAGGACGTGTTCGTCGCCGCCACGCGCAGCGGCGGTGTCGATCGGGAGCGTGCCGCATGAGCTGGCGCCGGCTGTGGGCGATCGTGGTCAAGGAATTGCGCCAGCTGCGCCGCGACCGCATCACGCTGGCAATGGTGATCGGCATACCGGCGATCCAGCTGGTGCTGTTCGGCTACGCGATCAACACCAACCTGCGCGGGCTCGACGCCGGCATCGCCGACCAGGCCAACACCGCCGGCTCGCGGGCGCTGGTGCTGGACATGCTGGCCACCGGCGTGGTCGCGCCGGTGGCCAGGGCGGATACGCCGGAGGAACTGATGGCGATGATCCGGCGCGGCCGGATCGGCATCGGCATCGTGGTGCCGCCGGATTTCGAGCGACGGCGAATCGACGGCCGCGAGGTGGCGCAGGTGCTGGTCGACGGCAGCGACACGGCGGTGCAGGCCGCTGCCGCGCAACTCGCGCAGACCCCGCTGGACAGCGCCGCGCCGGACATGCGGGCGCCGCTGGCCAGCACGCCGCCGGGCGGCCGGATCAGCGTGGTCGGCTTCTACAACCCGCAGCGGCGCTCGGCGCTCAACATCGTGCCCGGCCTGATCGGGGTGATCCTGACCATGACCATGGTGCTGTTCACCGCCATCGCGGTGGTGCGCGAGCGCGAGCGCGGCAACATGGAACTGCTGATCGCCACGCCGCTGAGCAGCACCGAGCTGATGGTCGGCAAGGTGCTGCCGTACGTGGCGATCGGCCTGGTGCAGACCAGCGTGGTGCTGGCGCTGGGTGTGTGGCTGTTCGACGTGCCCATCCGCGGCAGCCTGCTCGACGTGTACCTGGCGTCGGGGCTGCTGATTCTCGCCAACCTCGCGCTGGGCCTGCTGATCTCCACTCGTGCGCAGTCGCAGTTCCAGGCGATGCAGATGACGTTCTTCGTGTTCCTGCCGTCGATCCTGCTGTCCGGCTTCATGTTCCCGTTCGCCGGCATGCCGAAGTCGGTGCAGTGGTTCGCCGAGGCGCTGCCGCTGACGCATTTCCTGCGCCTGATCCGCGGCGTGATGCTGCGCGGCGCCGGTCTGCGGGAGATGTGGGGCGAGGTGCTGGCGCTGGCCGCGTTCACCCTGCTGATGATGGCGCTGGCGATCCTGCGTTTCCGCAAGCGGCTGGATTGAGCGAAGAGCGACCCCACCCCAACCCTCCCCTGCACGCAGGGGAGGGAGCACATCTCGAGCGGCTTTTGCTCCCCCCCTGCTTGCGACCGAAGGAAGCTTCGCAGGGTGGGCACTGCCCGCCGCTCTGCCTCACGCTGCTTCGTGCGTTCCGGGCGAGAGCTGGCGGGCAGTGCCCGCCCTACGCGCGGGGAGAGCTGGCGACCTTCAAACAGCGACTTCGTCGGCCGCCTTCACCCGCCCGCGCAGCGAGTTGCTCATCGCATCGGTGATCACCACGTCGACGAACTGGCCGATCAGGCGCGGGTGGCCGGCGAAGTTCACGTAGCGCATGTTCTCGGTGCGGCCGCTCAGTTCATCCGGGTTGCGCGTGCTGGGCTTTTCCACCAGCACGCGCTGCACGGTGCCGACCATCGCCTGGTTGATCTTCCGCGCGTTGGCGTTGATCGCGGCCTGCAGCCGTTCGAGGCGCTGGTGCTTCACCGCCATCGGCGTGTCGTCGGCAAGGTTCGCCGCCGGCGTGCCGGGGCGCGCGGAGAAGATGAAGGAGAAGCTCTGGTCGAAGCCGACGTCGTCGATCAGCTTCATGGTCTTGCCGAAATCCTCGTCGGTCTCGCCGGGGAAGCCCACGATGAAGTCGGACGACACGCAGATGTCCGGCCGCACCGCGCGCAGCTTGCGGATCTTCTGCTTGAACTCCAGCGCGGTGTAGCCGCGCTTCATCGCGCCGAGGATGCGGTCGGAGCCGGCCTGCACCGGCAGGTGCAGGTAGTTCGCCAGCTGTGGCACGTTGGCGTAGGCCTCGATCAGCGAGTCGGAGAACTCCAGCGGATGCGAGGTGGTGAAGCGGATCCGGCCGATGCCGTCGATCTGCGCGATCGCGTGGATCAGCACGGCGAGGTCGGCATAACCACCGTCGCGACTCGCACCGAGGTGCGAGTCGGCACCGTCGTGGGTGGGGCCGCGATAGGCGTTGACGTTCTGGCCGAGCAGGTTGACCTCGCGCACGCCCTGCGCGGCGAGCCGGGCGACTTCCACCAGCACGTCGTCGAACGGCCGGCTGATCTCCTCGCCGCGGGTGTAGGGCACCACGCAGTACGAGCAGTACTTGGAGCAGCCTTCCATGATCGAGACGAAGGCGGTCGGGCCCTCGGCGCGCGGCTCGGGCAGGCGGTCGAACTTCTCGATCTCGGGGAAGGAGATGTCCACCTGCGGCTTGCCGGTCTCGCGCTGCTTCTCGATCAGTTCGGGCAGGCGATGCAGGGTCTGCGGGCCGAACACCAGGTCCACGTAGGGCGCGCGCTTGACGATCGCCGCGCCTTCCTGCGAGGCCACGCAGCCGCCAACTCCGATGAGTACCGGCTTGCCGTCCTTCTTGTACTGTTTCCAGCGGCCGAGCTGGCTGAACACCTTCTCCTGCGCCTTCTCGCGGATCGAGCAGGTGTTGATCAGGATCACGTCCGCCTCGGACTCGTCCTGGGTCAGCTCCAGCCCGTGCGAGGCCTTGAGCACGTCGGCCATCTTGGCCGAGTCGTACTCGTTCATCTGGCAGCCGTGGGTCTTGATGAAAAGTTTGTGGAGAGCTGGTTTGCCGCTCATGGGCGTGGGGTACCGTGATTCGTGAAGTCGGACGCGCCATCCGATGGACCGCGCAGTCTACCCCCGGGCAGGCCGCTTCGCCAGCAATTCGACATGGCGGATCAATCACTTGCGGAAACAGGGCAGCCGGGGCACCGTTTCCGGTCGTGACTGCCCGGAACGTCGCATGGCGCACGGAATCGCCGGTTCGCACTTGGCGCTGGCGGCGGCTGGCGGCACACTGCGCCCATGTTCGGCGTCGCAAGCCATGGGGGAAGCGTCGATCGGCCTGCCGGGGGCTTCCCATTGCATTCGATCCTTTGCGGGATCGCGTTCGGCTGCGCGCTGTGGTGGTCGCCGGCGGGAGCGGGCACGCTGTACCAGTGCACCGGTTCCAGCGGCGAGGCGGTCTTCAGCAGCAGCAAGACCGGCTACCAGGGTTGCAGGGCGATCAGCGGCTACGCCGCGTCTGCGTCACGGCGTCGGCCACCACCGCGGGCGTCGCTGGGCAAGGTGGCCGGCTCGGCCGAAACCACAGCGCACAGCCTTGCGGCGGACGGCACCGGAACGACCTCGCTGACCGGCGTGCGCGGGACGGTCGAAACCAGCGCCAGGCGCATCGGCGGGATGCCGGCGGAACAGACCTCGCTGGCGGCCGTGCAGGGCTTGGCCATGACCGGCGCGAAGCCCCCGGCCACGCCTGCCGGCAAGCCCGGCCAGTGGAATTATCGCGAATCGCAGGCGGCCGCAGCGCCGGCCGCACCGGTGGCGGACGCGGTGGCCGACAGGGTCCTGCGCGGCGCGGTTTACCGCATCGTGCGTGCGGACGGCGGCGTGGAATACACCAACCTGCCACCGGTCGGCGGCAAGGGCCGCGCGGTGACCATGCTGTTCACCTATATCGCCACCTGTGTCGCGTGCAACCTGCATTCGCCGATCCACTGGGGCAGCGTGCCGCTCAACCTCACCGCGTATGCCGACGCCATCCGCGCCGCCAGCATCGAGTATGGCGTCGACGAGGCGTTCCTGCGCGCGATCATCCACGCCGAGAGTGCGTTCAACCCGCGCGCGCTGTCGCTCAAGGGCGCGCAGGGTCTGATGCAGCTGATGCCCGGCACGGCCAGCGACATGGGCGTACTGGATGCGTTCAACAGCGAGCAGAACATCCGCGGCGGCGCGCGCTACCTGGGCCTGCTGCTGCGCAATTTCGACGGCAACGAGCGGCTTGCCGCCGCCGCCTACAACGCCGGCGCCGGCGCGGTGCAGCGCTACCGGGGCGTGCCGCCCTACGCCGAGACCCGGGTCTACGTGGAGCGGGTGGATACCCTGCGCAAGCGCTACGGTACGGCGATCCATCCACCGCTGACGGCGGCGCGCGGGCCGGGTTGATCCGTCAGCCGTCCGGCATGCCGTCGGCGCTCATCGCCGGGCGCTGGACCAGGGTGGCCTCGAGATGGAACGGGTTGCCGTTGCGCAGGCCCGAGATCTCCACCTTGCTGCCGGGCTTGAGCGCGGCCTCGTGTCGGCGCAGGTCGGTCGGGTCGAGGATGTCCTCGCTGCCGATGCGCAGCAGGATGTCGCGCGGCCGGATGCCGGCCAGTGCGGCCGGGCTGCCGGGATAGACCGCGGTGACCAGGGCGCCGCGCGCCGCCGCGGGCAGGCCGCTGTTGGCGGCCACCGGCACGAACGCGTAGTCGGCGCCGAGCCAGCCGCGCACCACGTGGCCGGTGGCGATGATCTGGTCCAGCACCTTCTTGGCCGTGGTCACCGGGATCGCGAAGCCGATGCCCTCGGCGCCGGCGGCCTTGCCGATCAGCAGGGTGTTGATGCCGACCAGTTCGCCCTCGGCGTTGACCAGGGCTCCGCCGGAATTGCCCAGGTTGATGGCAGCGTCGGTCTGGATGAAGTCCTCCGCGCTGGAGCCGTTCAACTGGCGGCCGATCGCGCTGACGATGCCCATGGTGACGGTCTGGTTGAGGCCGAGCGGGTTGCCGATCGCCAGCACCACGTCGCCGGGCCGCAGCGGCTGCCCGGCGATGCGGATCACCGGCAGGTTGCTGGCGTCGATCTTCAGCACCGCCAGGTCGGATTCCTCGTCCGCGCCGACCAGGCTGGCCTTGGCGATGCGACCGTCGTACAGCAGCACCTGGATGTCGGCGGCATGCGCGATCACGTGGTTGTTGGTCAACACGTAACCCTGCCCTCCGGCGCTGACGATGACGCCGGAACCGAGGGTCTGCTCGCGGTGCTGGAAGGTGGTGGGCTGGCCGCCGAACAGCTGCTGCAACACCGGGTTGTCGTACATCCGCACGGCCTGTTCGGTGACGATCTTGTTGGCGTAGATGTTGACCACCGAGGGTGCCGCGGCCGCCACGGCATCGGCGTAGGATACGGGGCCGCCCGCGCTGCGGGGCTGGCTGGCCGGCGCGGGCGCCGTCAGGCCGAAGCGCGCGCGCAGGCGCTCGCCGCTGCCGGGCCAGAACAGGCCGACCACGAATGCCATCGCCAGGCCGAGGATGGCGAAGCGGGCGATGAAGAGGAGGGTGCCGGCGGCATGTCTCATGTCGTGAATGGGGAGTCCGGCGGGTCGTGGCGAATGTGGCGGCAGGCGGGGCCCGTCGCGATGCGGTTGATTGTACGGGGCAGGGGCTGACGCTACACTAACGCGATTTTTGCAGGCACCAAAAGCCTGTGTCTCAATGGCAAGCTAAGTAATCCGGAGAGCCTGATGGCGAACGAAGTCGTCGATCACGGCCGCCGCCGTTTCCTGACAGCGACCACCGCGGTGGTTGGTGGCATCGGAATCGTGTCGGCAGCCGTGCCCTTCATCAAGTCGTGGGAACCCAGCGCGCGTGCCAAGGCCGCTGGTGCTCCGGTTACCCAGTCGCTGGCCAAGATCGAGGCGGGGCAATTGCTCATCGTCTCGTGGCGCAGCCTGCCGGTGTTCGTGCTCAACCGCACGGCGGCGCAGCTGGCCACGCTGCCCCAGGTCGACTCGCGCCTGGTGGATCCCAAGTCCAGCGGCGTCTCCGCCGACCAGCAGCCGAAGTACGCACAGAACGAGTCCCGCTCGATCAAGCCGGAATGGCTGGTGATCGTGGGCATCTGCACGCACCTGGGCTGCGTGCCCGACTTCGTGCCGGAGATCAAGCCCGAGCCGTTCGACCCGGAATGGAAGGGCGGTTTCTACTGCCCCTGCCACAAGTCGCGCTATGACCTGGCCGGCCGGGTCTTCAACGGCGTTCCGGCGCCGAAGAACCTGCAGGTGCCGCCGTACCACTTCATCGACGACAGCACCATCCAGATTGGCGTGGATCCGAAGGAGGCTGGCTAATGGCCAACGTATTCACGAGCATCGGCGATTGGGTCAACGAGCGTGCGCCCGGCATGATGCCGATGTACCGCAAGCACATGACCGAGTACTACGCGCCGAAGAATTTCAACCTCTGGTACTACTTCGGTTCGCTGGCGCTGCTGGTGCTGGTCAACCAGATCGTCACCGGCATCTTCCTCACCATGAACTACAACCCGAGCGCGGCGGGAGCCTTCGCCTCGGTCGAGTACATCATGCGTGACGTGGAGTGGGGCTGGCTGATCCGCTACATGCACTCCACCGGCGCTTCGCTGTTCTTCGTGGTGGTGTTCCTGCACATGTTCCGCGGCATCATGTACGGCTCGTACAAGAAGCCGCGCGAGCTGGTGTGGCTGCTCGGCATGCTGATCTTCCTGGTGCTGATGGCCGAGGCGTTCATGGGCTACGTGCTGCCGTGGGGCAACATGTCGTTCTGGGGCGCCAAGGTGATCATCTCGCTGTTCGGCACGATCCCCTACATCGGCGGCGACCTGGTCCAGTGGATCATGGGCGACTTCCTGCCGGCCGACGCCACGCTCAACCGCTTCTTCGCGCTGCACGTGGTCGCGCTGCCGATCGTGCTGCTGCTGCTGGTGGTGCTGCATCTGGCCGCGCTGCACGAGGTGGGCTCGAACAACCCCGACGGCGTGGAGATCAAGAAGGGTCCCAAGGGCAACCGCTGGGACGCGTTGAAGCCGACCGACGGCATCCCGTTCCACCCGTACTACACGGTGAAGGACCTGGTCGGCGTGGGCTTCTTCCTGCTGATCGCCGCCTTCATCATCTTCTTCGCGCCGACCTTCGGCGGCTGGTTCCTGGAGCACGACAACTTCATCCCGGCGAACAACCTGGCGACGCCGTCGCACATCAAGCCGGTGTGGTACTTCACCCCGTTCTACGCGATCCTGCGCATGATCCCGTCGCTGTTCGGCACCGCGGTCTGGGGCGTGCTGGGCATGTTCGGCGCGATCGCGCTGCTGTTCCTGCTGCCGTGGCTCGACCGTGGCCAGGTGAAGTCGATACGCTACCGCGGCACCGGCTTCAAGGTGGCGCTGGGCCTGTTCGTGGTGGCGTACATCATGCTGGGCGCGGTCGGTGCGGGCGTCACCGCCGAAGTGATCCCGGCCTGGTTCGGCAACGTGGACGTGACGTTCTGGGAGAACCTGTTCGGCCGCGTGATGACGCTTGTCTACTTCGGGTTCTTCGCATTCCTTTGGGCCTACACATACTACGGCTGGGAAAAGACCAAGCCGGTTCCGGAACGGGTGACGACGCATGACTAAGCGGCAGCTGCTAATGAAGCGATACATCTTCCCGGTGGCGCTGGCGCTCGGCCTGGTCGTCGGCAGCGTGCCGGCGCAGGCGTCGGAAGGCGGCGCCCTGCCCAGTGCCGGCACCAACGTGCAGGACCAGGCCTCGCTGCAGCGTGGCGCCAAGCTGTTCTTCAACTACTGCGTCGGCTGCCATTCGCTGAAGTACATGCGTTACGAGCGGATCGCCACGGACCTGGGCCTGTCCGAGCAGGAGGTGATGCAGAACCTCAACTTCACCGGCGCCAAGTTCGGCGAGACCGTGGTCTCGCATATGCCGCAGGATGCGGCCGCGAAGTGGTTCGGCAAGGCTCCGCCGGACCTCTCGCTGGAAGTGCGTTCCAAGGGCGCCGACTGGGTCAACGCCTACCTCAATTCGTTCTATCTGGACCCGAGCCGCCCGGTGGGCTGGAACAACACGGTGTTCCCGAACGCGTCGATGCCGTTCCCGCTGTGGGAGCTGCAAGGCCTGCAGACGGCGGAGATGAAGCCGGCCAAGGCCGGCGAGGACCCGGCGGTGGAGAAGCTGGTGCTGTCGCAGCCGGGCAAGCTGACCCCGGCGCAGTTCCAGCAGGCCACCCGCGACCTGACCAGCTTCCTGGAGTACGCTTCCGAACCGGCCGCGCTGCAGCGCCACCATTACGGCATCTGGGTGCTGCTGTTCCTGGCGTTTTTCACCTTCCTGGCTGCCATGCTGAAGAAGGAATACTGGAAAGACGTCCACTGAGTACGGATGGCACCAACCGACCGCGGCGGCCACGAGCCGCCGCGGTCGTATCAACGATGGGGAGTCGCGCATGGTCCCAAGCGCTCGTTCGCGTACTGTATTGACGCTCTACACCACGGCCGACGATGTGCAATGCCATCGCGCACGGCTGGTGCTGGCCGCCAAGGGGGTCAGTTACGAACGGGTGCTGGTGGATCCGGCCAGGCCGCCGGAGGACCTGGTCGATCTCAACCCCTACGCCAGCACGCCGACCCTGGTGGACCGCGACCTGACCCTGTTCGACACCTCGGTGGTCTGCGAATACCTCGACGAACGCTATCCGCATCCGCCGCTGATGCCGATCGACCCGCAATCGCGCGCGCGCCTGCGGGTGGCCGCGGTGCGCATCGAGAAGGACTGGCTCACCGAGGTGGACACCATCCGCGCCGGCGGCCGCCCGGCGGACGCCGCGCGCAAGCGCCTGCGCGGGCACCTGCTGTCCGCCGTGCCGCTGTTCAAGGCTGCCCGGTTCTTCCTCAATCCCGAGATGAGCCTGGCCGACTGCCTGGTGGCACCGGTGATCTGGCGGTTGCCGTGGCTGGGCGTGGAACTGGGGCGCGAAGGCAAGCCGATCGTCGACTACGGCGAGCGTTTGTTCCACAGTCAGGGTTTTGCGCGCAGCATGACCGACCAGGAAAAGGCGATGCGGCAGATCCATGAGTAAGAATGAAGTTGCACCGATGAGCTCCAACCGTCCGTACCTGCTGCGGGCGATCTACGACTGGATCAGCGACAACGACCTGACTCCGTACGTACTGGTCGACGCCGGTTTCGCCGGGGTGAGGGTACCGCCGCAGGTGGTCAAGAACGGCCAGGTGGTGCTCAATCTGGCCGCGCGCGCGGTGGCCAGCCTCGACCTCGGCAACGAGTGGATCAGCTTCCAGGCACGCTTTTCCGGCGTCAGCCAGGCGATCCAGATTCCGGTGCGCGCCGTGCTGGCGCTGTATGCGCAGGAAAACGGCCAGGGCATGATGTTTCCTGCCGAAGAGGAAGGTGGCGATACGCCGCCGTCCGCGCCCGAGCCGGACGACACTCCGCCGGCGGCGGATGACGATGCCGGCAGCGACAAGCCGAAACGCAGCGCGCCGCATCTGCGGGTGGTCAAGTAGGGGCGCGGCGGCGATACGCCGCGCAAGCCCTGTGGTCAGTTCAGGCGCTGATCCGAGCGCGTGCGCGGGCGCAGCGGCACCACGTTGCTGGCCGGCGCGAGGGGGTGCGCCGCGGCTTCTCCGTGCGGCAGCAGTTCGATCGTGGGCAGGCTGAGGCTGCTCAGCGTGCCATCGACCATCCACAACCGCCCCGGCTCGCGGTCGTGGCCGTCGATGCTGACCTCGAAGCCGTAGCATCGCTCGATCCGGCGCCGGCCGCCGATCCGGCGCAGGCGCAGTCCGCGCAGGCCGACGGTCTCGTCGAGCAGTTGCAGGCCGTGCTGCTGGCACTGCCGCCGCGCTTCCTGCATGGCGCGCTCGCGCGCCACGCTGAGCCTCAGCCACAGCGCCACGACGGCGCCGAGCGCCAGCAACAGCAGAAGGTCGGAGAGATCGCTCATGCCTGCAGTGTGCGGGCGTGGTTGGCCCGGTGCAAGCCGCGGTTCAGTCCAGCCGCAGGCGCAGCGACAGGTCCACCGCCCGCAGGTGCTTGGTCAGTGCGCCGACCGAAATGAAGTCGACGCCGGTGCGGGCGAATTCGCCGATCGTGCGCAGGTCGACATTGCCCGAGGCCTCCAGCGGCACGCGCCCGGCTGTGCGCCGCACCGCCTCGACCATCGTCGCCAATTCGAAGTTGTCCAGCATGATGCGGTCCACGCCGGCCTGCAGCGCCTGCTCCAGTTCGTCCAGGTTCTCCACCTCGACCTCGAGCGGCAGTTCCGGGTGGAGCCGGCGGGCGGCTTGCACCGCTGCGGCGATGCCGCCGGCGGCGATGATGTGGTTTTCCTTGATCAGGATCGCGTCGTACAGGCCCATGCGCTGGTTGTGGCCGCCACCGCAGCGCACCGCGTACTTCTGCGCCAGGCGCAGGCCGGGAATGGTCTTGCGGGTATCCAGCACGCGTACCGCGGTGCCGGCGACGGCGGCAACGTACCCGGCGGTCGCGGTGGCGGTGGCGGACAGCAGCTGCAGGAAATTCAGCGCCGAGCGTTCCGCGGTGACCAGTGGGCGGGCATGGCCGGACAGGCGGCAGATCACCGAGCCGGGCGTGACGCGATCGCCGTCGCGCACCTGCCAGTCGATATGCACGGCCGGATCGAGCCGGCGGAAGCAGGCATCGAACCAGGCCGTGCCGGCGATCACCGCCGCGTCGCGGCAGGTCAGTGCGGCTTGCGCGCGGGCGTCGGCCGGCAGCAGGCCGGCAGTGGCGTCGCCCTGGCCGAGATCCTCGGCGAGGGCGTGTTCGACATCGGCGGCGATCTGCGCGGCATCCGGCAGCGAGAACGACGGGGCGGCAATCATTCGGCGGCGGTACCTTCGGGCGGCGTCGCGTCGGGCTGGCTCAGCTTGCCGACGATCGCCGTCATTGCCCGGTCGAACAGGGCGTTGCCGGCAAGTATGCGGGCCTGGCCGTTGGTGAGCAGCACGGTCAGTTCCCGCGGCGAGTAGTCGGCCACCTTCAGGCCGCGCCGGTTGACGAACAGGTAGCGTCCGCTCATCGGGCTGATCCACGACAGCTTGGCCCGGGTCATCGCCTCGTCGGGCATGCAGAATTCCAGCCAGGAGCCCTGTTGCAGCGCCTGTACCTGGTGCCACTCGGGGCTGTCCAGCGGCACTTCGACAACCTCCCCGTCGATACCGTCGTCATCCGCCGGGGTGTCCTGGCTGATGACCGGCTGGATGCTGTCGGGAATGGACAGCATGGCGGCAGCGTCTTCGGTACCGGTTGCCTCGACCGTCGCCGGTGCCTCGCCGAGCTGCTGGCGGTAGTACGCGTGCAACTGGCCGAGCAGGCGTTCGATATCCTGTTCCTGGAAGGCCACGTTGGCCAGGCCGTGGTGCAGCGCGTGCTCGATCCCGGGTAGCATCTGGCGCAGTGCCTGCCGGCTTTCCGGGGTGGTTGCCGGCCGGGTGCTGGCGATGAACTCGTCGACGAAGCGCAGCGCGCCCTTGAACTCGGGCGAGCCCTCGCCCTGGCGCAGCAGGGTCAGCACCAGATGGTTGGCCCAGGCCCGCGCCAGCACGCCGTGCATCAGCGGCGGCAGCTTGTGCCCGCCGATGCGGTCGAGGATCTCGCGGGCGGCCCGGCGACGCGCCTGCTCCAGCTTCTCGCGGCCGCGGGTGGATTCGGCGACGCGTTGTTCGGCCAGTTCGGAGCGGCGCTTGTTGAGGTCCTGGAACTGCTGCAGGTCGAGCAGCAGGCGCTCGAAGATGCTCATGTCATCGTCGAAATCGTGCAGCAGCTGGTCGACGATCGACTTGATCTTCTCGTGCAGGCGATGATCGCGATCGGACTCCTCGGACCAGCCCTTGGCCTGCTCGGCCAGGCCGTCCAGCAGCCGGCGGGCGGGGTGCTGGCGGTGTGCGAACAGCTTGCGATCGAGGATCGCCGCCTTGAGGTAGGGGATCTGCAGCCGCGCCAGCATGACCTGCATGGCGACCGGCAGGTTGCGGTCCTCCAGAATGAACTCGAACAGCATGCCGACCAGGTCGATGGTGTCCTCGTCGATGTTGGCGACGTGGCCGGGCTTCTCGCCGCGCAGGGCGCCGATCTGGGCCAGCAGCTGACCCTTCAGTTGCATCACCTCGCGGCTCAGGGCGGCGGCGTTGCCAGGCTCCGCGTAGGGCCGCGGGCCGGCGCTGACGATCTGGCTCTGCAGCACGCTGAGTGCGCCGAGCAATTCGTTCGCCGACGGCAGCGGGCCGGTCGGTACCATGTGGACGCTGGCGGGGGCAGGATCGCGGCGCGCGCTGAACAGCGCGTGCAGGGTCTGCAGCAGGTCGCTGGGGATCTCGTTGGCTTCCTCGCCGGCCGCGGCTGCGGCCTGGGCCGGGTCGCTGCTGCCGGCGGCCTTTGCGTTGCTGCGCGAGGCCTCGTGACGCAGCTGTGGCAGCACGCCGGCGCGTGCCAGCTCGGTGTTGATGTCCTGGTAGAGGTCTTCCAGCGACGACAGCACGTAGCGGTCGAACAGCTTGTAGATGATCAGCTTGACTCGCATGTCCGCGCTGAGTTCGTGCAGCGCGTGGCGGAAGGTCTGGGTCAACCCCTCCGGGGCCACCGGGTTGCCGGAGTCCTCGATCTTGTGGCCGCCGCAGATTACCGACAGCCGCTGGTTGACCGCGAACAGGTCACGCGACAGCCGCGACTCGTGCTTGCCGGTCATGCTGGTGATTGCCAGCGATTCCTCCAGCTCGTTGTCCGCCACCAGCGTCAGTTCGACCGCGCCCGACGGTGTCGACACGCCTGCGTCGACCGGCCGTTGCTGCGGATGGGCCAGTTCACCGAGGTCGCGATTGACCCGGCTCAGGAAGCTGCGCTCCACGGCGGGGCGGCGCTTGCGCACTTCGCGCATGCCGTCGAAGTAGTGCATCTGCGCGGCGTTGTTCTCGGCCTTCTCGGCCAGGTCGAACAGGGCATCGTCGACGTGCTCGAAAGTATTGCCGATCGACTGCTGCAGCCGCTTGCCGGCGATGTTGCGCACGGCGTTGAGCAACTCGCCGACGCGTTCGGCGGTGGGGTCCAGGCGCTGGCTCAAATTGATGACTTTGGATGGATCACTGGCTTCGTTCATCGCCGACCCCCTGAAACATTGCGGTGCACAGCCCGATCCGGCGCTGGCTGGGCAGGCATCGACGATAAGCCAAGGCGGGTATGCGTGTCACGCCTCTGCGGCCGTCGACGCGACAGCTACGCCGCGGGAAATCCGTTCAGCTGGAGGGTGCCGATGCCCTCCTCGGGCAGCATGACCGGGATGCCGTCCTCGACCCGGTAGATCACCTTGCGATCGGTGGTGAGCAGGGCTTCGCCGACCCGCTCGCGCACCGGCACGCCGGCGACGGTGTCGACCTTGCCGGTGGCTATGGCGTCGTTCAGCGAATCGAGCTCGCGCTTGCCCAGCGGGCGCAGCGGCATTTTGCTGACGGGGCAGCACAGGATGTCGAGCAGGCGCTTGTCCATGGTGGATTGCTTGGGTGTGCCGGACTGGTGAAAGCCCGTACAATAACCGCTTTTGGATGGCCCGGCCATGACAGGAACAGGCAGACCGCCGCGCGTCGGCGTTGTGATGGGTTCGCGGTCGGATTGGGAGACCATGCAGCACGCGGCGAACGTGCTGACCGAGCTGGGTGTGGCGCACGAGGTGAAGGTGGTCTCCGCGCACCGCACCCCGGACCTGCTGTTCAGTTACGCCGAACAAGCCCATGGGCGCGGCATCCAGGTGATCGTCGCCGGCGCCGGCGGCGCCGCCCATCTGCCCGGCATGCTGGCGGCCAAGACCCGTCTGCCGGTGTTCGGCGTGCCGGTGCAGTCGAAGGCGTTGAACGGAATGGACTCGCTGCTGTCGATCGCGCAGATGCCGGCCGGCATTCCGGTCGGCACCCTGGCGATCGGCCGCGCCGGCGCGGTGAATGCCGGACTGCTGGCCGTGGCGGTGCTGGCACTGCACGACCCCGCCTTGGCCACGGCGCTGGACCACTGGCGCGCGCGGCAGACCCAGGCCGTGATCGAGCAACCGGACCCGCGTCAATGAGCGAACGGCGGCAGCCCGTGCTGGGTGTACTCGGCGGCGGCCAGCTGGCGCGCATGCTGGCGCTGGCGGGGGCCCCGCTGGGCGTGAACACCCTGGTAGTGGACAGCGCGGCCGATGCCTGCGCCGGCCAGGTCGCCCCGCTGGTGGTGGCCGACTGGACCGACTACGCCGCCCTGGAGGCGTTTGCGGGCAGGGTCGACGTGGTCACCTTCGATTTCGAGAACGTGCCGGCCGAGACCGCCCGCTGGCTGGCCGAACGGGTGACGGTTTCCCCCGCGCCGCAGGCGCTGGCGGTGGCGCAGGACCGGCTGGCCGAGAAGACGCTGTTCCGCGAGTGCGGCCTGCCCACGCCCGATTTCATGACGGTGGATACGCGCCAGCAACTGGACCAGGCGCTGGCCGTGGTCGGTGCGCCGGCGATTCTCAAGACGCGCCGGCTCGGCTATGACGGCAAGGGCCAGTTCCGCCTGCGCGACCCGGCCGATGCGGATGCGGCATGGGCCGCGCTCGGTGCGCAGGCGTCGCGGCACGGCCTGATACTGGAAGCGTTCGTGTCGTTCGAACGCGAGTTGTCGGTGATCGCCGTGCGCGGCCGCGACGGCGACTTCCGCACCTGGCCGTTGACCCGCAACTGGCACGTCGAAGGCGTGCTGTCGATGAGCCTGGCGCCGGCGCCGGACATCGAACAGTTGCAGCAGCGCGCCACCGCGCTGGCACGGACGCTGGCCGAGCGGCTGGACTATGTGGGCGTGTTCGCGCTGGAGCTGTTCGTGAAGGACGGCGAGCTGCTCGGCAACGAGATGGCGCCGCGGGTGCACAACTCCGGCCACTGGACCATCGAGGGCGCACACGCCAGCCAGTTCGAGAACCACGTGCGTGCGGTGCTCGGCCTGCCGCTGGGCGACACTGGCGCGCGCGGCCCGTCGGCGATGTTCAACTGGATCGGCGAGCTGCCCGATGCCTCCGCGGTGCTGCAGGTGGTCGACGCGCACTGGCACGATTACGGCAAGCAGGCCCGGCCCGGTCGCAAGGTCGGTCATGCCACGGTGTGCGCGACGGGTGCGGGGCAACTGGCCGCGCGGCTGGGCGAGGTGGCCGCGGCGCTCGGGCGCGAGGTGCAGGTGGCGCCGGTGCTGTCCGCGCTCGGTTGAACCGGGATGGCATGGGCACAAAAAAACGGAGCCGCAGGGCTCCGTTTTTGTTTGCGCCGAAACGTCAGGCCAGGTTGCCGGCCGCGAATTCCCAGTTCACCAGGTTCCAGAACGCCTCCACGTACTTCGGGCGGGCGTTGCGGTAGTCGATGTAGTAGGCGTGCTCCCACACGTCGGTGGTGAACAGCGGCTTGTCGCTGCCGGTGATCGGGGTGGCCGCGTTGGAGGTGTTGACGATGCCGAGCGAGCCGTCCGGGCGCTGCACCAGCCAGGTCCAGCCGGAGCCGAAGTTGCCGGCGGCGGACTTGCTGAACTCCTCCTTGAACTTGTCGAACGAACCGAACGCCTTGTTGATCGCGTCGGCCAGCTTGCCGGTCGGGGCGCCGCCTCCTTTCGGGCTCATCGAGCTCCAGTAGAACGTATGGTTCCAGATCTGCGCGGCGTTGTTGAACACGCCGCCGGAGGATTTCCGGATGATTTCCTCGAGCGGGGCGCTGGCGAACTCGGTGCCTTCGATCAGCTTGTTGAGGTTGGTCACGTAGGCCTGGTGGTGCTTGCCGTAGTGGTATTCCAGTGTTTCGGCGGAGATGTGCGGCTCCAGTGCGTTCTTTTCATACGGCAGCGGAGGAAGTTCGATCGCCATGATGAGGCTCCTTGGATGTGGCTGGGGGAGAAAAGGTCGTTACGGCGGACGGCAGCCGACGGCTGACTGATACAATACCGCTCTGCCTGCATTGTAAAGATGAAACACCGGACCATGGACATCAATGAGCAAATCAGGGCGATGCTGGCCGAGCATCCCATCGTGCTTTTCATGAAGGGCACGCCGGAGTTCCCGATGTGCGGGTTCTCCAGCCGGGCCGCGCAGGCGCTGGCCGACGCCGGCGCCGCATTCCACGCGGTGAACGTGCTGGCGGACCCGCAGATCCGAGCGGCGCTGCCGCACTTCTCCAACTGGCCCACGTTCCCGCAGCTGTTCATCCAGGGCGAGCTGATCGGCGGCTGCGACATCATCGAGGACCTGAAGTCCTCCGGCGAGCTGTCGCGCATGGCCCGCGACGTGGCCGGGGTGGCGCCTTGACGGCGCTGCCGGTTGCCCGCTTGCCGGCCGGCTGGCAACCGTCCGCCGGCACCCTGGCCGATCGCGTGGTGCTGGTGACCGGCGCCTATGGCGGCCTCGGCGGCGCGGTGGCGCGCGCAGCGGCGCGCGCCGGGGCCACGGTGGTGATTACCGGCAGGCGCAAGCGCCAGCTTGAGCAGTTGTACGACGCCATGCTGGCCGAGGGCCTGGCCGAGCCGGTGATCCATCCGCTGGACATGGAAGTGGCCACGCCGCGCGAATACGCCGCTCTGGCCGAAGGCCTGGAGCGCGACTTCGGCCGGCTCGACGGCGTCGTGCATGCGGCGGTCAGCTTCGGCGGCCTGACCCCGGTCACCATGCACAAGCCGGACGCCTGGCTGCGCGCGATGCATGTCAACCTCAACGCCCCGTTCGCACTGACCCAGGCCTGCCTGCCGCTGCTGACCCAGGCTCGCGACAGTGCCGTGGTGTTCGTGCTGGACGATCCCGCACTGCTGCAGCGCGCGCACTGGGGCGGCTACGGCGTGTCGAAGGCGGCGCTGGAGCGCTTCGTGGCGATCCTGCACGAGGAGAGCGACAGCGGTCCGCTGCGCGTCCATGCCATGCTGCCGGCGCCGATGCGCACGGCACTGCGGCAGCTGGCCTATTTCGGCGAGGACATCCTGCAACGTCCGTTGCCGGATGCCGCGGCGGCTGCGGCGGTGTACCTGCTTGGCGCACAAGGTGCCGCGGCGCGCGGCGCGGTGCTCGACCTGCGGGGCGACTGAGCGGCCGTCCCCGGCGGCATGACAGTATGCCGCCCGACGTGGCTGCCCAACGAAGTCCAACGAGGATGGAGTCGAGATGGAAACGCAGATGACCACATTGTCGGCGGGCATCCTGCTGTTCCTGATCATGGACCCGCTGGGCAATATCCCGCTGTTCCTGAGCCTGCTGAAGAACGTGCCGCCCAGGCGCAGGCGCCATGTCATGCTGCGCGAACTGCTGATCGCGCTGGGCGTGCTGCTGGTGTTCCTGTTCGGCGGCCAGCACATCCTCAAGCTGCTGCAGCTGAAGCAGGAGTCGATCAGCATCGCCGGCGGCATCGTGCTGTTCCTGATCGGCATCCGCATGGTGTTTCCGCCCGCCGACGGCGGCGGGATCTTCGGCAAGTCCGGCGGCGGCGAGCCGTTCATCGTGCCGATGGCGATCCCCGGCGTGGCTGGTCCCTCGGCGATGGCGGCGCTGCTGCTGCTGACCGATACCCAGCCCGGCCGCACCGCCGACTGGACGATCGCGCTGCTGCTGGCGTGGCTGGCCAGCTCGCTGATCCTGCTCAGTGCCACCTATCTTTTCCGCTGGCTGGGCGAGAGCGTGCTGACCGCGCTGGAGCGCGTGATGGGCATGCTGCTGATCGCGCTGTCGGTGCAGATGTTCATGGCCGGCGTGGCGGCGTTCCTGCACGTGAACGTTTGAAACGGCGATATTGCCGCAATGTCGTAGGCGCCGCCTCGGGTGATGGTGCAGCTGTCATAATCGGCCGCCAGGATGGGGGGAATCCGAGGAGGCAGACATGCTGAGCATCGAACAGTCCCTGACCGAACGATTGCCTTGGCTGGCGCAGTTCCCGCGCCTGCGCCGGCCCGTGGCCGGCATGCTGGGACGGCTGGCCGACGAGGACGGCTTCAACCGCGTGCTGGACCGGGTCGGCACCGCCGAGGGCTTCGATTTCGTCGATCGCGTGCTAGAGGTGCTCGGCACCACCCATCACGTCAATCCCGGCGACCTCGAGAACATTCCCGTCGACGGCCCGCTGCTGGTGGTGGCCAACCACCCGCTGGGCATGCAGGACGCGCTGGCCCTGCTGCAGCTGATCGGCTCGGTGCGCCGCGATGTGCGTTTTCTGGGCAACGACTGGCTGGCAACCGTGCCGCAGCTGGGCAAACTGCTGCTGCCGGTGGATGTGTTCGGCAAGGGTGCCGCCTCCCGCCTGCGCGGCATCTACCGCGCGCTGGAGAGCGGCGAGGCGCTGATCGTGTTCCCTGCCGGCGAGGTCTCGCGCGTGCGCGCCGGTGGCGTGCGCGACGGCCGCTGGTCGGAGGGCTTTGCGCGGTTGTCGCTGCGCAGCAAGGTGCCGGTGTTGCCGGTGCATGTCTCGGCGCGCAATTCGGCGATGTTCTACGGCCTGTCGATGCTCGCCAAGCCGTTGAGCACGGCGATGCTGCCGCGCGAGGCGGTGGCGCCCGGCAAGCGCAGGATCGGCTTCAGCATCGGCGCGCTGATCGATGCCGATGAACTTGCCCGGCGCAGCGGCGGTTCGCCGGAGCGGATGGCGAAGCTGATGCGTCGGCACGTCTACCGGGTCGGCCGGCATCGTGGCCTGATCTTCGGCGGCCAGGCGCCGCTGGCGCTGCCGGAACCGGTGGCGCAGGTGGCGGCGGAACTGGCCTGTGGCGAGAAACTGGCCGATCTTGCCGACGGCAAGCAGGCCTGGCTGTACGCGGGTACCGACGACAGCGCGGTGATGCGCGAGATCGGCCGTCTGCGCGAACTGACCTTCCGCAAGGTGGGCGAGGGCACCGGCACGCGGCGCGATCTGGACGCCTACGACCCCCACTACGAGCACCTGGTGCTGTGGGATCCGCAGGCATCGCGCATCGTCGGCGCCTATCGTTTCGGCCATGGCGGCCGGCTGCTTGCCGAACGCGGCATGGCCGGCCTGTACACCTCCAGCCTGTTCTCCTATTCGCCTGCGCTGGAATCGCGGCTGGCACAGGGGATGGAGCTGGGCCGCAGCTTCATCGCGCCGGCCTACTGGCGTTCGCGCGCGCTGGACCAGTTGTGGCAGGGCATCGGCCTTTATCTGCGGCGGCACCCCGAGCTGCGCTACCTGTTCGGCCCGGTCAGCATGTCGGTGACCCTGCCGCGCGAGGCGCGCGAATGGATCGCCGCCGCGCATCAGTATTATTTCGGCGCACCCGGCCTGGCCGCGGCGCGGCAGCCGTTCGTGGTCTCGCCCGAGGTGGTGCAGGGCGTGCACGCGACACTGGAAGGCCTGGATGCCGCCGCCGGGCTGGGCAAGCTCAAGCACCACCTGGACGCGCTGGGCGTCAGCATGCCGGTGCTGTATCGCCAGTATGTGGATCTGGTCGAGCCCGCCGGCGTGCAGTTCCTGGGTTTCGGCGAGGATCCGGATTTCTCCGGTTGCGTGGATGGCCTGGTGATGCTCGACCTGGCGAACCTGAAACCCGCCAAGCGTGCGCGCTATCTCGGCAAGACCGGTTGAACTTGGTGTAACCGCAGCCTCAGGTGGCACCTGCAGGATGCATTATGTTATTGATTTAAAATCAATAAATAAGTATGGCTCAACCCCGCTACGTCTGGCTGCTGACGTGCAATTGTTACAAAAACGCAATAACATGCCGTTAAAGTTCGTTTGATAACCAGCCTACGCAAGATTTTGCTGGTTGGAGCGTCCCGCATCCGTCACGTCCGTGAATCGGGAATCGGGAATCGCCGCGCAGGGTACAAACAAGCACGGGTCAACAGTTGCGCTTGGCATGCTCCGGGCCAGGCAACGTTTGCATCCCGAGACGCAAATACTTTCGTTTCGAGCCTGAGAGTCGACAGAATGAATAGCCGAATTCGCGCCAAACTCCTGCCGTTCGCCATCGCTTCGCTGCTGGCTGCATCGGTGCCTGCCATCGCGCAGGACACCTCCTCTTCGATCAGCGGCCGCGTGCTGGACGCGAACGGTCAGCCGGTATCGGGCGCCACGGTGCAGATCGTGCACGAGCCCTCGGGCACCACCAAGATCACCACCACCGATGCCAGCGGCCGTTATGCCGCGCAAGGTTTGCGCGTGGGCGGTCCGTTCGACGTCACGGCATCCAAGGCTGGCCTGGCACAGGCCGAGCACGGGCAGGTTTACCTGCAGCTGGCCCAGGAAACCCCGGTCAATCTGACCATGGGTGCGGAGCAGGCGAAGGAAGTCAAGAACCTCGCCGGCGTCACCGTCTCGGCCAATGCACTGGCGCAGACCTTTACCCCGGACAACAAAGGCATCTCGACCAACGTCTCGCAGCGTGAAATCGAGGCGACGCCGACCCCGGGCCGCTCGATCCAGAACATCGTGCGCCTCGATCCGCGCATCGTGATCTCCGACCGCGACCGTGGCGAGATCTCCGCGATCGGCCAGAACAGCCGCTACAACAACATCACGGTGGATTCGGTCAGCGCCAACGATCCGTTCGGCCTGAACGCGAACGGCCTGCCGACCCTAGGCACGCCGATTTCGCAGGACACGATCCAGGAATACAACATCTCGACCGCCAACTACGACGTGGCCACGCGTCGCGGCGTCGGCGCGATCGTCAACGCCGTGACCAAGAGCGGTACCAACGATTTCCATGGTTCGGTGTACTACGCGTTCCAGAATCGCGACAGGATGATCGCCGACTACAACGACCAGCCTTACGGCGGCTTCCGCCGTACCTGGACCGCCGGCGGCACCGTCGGCGGCCCGATCATCAAGGACGAGCTGTTCTTCTTCGCCTCGTACGAGAAGAGCAAGCAGATCGGCCCGTCCTCCCAGTACGGCGTGCAGGGCTCCGGCGCGACCACCCAGATCCGCGGCCTGACCCAGCAGAACGTCGACGCCATCACCGCGGCAGCCAAGGCCAAGGGCTTTGACGTCGGCGGCCTCGGCGGCGGCAACACCGATCTGCAGGACAAGCGCTACCTCGCCAAGATCGACTGGAACATCACCAACAACCACCGCGCCAGCTTCACCTACAGCCAGACCAAGGAAAACAAGCCGATCATCACCGGCAACAACAACATCCTGGTGCTCTCCAGCGGCTGGTACAAGACCAACGTCGACAACAAGAGCTACGCACTGCACTTCTACGACGACTGGTCGGATGTCTTCTCCACCGACACCACCCTTTCCTACGCCGACTTCAAGCAGAACCGTGGCCCGTACAACGGCGTCGCCCAGCCGGACGTCTCGGTGTGCCTGAACAGCGTCAACGGTTGCTACAGCTCCAGCAGCTCGCCGGGCGTGGAGTTCGGTACCGAATACTCCAGCCAGGCCAATGCGCTGCACGTGAGGACGCTGAATGCGGCGTGGGCCGGCACGCTCTACCTGGGCGACCACACGGTCAAGGGCGGTTTCGACTTCCAGCGCGGCCAGTACTACAACCTGTTCCTGCAGAATGCGTTCGGCAGCTACCAGTTCAACTCGCTGGCCAATTTCAATGCCGGCACCTATTACCAGTACCGTTACAACGCACCGGCGGCGGGCCTCAGCCTGAGCGAGGTCACCGCCAACTTCGAGTTGAAGGAATACGGCATCTTCCTGCAGGACACCTGGCAGGTGAACCACAACCTGTCGGTGCAGTACGGTTTCCGTGTCGACATCCCGCTGACCGGTGACCGGCCGCTGTACAACCCGTGCTATGCGGCTGCCCCCGGGGTGGCCGTGGTGGCTGCCAACTGCGTTTCGGCCAAGGGTGGTTTCGGCCGCACCAACACCAGCACGATCAATGGCAACCGCCAGGTGCAGCCGCGGATGTCGTTCAACTACGCCTTCGACACCGAGCGCCTGACCCAGCTGCGCGGCGGTGCCGGCCTGTTCATCTCCAACCCGCCGAGCGTGTGGCTGGGCAACATCTACCAGAACTCGGGCGTGACCCAGGTGCAGTACAACTGCGGTCCGACGCAGAGCGCGTGCAACACCACCACCGGCCTGCCGCCGTTCAGCGCCAACCCGTACGGCCAGAATGGCGGCTCGGCGCCGATTCCCGGCGCCAAGGGCGCGCAGATGGCGGTCAGCACGGTCAGCGACAACTTCCAGCTTCCCAGCGTGTGGAAGATGTCGCTCGGCTTCGATCGCGAGCTGCCGTGGTGGGGGCTGCTGTTCACCGCGGATTACGAGCACATCAAGAACCGCAACGCGATCTGGTACCAGAACCTCAATATCGGCGCACCCACCGGCGTGCTGCCGGACGGCCGCTTCACCTATTACAAGAATCCGGCGGGCGGCAGCAGCGGCAACACCGCGCGCGCGAATGCCAATCAGGCGTTCGGCGATGCGGTGATCAACCTGGCCAACAGCGGTCGGGGCAGTGCCGACAGCCTCAGCCTCTCCCTGAAGAAGCCGTTTGCGGACGAGTGGTCCGGCATGGTCGGCTTCACCTGGAGTCGCGCCACGGAGGTGAACCCGGGTACTTCGAGCGTGGCCCGTTCGAGCTTCAGCAACAACGTCTGGGTGAACCCGAACCAGAACAAGGCGAGCACCTCCAGCTACTCGATCCCGAAGCGGGTGATCGCCTCGCTGACCTGGCAGCACCGTTTCTTCGGCGACTACGCCACCAGCGCCACCATGTTCTATGACGGCCACTCGGGTACCCCGTACAGCTGGCGCTTCGGCAACGACGCCAACGGCGACGGCTTCACCTCCGACCTGGCCTACATCCCGAACAAGGGCGATATCAATTTCGCACCGGGCACCACGCAGGCGCAGAAGGATTCGTTCTGGGCGTACATCGACAGCAACAAGTACCTGCGCGACCACAAGGGCGAGATCGCCAGCCGCAACGGTGCCCGCGCTCCCTGGATCAATCAGATCGACCTGAGCTTCAGCCAGGAGATCCCGGGCCTGTTCAAGGGCAACAAGGGCGTGATCCGGCTGGACATCTACAACGTTGGCAACATGCTCAACAAGAAATGGGGTGTCGACCACCGCGCCAGCTTCCCGCTGGTTCGCAACCTCGCCGATTTCGCCGGCGTGGGTGCCGATGGCAAGTACATCTACGACATCAGCAAGGCGGCCTACAAGGACAGCAGCGGCAACTACAGCCCGCTGCCGCTGCCGCGCGCCGACGAGTTGAATGGCCCGACTCAGCGCTGGTCGATCCTGGCCACCCTGCGTTACACGTTCTGAGTCGTCCTTCGTTCGGAAATCCTGGCCGGCGCCCGCGAGGGCGCCGGCTTTTTGTTGGCCGGCGCAAGGACGCCGGCCGGTACTTGACCCTGTCCCGCACCTGCCATGAAGCTAGGCGGTCTGCCCTGCATGAAGGCAGTGCCTGTCACAGGACCATGGAGATTCGATGAACACGCAGTACGCCGACCTTTCCGGAACCACCAAGACAGTCAGTGCCCGCATCTCGCCGATCGGCGGGCTGGATGTCCTCTCCCGCAACGAAGTGGCCCGCCTGCGCGGCGCCAGTGGCTCGGGCCTGCATGCGCTGCTGCGGCGCTGCGCGCTGGCGGTGCTGACCTCCGGCAACGTCAGCGACGACCCGCGGGCGATGCTGGAGCAGTACCCGGATTTCGATATCCAGGTGCTGCAGCAGGATCGCGGCATGAAGATCGAACTGACCAACGCGCCGGCACAGGCGTTCGTGGATGGGCAGATCATCCGCGGCATCAACGAGCTGCTGGTGGCGGTGGTGCGCGACATCGTGTACGTGTCGACCCAGCTGGAGCAGATCGGCTTCGACCTGGACGCCTCCGCCGCGCTGACCCAGGGCGTGTTCGAGATCCTGCGCAACGCGCGCATCCTGAAGCCGCAGATCGATCCGAACCTGGTGGTGTGCTGGGGCGGCCACTCGATCTCGCGCGAGGAATACGATTACACCAAGTCGGTGGGCTACCAGCTCGGCCTGCGCGGACTGGACATCTGCACCGGCTGCGGCCCCGGTGCGATGAAGGGGCCGATGAAGGGGGCGACCATCTCGCACGCCAAGCAGCGGCGCCGGCACAACCGCTACATCGGCATCACCGAACCGGGCATCATCGCGGCCGAATCGCCGAACCCGATCGTCAACCACCTGGTGATCATGCCGGACATCGAGAAGCGGCTGGAGGCATTCGTGCGCCTGGGCCACGGCATCATCGTGTTTCCCGGCGGCGTCGGCACGGCCGAGGAGATCCTCTACCTGCTCGGCATCCTGCTGCACCCGGACAACGCCAGCACGCCGTTCCCGCTGATCTTCACCGGGCCGCGCCAGTCGGCCGCCTACTTCGAGCAGATCGACCGCTTCCTGCGTCTGGCCCTGGGCGACGAAGTGGCGCGGCACTACCAGATCATCGTGGACGACCCGGAGGTGGTGGCGCGCACGATGCTCAAGGGCCTGGAAAAGGTGCGCCACAACCGGCTCGACACCAAGGATGCGTTCTTCTTCAACTGGGCGCTGCAGATCCCGCTGGAATTCCAGCAGCCGTTCCGCCCCACCCACGAGGCGATGCGTGCGCTGCAGCTGCACCACGGCCGCCCGCGGCACGAGCTGGCGGCGGACCTGCGCCGGGCGTTCTCCGGCATCGTCGCCGGCAACGTGAAGGAGGAGGGCGTGAAGGCGATCGAGCAGAACGGCCCGTTTGACATCGACGGCGACCGCGACATCATGCAGGCGCTGGACAAGCTGCTGCAGGCCTTCGTGGAGCAGCACCGCATGAAGCTGCCTGGAGGCGCGGCCTACGTGCCGTGCTACCGCGTCATCACCGGCTGAAGGACAGCCTCGAATGCGCGGCGGCGGCTTGACAGCCTGCCGGCCAATCTACAAACTACGCAGCTCCCGCCCGAATAGCTCAGCCGGTTAGAGCACTTGACTGTTAATCAGGGGGTCGTTGGTTCGAGTCCAACTTCGGGCGCCAATTCCGCTTGCTGCGCACCACTTCGCCGGCATGCAGCAAGCCAGGCACGGGACGCCAGACATCGCACGAAGGCCGGCTTGATGCCGGCTTTCGTGTTTTCGCCCCGCCTATTCCCTGCAGCTGGCGGCCTGCGCCCGGCTCGCCGGAGCGCCGCGGACGCGGCCGGCATTGGAGACCACCACGCTGAGTGCCCGTTCCGCACCGGATCGCTGGCAGAACAGCAGGGTGAGGTTGCTGCCACGGGCGGTGCCGTCGGGATGGAAGCGCACGATGGGCCGGGCGCTGCTGCTCCGGATGATCAGCTTGTCACGGTAACCGGATCCGACGCGAAGCGGCCGGTTGTCGGGTTGGTCGTTGTGGTCCGCGTCGTGGGCGAGCAGCCAGCCGTCTTCCCAGTGCGAGCCCTCGCTGCAGCTGCTGCCATCGCGAGACGGGCAGAGCAGCGTGCGCCTGCCGCTCATGATGGCGGTTTCGCGGGCGTGTCGCAGTGCCGTGATGAAATCCGCCTGGGCAACCTGCAGATGATTGCGGCCAAGCAGCTTCGCCATCACCGGTATGGAGATGCTGGTGACGGCAGTGATGCTCAGGAGCACCACGATCTGCTCGATCAGGGTCATGCCATGTTGCAGCAGGCAAGGTGCCGGATGCCTGGAGGTCGTCACGGCGTCGCTTCCTGCGGGTCCGGGAGGTTCATGCTAGGGCGTTGGCGCCATGCGGCCAGCAGCCCGGTGCCGATACGGTTGTCGGCCCCTGCTGACGCTTCCTGTCAGCAGGTCCGATTTAAAATGACCTGCCGCGCCCACACCTGTAGCCGATGACCGACCGCTTCCAGCTCGACGCCCCCTACAAGCCCGCCGGCGACCAGCCGCAGGCGATCCAGTGCCTGTCCGAGGGCTTCGAGGCCGGCCTGGCCGCGCAGACCCTGCTCGGCGTGACCGGCTCGGGCAAGACCTACACCATCGCCAACGTGATCGAGCGGGTGCAGCGCCCGACCATCGTGATGGCGCCGAACAAGACGCTGGCGGCGCAGCTGTACGGCGAGTTCAGGGAGTTCTTTCCGCACAACGCGGTGGAGTACTTCGTCAGCTATTACGACTACTACCAGCCGGAAGCCTACGTGGTGGCCTCGGACACCTTCATCGAGAAGGATGCCTCGATCAACGAACACATCGAGCAGATGCGCCTGTCGGCGACCAAGGCGCTGCTGTCGCGACGGGATTCGATCATCGTCGCCACCGTCTCTGCGATCTACGGCCTGGGCAATCCCGAGGACTACCTGAGCCTGCGGCTGATCCTGGCCAAGGGCGAGCGGATCGACCAGCGCAAGCTGATCCACCAGCTGACCGAGCTGCAGTACACCCGCAATGAAATGGAGCTGCGCCGCGGCACCTATCGCGTGCGCGGCGAGGTCATCGACGTGTTTCCAGCCGAGTCGGAAACCGAGGCGCTGCGCATCGAGCTGTTCGACGGCGAGGTGGAGAACCTGGCGCTGTTCGACCCGCTCACCGGCGAGACGATGCGCAGGGTGCCACGCTATACGGTCTATCCGCGCACGCACTACGCCAGCACGCGCGAAAGCGTGCTCAACGCGATCGAGACGATCAAGGTCGAGCTGAAGGAACGGCTGGAATATCTCTACAAGGAAAACAAGCTGGTCGAGGCGCAGCGGCTGGAGCAGCGCACCCGCTTCGACCTGGAGATGATGGCCGAGGTCGGCTACTGCCAGGGCATCGAGAACTACTCGCGCCACCTGACGAGGCGCGCGCCGGGCGAGCCGCCGCCCACGCTGTTCGACTACCTGCCGGCCGACGGTCTGCTGGTGGTGGACGAATCGCACGTCACCGTGCCGCAGCTCGGCGCGATGTACAAGGGCGACCGCTCGCGCAAGGAAACCCTGGTCGAGTTCGGCTTCCGCCTGCCGTCGGCGATGGACAACCGGCCGCTGCGCTTCGAGGAATGGGAAGAGCGCGTGCCGCGCGCGATCTACGTCTCCGCCACGCCGCGCGACTACGAATTGCACAAGTCCGGCGATGCGGTGACCGAGCTGGTGGTGCGACCGACCGGCCTGATCGATCCCGAAGTGGAAGTGCGCCCGGTGCGCACCCAGGTCGACGACCTGCTCAGCGAAGTACACAAGCGCGTGGCAATGGGCGACCGCGTGCTGGTCACCACGCTGACCAAGCGGATGGCCGAGAACCTTACCGAATACCTGGCCGAGCACGACGTGAGGGTGCGCTACCTGCACTCGGACATCGAGACGGTCGAACGCAGCGAGATCATCCGCGACCTGCGCCTGGGCGAGTTCGACGTGCTGGTCGGCATCAACCTGCTGCGCGAAGGCCTGGACATGCCCGAGGTGTCGCTGGTGGCGGTGCTCGACGCCGACAAGGAGGGCTTCCTGCGCTCCACCGGTTCGTTGATCCAGACCATCGGCCGCGCCGCACGCAACGTGCGCGGCAAGGCGATCCTGTATGCCGACAACGTCACCCGCTCGATGCAGGCGGCGATGGACGAGACCGCCCGCCGCCGCGAGAAGCAGGTTGCCTTCAACGAGGCGCATGGCATCACCCCGAAAACCGTGGTGCGGCGCATCGCCGACATCATGGAAGGCGCGCGCAGCGAGGCGGGCAACCGCCGCGGCGGCAAATCCTCGACGCGCAGTCGCGCCGCGGTGGCCGAGCCAGCGGCCGAATACGCCAGACTCAGTCCCCAGCAGGCGGCCGGTGCGATCAGGAAACTCGAGGCGCAGATGTACAAGCACGCGCAGAACCTCGAGTTCGAGGATGCCGCCCGTCTGCGCGACCAGATCCACCAGCTGCGCGAACAGGCCCTGCGCTGAGCCGGTGGCGGCGTCGCCCCTCGCGGGATATTGTCGAGCGTCGGCGGCTCCCGTATACTGCGCGGCTCGCGTAGCCGGTACATCGGCGCGAAGCGGGCGGTTAGCTCAGCGGTAGAGCACTACCTTGACATGGTAGGGGTCACAAGTTCGATCCTTGTACCGCCCACCACCTTGAATCCAGCAACGGCGCGGCTTTCGGGCTTGGCGCCGTTTCTGTTTCTGGTGGCCGCTGACCCCGGACCGACGCCATTCAGGGATATTTCCGGCCGGAACTTTTTGTCTGTTGAAGCCTGGCCGGGTTCCCTCGGATCGAAGCAGTTGGCTGCGGCGGCGACCGAGCATGGCCATATCCTTGGGCAGCATGCTCCGGTGACTACCCGTTCGCACGTTGACGCCGGCGTTTCCAGCGCCGCCAGCGTCGTTCCGTCCAGACCAGGGCCCGCCCCATCGGGCGGCGCAGGAAAGGCAGGTCCTGGGCCAGCAGCAACAGGCCGAGCGGCAGCATCCACAAGCCGAGGACCGGCAGGATGCTGAACACTCCTCCCACGACGAGCAACAACCCCGCAGGGAGGCGCACCCGGCGTGCCGGGGGCGAGCGCAGCCAGCGGATCCAGCGGCCGCTCCCCTTCGGCAGCTCCCGCTCCAGGCGGTCGAGTCGCCGGTCCAGTCTTCTCTTGTCTTTGTCGTTCATGCCCGCAGGCCGCCGCCGCCACAACCGGGGGGCCATCGTATCGGCAACCCGGTTCATGCCACCGGCAACGGGCAGGCGGATGCAGGGGCCTATTCGTCCTCCGTCGAAGCGGGCGACAGATAGTCCGGATCTTCCGAGTCGCGCGCATGGCGGATGGCGTTGCGCAGGCGCAGGTCCAACTGGTCGAAATCGAGGACGACCTTGCCGGAGTGGACGGCCTTGACGGCCGACATCGGTATCACGAAGTCGCCGGCGTTTTCGATATAGACCAGCAGTTCGGGCAACCCGTGCCGGATCTCGCGGACCGAGCCGATGCCTTCGCTGCCGTCGGCGACGAAAACCATGGAACCCTCGTTGATCTGCTCGCGCATATCTCGATTCTCCGGGGCGGGTGGACGGAGGGGCACCGCATGGCGGGCCGTGGCGCATGATGGGCATAGCCCCCGTCTTGACGCGGTGAAATGCCACGTTCCGTGCCCGGCCGGCTACGATCCGATTCGCGGCTTCCGGGCCGGCTGTGGAAGAATGGAGGGCCTGCCATCGCCGATGGCCGGACCCGGTCGCGGCCACCATCGCCGCGACATGTATTCCTGGCCGCCACCGCACCCGGTGGCGACCCCAAGCGAACGAGCCCCATGCAAGCTATCGAAACCCTGATCGACGACGCCTTCGAGCGCCGCAACGCACTCACCCAGGCCGAGATCGAGACCCACCTGCGACCGGCCATCGGCCAGGTCCTCGACCTGCTCGAATCCGGCGAGCGCCGCGTCGCCGAGCCGGACGGCCACGGCGGCTGGACGGTGAACCAGTGGATCAAGAAGGCGGTGCTGCTGTACTTCCGCATCAACGACAACCACGTGGTCGACGGCGGCCCGGCGCAGGCGTTCGACAAGGTGCCGCTGCGCTTCGCCCACGGCAACGATGCGGAACTGCAGCGGCTGGGCGCGCGGGTGGTGCCCGGCGCGCTGGTGCGCCGCGGCGCGCACATCGCGAAGGACGCGGTGCTGATGCCGAGCTACGTCAATATCGGCGCTTACGTGGGTGCGGGCACGATGGTCGATACCTGGGCCACGGTCGGCTCCTGCGCGCAGATCGGTGCGGGCGTGCATCTGTCCGGCGGTGTCGGCATCGGCGGCGTGCTGGAGCCGCTGCAGGCCAACCCCACCATCATCGAGGACGGCTGCTTCATCGGCGCGCGCTCCGAGGTGGTCGAGGGCGTGGTGGTGGAGAAGGGCAGCGTGATCGGCATGGGCGTGTTCCTGGGCCAGTCCACCCGTATCTACAACCGCGCCACCGGCGAGGTCGGTTACGGCCGCGTGCCCGCCGGCAGCGTGGTGGTGGCCGGCAGCCTGCCGGCAAAGGATGGAAGCCACAGCCTGTACGCGGCGATCATCGTCAAGCAGGTGGACGAGAAGACCCGCGGCAAGACCAGCATCAACGAGTTGCTGCGGAGCGGCGAATGAAACCCATGCTGTACGGCTTGCCCACCTGCGATACCTGCCGCAAGGCGCGCAACTGGCTGGCCCGCTTCGAGGTGGCGCACGACTTTGTCGACTACCGTGCCAACCCGGTGCTGGCGGCGACGCTGAAGGACTGGGCGGCGCGGCTCGGCGGCTGGGAGAAGCTGGTCAACAAGTCCTCCACCACCTGGCGCAACCTGCTGCCGCAACGCAAGAACCCCGGCAGCGACCCGGAGTGGACCCTGCTGCTGAAGGAGTATCCGGCGCTGATCCGCCGCCCGGTGGTGGTGCAGCCCGATGGCGCGGTGAGCGTGGGCTTCACCGACAACGGCTTCAAGAAGCTGTTCGCGCGCTGACCCGCCGGTGCGACTCTCGAAGATCGTGCTGGTGGCGACGATCGCGCTGTGGCTGGCGCTGGTCGCGTTCGGCAACCTCACCGACTACGGCAGCAACCTCGCCTTCGTGCAGCACGTGCTGGCGATGGACTCGATCTTCCCCGACGCCGCCATCCACTACCGCGCGATCCACGCGCCGCTGCTGCAGCACGCCGCCTACGTGCTGATCATCGCCACCGAAACGCTGGCCGCTGTGCTGTGCGGCGTCGGCGCCTGGCGCATGTGGCGCGCGCGCCGCACACCCGCGGCGACGTTCCAGCGCGCCAGGCGCCTCGCCGTGGCGGGGCTCATGCTCGGCGTATTGCTGTGGCTGGGCGGCTTCATGGCGATCGGCGGCGAATGGTTCGGCATGTGGATGTCCACGCAGTGGAACGGCCTGGCCAGTGCGTTCCGCTTCGTGATGGTGCTGCTGGTCGCGCTGGTCCATCTCGGCCAGCGTGAAGACGAACTTGACGATTGCGCACAGGGACGCGGCGATGAATGACCACCGGGCACGGCGCTTCCGCGGCAACCTGCGCATCGAACGCGACAACGCCGTGTTGTACGCGCGGCTGGCCGAGCTGGCCGTCGATGCACGGCTGGGTCACGCCTACCGCCGCATCGCCGCCGGCGAACAGGCCAATGCGCAGTTCTGGGAGGCGCGCCTGAACGAACTGGGCGAGCGCGTGCCGCCACCACGGGTCGGCTTGCGCGTGCGCGCTCTGGCCTGGCTCGCACAGCGTTTCGGTACCGAGTTCGTGATGCCGACCGTGGTGCGGCTGGAGCATGCCGACCACGGCGCCACGCCGGTCGATCGCAGCGGCCATCGCGATCATTTCGTGCCGCCGCCGCAGGTTGCCGCAAACGGTTACCGCCATCGCACCCGGAGCGGCAATACCCTGCGCGCCGCGGTGCTGGGTGCGAACGACGGGCTGGTCTCCAACGTCAGCCTGGTGATGGGCATGGCCGGCGCCGCCTCGGGCGATCGCGCGGTGCTGCTGGCCGGTCTGGCCGGCCTGGTCGCCGGCGCCTGTTCGATGGCGCTGGGCGAGTGGCTGTCGGTGAACAGTTCGCGCGAGTTCTACCAGGCGCAGATCACCGAACGCGCCGAGCGGCTGGCGGTGTCGCCCGAAGACGGCCTCGCGCACATCGCCGGCATCTATCGCGACAAGGGGTTGGAACCGGACGCCGCCGAACACCTGGCCGAACACATCGTCGAGACGCCGCGCGCGGCGCTGGACATGCTGGTGCGCGAGGATCTGGGCGTCGATCCGGGCGAACTGGGTGGCTCGGCCTGGAGCGCGGCGATCTCCTCGTTCTGCCTGTTCGCTTTTGGCGCGCTGTTTCCGGTGGCGCCGTATTTTTTCCTCGGCGGCCACGCCGCCCTGCTGGGCAGCGTATGTTCGACCGCCGCCGGGCTGGCCCTGATCGGCATCGGCACCGCGCTGTTCACCGGTCGCGGCATGCTGTTCTCGATCACGCGCCAGTTCGCCATCACCACCGCTGCAGCCGCGATCACCTACATGGTGGGCCACCTGCTGGGCGTGGTGCTGGGCTAGCTTGATATGCTGGGCCACCGCCGCATCCCGAGTCCCCATGTCCGACGCCCTCGAACTCGCCCGTGACCTGATCCGCCGCCGCTCGGTGACGCCCGAGGATGCCGGCTGCCTGCCGCTGATCGGCGGGCGGCTGGCGCGTGCCGGCTTTGCCGTCGAGCACCTTCGCTACGGCGAGGTGGACAACCTGTGGGCCACGCACGGCGCGGGCGGTCCCACGCTGGTCTTCCTCGGCCATACCGACGTGGTGCCGAGCGGTCCGGAAGCCGCGTGGCAAAGCCCGCCGTTCGAGCCAGCTGTCAGGGATGGCCGTCTATACGGCCGCGGCGCCGCCGACATGAAAGGCTCGGTGGCGGCGATGGTGGTGGCGCTGGAGCAGTTCGTGGCGGCGCATCCGGACCATCGCGGCCGGATCGGCCTGTTGCTGACCAGCGACGAGGAGGGCCCGACCAACCTCGACGGCGTGCGCAGGGTGGCCGAGCTTTTCCGTGCGCGCGGCGAGCGTATCGACTGGTGCGTGGTGGGCGAGCCGTCGGCGAAGGAGCGGCTGGGCGACCTGATTCGGGTGGGACGTCGCGGCTCGCTGTCCGGCACGCTCGTCGTGCGTGGCATACAGGGCCACGTGGCCTATCCGGAAAAGGCGCTGAATCCGATCCACGCGTTCGCTCCTGCGCTGGCCGAGCTGGCGGCCGAGCGCTGGGGCGAGGGCAACGGCGATTTCCCGCCCACCTCGTTCCAGGTCTCCAACCTCAATGCGGGTACCGGCGCGAACAACGTGATTCCCGGCGAGCTCGCCGCGCTCATCAACTTCCGCTACTGCACCGCCAGCCGCGCGGAGGATCTGCGCGCGCGCACCGAGGCGATCCTGCAACGCCACGGCCTGGACTACGCACTGGACTGGAACCTGTCCGGCGAACCCTTCCTCACCCCGCCCGGCGGCCTCCTGCGCGAAACCGTGGTGGCGGTGTGCCGCGAGCTGTGCGGCCTCGATCCCGAACAGAGCACCGGCGGCGGCACCTCCGACGGCCGCTTCATCGCGCCGCTCGGTGCCGAGGTGGTCGAGCTCGGCCCGGTCAATGCGACCATCCACAAGGTCGACGAGTGCGTGTCGCTCGACGAGCTGGAGCGGTTGCCGCAGCTGTACCGCGCCATCTGCGAGCGGCTGCTGGCCGCGGCCTGACTGCCTCAGTCGGTGGCGGCCGGCGACTGCTGCGGCGCCTTGCGGATCTTCGCGGCCGGATAGCCCATCCGCACCACGCGCGCGACCAGCGCGTCGTAGTCGGCTGCCGACACGGTCGGCGTGCGCGCCATGATCCAGGTGTAGTCGCGGGCATCGCGGGCAACGATGGTCTGGCTGTAGTCGTCCTTCAGGTAGGCGACGATGTACTGCGCCTTCAGCGGCCAGAACAGCTGCACGCCCCATACCGCATTGCCGCTGCCCGGCTTCACGAAGCCGGTGGAATGGATCGCCCTGAGAGGTTCGCCGAAGCCGCCGTCGCGGAAATGGAACTCGGTGTAGACGCTGCCGTCCGGCTGCAGCGTATAGGTCTCCACCGGGTCGTACGCGTTCTTCTCGAAGCGGGTGGGGATGGTGGCGATCACGTACCACCTGCCCATGAAACGGGGCAGGTCGACGTGCGCCACCGGTGCAATCGGCGGTTCGGCGGCACGGGCGGCGTGGCCGGCGACGAGCAGGCCAAGCGCCATCAGCAGGATTCGGGACGGGGACATGTGGGCTCCGGGTGGTCGAAGGATGCGCGGCTCAGGGCCGCACGAAGCGGTAGTGCGCCACCAGCCATTGCTGGCCGCCGGCATAGCCGAACAGCTCGGCGCACGACATCCAGAACATGCGCCAGCGCTGGAACCACAGCGGCGCGGCCTGGCGACCGTAGGCCGCGGCGAGCACGGCCAGCACCTGCTCCCTGTGCGCATCCTGGTTCGCCAGCCAGTGGTTGGCGCTGCGCTGGTAGTGCGTGCCGTCCACGTGCCAGCGCTGCTCGATCCGCAGGTCGCGCTGGAACCACAGCAGGGTGTCCGACGCCGGCATCAGGCCGCCGGTGAAGAAGTGCCGGCCCATCCAGTTGTCCGCGCCGTCGGTCTCGAACGGGTACATCAGCGTCCGGTGCGCGAAGATGTGCACGAACAGCTTGCCGCCGGGCTTCAGCCAGCTGGCGATGCGGCCGAGCAGGATCTCGTAGTTGCGCATGTGCTCGAACATTTCCACCGAGACGCAGCGGTCGAATTGCGCGACTTCCAGCTCCAGCCGGTTCACGTCGCGGGTGATCACGCGCACGTTGGACAGGCCGCGCTGCCGGCACGTCGCCTCGATGTACTCCCGTTGCTGCTTCGAGTTGGACACGGCGACGATCTGCGCGTTCGGGTAGCGCTCGGCCATCCACAGCGTGAGCGAGCCCCAGCCGCAGCCGAGTTCGAGGATGCGCTGGCCATCGGCAAGCTCGGCGCGTTCGCCGTACAGGTCCAGCATGGCGTCTTCGGCTTCGTCGAGCGATTTGTCGCCACGCGGGTAGTAGCAGCCGGAGTACTTCAGGCGGTGGCCGAGGCACAGTTCGAAGAACGCGGGCGGCAGTTCATAGTGCTGGGCGTTGGCGGCATCGGTGTGGATCGCCACCGGGCTGTGCCGCAGCATGTCGATCCGTTCGGCGAAGCGCGCAGCCTGCTCATCGAGGCTGCCGGCCATTTCCTCGCGCAGGCGCTGCGCGCACAGGCGGCGGATGCCCTGGCGCAGCAGCGCATCGGGAATGCAGCCGCGTTCGGCCAGGCCGAGCAGGCCGCTGGCGGGCGGCTCCGGCAAGTCGGAGATGGCGGCGGAAATGTTCATGGATCGCTCCTTTTCGGAAACCAGGGAATCAGCATCGAGGTGCTGCGTTGATAGGCGCGGTAGTCGTCGCCACGGCTGCGCAGTGCCTGCGTCTCGGTGTACGGAATGCCGCTGATCCAGCGCAGGAACACGTACATCACCAGCGGGCCGGCCCAGGCCAGCCATGCGATCGGCGAGCCCAGGGCAAGGCAGACATAGGCGAACCAGTGGATCCACTCGAAGAAATAATTCGGGTGGCGCGAGTAGCGCCACAGCCCGTCGCGGCAGGTAAGGCCGTGGTTGGCCGGATTGGCGCGGAAGCGCGCGAGCTGGCGGTCGGCAATGGTTTCGCCAGCCACGCCGACCAGCCAGATCGCGACAGCCAATGCGATCCATGGAAGGGAGGTGCCGGGGTTGCGCGCGACCGCCGCGAACGGCAGCGCGAACAGCACGATCAACGCCGCCTGGAACTGGAAGAACGCGAAGAACCTCCACTGGCTGCCCCGCCAGTGCGCGCGCAGGTTCTGGTAGCGCCCATCCTCCGGCTCACCGCGCACGCGCGTCCACAGATGCGTGGCCAGGCGCCAGCCCCAGCTGCCGCCGAGCACGGCCAGGATCGCCCGTGGCGCGATCGCGCCATCACCAAAGAGGGCGAAGCACACCGCGGCGCCGCCGACGCCGCAGGCCCACAGCACGTCGACGATGCCGGCGTTGCGGCGTCGGCGCTGCCACCGCCAGCCGAGGCTCATCATCACCCCGGCCAGCAGCCACAGGCCGGCTATCTGCAGCCAGAAATTCATCGGGCATGACCTCGCAGGGCATCCGGTCGCGGCAGGTCCACGCGCATGCGTCGGGCCAGCCAGGCCAGCGCCGGCACCGCCGCTGCCCAGCCGACGCCGAGGCCGAGCAGCCCGCGCCAGGCGGGTTCGGCGAAGTCCACCACGTGCCAGCCGCGCGCGGCGCCGAGGTAGGCCAGCGGGCCGCCGACCAGGCCCAGCAGGGCGGCCAGCCCCAGCCGCGTCTGCAACCAGGCAAGCGACTGGCTGAGGGTCAGCGCGAAAGTCATCCACAAGGCGAGGATCCATACCGGCGCAATCGCCGGAGCCGGCCCTGCCGCTGCGTAGCTGAGTACGCCCGCGCGCATCAGCCCGCCATCCAGCATGAAGCCGAACATGAGCGCGGTGGCCATCAGCGTGAGGTCGACCCGGTACTGGCGCGCCAGCAGCAGCTGGCTGCTGGCGTAGAGCAGCATGCCCGCAACTCCCGGCCATGCCAGGCGGTGGCTGGCGCCGATCACCGCAGCAAACCAGACCAGCTGGTAACCGAGGAGGCTGGTCCAGAATTTCACGCAGAGAGGCCGGTTGCCGGAGCCGCCGGCAGCGCCGTCGCCGGGCGATGGCCGGGCCTGGCCAGCAGCAGGTGCGACACGCCGATCGAACGTTCGCGGAAGCCGCCTTCGCAATACGCGAGATAGAACTCCCACATGCGGATGAAGCGCTCGTCGAAACCCTGCGCACGCACCTGCGCCAGCTTTGCCATGAAACGCCCGCGCCAGGCCTTCAGGGTCAGCGCGTACGAGGCGCCGAAATCCTCCAGCCCGATCAGTGCGAGGTCGCTGGAGCGGGTCTTCGCCGCCAGCAGTGCGTGGATCGAGGGGATGAAACTGCCCGGGAACACGTGCCGCTTGATGAAATCGACCGAGTTCAGTGCCTGCCGGTAGCGGTGGTCCTCGATCGTGATCGCCTGCAGCAGGGCCAGCCCGTCGGGTTTCAGCAGCGCACCGAGCTGGCCGAAATAGACGTCCAGATACGGCGCGCCGATCGCCTCGACCATCTCGATCGAGACCAGCTTGTCGTACTGGCCGCGGAGGTCGCGGTAATCTTCCAGCAGCAGGGTCACGCGATCGCCCATGCCGGCGGCGGCGACCCGTTCGCTGGCCAGCGCGTGCTGCTCGCGCGAGATCGTGGTGGTGGTGACGTGGCAGCCGTAGTGCCGCGCCGCGTACAGCGCGAAGCCGCCCCAGCCGGTGCCGATCTCGACCACGCGGTCGGCGGGCTTGAGATCGAGCTTGCGGCAGATGCATTCGAGCTTGCGGGTGGAGGCGTCTTCCAGCGTGTCGGCCGGATCGGCCCAGAGCGCCGAGGAGTACATCAGGTCCGGCGACAGGAACAGGCTGAAGAAATCGTTGCCGAGATCGTAGTGCGCGGCGATGTTGCGGCGACTGCCGTCGCGCGTGTTCCGGCGCAGCGCATGCCAGCAGCGCAGCGCGATGCCGCCGAGCCGGGCCAGGCCGGTTTCCATGCCGTCGAGCAGGTCGCGATTGCGCAGCAGCAGTTGCATCAGCGCCACCAGGTTGTCGCAGCGCCACAGGCCGTCCATGTACGCCTCGCCCGCGCCCACGCTGCCGTTCATCGTCACGGCGCGGTAGAACGCCGGGTCGAGGATCTCCATGCGGACCTGCAGCTCCGCATGGCTGGCCGCGGGCTCGCCGAACTCCCGCTGCTCGCCGTCGTCGGTCAGCAGCACGCGGCCGTGGCGCAACCGGCCCAGCTGGTCGAACAGCTGCCGGCGCAGGAAGCGGTCGAGCGCAGCCGGGCGGTTGCTGTCGTACGTGGCGGTCTTGGCAATCTCGTTCATTGCAAACCTCGGTGCGGCGGTTTCAGAGAAGGGCGGGGTGGTCGTGGATCGGGTTGCGCTTCAGCCACAGCCGCAGCGCCTGCCAGTGGATGGCGCCGACGACCTGCGCCGTCATCAGCGGGTAGCGCCACAGCACACGGGCCAGCGACGCGCCGTTCAACGGCCGGCGCTGCAGGTTGAGGCTGGCGTCGAATTCGCGCCGGCCGTCACGCAGCACGTCCATGTGCACGTGCAGGTGGTCGCCCGGCACGGTGAAGCCCCAGTCGTAGCTGCGATCCATCGGCATGAACGGCGAGACGTGGAAGGTCTTGGCGAACGTCCAGTGCATTGCGCGTCCGTGCCTGTGCGCGGTCCCGGTCGGCAGCACGTAGGCGTGGCGTTCCTTCCACGGCGTGTTGGTGATCTCGGCGACCACGCACTCGAGCGTCATGCCATCGGCGGCGAAGCAGTAGTAGAAGCTGACCGGGTTGAACACGAAGCCGAAATAACGCAGGTGGGTGAGCAGGCGGATCGGTCCCGCCGGGCGCCAGCCGATGGCCTGCTCCACGCGCTGGCGCACGGCGTCGGCCAGCGGCCTGTCTACCGGGCCGAGATAGTCACCGCGCCGGAACCGCGCGACATTCGCGTGCTCCGTCGACCACAGCCAGCGCTGCCCGAACACCCGATCCAGTTCGTCCAGATCGAGATAGAGCTGGGCCATCCGGTAATTGAACGCGTGCGGATGCGGTGCCAGCCGGCGATGGCGCACCACGCCTTCATACACCGCGCTGGCCAGCGGCGCCGCATGGCCGGCCCTGGCGTTCACGCCGCCAACTCCTCGGCGCGCGGCGCCTCCGGCGCCGGGCTCCTGCCTTCGAGCCAGCGCACGCCGAAGGCGGCGGCGATTTCCGCCGCGCTGCGCATGCCGTCCTCGTGGAAACCCCAGCCCCAGTAGGCGCCGGCGAACCAGGTGTGGCGCCGGCCCTGGATCTCCGCCTTGCGCGACTGCGCGGCGACCGAGGCATGGCTGTAGACCGGATGGTGGTACTGCATGCGCGCCAGCACTTTTTCCGGGTCGATGGCGTCGCTGCGATTGAGCGTGACCACGAAAGGTTCCGGCGATGCGATGCCCTGCAGCAGGTTCATGCAGTAGCTGACCGTGCATGCCGCGTCGGGGTCGCGCGGCAGCCACGCGTTCCATGCCGCCCATGCCTTGCGTCGCACCGGCAGCACGCGGGCGTCGGTGTGCAGCACGGTGTCGTTGGTCTGGTAAGGCATCGCGCCGAGGATCGCGTGCTCGCGCTCGTCCGCGTCGGCCAGCAGGGCGAGCGCCTGGTCGCTGTGGCAGGCCAGCACGAGGTGATCGAAATGTTCCGCGCCGGCGGCACTGTGGACCTCCACGCCGCCGGCGTGACGGCGTACCGAGCGCACCGGGCAGGCAAGCCGTTCGCGCACCGGCCAGCGCGCGCGCAGCGCCTCCACATAGGTCGACGAGCCGCCCTTGACCACGCGCCACTGCGGGCGCCCGCTGACCTGCAGCATCTGGTGGTTGGCCATGAACTGCACCAGGTAGCGCGCGGGAAAGCCGAGGATCCGGCTGGCCGGCGACGACCACAGCGCCGACGCCATCGGCACCAGATGCTCCTCACGGAAGGCGGCACCATAGCCATGCGCGGCGAGATAGTCGCCCAGGGTCGGTCCCGGCCCCGTCGCGTGCAGCAGCGCCGGCGCCTCGCGGTAGAAGCGCGCCAGGTCGCGCACCATGCCGATGAAGCGCGGCGAGAGCAGGTTGCGCCGCTGGCAGAACAACGTATCCAGCGTGGTCGCGTTGTATTCCAGCCCACTGGCTTCGTTGTGCAGCGAGAAGCTCATGGTCGTCGGCTGCGAGTGCACGCCCAGCTGCTCGAACATCCGCGTCAGCAGCGGATAGTGGCTCGGGTTGTGCACGATGAAGCCGCTGTCGATGCGGTAGCGGCGACCCTGCTGCTCCACTTCGTGCGTATGCGTGTGGCCGCCGAAATAGCCGGCTGCCTCGAACAGCGTCACTTCATGCTGGCGCGACAACAGCCACGCCGACGCCAGCCCCGCAATGCCCGATCCCACGACGGCGATGCGCATGGCTCAGCTCCGCGCCCTGGCCATTACCCACGCGGGAACGGGCTTCAGTCCGTGGACCAGGCCCAGCATCGCCATCAGCTTCAGTCCGTACCAGGTCAGGTCCACTTCCCACCAGCGGAAGCCCTGGCGGCTGGAGCCCGGAAAAAAATGATGGTTGTTGTGCCAGCCCTCGCCGAACGTGAGCAGCGCCAGCCATGCGTTGTTGCGGCTGTCGTCCTTCGTATCGAAACGGCGTTTGCCGAAACGGTGCGCCAGCGAGTTGATCGTCACCGTGGCGTGGAACAGCACGATGGTCGAGACGAAGAAACCCCAGGTCAGCAGCTGGCCGCCGGTGGTGCCCAGCTGTGGCGCCACGTGCTGCAGCAGCTCGCCCAGGCCGTACAGCGCAATGGCGAGCGCGACCGGGATGGCGATGTCGAAACGGTCGAGCCAGCGCAGCTCCGGAAACTTCGCCAGGTCCGGCACGCGCGCCAGATCGGTGCGGAAATTGCGCGGAGTGAGGAACCAGCCCGCATGGCTCCACAGGAAGCCGTGCACGCGCGGCGAATGCGGATCGGTCGCGCTGTCCGCCACGCGGTGGTGGTGGCGATGATGCGCTGCCCACCACAGCGGCCCGCGCTGCACGCACGATGCGCCGATCACGGCGAACACGAGTTGCACCGCGCGTGAGGTGCGGAAGGTGCGGTGCGAGAAGTAGCGGTGGTAGAACGCGGTCAGCGCGAACATGCGTACCACGTAGAGCGCGCCCGCCACGATCAGCGCGGTGGGCGACACGCCGGTCCAGATCACCCCGAGGCAGGCCAGGTGCATGGCGACGAACGGCGCGGCGCGCAGCCAGTCGATCCGATCCTCGCGGCTCGCGTCGATCGCCACGACGGCGCTGGTGTCGAACCAGCGGCGCACGGTGCGAGCCAGCCACCGGCGCGAATCGGCCCTGCCGACAGGGGCGGGCGGAATGCCGTCGTGCTGCATGTCCGGGTGGGGTATGACGCTTGCCATGGGAACGTACCTGTCTGCGTGTCACCGACAGATACGACCAAGAGGGCGGAACGGATGCATGGATCCGGCAGGAATTTCGCCTGCCGATCCGGTCAGGGCCTGCCGCGGGCCGGGTAGGCGTCCAGCGCGTGCTGCCGCGAAGCGGCCAGATCCACCATTGGCGCCGGATAGCCGCTGCGCTCGAGCAGGGCGGGATCCTTCCACGGCTCGTGCAGCAGGGCCGTGGGAGCATCGGCCAGTTCGGGCAGCCAGCGTCTCAGGTAGACGCCGTCGGGATCGAACTTCTTCGCCTGCGTGACCGGGTTGAATACGCGGAAATACGGTGCCGCGTCGGCGCCGCAGCCGGCCACCCATTGCCAACCGAGCGTGTTGTTGGCCAGATCCGCGTCCACCAGTGTGTCCCAGAACCAGCGCGCGCCGTGCTGCCAGTGCTGGCGCAGGTTCTTGGTCAGGAAGCTGGCGGCGATCATGCGCACGCGGTTGTGCATCCAGCCGGTGTGCCACAGCTCGCGCATGCCGGCGTCGACCAGCGGGATGCCGGTGCGGCCGTGCTGCCAGCGTTCCAGTGCGGCGGCATCGCGCGGTTCCCAATGGAAACCGGCGAAGCGCGGGTTGAAGTTGTCGGTCGGCGTCTGCGGGAAATGGAACAGCAGGTGGTGGGCGAATTCGCGCCAACCCAGTTCGCGCAGGTATGGCTCGATGTCGGGCCGGCGCCTCGCGTCCGTCACGCGTGCGCGGCGATCGAGTTCGGCGTGGATCTGCCGTGGCGAGATCTCGCCGGCATGCAGGTGCGGCGACAGCCGCGAGGTGCCGTGTCGCGCGGGCAGGTCGCGCGCGTGTGCGTAGTCGCCGATCGCGTCGTCGGCGAAGATTTCCAGCTGCTCGTGCGCGCCGCGCTCGCCTGGTTGCCACGCCCCGGCCAGCCCGGCATCCCAGGGGATGCGCGGCAGCAGGCCGAGGGCTTCCAGCGGCAGGCCACCGGGCAGTGCGCGCCAGCCGGGCAGGGCGGCCTCGGACAGCGGTTCGGACGGCTGCAGTTGCGGCCGCAGCTTGCGCCAGTACGGCGTGAACACCCGGTACGGATCGCCCTGCTGCGTGGCGATCGTCCACGGCTCGCACCACAATGCCGCGTTGTGGCTGTGTACTTCGACGCCTTCCGCGCGCAGCGCGCTCTTGATGCGCGTGTCGCGGGCGATCGAGGCCGGTTCGTACAATCGGTTGCAGTACACCGCGCCGGCGCCGCTGTGGCGGATCAGATCGCGCAATTGCTCCAGCGTGTCGCCCAGGCGCAGGTGCAGTGAGGCACGGTGCGTGCGCAACTGAGCATCGAGTGCGACCAGCGAATGGTGCAGCCACCAGCGGCTGGCCGCGCCAGCCGGCCATGCGCCGTCCTCGCCGGGGGCGTGGACATACACCGGCAGTACCTGCGCATGCGCCGCGCAGGCGGCGCCCAGGGCGGGGTTGTCGGCCAGGCGCAGGTCGCGCCGGAACAGCACGATGGCCGTGCTCATGGGCGGACGGTCGTCGTGTTCAGATCCAGCGTGTTCAGATCCAGGGTCGATCCGTCCGCAGGTTGCCGAGGATGGCCACCTTGCCACCGGCATCCGGTGCCGCGCCGATCGCGCCCTTGGCGATCACCGCACCGGTCGGCTGGCCGGTCGGCGAGCCGCCGACCGGTTCCACCGACACGGCGAGCGCGGCGGTCGGCCCGAGCCGCGCCAGCAGGGCCGGATCGAGCGCGATCGTGGTGGGCTTGTCACGCGCGATCATGCCCACCGAGATGGGTTTTTCGCCGGCCGGAATCAGCCACAGCTGCGGTGCACGTCCCTGCGCGAATGCGACCGGCGTCGCCGGCACCACGACCATGCGCGCGTGCTGCAGATCCATGGTGGCGGTCCAGCCGGTGGTGCCGTTGTCCTGCTGGATGGTCGAGGCCATGTAGGCGATGGCGGCCACCTTGGGCGCTGGCGCCGGACGAGGAAGCGAGACCACCACCAGCAGCACCACGGCCACCGCGCTGGCGCCGATGCCGAGCCAGTGCCACAGCGGCAGGTTGTTCCACAGTCCGCGGCGCGGCTGCGCCAGCGGCGCGCGGGCCGGCGCATCCAGTTGCAGGGCGTCGTGGATGCGCGCCCACACATACGGGGCGGGCGCGACGTCGCCGACGGTCTCGGCCAGCGGAATCAGCCGGCGCTGCCACAAGGCCACGGCGGTGGCGGCCTCGTCCGAGGCCAGCACCTCGCGCGCCACTTCGGCGCGGGTGTCGGCGTCCAGCACGCCAAGCACGTACTCGGCGTAGCGCAGGTTGTGGTTGCCGTCATCGATGGGCGTGTTCATGAGTCCAGGCACGTGCGGAGTTGCATCAGGCTGCGGCGGATCCAGCTTTTCATGGTGCCGAGCGGCACCTTGCATCGTGTCGCCAGTTCGTTATACGTGGCGCCGGTGAAAAAGGCTGCACGCACCGAACGCTGCTGTTGCGGTTCCAGTTCATCCAGGCAGTGCTGCAGCCGTCGATATTCCCGGCTGGTTTCCGCGCTGGCCGCCGGCGTGGGTTGTTCGTCCACCGTTTCGTCGAGTTGTGCCGGATCGTCCAGCAGCTCCTCGCGATGCTGGCGCAGCCGGTCGATCGCCTTGTTGCGCGACAGCGTGACCAGCCAGGTGATCGCGCTGGCCTTGGCCACATCGAACGTGGCGGCGCGGCGCCATACCGTGGTGTAGGTTTCCTGCAGCACGTCCTCCGCCTCGCCGCGGTCGCGCAGCATGCGCAGGCACACGCCGAACAGTTTGGACGAGGTGCGCCGGTAAAGCTCGGCAAACGCCTTCTGGTCGTTGCGGCCGGTCTGCAGCAACAGCTGATTCAGCTCGTCACGCTCGGCAGGACTGCTGACACTCATGGGCAAACCATCCTGTAGTGATCGGTTCCGGCCGGCGTGCAGCGACGGGAGGTTACGTTTCATAGCATGAAAAGGGACCTTGCGCGCTGGCAAGCGGTCCGTCCGGCGGCGCCACCGCCTTGCGTGCGTCCGTGCAGTCGGCTGTTGCGTACAAGCTGGAGCAGGCAACGGGCCTGCGTGCCGGAGGCCTCGCCATGAACGTTTCCCGATGGGCTGTCGCGTTGTTGATGCTGAGCGGGGCGGCCGCGGCGGCATCCCTTCCGCGGCGCGATGCGCAGGGCCTGCTGGTCGACGGCGGCGGCCACACCTTGTACCGCTACGACGCCGATGCCGCGTCCGGCCACAGCTATTGCAGCGGTCCGTGCGCGGTCGCCTGGCCGCCGTATCTGGCCGATGCCGGCAGCGAGGCCGCCGGCGATTACCGGCTGGCCACGCGGGCCGACGGCAGCCGCCAATGGGTCTATCGGGGGTCTCCGCTGTACCTCTTCGCCGGCGACGACAAGCCGGGCGATCGCGCCGGCGATGGCGTTAACGGCAGCTGGCACGTGGTGCATTGATGCAATCCACATCCGCGTGCATCCGTCCGGCGATGTCCTGCGTACCTGCATGCACATGCGCATTCCGCGCGTCCTGAAGGGGATACCCATGCAGAACAATCGAAGGAACCGGATCGCCTGGCTGACCGGATGCGCGCTCGGCGTTTGCCTGGCGTCATCGGCGGCCATGGCGGCCGATGACGTCGGCGCACCCGCGTTCAGCAACAAGCTGCTGCTCACCGGCGGCGTGTCGCAGGTCGAGGGCTCGGCCGGTGGCGGACTGACGCCGTGGGCGGTGATCGGCGGTTACGGCACCGGTGACGAGATCGGCGCCAACGCGTTCGTCACCCACATCAACCTGCCGGACTACCACGTCAACGAAGTCGGTGCGATGGTCGGTCTGTACAACCGCGTGGAGGTGTCGTTCGCGCAGCAGCGTTTCGACACCGAACAGGTGGGGGCGGCGCTGGGACTGGGCCGCGGCTTCACGTTCCGGCAGAACATCATCGGCGTGAAAGTTCGCCTGTTCGGCGACGTGGTGCTCGACCAGGACAGCTGGATGCCGCAGGTGTCGATCGGTGCGCAGCGCAAGAAAAACAACCAGACAGCCGTGCTGGCTTTCGTGGGCGCCAAGTCGGATGAAGGCACCGATTACTACGTCAACGCGACCAAACTGTTCCTCGGCCAGAGCCTGCTGGTCAACGCCACGCTGCGCATGACCAGGGCCAACCAGATCGGCATCCTCGGTTTCGGCGGCGACAGGAACAACGCGTACAAGCCGGAATTCGAAGGCTCGGTGGCGTACCTGCTCAGCCGCAACTGGGCGGTCGGTGCGGAGTATCGGCAGAAGCCGAACAATCTCGGCATCGCGAAGGAGGACGACTGGTACGACGCGTTCGTCGCCTGGGCGCCGACCAAGCATGTCTCGCTGACGCTGGCGTATGCGGACCTCGGCAACATCGTCATCAAGGACAGGCAACGCGGCCTGTATGCCTCGGTGCAGGTCGGTTTCTGATCATTCCCCTCGCTTCGGAGTACGTCCATGTACACATGTCTTTCGCGCACCGCGCTGCTCGCCATCGCGTTGCTGTTTGCCCAGGGCGCCATCGCGCAGGAGGCCGCGCCGATGTCGCCGGAGTCGGCGGCGATGGCCGCCAGTGCGCCGCGCGATCCCGCGCTCAAGCCGGTGTTCGACCAGTTCGGCGGCAAGCCGGGGCTGGTGGCGCTGATGAACGACTTCATGACCAACCTGATGGCGGACGCGCGCACGCGGCCGTATTTCGCCGCCGCCGACCGTGAGCACATCAAGGCGGAGCTGGTCGACCAGTTCTGCGTGATCCTCGACGGCCCGTGCACCTATACCGGCAGGGACATGGAGAAGGTGCATCGCAACCTCGGCATCAACCGCGCGGCCTTCAATGCGCTGGTGGAGGACCTGCAGACGGCGATGGACAAGAACAAGGTGCCGTTCCGCGCGCAGAACAAGCTGCTGGCGAAGCTGGCGCCGATGCATCCGGCGGTCATCACCAGGTAAGTGCATGCCGGCGGGTTCCGCCTGGCGGGCCCGATGTTGCGAGGAAGCGTCGCGTCAGGGCTGTCGTTCGTTGCCGGCATCCGGACGGATCGCCGGCGGCGCGGCCTCGCCCGGTGGGATGTCGCGGAGCCCCTTGCGGAAGTCGGCGATGGCGCCGCCGAGGTCGCGGCCGGCGTTGCGCAGCTTGCCGGTGCCGAAGACCAGCAGCGCCAGCACCAGCAGCACGATCCAATCCGAAAAACTGTCCAGTCCGATCAGTGCGCGGCGGGTTGCAGCCGCAGCGTGTGCCGCGTCGCGCCCGGCAGCAGCGGGGTCGGCCGCCCTTTGACCCAGTCATCGTGGCCCGCGCCAAAGTACGGCGACAGCGGGTGGTCGCTCTGGCCGCCCGGCATGTTGAGGATGCCGTGGGCTTCATGGCCGGGCGCCACGTCCAGGTGCTCGGAGGCGCCGAAGCCGGGCGCGGCGACGTGCGGCATGTTGTTGTCGCCGGGGATCGGCTGGTCGGGCATGTCGATGAAGTGGCTCAGCCACGACGGCAGCGCGGCGGACAGCGGGTGGTGGATGCCGCTGCGGTTGCGTTCGCCCCAACGGCGCGCGGCGAGGCCGCCGGGTTTCCGGCCGAGTTCGGCTGCCACCTGGCGGGCCGCGTCGACGAGCAGGGCGTGCCAGTCGGAATATTTCGGATCGAGCAGGTATGCGGGCTGCGCGCACAGCAATGCCCACACGGCCGCTTCCGCGCTGTTCTCGCCGGGCCAGCTGAAGTCGGGGTAGCGCTGCTGCACCCGTGCCGCGAACGGCGCCAGCACGGCTTTGCCGACCCGGTCGCGGAACGCGCGCACCAGCCGGTAGTCGACGCTGTCGACGGCGGCGCGTTCGCGCCAGCGCATGGTGAGCTGGCGCAACTGCTGCAGCGACGGTTCGGTGCTGTCGGCCAGGGTGTCCTGCAGCAGGCGCTGCCAACGGGTGAGGAACACGGCGCGGTCGTCGAGCTGGATGTCGAGCAGGCCGCCGGGCGTGAAGCTGGCGCGGGCCCGCAGATCGTCGCGGATCTGCTGCGCGCGGGCGCCGAGGTCGTGGCCGCCGTTGCCGAGCAGGGCCAGCGCATCGCCGTCGACGGTGCGGTTGTTCGCCGTCCACAGCCGGCCGCCGGCGGGGTTCTCGATGCGCGGGTAGCTGGCGGGTGCAGCCCAGCCTTGCCAGCCGCTGCCGGGTTTCGACCAGTCCGACGGCAGCAGCGGGTCGATGCCGGCGCGCCGCGGAATGCTGTTGCCGGCGATGGTCCAGCCGATGTGCCCGGCGCGGTCGGCGACCAGCAGGTTCTGCGGCGGCATGCCGAGCCGGGGCGCCAGGTCGAGCGCGGCGGCCACGTCGGTGGCGTGTTCCAGTTGCATCAGCTCGAGGTTGTAGCCGTGCGGCCGGCTGCCGATCCACGCCAGCGCCAGCGGCGTGCCGTCGGTGTCCTCCCCCATGAGCGGACCCCAGCGTGTGTCCTCGACCCTGAGGATGGTGTCGGGGTGACCCTTGACCTGGATGTGCTCCTCGTGGACGTCGACCGTGGCCCAGCCGTCCGGCACCTTGTAGCGCGTCGCGTCGGCGGGATCGCGCAACACGCGCACCCAGTCCTGCCAGTCGCCGTAGCTGTTGGTGAAACCCCAGGCGATCTGGCCGTTGGAGCCGACGATGATCGCCGGCGTGCCGGGCAGGCTGACGCCGTTGACGTCGCGCTGGCCGCCTGGCGCGGTGGGGTCGGGGTAGCGCAGGCGGGTGCGGAACCAGATGTTCGGCACGCGCAGGTCCAGGTGCATGTCGTTGGCCAGCATCGCCGCGCCGCTGCCGGTGAGTGTGCCGGCCACCGCGAAGCTGTTGCTGCCGGGGCGCGGCGCGTCCAGCGCCGGGGCCAGCGCGGCGGCCAGCGCGGGCGTGGAAATGCCTGTCGCCGGGGCGGCGGCCGGCGCGAACCGGCGCAGGTCGTACACGTCGGCGGCCGGGATCAGCGGCGGGCGCGACAGCTGTCCGCTCAGCGGCGCCTCCCAGTCGGGGTCGGGCGCCAGCAGGAAATCCACCAGCGCGCCGGGCAGCACCGCACGCATCTGCGCCATGCGCAGCTCGCGTTCGTTGCGGCCGCCGCTGTTCAGGTCCAGGTACATCGCGGCGATCACCAGCATGCTGTCTTCCGGGCGCCACGGTTGCGGCTGGCTGTCCAGCAGCAGGTATTCCCACGGCCGCACGCGCAGGTCGGCGAGACCGGCGTTGACACCGTCGCGGTAGCGGTCGAGTTCGTGCCGCTGCTCCGGCGGCAGTTGCGCGTAGGCGGCCATGGCCACGGCGCGCAGGCGATGGCGGCGATGGTCGAGATCGGCCTTCAGCGCGGCCGGCCCGACCAGCGCGGACAGCTCGCCGGCGCTCACGCGACGCATCAGGTCCATCGCGAAGAAGCGCTCCTGCGCGTGCACGTAGCCCAGCGCGTAGCTGATGTCGGTGCGGTTTTTCCCTTCGAGGGTGACCGTGCCCAGCGCGTCGCGGCCGATACTGACCGGCGCCGTCAGGCCCGCGGCCCGGCGCGTGCCGTCGAGCTGCGCACGGCTGCCGGCAAGCAGCCACCCGAGCGCGAGCAGGGCAGCCAGCGACAGCGCCAGCAGCGTCCACAGCAGGGCGCGCAGGACGCGCCGGCGACGGGGTGTCATGGCTTGGCGAACACCGCGAAGATGCCGGCGTAGGGCTTGACCATGAAGGCCGGCGCCCCGGCGTAGCCTTCACCGTCCACGTACAGCTGCGAGATGCTGCCGTCCAGGTAGAGGGCGTCGCGGCAGCCCAGCTTGTCGCGGAACAGCCGTCCGAACGCATGGAAGTTCACGGGGGTTTCGCTCACCGCAAAGATCACCTCGGTCGGCGTGCGTGCGCACACGCCGCTGCGCCACTTCATGCTCGCGGAGTCGTCGAGGAACTGCTCGTTGAGCTTGCCGTCGATCAGCAGCATCGGCCCGGACTGGGTCGCCCACTGCGCGCTCCTGCCCTCGGCCTTGAACGCGGCGCTGGTGCGCACCGCGGCATGGCCGTCCGGATACACCGCGAACACGCCGTTGGGCAGCAGCGAGAAATTGCCCGAGGCGGGGTTGCCGTGGGCCAGGTTCAGCGGCACCACGGTCTTGCCGTTCTCCACGTGCAGGCCGAGCGGCGCGAACTTGTGATCGTAGATGCCGGCGTTGGCGGCGAACAGCAGCCGCCGGCCACGCTGCTCGCCCCACTGGCGCAGCGTCTCGATGCTGCCGAACGGCTGGCCGCTGGCCGGTTCGCGCCAGTGCAGGCTCAGCTCCTCGCGTTTCAGGTTCACGTGCACGACGCGGTAGTTCTGGCCTTCGAACGCCAGCTCGCGGCTGTCCAGCGCCCGTGCACCCGGGGCACAGCCGGACGCGCCGACGAGCAGCAGCAAGGTCAACAGCCCGTGCGGCAGCACGCGCCGCAGCAGCTGGATCGGACGAGGGTGGGGCGGGAAAACGGATAGGCGCATCCATGGATGGTCGCCGCCCGGCCGTGCGGGTGCAAGTCCGCACCTGCGCGGTGCGACGGCTGCCGCTAAACTGGGTCCTTTTCGCGGTGCCCGCCCATGCCCTATACCCCGATAGTGGCGACGCTCGGTTATGTGTTGTCGCCCGATCGCAGCGAAGTGCTGATGATCCATCGCAACGCCCGCCCGGACGACCTGCACCTGGGCAAGTACAACGGCCTCGGCGGCAAGATGGAGCCGGGCGAGGACATCGCCGCCTGCATGCGCCGCGAGATCCGCGAGGAGGCCGGCATCGAGTGCGGGTCGATGCAGTTGCGCGGCACCTTGAACTGGCCCGGCTTCGGCAAGCATGGCGAGGACTGGCTGGGCTTCATCTTCCTGATCGACGCCTTCAGCGGCGAGGCGCACCAGGGCAACCACGAGGGCACGCTGGAATGGGTGCCGCGGGCGCGCCTGATGGAACTGCCGATGTGGGAGGGCGACCGCCACTTCCTGCCACTGGTGTTCGACGCCGACCCGCGCCCGTTCCACGGCGTGATGCCGTACAGGGACGGCCGCATGCAGTCGTGGTCGTACAGCCGGTTGTGAGTGGCGACGCGCCGATCATTCGCATCGTCGCGGCGGTGATCTGCAGCCAGGTCGGGCGAAGCTGCGAAACGCCTCGCTGCGTAGGGCGGGCACTGCCCGCCGGCTTTTCGATACGCCATTGCCAAGGAGCGGCGGGCAGTGCCCGCCCTACGCGACTGGCGGCGTGGAACGGACGCACGTCAGGCCACGTCGCCGATCCAGCCCGGGCTGCTGAACTTGCTCTGGGCGAGCGCCTCGGCCTGGGCGAGCTCGCCGGCGCGCAGGCGGTCGTCGCTGAGGCCGTGCAGGCGGCGGAAGGTGGCGACCATGCGCCCGATCACCGCCTCGCGCGGCAGACCGGTCTGGCTGCGCAGCGGGTCGACCCGCTTGGCGGCGCTCCGGGTACCCTTGTCGGACAGTTTCTCGCGGCCGATGCGCAGCACTTCGAGCATCTTCGCCGCGTCGATGTCGTAGGCCATGGTGACGTGGTGCAGCACCGCGCCGCCGCGATGGACCTGGGCGGCGCCGGCGATCTTGCCGCCCTCGGAGGTGATGTCGTTGAGCGGCTGGTACCACGCCTTGATGCCCAGTTCGGCCAGCGCCTCCAGCACCCACTCGTCGAGGAAGGCGTAGGCCTGCTGGAACGACAGGCCCTTGACCAGCGTCTGCGGTGCGTAGATCGAGTAGGTGATGGTGTTGCCCGGCTCGATGAACATCGCGCCGCCGCCGGAGACCCGGCGCACCACCTCGATGCCGTGGCGGCGCGCCGCCGCGCCGTCCACTTCGTTGCGCAGCGACTGGAAGCGGCCGATCACCACCGCCGGCGAGGCCCATTCCCAGATGCGCAGGGTGGGCGCGCGGCGGCCGGCGCCGACCTCGCAGGTCAGCACGTCGTCCAGCGCCATGTGCAGGGTGGGCGATTGCGGCGCGGTGTGGATCAGCTGCCAGTCGTGGTCGCGCCAGTCGGTGCGCATCATGCGGCGGGTTCCTTGTGCAGGGCGCGGCGTACGGCCACCGCGATCGCTTCCGGCGAAAGACCGTACATCATCACGTCGGCGCCGAGTACAGCGCGCACACGGGCGGCGAGCGCGGTTTCGTCGGCCTGCTCCGGCTGGCCTTCCAGCGCGTGGTTGATCACTTCCAGCGCGCTGTCCGGTTCGAGGAAGAAATCGCCGCTCAGCTGCACGTCGGCAAGGCGGCCGTTGCGCAGCTCGAGGTCGATCACCACCAGCTTGCCGCCGGGCATCTTGTATTCGCCGTGCATGCGCCGTTGCTCCGCCGTAAGGATCGTCATCCTGCCCGGTTCCGCTGCGGCTGGCGATGATGCCGGTCATTCGCGGGCGATGCCGGCACCGCGGTGCCCGCTCAGTGGCCGCGGCCGTGGAAGTGGCCGCTGTCGGCGCCGACTGAAATGCTGACGCCGCCTGCCGGGTCGTCGCAGCTGCCGAACGCCTGGCTGAGGTTCACCGTGCCGGTCTGGTAATTGCCGCTCACGTGGTTGCCGCCGACCACGCCCATGCCGACGCTGCCGTGCATCTGCGGCTGGTTGTAGGTGGAGTCGTCACAGTCGGGCCGGTTTTCGGCGGCGGCCGCGGTGTTGCCCATGCGCCCGCTGGTGTCGCCGTAGTACGTGCCGGGCGCGTCGTGGGCCGGCGCGGCCGTGGTGCTGCTGGTGGCTGGCAGGTCGCCGGGCGGCAGTTTCAGGTTCAGCGGTTTGCCGGTGTTTTGTGCCCATGCCGGTGCGGTCAGCACGGTGACCAGCAGGGCAGGAAGAAACCGAGGGATGTGCATGCGTGCTCCGGGGGTGTCACGTAGCCAACGCGCTATGCCGCGTCGGCGTGTACATTTCTCTTGGAAAGGCGCGACGACGACAAGTTCCTGCCTCTCGCCGTAGGGCGGGCATTGCCCGCCGCTGTTGGCCGCGATGCCTGTCGAAGAGCCGGCGGGCATGGCCCGCCCTACGAAGCTGTCCTACGGATGGATCGTTGGTTGGCTCAGCCGGTGGTCTCGATCCGCTCCACCCGGCGCAGGCCGCGCGGCAGCAGGCCGCCGCGGGTGGCGCGGTTGCCGCCGTATTCCACCAGGTCGGCCCACTTCAGGGTGAGCTTGCGCGCGCCGGCGTACATCGTGACCTCGCCCTTGCCCTCGGCGACCACCGCCACGCCGGCCACGCGCTCGCCCTCCGCCAGCTGCTTCTTCGGAATCTCGATCAGCTTGTTGCCCTTGCCCTTGTCCAGTTCCGGCAGTTCGGCCACCGAGAACATCAGCAGGTGGCCTTCGCTGCTGACCACCACGATGCGGTCGCGCGCCGGGTCGGCGCTGGCCTGCGGCGCCAGCACCCTGGCGCCGTCGCTGAGCGTGATGATCTGCTTGCCGGCCTTGTTGCGCCCGGTGAGCGCCTCGAAGCGGGTGACGAAGCCGTAGCCGAAGTCGGTGGCGAGCACCAGCCGGGTGTCGTTGTCGCCGGCGATCAGCGCGTCGAAGCTGGCGCCGGCGGCGGGGCTGAAGCGGCCGGTCAGCGGCTCGCCGTTGCCGCGCGCCGAAGGCAGGGTGTGCGCCGGCGTGGAGTAGGCGCGGCCGGTGGAATCGATGAACGCGACCTGCTGGGTGGTGCGCGCCTTCACCGCGGCGAGCAGGCCATCGCCCTCGCGGTAGTTGAGCGCGTCGGCGTCGATGTCGTGGCCCTTGGCGGCGCGTGCCCAGCCCTTCTGCGAGAGCACCACGGTGACCGGCTCGCTGGCCACCAGCGCGCTCTCGTCCAGCGCCTGGGCGGCCTCGCGCTCGACCAGCGGCGAACGGCGCGCATCGCCGAACTTCTCGGCGTCGGCGCGCAGCTCGTCCTTGATCAGGCCTTTCAGCTTGGCCGGCGATTTCAGCAGCACGTTGATGCGCGCGCGCTCCTCTTCGAGTTGGTCGCGCTCGGCGTTGATCTTCATCTCCTCGAGCCGGGCCAGCTGGCGCAGGCGGGTCTCCAGGATGTAGTCGGTCTGCTCCTCGCTGAGCTTGAAGCGCGCCATCAGCACCGGCTTCGGCTCGTCCTCGCTGCGCACGATGCGGATCACTTCGTCGAGGTTGAGGTAGGCGATGCGCAGGCCTTCCAGCAGGTGCAGGCGGCGCTCGACCTTGGCCAGGCGGTGGTTGAGCCGGCGGGTGACCGTGCTGGTGCGGAAGCTCAGCCACTCGGCGAGGATCTTCTTCAGATCCTTCACCTGCGGCCGGCCGTCCAGGCCGATCATGTTGAGGTTGACGCGGAAGCTCTTCTCCAGGTCGGTGGTGGCGAACAGGTGCTGCATGGTCTCGTCCGCGTCGACGCGGTTCGAGCGCGGCACGATCACCAGCCGGATCGGGTTCTCGTGGTCGGATTCGTCGCGCAGGTCCTCGATCATCGGCAGCTTCTTCGCGCGCATCTGCGCGGCGATCTGTTCGAGGATCTTCGACGGGCTGACCTGGTGCGGCAGCGCGGTGATCACGATGTTGCCTTCCTCGCGCCGGTACACCGCGCGGGCGCGCACCGAGCCGCCGCCGCTCTGGTACATCGCCAGCAGGTCGGCGCGCGGGGTGATGATCTCCGCCTCGGTCGGGTAATCCGGTCCGCGCACGTGCTCGCACAGGTCGGCGATGGTGGCGTCCGGCTCGTCCAGCAGGCGGATGCACGCGCTGGCCAGCTCGCGCAGGTTGTGCGGCGGGATGTCGGTGGCCATGCCCACCGCGATGCCCATCGAGCCGTTGAGCAGCACGTGCGGCACGCGCGAAGGCAGCCAGCTCGGTTCCTCCAGCGTGCCGTCGAAGTTCGGCACCCAGTCCACCGTGCCCTGGCCCAGCTCGCCCAGCAGCGCCTCGGCGATCGGGCTGAGCTTGCTCTCGGTGTAGCGCATGGCCGCGAAGCTTTTCGGGTCGTCCGGCGAGCCGAAGTTGCCCTGGCCGTCGACCAGCGGGTAGCGGTACGAGAACGGCTGCGCCATCAGCACCATCGCCTCGTAGCACGAGGAATCGCCGTGCGGATGGAACTTGCCGATCACGTCGCCGATGGTGCGCGCCGACTTTTTCGGCTTCGCCGTGGCGGCCAGGCCCAGCTCGCTCATCGCGTAGATGATGCGCCGCTGCACCGGCTTCAGGCCGTCGCCCACGAACGGCAGCGCGCGGTCCAGCACCACGTACATCGAGTAGTCGAGATAGGCCCGCTCGGCGTATTCCTTGAGCGGGATCTGTTCGTAATTGGCTTGCAGGTTCATGGGGTTGGATCAGGGAAGTGGCGCGCGACGCGCGGGATAGCCGGTCGATGGTGCCAGAAAGCGCCCGGTACTTGTAGGAGCGCAAGGTCGGCCGTTGCGTAGGGCGGGCACCGCCCGCCGCTCTTTGCCGCAACCGGTCAAAAGCCGGCGGGCGGTGCCCGCCCTACGGTGCGGGGCAGGCGGTGTCTACTGGCGCATCGCCTCGATGCCCAGCTGCCGCAACTGCGCCTGCACGCTGTCCGGCCCGGCCAGGTGGGCGGCGCCGACCGCGATGAAGACGGTGCCGGGCTGCTGCAGCATCGTGGCGATCTTCGTTGCCCAGGCCTCGTTGCGCTGTACCAGCAGCAGCTGGTACAGCTTCGGCTCGCGCCGGCGCATGTCGTCGTTGCCGATGCGGGCGATCGCATCGACGTCGCCGGCCTTCCAGGCGTCGATCAGCCTGGTGAACTTGGCCGAGTCGTCCGCCGCCTCGCGCATGGTCGAGCGCAGGAAGTCCAGCTCCACGGCGCGCGGCATGTCGGCGAGCAGGCGGATCTGCTGCTCGGCGGTTTCCAGCCCCAGCACCGGCTTGCCGGCCGCGGATGCCTGCGCCTTCAGCTGCTTGTCCACGCCATGCTCCGGATCGAGCCCGGCCTTCAGCAGCGGCGACACGGTGAGCGTCAGCGCGGCCAGCCACGGGCGCATCATGTCCAGCGTCTGCATGCCGCCGGGTACGCCGGCCTGGTTCGCGAGGATGCGCAGCCGCTGCGCATCCGCCTCGCCGAGCTGGGTCGACAGCGGGTGCGCCGGGTCCATGCCGTGGCGCAGCATCAGCGCGGCCATGTTTGCCACATCGTCGTCGACCAGCTCGATATACAGCGTCCGGCTGTTCGAGAGCGCGCGGTCCAGCGCCGGGTAATGCCAGCTGGCGTCGTTCGGCAGCAGGTGCACGGTACCGAACAGGTAGATCGTGGTGTCGGCGTTCTTCACCACCCACAGGGCCGGTTTCGCCAGCACCGACGTGCAGGCGAACAGCAGGGCGAGGCAGGCGAGCAGGCGCAGGGTGAGCGAGCGCTTCATGCGGGGAGTGTCGCGGCAGGCTCGTAGTTGTTCAATCGGCCGAGAGGAAAAAGTCCCGGCATCGAGCCCGTGTGGGTTTGCGATGACCGTCCGTGGCTACAGGCCAAGCAGCTTCCAGGCCCAATAGACGCCGATGCTCATCTGCACGGCGAAGGCGGTGAAGCGGGCATTGACGGCGATGACGCTGGTCGAGGCCAGGTGGATGCCGGACTGGACGATCCGGGCGCCCAGCAGCCAGGGCGCGAGCGGATCCGTGACTTCCGCCCGGCCTGTCGCGATGGCGACCAGCAGCAGGCCGCCGAAGACCGGCAGGCTCTCGACGCAGTTTGCGTGTGCGCGGGCGAGCCGCTGCATGAACGGCGAGATATTCGAGTTGTCGGGCTTGAACTCATTCGAACGGACGCGGCCCGTGACCACGAGGTGGCTGCGCACCGCCTCCATGACGACCAGCAGGAGCAGTGTCCAGGCAAGGAACAGAGTGAGTACCAGGGCTGAGGTGGTCATGTCCGGTCTGCGATTCGCGTGTGGTGATGATTTCGGGGGCGTAGGTGATCAAGTCAAATTGATCACCTGCGTCTACTTTGCTCGAAGAGCCGACTCAATTTCCTCCGTCCCGTTATTTCGGTCCCGTTATTTCGCAACAGGTCGTGTGACGTCATGCATCGATCATCTTAGCGCCCCTGACCACCGCGTCGGTCCACGAAGCGGATGCCTTGCCCGAGGTGGCCGGGTGTACGCGCCGCAGCGGGCCATGCCGTTCTCGCATCGGTGGCCCACCCCGCGCGAGCGCGTCGTCGCGCCGGAACTACACCATCGAACTAATGTCGGAGGCGAAGCTCGGATAGGCAAAGATGGTGGCCTTGATCTGCTTGGCGGTCAGGCCCGCACCCATCGCCATCGCGAACAGGTTGATTTGTTCCTCGGCACCGGGCCCCATCACATGCGCGCCCAGGATCAGGCCCGTCCCGCGCTCGACGAGCGTCTTGTAAGCGCTTCTGCGCGCCCCGACGCGCAGCGAGGAATACCAGCCGCTGGTTTTCTCGAATTTGACGTCGAACTGGAGGCCGCGCTCGCGCGCCGTGGCTTCGGACAGTCCGACGGCGGCCACCGGCGGCAACGTGAACACAACACTCGGGATCGGCGGGTATTGGATCGCGTGCTCGTCTTTGCCGGCCAGTAGGTTCTTGCCCGCAATGCGTGCCTCGTAAGCCGAAACCGGCGTGAGGTTCGGGCCGCTATCGGCACAATCGCCGGCGGCGAAAATCGCGGGATTGGTGGTTCGCATGTAGGGACTCACCGTGATGCCGCGCCGACCGCTTTCGACGCCCGCCGCCGCCAGATTCAAGTGCTCGATGTTCGGCACCCGGCCGCCGCCATGCACGACACGCTCGCAGGTGAGGGTCTTAACGCCAAAGGGCGTTTCATAGGTCACGGTATATGCCTCGCCGGTCTGCTCGATCTTCCGGACCTTGGCCTGGGTTTGCAGATGGATGCCCAATTCGGTCGTGGCATCGGCCAAGAGATCGACCAGATCCGGATCGAAATTACTCAAGGGGCGCTCGGCCATCTCGAGGACGGTGACTTCGCTGGCTCCCGCCCGCCTGGCCACATGGGCGAACTCCATGGCGATGAAGCCGCCGCCGACGAAGACGATCTTCTGCGGTGTCTCCGGCAGCTCAAGAAACTCAGTGCTGGTGAGCAGCAGATCTTCGCCGGGGATGTTCAGCGTCATCGGCCGTGCGCCGGTGGCCAAGTGGAAGTACTTCGCGCGCAGCGTGGCGCCGTTGACCTCGACCGTATCCGGACCGGTAAAACGCACGTCGCCGTGCAGCGTGGCCACTCGTGCGCGCTGCATTCCCGCCTCGATTCGTGACGGCATGGCATCGGTAAAGGTGCGCTTGAACGCCATCATGGCGGGCCAGTCGATCGAGGTGTGGGCGTCGAGCCCTTTGCCCTTCAGGTTGTGCGCCCATTCCACGCCTTCGGTGACGGCGATCAGCATCTTTTTGGGGTCGCACCCGCGCAACGCACAGGTGCCACCATAGGGCAGGCTGTCGATGATGGCGACGTTCCAGCCCGCCATCGCGGCCATCCGGGCGACGCCATTGCCACCGGTGCCGGCGCCGATCACGAGCAGGTCATAGTCGTATGCATCGGTCATGGCATTCGGTCCAGTCCCGTCTGGTTATTCAGTCGTCCAACAGAGAGATCGCGCCGCTTCTGACGCCACGCTTGCATCGCTTGCAGGGGCGTCTTGTGCCCAAGGCTCTTTGGGGCAAGTGGTCATCGTACATCGCCATGCGGCCGCCGTTCGGGCGGGACAGGAACTGGCCGTGTGGCGTTTCTTCGCCATGGCCGCTGCGCGGGCAACCGAGGGGGCGGCTCACCGCGGCACGCGACACCCGCCCGGCACGCCGTGCGGGCTCAGGGTGAGTTGCCACAGCTGGTCGCGGCGGCTGCGGAATACCGCGGCGGAGACGGCGAGGTAGTAGCGCCACATGCGGCGGAAGCGTTCGTCGTAGCTCGGCGGCAGGCTGGGCCAGGCGGCTTCGACGTTGGCGCGCCATGCGCTCAGGGTGCGGTCGTAGTCGGCGCCGAAGTTGTGCCAGTCCTCGACCACGAACAGGTCCTCCAGCGCGGCGGCGACCTGGCTGGCGGCGGGGATCATCGAGTTCGGGAAGATGTACTTCTCGATCCACGGATCGGGTTGCGCCGGCGCGCCGTTGCTGCCGATGCAGTGCAGCAGCGACAGGCCGTCGTTCTTGAGGCAGCGGCGCACCGTCTCGAAGTAGGTGCGGTAGTTCTTGCCGCCGACGTGCTCGAACATGCCGATCGAATACACCGCGTCGAACTGCTCGTTGACCTCGCGGTAGTCCTGCAGGCGGATCTCGATCGGCAGCCCGGTGCACAGCTCGCGCGCGTAATCGGCCTGCTGCTGCGAGACGGTGATGCCGACGCCCTCGACGCCGTAGTGTTCGGCCGCGTACTTCAGCGCCTCGCCCCAGCCGCAGCCGATGTCCAGCACGCGCTGGCCGGTCTTCAGCTGCAGCTTGCGGCAGACCAGATCGAGCTTGGCTGCCTGTGCGTCGTCGAGGTTGCCGGCCTTGGACCAGTAGCCGCAGGAATACACCAGGCGCTTGCCCAGCATGGCGTGGAACAGGTCGTTGCCGAGGTCGTAGTGGACCTTGCCGATCTCGAACGCGCGCTCGCCGCGCTGCAGGTTGATGAAGCGCGCCTTGAGGTGGGCGAGCAGGGTATCGAGCGTCTTCAGTTCCTGGTCCAGCCCGGCTGTCAGCAGGCGGGCGAACAGCGCGGGCAGGTCGTCGGCATCCCACCAGCCGTCCATGTAGGCCTCGCCCAGGCCGAGCGAGCCATGCGCGAACACGCGCGCGTACAGGCGTTCGTCGTGCACGCGCAGGTCGGTCGGGGCGTCGCCGTCGATGTGGATACCGGCCTGTTCGAGCAGCTCGCTGGCACGATTCTTCAAGTCGTCCTGGCTCATGCGCGCCTCGTCAATGAATGGATCCGTGGTCAGTGTTCGCCCAGTACCGCAAAGCTTGCCGGCGAATATGCATACGTTGCGTCGACGCCCGCACGGCGCACCAGCTGCAGCAGCAGCTCGGCCTGTTCCTCGCGCAGCAGGAACTCGATCCTGACTGGCAGGTCGTCGGCCAGCTCGAAGAACTGCTCCTCGTGCAGCACGCCATGCCGGCCGAAGCCGGCGATCGCGCGGAACACCGAGCCGCCGCCCAGGCCGTGGGCCTTGGCCTGTTCGAGCAGCCACTCGGAAAGCAGCATGCCGTCGTGCTTCGCGCGCGAGTGGCAGTAGAAATACAGGTGTACGCCTTGCTGCAGGTTTTCCTGGTTCATGCGGTGCTCCCGGTCAGTGGTGCAAGAGGCTGCGGGTGAGGGCGATGCCGAGCACGGTCATCGCCAGCGAGCCAGCCACATGCACGGCCAGGTGGCCGCTGAACCACAGGTACTGCTGGCGCAGCAGCAGCGTGGCCGACTCGGCCGAGAAGGTGGAGAACGTGGTCAGCCCGCCGAGAAAACCGGTGAACACGAACAGCCGCAGCGCCGGTGACAGCGTCTGGAAGTGGTCGAACAGGCCCATCACGCAGCCCATCAGCAGGCCGCCGACGAGGTTCGCCGCCAGCGTGCCCAGCGGCAGCGTGGGGAAGACGGGGTTGAGCAGCACGCCCAGACCCCAGCGCAGCCAGCAGCCCAGGGCGCCGCCGACGCCGATTGCCACAAATCCGTTCAAGCCCACGTGCGTGCCTCCCGACAGTGAAAGTGTCCGGTTGCCGCGGCGGCAGGCGCGCCTGCGCCGCCGGGAACCGGAGGTGCAGGCATCATCAGCTTCAACGCGGGATCGCGAGTAGCGGTTTGTCCCGAAGGTGCCGGAACAGGAGGCATGCCATCTCCGAGCGGACATCCTAATGGATCGGGCTGGTCGATCGTCAAGCGCAGCAGCTCTATACTGCGCGGCCCCTCGTCGCCACCGTGCCGCCATGAGCCCAGCCCATCGTCCCGTGCGCCGCAGCCTGCCCTGGCTGCTGGCCGCGCTGTCGATGATCGGGCCGTTCTCGATCGACGCGGTGTTCCCGGCGTTTCCGCTGGTCGGCGCGCGCTTCGGCGTGGACGCCGCGGCGCTGCAGCAGCTGATCAGCGTGTACCTGGTCACCTATGCCGTGATGAGCCTGTTCCATGGTGCGATCTCCGACGCGGTCGGGCGCAAGCCGGTGGTCGTCGCCGGCTTGCTGGTGTATGCGCTGGCATCGGTGGGCGCGGCGACGTCCACCTCGTTCGCGATGCTGCTGGCCTGCCGCGGCCTGCAGGGCATGTGCGCCGGCGCCGGGTTGGTGGTGGGGCGCGCGGTGATCCGCGACAGCCTGGAAGGACCGGCTGCGCAACGGCTGATGTCGCAGGTGATGATGATCTTCGGGGTGGCGCCGGTGATCGCGCCGATGGTCGGCGCGCTGCTGCTGTCGCTGGATGGCTGGCACGGCATCTTCTGGCTGCTGGCCGCGTTCACCGTGCTGCTGGCGCTGGCCCTGCAGCTGTTCCTGGACGAAACCCATCCGCCGGCGCGGCGTACCAGATTTGCGCCCAGGCCGCTGCTGGCCGGCTACCTCGCGTTCGGCCGCGACCGGCTGTTCTGGCCGCTGCTGGTTTCCAGCTCGGTCAATTTCGCCGGGCTGTTCCTGTACATCGCCTCGGCGCCGCATATCGTGCGCGGGCTGCTGCGGCTGTCGGCGCAGGGCTTTCCGTGGCTGTTCCTGCCGGTGGTGGGCGGCCTGATCGGCGGCGCCTGGCTGTCCGGGCGGATGGCCGGGCGGCACAGCGCGAAGTCGACGGTGAGCCTGGGTTATGCGGTGATGCTGCTGGCGTGCGCGGCGCACCTGCTGCTGGCGCTGCTGCTCCCCGTGCCGCGATTGCCGTGGTCGATGCTGCCGCTGATCCTACACGGCATCGGCGTGCAGCTGGCGTTCCCGACCCTCACGTTGTTGCTGCTGGATCGCTTTTCGCACCGTCGCGGCGGGATTTCCTCGGTGCAGGCCTTCGCCAGCCTGCTGCTGTGCAGTTTCGTGGCCGGGGTGATGTCGCCGCTGCTGTCGGCGAGCATGCTGCATCTGGCGCTGGGGGCGTCGGCGCTGACTTCGCTCGGCGTGCTGGCGTGGTGGTGGTATCACCGCATCACGCGCTATCCGCTGGAGCAGCCGCTGGCCGACACCGGGACGGCGGCGATGCAGGCGGAAATCGCCGAACCGCGCTGAGAGGAGCAGACCGGGTCAGACCGGCGAAGGCGGCGTCGGCGCCGCAACGTCCAGCGCCGATTCCGCCGGTATCAGCACGGAGGCATCGGCCAGCGCCCGGACCAGCGACGGTGAACGGTAGCTGGCGTCGGCGAGCCAGCGCTGCCATACCGAGGCGTCGATCTTCTCGTTGACGCCGGTGCCGAGCAGGCGGTCGAACGGCGGCTTGAATTCCTTGTAGATGCCGCCCATGAACTCCCGGTACGAATTGCGCGGCATGCCGCTGTCGGCGTCGACCGATGGCAGCAGCAACTCGCGGCAGCCCAGGCCGGCGTCGATCGCCTTGTGCTGCAGCCACGCCAGCGGCAGGTCGGGCAGCGGATCGGGCCGGCGCCCGGCGCCGTCGCGCTCGTTGCCGCCACCGACGTCGGAGTGCGCGCCGATGAACCAGCGCTGCTCGATCTCGATCTGCCCGGGTTTCTTCGAGGTCAGCGTCTCGCCGGGCTTCACCGTGTACGGGTTGCGCGTCCATACCGTGGGCGCGAAGTCGGCGCGGTGCTCGTCCAGCGCCAGCGCCTGATAGGCGTATTTCACGATCTTGCTGAGTTCGGTGTCGTGGAACTGGTAGCGCTTGCGCGCAAACGGAAACCACGAGGCGGTGCCCGGGATGCCGAGCGAGCCGACGGTATCCCACACGCCGATGAAGTGGATGTCGATCACCACCGAATGGCTGGCGCGGAATGCCACCGCAGCCGGGTCGTCGGGCTTGCTGCGGCGGTCGCGGTAGAACGCGTAGGCGGCGGAAACGTCGGCCCTGGCCACGCTGCCGTGGGTGTCGCAGCGGAGCAGACCGCACTTGCGGATCAGGCCGCCGAGGCTGCGTGCGGTATAGGCGCCGCGGCTGAAGCCGAACAGGTAGAGCAGGTCGCCGGGCTGCCAGGTCTCGCACAGCCAGCGGTAGCCATCGAGCACGTTGTCGGACAGGCCGTAGCCGAACGCGCCGCCGAGCAGGTGGGCCAGCCCGGGCTTCACGCCCACGCCAGGGATGTAGTTGACCAGCTGCGCGTTGTCGGCGTCGTCGCGCGGTGCCAGCAGCCGGCGCAGGCGCTCGACGTTGGTGTTCGATTCGGGCTTGTTCCAGGTGCCGTCGAACAGCAGCACGAGCCTGCGCGTGGCCATGGCGCCCTCCACCTTCCACTTCGCCTGCGGCGACTCTAGGTGGTGATGCCGCCCGCGGCCAGTGTCGCCGGCAACCGTGGCCGCGACGGCTGCCTTCCTGCAGGGAACCTCGAAAACCCGCTTTCGTTCGTCATCCCAGCGCAAGCTGGGATCCAGCGCCGTTGCTTTTCAAGAGCTTGGAAGGCACTGGATTCCTGCTTGCGCAGGAATGACGGGCTATTCGGGACCTCAAGCAACGGCTGAGAAATATGCTGACCCGGATTCCTGCTTGCGCAGGAATGACGGGTTATTCGAGACTCCCTACAGGGTGGGCGAGTCGTCGTGCAGCATCGCCCGGCGCACGATGCTGATCGGTGCGGAGCCCTGCTGCATGAAGCCGTCGTGGAACGCCATCAGGTTGAAGTCCTTGCCCTGCCGCGCCTCGAGATCGGCGCGCAGCTTCAGGATCTGCAGCTTGCCCAAGGTGTAGTACAGGTAGGTGGGATCGGCTGTGCCGCGCTTGGTCTCGACCTCGCCGACGGCACGCGACTGGTAGCCCTCGTTGACGAAGAAGTCGACCGCCTGGTCCATCGTCATCTGCCCGGTATGCAGCTTGATGCCGACCACGAAGCGCGCGTTGCGCAGCAGGGCATCCTGCAGCTGGCCGAGCCGCAGCAGCAACTGCTGGCGTCGGTCGTGCGGAAACTCGAACTGCGCCAGCCCAGCGTCCAGCATCATCTGCTCGCAGTAGTGCGCCCAGCCCTCGATGTTGGTGTTGGCGCCGAGCAGCTTGCGCACGCGGTCATCGAGGCGCTGCATCCACAGGAACTGGATGTAGTGGCCGGGATAGGCCTCGTGGGTGGCGACGGAGCTGATCACCGGGTAGTTGAACTGCGCCATGAACTCCTGCGTGCGCTGGCTGTTCCAGCCGGGCTCGGGCAGGGTGACGTTGAAGTAGGCCTCCTTGGCGACGGTCTCGTACGGCCCGGGCGTGTCCATCGAGGCGAACGTGGTGGCACGCATGAATGGCGGGGTTTCCTCCAGGATCGGCCGCACGTCCGAGGGAATCGTGATGATCCGCTTCTGCCGGATGAAGGCGGTCAGGTGGTCGAAGGTGGCGCGGAAGCTGTCGAGCAGCTTGTCCGGGGGAGGGTAGTCGGAGCCGAGTTCCGCCAGCACCTGGCGCGGGGTCTTGGCCGGGTCGAGCTGGTGCGCCACCTCGGCGAAACGGCGCTGGTTCTGGCGCAGGTCGGCCATGTCGATGGCGAGCAGCCGGTCCAGCGGCAGGGTGACCATCTCGTCGTACTTCAGCTTGTCGCGGAACGCGGCGGCGCCGATGCGGAAGTCGCCGTGCGCGCCCGGCAGCACGTCGCTCTTCAGCCACCCCTGGTAATCCTCCAGCGCCTGGATCACGGCGGCGTTGCTGCTGGCGAATTGCCGCTTCAGCTCCCCGTCGGCGACCGCGGTGAAGGCCGCCGGCACGTCGTTGCGGAAGAACTGCACCAGCCCCGGCAGCTGTTCCAGCGCGATCTGCACGTAGATCTTCGGCGGGTTGTCGAGATTCTGGCGTGCCGCGGCGAGCACTGCCGGCATCAGCCGTTCGCGTGCGATCAGCGCGCGCAGGCGGGTTTCCGGCGGGGCGAACTTGCGTTCCATCAGGGTGAACGCGCTGCTGGTGATGCCGCTGGAATAGATGTCCGGGTTCTTCTGCCATGGCCGGATCGTCTCCAGCGTCAGCAGGGTGCTGCGGATGTTGTTCAGCACCAGCTCGCGGTCGCCACGTACGCGTTCGCCCAGCGGCGCGGGATCGACCGCCGCCACGCGCCGCTCCCATTGCCTGAGCGCCTTGACGTTGGCCTCGATGTCGGCGCGCGAGTAGCCCTCGAGCTTGTCGTCGTAGGCGTGGATGCCGTCGATGGTGGCGGTGGAGGGGTTGGCCGGGAAGTAGTAGCTGTCGAAGTAGCCGTCGGCCAGGTGCATGAAGGCCTGGTCCGCGGCGGCGCTGTCGGCGGCCGCCGCCGTGGCGCTGCCCAGCGTCAGCGCGGCGACCAGGCCGAGCAGGAGGCGTGTGGTTCGGAGCATGCTGGTTCTCTTTCGAAGGGCGTGCCATCGGCGTGGGATTGCCGGCACCGGAAGCGGCCATTTTTCAGCAGTTTCCGCGCGGGGCGCAAGCGGCGTACGCTGCGTGTTTCACCGCCGTCGGCGGACGAGGGTTGCAAGCGATGGACCAGCAGGTGCAGATCGACCGGGCGCAGGTGTTTCGCAGGATGCACGACCGCACGGCGATCCTGCTGTTGCCGAACGCGTGGGATGCGGGCAGCGCGCGGCTGTTCGCGCAACGCGGCTTCGCCGCGGTCGCCACCACCAGCGCCGGCATGGCTTGGTCGCTCGGCTACGCCGACGGCGAACGGGCGCCGCTGGCCGAGGTGCTGGCGGCGATCGCGCGGATCACGCGGGTGGTCGAGCTGCCGGTAACGGCGGATATCGAGACCGGCTACGGCGAGACGCCGGAGGCGGTGGCCGCCACGGTGCGCGCGGTGATCGCGGCCGGCGCGGTGGGCATCAACCTGGAGGACGGCCGCCCCGGCCACGGCCCGCTGCGACCCGTCGGGGAAGCCGCGGCCCGCATCCGCGCCGCACGCGGGGCAGCCGATGCGGCTGGCGTGCCGATCGTGATCAACGCACGGGTGGACAATTGGATGCAACACGCTGCCGACCCGGCTGCACCGCTCGCCGATGCCGTGCAGCGTGCGCAGGCCTATCTGGCGGCGGGCGCCGATGGCATCTATCCGATCGGGCTGGGCGACCGCGCCACGCTGGCCGCGCTGGTGCAGGCGGTCGCTGCCCCGGTCAACGTGGCCGCCGGCCCCGGCATGCCCGACCTGGCCGAACTGGCCCGGCTCGGCGTGGCCCGCGTGAGCACGGCCACGCGTTTCGCCACGCTGGCGCTGGCGGCCGTGGATCACGCGGCGGCAGCGTTGCTGGAGAGCAGCCGCTTCGACGGTTTGGCCGCCACGTTCACCTACACGGACGCGCAGCGGCTGTTCGAGCGCGGCTGAGCGGCGCAGCAGTTTTTCATCGAGGAGTCTGCAATGAGCAAGCGTATCGACTACCGCAAGGCGGCACCCGCGGGCCTGAAGGCCATGCTGGGCATGGAGATGTATGTGCAGGGCTCCGGCCTGGAGCATTCGCTGATCGAATTGGTGAAGATGCGGGTGTCGCAGATCAACGGCTGCGCGTACTGCCTGGACATGCACAGCAAGGACGCGCGCGCCGCCGGCGAGACGGAGCAACGCCTGCACGTGCTGGCGGCATGGCGCGAGGCGCCGTTCTACTCGGCACGCGAGCGGGCCGCGCTGGCCTGGGCCGAGGCGGTCACCCTGGTGTCGACGAATGAACTGCCCGATGCGCTGTACGAGGAGGTGCACGCGCAGTTCGACGACAAGTCGATGGTCGACCTCACCCTGGCCATCATCACCATCAACGGCTGGAACCGCCTGGCGATCGGTTTTCGCGCGGACGTGGGCAGCTACCAGACGAAGCCGGCAGGCTGAGCATGACGCGGGCAGTGTCGCGTCGAACGCGGGCGTCGGTTCCCGCGGCGTGGCCGCGTGTGCATGGCTGAGCGTGCGGTAACGCTGGATCGCGCGTTCTACCGGCGCGATTCGCGCGCGGTCGCCCCCGATCTGCTGAACAAGGTGTTGCTGAATGCGGACGGCCGCAGCGGCCGCATCGTGGAAACCGAGGCCTACTGCGGGGCGGCGGATGCGGCTGCGCATTCCTGGCGCGGCCGCACGGCACGCAACGCGACGATGTTCGGTGCACCGGGGCTGCTCTATGTGTATTTCACCTATGGCATGCACTGGTGCTGCAACCCGGTGTGCGGCGAGCAGGGCGAAGGCGTCGCGGTGTTGCTGCGTGCGCTGGCGCCGCTGACCGGGTTGGCCGCGATGCGTGCGGCGCGGCCAGGTTGCCGCAGCGACCGCGACCTGTGCCGCGGGCCGGCACGATTGTGCCGGGCCATGGGCATCGACCGCGCGCAGGACGGCATCGACCTGGTCGACGGCGCCGGCGGATTCAGCATCGTCGACGACGGCGTGCCGCCGCCCGTTGCGCCCGTGGCCACGGCGCGCGTCGGCATCAGCCGGGCGGTGGAGCAGCCCTGGCGCTGGTATGTGCCCCGCGACCTGCACGTCTCGCGTCGCTGAGCGCAGGGCCGTGGTTACGGCGGCGGCAACATGAAGTTGACGGAGGTTTGATCGCGCCTGGTCCACGGTTGCCGGCATCGTTTCATCAGCTGCGGAGCCGGAGCCATGCCGTATTCATCCATCAGCGAACTGCCCGATGCCGTGCGCAGCCATGTGCCGAAGCATGCGCAGGAAATCTACAAGGAGGCGTTCAACAGCGCCTGGGACGAGTATGCCGACAAGGATGAGCGTCGCGGCAGCGAGTCGCGCGAGGAGGCCGCGCACAAGGTGGCCTGGGCAGCGGTGAAGAAGAAGTACAGCAAGGGCGCCGACGGCGACTGGCACGCGAAGTAGCGGCCGCCGGTCAGTGCGGCAGGCCGCGTGCCTGGAGGAATTCGCGGGCGCTGGCTGCGTCCTGCTCGAACCACGCGTGGGCCGAGCCGAGTCGGAAGGTATAACCCCAGGCGTCCATGTCGGCCATCAGGCGTGCGCGCCCCACGCCGGGAAGCTCGTCGGCCAGCACGATCTGCAGGAAGCAGGTGGCGTCCTCTTCCTCGATCGAGTCGGTGGCGTCGGTATGGACGTCTGGACGTCTTTCCGGTGGCAGCACGATCAGGTGGCCGGCTTCGTGCAGCAGCGAATGCACCGGGGTGTCGTCGCGGGCGTAGACGGTGCTGCCGATGATGCCGGCCTCCTCGTCGCCCCAGAAGCTGCCGGGAATCGGCTCGCCCGGCGCCACCCGCTGCAGCTGCAGGCCGAAGCGGCCGAGCAGGGCGGCCGGCGCCATGAAGCCGATCTGGCCCAGGCGCAGCACGGTGCCGGTCGGGTCGCCGGGAGAAAGGGGAGTGTCGGGGTGCATGGGCGTGCGCGTCGGGCGCAGGTGGCTTCGATGGAGAGGCACCGGGCAGACGCGGTTCGGTCGCCCGGTGGACAGGCAGCGGCGGCAGCGACTCAGCCGGTCTTGGCTTCGCTCTTGGGCGCCTGCTTGCCTTCCGGCAGGGTGACCGAAAGCTCGAGGATCTCGTGGCCGCTGTCGCGCTCGAAATTGATGCTGATCGCGTCGAGGTCGACGTGGACGTATTTCTTGATCACTTCGAGCAGTTCGTTGCGCATCATCGGCAGGTAGTCCGGCGCGCCGCGGGTGGAACGCTCCTGCGCCACGATGATGCGCAGGCGTTCCCGTGCGACCGTGGCGGTGGCCTCGGGCTTGCGCTTCAGGAAATCAAGAATACCCATCGCGATCAACCTCCGAACACGCGCTGCAGGAAGCCCTTCTTGGGCACGTCGATGAAGCGCAGGGGGCGCTCTTCACCGAGGATGCGGGCCACGGTGTCGCTGTAGGCCTGGCCGGCCTGCGACTCGGTATCGACGATCACCGGGATGCCGTTGTTGGAGGCGGTCAGCACGTTCTCCGACTCGGGGATCACGCCGACCACCTCGATGCCGAGGATCTCCTCGACGTCCTTCACGCTGAGCATCTCGCCGATCGCCACCCGCGCCGGGTTGTAGCGGGTCAGCAGCAGGTGCTGGATGACCGGGCTCTCGCCCTTCTCCGCGCGCCGGGTCTTGCTGGCGAGCAGGCCGAGGATGCGGTCGGAGTCGCGCACCGAGGAAACCTCCGGGTTGACCACCACCACCGCGTGGTCGGCGAAGTACATCGCCAGGTGGGCGCCTTTCTCGATACCCGCCGGGGAGTCGCAGACCACGTAGTCGAAGCCGTCCTCGGACAGCCCGTCGAGCACCTTCTCGACGCCTTCCTGGGTCAGCGCGTCCTTGTCGCGGGTCTGGCTGGCGGCCAGCACGAACAGGTTGTCATGGCGCTTGTCCTTGATCAGCGCCTGCTTCAGCGTGGCTTCGCCGTGGACGACGTTGACGAAGTCGTACACCACGCGCCGCTCGCAGCCCATGATCAGGTCGAGGTTGCGCAGGCCGACGTCGAAGTCGATCACGGCGACTTTCTTGCCGGCCATGGCCAGGCCGGTGGCGAGGGAAGCGCTGGTCGTCGTCTTGCCGACGCCGCCTTTGCCGGAGGTGACAACGATAATCTCAGCAGTCAAGGGCCCATCTCCGCATGATTGTTCTTGTTGTAAGGGGTTACAGCCTGGCGATCAACAGCTTGTCGCCTTCGAGCCAGCATTGCACGGACTGGCCGTCGAGGTCGCGGGGGATCTGCTCGAACACCCGGTATTGCCCGGCGATCGCCACCAGTTCGGCGCGGAAGTCGGACACGAAGATGCGCGCCTTGCCGTCGCCCTGCGCGCCGGCCATGGCGCGGCCGCGCAGGCTGCCGTAGATGTGGATGTTGCCGTCGGCGATCACCTCGGCGCCGTTGGCGACGGCGCCGGTGACGATCAGGTCGCGGTCCCGCGCGTAGACCTGCTGGCCCGAGCGCACCGAACCGGCATGGTGCAGCGTTCCCTGCATGCTGCCCGGCGCCGGCGCCGACAGGATCGGTTCGCGCTGGATCTGCGCGATGGGCTCGACCGCGGGTGCCGGTGCCCCGGCGGCAGGTTCGTAGGCGGCGCGGAACTTGGCGATCAGCGGCAGGCCCATGCGTTTGGCCAGCGCCTCGGTCTCGCTGGTGCCGTAGGCCAGGCCCACCGGCAGCATGCCGGCGCTGCGCACGGCTTCCAGCAGGGCGTCGACGGCGCCATCGTCGGGCAAGGCGGGCAGGTGGCTCAGATCCAGCACCACCGCGGCACGGGCGAACATCTGCGGTGCGGCGCGCATGCGGCGCTCGAGCTCGTCGCACAACGCGGCGGCGTCGACCCGGCGCACGCGCACGCAGGCAATGCCGACCTGGCCGAAGCGCAGGTCGCAAGCATCATTGGCATCCATTCTTGCATTCACGGGCGCCGCTCTCCGGCGAGGCGGCGCGGGGTGGAGTCATGCAGGAAAGGGCGCTCACGCTCGGCCAGCCAGGGCACGTCGGGCAGGCCACCGTGTTCGAGCCAGGTGTCGCGGACGTAGGCGTAGCTGGGCAGGTCGCGGGCCAGCAGGCTGACTTTCGGACCGTGCTCGCCCATGCGCTGCTGGCCCACTTCCTGGAAGCCGTAGGTGCCGTGGAACAGCACCACCACGTCGTCGCGCGGCTCCAGGAACACCTCGCAGGTGAGCAGCGGCACGCGCGCTTCCGCGTAGCTGTGCACGTCGCAGTAGAAGATGCGGCCCAGGCCGTGGCGGCGATAGGCGTTCGCGATCACGATACGGTCGATGTAGACGAACTGCGGATAGTGTCCGGCGAACCAGCGGTAGTTCGGGCTTTCGTAATCGCCGCCCTCGCGCAGTGCGATCAGGAACCCGGCCAGGTGGCCGTCGATCTCGGCCACGCGGAAATACTCGGCGTGCTCGTGGAAGTAGCGCAGCTGGGCGGTATCAAGGGCGAGGATGGAGCGACCGGCGGCGTTGTTGAGCGCCAGTACGGCATCCAGGTCGTGCTCGCGCACGTCGCGGATGGCAAGGGCCATTCGTTGCTCCGCAATGGTGGAATCGGGACAAGGTCGACCGGCGGCCTCGCGCAATGGCCCATTATGACATGCGGCCGGGGTCCTTACATCCCGCAAGGGCACATGTAAAAGCTTCGTAAAGCCGTCGATGGCGCCACGGCCATGACTTCCCGCGCATTGCGCGGGATGCGCGTTCAGCCAATGATGCGGCCATGCGCTGGCCCTTCTTCAACCACATCCGCCTGCTCCGCTACGCGGGCTTCTTCACCTACCTGTCGGTGGGCACGCCGCTGATCACCAACTGGGCCACCGAGCGGCTGAACCAGTTGCAGCGGCCGAACTTCTCGCTGCTGCTGTGGACGCTGTGCTACCTGATCTTCGGCCTGATGTACTGGATGCTGACCAGCAACCTCGGTTCGCGGCGCTATCCGGTGCTGAAGCTGCTGGGGCTGACGCTGATGACGGCGGCGGCGGTGGCGGTGGGCTGGTACAGCCACAGCGGGCTGTCGGCGATGCTGATGGTGGTTGCCTCGCTGGTGCTGCCGTGGCTGCTGCCGTTCTGGCTGGCGGTGTCCTGGCTGGTGCTGCAGCACCTGAGCCTGGTGGCGGTCTTCGCCACGTTTCCCGAGTACGACCACAGCGTCGCGTTGGGCTTCCTGCAGGCCAGCATCTACCTGGGGATCTCGGTGCTGGTGTTCATCACCTCGACGGTGGCGAGCCAGCAGGCCGAGCAGCGCGAGCTGCAGCGCCGGCTCAACGCCGAGTTGCGGGCTACCCGCGCGCTGCTGGCCGAATCCAGCCGGATCGCCGAACGCATGCGCATCGCGCGCGACCTGCACGACCTGATCGGCCACCACCTGACCGCATTGAGCCTGAACCTGGAAGTGGCCAGCCACCTCACCAACGAGGCGGCCGACGCGCACGTGCGCAAGGCGCAGAGCACAGCCAAGCTGCTGCTGGCCGACGTGCGCGAGGTGGTCAGCGAGTTGCGCCAGGACGACGCGATCGACCTGACCCAGGCGTTGCGCAGCCTCGCCGAGGGCGTGCCCGGCCTGAACGTGCACGTGGTGATGCCGCCGCGTTTCAGCGTGGAGGACCCGCGCCGTGCGCAGGTGCTGCTGCGCTGCGCGCAGGAAGTCATCACCAATACGGCCAGGCACGCCGGCGCGCGCAACCTGTGGCTCAACTTCGCCTACGCCGCGGACGACCTGATCGGCCTGCATGCGCGCGACGATGGCCGTGGCGCCGACCAGGTCGAGCCGGGCAACGGCCTGTCCGGCATGCGCGAACGGCTGGCCGAATTCGGTGGCAGCGTGGTGCTGGACACCGGCATGAGCCAGGGTTTCGCGCTGACCGTGCGGCTGCCGCTGGGCGAGCACGCGGCGCTGGCGCACGCGCCGACCCGGTTCGAGCCGCCGGCGTTGAATGTGTCGTAGTCTTGGCGGCCCGCGCGGCGTGCGAAAATGCGCCGGTGTCGGCAGCGGCCCGGCCAGCCGGCTGTCAGCATTACTTGCTTGAGTCACGCTTGCCTGAGGATCCGCGATGATTTCCGTCTGTCTCGTCGACGACCAGAATCTGGTACGCCAGGGCGTCCGCTCGCTGCTGGACCTGGCCGAGGACATCCGCGTGGTGGCCGAGTGCGCCGACGGCGCCCAGGCAGTGGCCGACATCCCCCGGATCAAGCCCGACGTGGTGCTACTGGACCTGCGCATGCCGAACATGAGCGGGCTGGAGGTACTGCAGGCGCTGTCCGCCCGCAACGAGCTGCCGCCCACGATCATCCTGACCACATTCGACGACGACCAGCTGGTGCTGCAGGGCCTCAAGGCCGGGGCGCGCGGCTACCTGCTGAAGGATGTCTCGCTGGAGCAGCTGGTCGAGGCCGTGCGCACGGTGGCCGGCGGCGGCTCGCTGGTGGCGCCGATGGTCACCCAGCGCCTGATGGCCGGGGTGGCGCGGATGCAGAACCAGTTCACCAGCCTGGAGCAGCCGGACCCGCTGACCGAGCGCGAGACCGAGATCCTGCGCCTGCTGTCCGGCGGCTACAGCAACAAGGAAATCGCCAACTCGCTGAAGGTCGCCGAGGGCACGGTGAAGAACCACGTCTCCAACATCCTCTCCAAGCTGGGCGTGCGCGATCGCACGCGCGCCGTGTTGAAGGCGCTGGAGATGGGCATCGTCTGAGCCGGCGGGGGAGCCGCATTCGGGCCGCCGGAGGGCTTGCCGCGGCCCGTTTCGGGTCCGGCGAAGCCGTCGATGCGGGCCGATGGCGTTCCAGCCCGCGAGCAAGTAACATCCGTTGCTTCGGCGTTTGCCGACCCCCTCGCCACGAGCCCCGGCCAATCCTCCCGGCAGGCCTGTGTGGCGGCCGGGGCGACACTTCAGGTATGGCGTAAAGACGCTTCGGAGAACTCTGGAATGATGCGTGTCTTTGAATTTCTTGTTGCCCTGGTCATCGTCGCATTGATCGGTGTCCTGGCAGCTGTGGTCATGCCCGGTAGCGGCCATGTGGAACGCCAGCTGGTCATCGGCAAGGACATGCGCCAGGTCTATGACGTGCTCGACAACTACCGCCGGCTGCCGGATTACGCGGTGCTTCGCTCGCTCGACCCGAACGTCCAGTTCAGCTTCTCCGGCAAGTCCTACGGCCCCGGCGCCGAGGTCAGCTGGACCAGCTCCGACGCCAAGCTCGGCAAGGGTGGCCTGACCATCGCCAGCGCCACGCCGGAGTTCGACAAGATCGACGGCAACACCAAGAACGCCAGCATCGTGTGGAACCTGGACAACAACTGGCGCGGCCTGGACAAGCATTTCACGCTGGACCTGGAGCGCCAGGGCAGCCGCGGCCAGCTGACCCAGGTGACCTGGTCGTATGACGTCTCGTACGGCTGGAACCTGGTCAACCGCTTCGCCAACCTGTACATCCATGGCGATCCGGATTCGTTCATCCAGTTCAGCCTGAACAACCTGCAGAACGTGCTGGCCGGCGTCCCCAACATCGACTACAGCCAGCTGATCCCGTACATCGAGCAGACCCAGCCGACCCCGGTGCTGCTGGTGTCCACCTCGATCGAGCGCAAGAACGGCATCGAGGCGGTCGACGACGCCGTCGCCAAGGCGAACACCGAAGTGCAGGCCGCCGCCAAGAAGCTGGGTGTGCACGTCACCGGCTCGCGGATCCTGATCACCACCAACTACGGCGACCAGACCTTCAGCTTCGACGTGGCGTATCCGATCGACTCCAGCACGCTGACCGTCAACGGCCATGCCGAGCAGCTAACCGCGGCCGCTCCGCCGGCGATCGATGCCGCCGCACCGGCTGCTGCCGGCAGCACGGCCGCCGCTGCGGACAGCAATGTCGCCGTCGGCAGCCGCGACCGCTACGGCCGCCTGGTGGTGGACGGCAACGTGCGCGCCACGTTGGCCTTCGGCGGCGCCGCGCTGAAAGGCATCTGGAACGGTACCTTCGCCGGCGTGCCGCAGACCCGCGACATGCTCAAGGCCTATGCGCAGACCCACGGCTACAAGTTCGACGACGTGGTCAACCGCCCGTACGACCTCGTCGTGACGCCGGAAGTGAAGGACGCCGGCGGCAACATCACCGCCTATGCGAAGTACGCGGTGTACCTGCCGGTCAGCAACGCGCCGGAAAAGACCCCCGAGCAGGAAGCCGGCGTGCAGCCGCCGAGCCTCGACGGTGCACCGGCAGCGCCCGCCGCGGCACCGGCTCCGGCCGTCAGTGCCGCGGCACCGGCCAAGGCGGCCAGCGCCGGCAAGTAAGCCAGGCGTGGTTGGCGCATGGCGAAAGGCCCTTCCGTCCAGGAGGGGCCTTTTCTTTTCCGGCGATGCGTCCGGCGCCGAACTTTGCCGGTGTCTTGCGGTACATTGCAGGGCGATCCGCGCCGCCACCCCCGCAGCCGCGCGTTCGACGCGATGCCCCGTCACAGCCCTCCAGCGGACATGATCGAAACCGACCAGCTCACCCGACGCTATGGCAACCTGACCGCAGTGGACGCGCTGAGCATCCGCGTCGAGCCGGGCCAGGTGCTGGGGCTGCTCGGTCCCAACGGTGCCGGCAAGTCCACCGCGATGCGCATGATCGCCGGGTTCCTGGTACCCACCTCGGGCACCGCACGGGTGTGCGGGCACGATGTCGGCCGCGAGCCGCTGCAGGCCAGGCGCGCGCTGGGCTATTTGCCCGAAGGCGCCCCCAGTTACGGCGAGATGACGGTGCGCGAGTTCCTGCAGTTCATCCTGCGCATGCGCGGGCTCAGGGCCGAGGCCGCTTACCGGCGCTACGACGCGGTGGTGCAGCAGCTGCAGCTGGAGGAAGTGCTGGGGCTGTGCATCGAGACGCTGTCGAAGGGCCTGCGCCGGCGTGTCGGGCTGGCCCAGGCGATCCTGCACGATCCACCGGTGCTGATGCTGGATGAACCTACCGACGGCCTCGACCCGAACCAGAAGCACGCGGTGCGCCAGCTGATCGACGTGATGGCGCGTGACCGCACCATCCTGGTCTCCACGCATCTGCTGGAGGAAGTGCACGCGCTGTGCAACCGGGTGGTGATCATCGCCCGCGGCCGGCTCCTGGCAGACGCCACCCCGGCCGAGCTGGAGGCGCGCTCGCGCTATCATGGTGCGGTGTCGTTCAGCGCGCCGGGCAGCGGCATGTCGCAGGAGATGCTGGGCCGCCTGCCGCAGGTGGCGGCGATCGAGGTCGACCCGCTGGACGGCCGCATCACCGTGTTTCCGAAACCGGGCGCGCGGATCCTGGAGCCGGTCGAGACACTGTTGCGCGAGCAGGGCCTGGAGGTGTCGGAGATCCAGCTCGAGCGCGGCCGGCTCGACGAGGTGTTCCGCCAGATCACCACCGGCGGCGACGTCGCGGAGAGGCGCGCATGAGTCCGGTCGACGCGGTGTTGCGGCGCGAGCTGCGCAGCTACTTCGTGACGCCGGTGGCGTACGTGTTCCTGGTGATCTTCCTGGTACTGGCGGGCATCCTCACCTTCTATGCGGGCGACTTCTACGAGCGCGGCCAGGCCGACCTGCAGCCGTTCTTCACGATGCATCCGTGGCTGTACCTGATCCTGGTGCCGGCGATCACCATGCGCATGTGGGCGGAGGAGGTCAAGGGCGGCACGCTGGAACTGCTGCTGACCCTGCCGCTGACGCTGTGGCAGGCGATGCTCGGGAAGTTCCTCGCCGCGTGGCTGTTCATCGGGCTGGCGCTGGTGCTGACGTTCCCGATCTGGATCACCGTCAACTACCTGGGGTCGCCGGACAACGGGGTGATCCTGGCCAGCTACCTGGGCAGCTGGCTGATGGCCGGCAGCTTCATCGCGATCGGCGCCTGCCTGTCCGCGCTGACCCGCAGCCAGGTGGTGGCGTTCATCCTTACCGCGCTGGTGTGCGTGCTGCTGATCCTGGTCGGCCAGCCGCAGGTGCAGGATTTCTTCTCCGGCACCTTGCCGCGCAAGCTGATCAACGCGGTGGCGCACCTGTCCATGCTGCGGCACTTCGAGGCGATCGCGCGCGGCGTGCTGGACACCCGCGACCTGGTCTACTTCCTGCTCAGCATGGTCGGCTGGCTGACCGCCGGCGTGCTGTTGCTCGACCTGAAACGGACACGCTGACCCCATGCCCCGCCCGCGTCCGCATCGCCTGTTCACCAAGCCGACCCGGCGCGGCGTGCTGTATGGCGCGCTGGTCCTGCTGGTGCTGCTGTTCGTGCCGTTGATCGTGGTCAGCAGCCGCTGGCTGCACGGATCACGGATCGACCTCACCACCGACAAGCTGTACACGCTGACGCCCGGCACGCTGCACATCGTCGACAAGCTGCAGCGGCCGTTGCGGCTGACCCTGTATTTTTCCGAGCATGCCACACGCGACCTGCCGCAACTGCGCAGCTACGAGCAACGCGTGCGCGAAATGCTGCAGGAGATGGTGGCGCGTTCGCACGGCCGCATCCGCCTGCAGATCGTCGACCCGGTGCCGTATTCCGACGACGAAGCCAGTGCCGAAGGCAGCGGCCTGACCGCGGCCAATGGCGGCAGCAACGGCGAGCGGGTGTTCTTCGGGCTGGCCGGCAGCGTGATGTCGGGCAGTGCCGACAGCAGCGAAGGCGGCGACGAGCGCGTGCCGGACAAGACGCTGGCGATCGCGTTCTTCGACCCGGCGCGCGAGGCCTTCCTCGAATATGATATCGCCCGGCTGCTGTACGAGTTGAACCAGGCCAGCAAGCCGGTGGTCGGCGTGATCAGCTCGTTGCCGGTCGACGGCAACCCGGTGCTCGGCGAGCAGCGGTGGGCAGTGCTGCAGCAGCTGGGCCAGCTGTTCGACGTGAAGATGCTGGACCCGGCCACATTGCGCACGGTCGACGACAACATCAGGGTATTGCTGCTGATCCACCCCAAGCGGCTGCCGCCCGATGCGCAGTACGCGATCGACCAGTACGTGCTGCGCGGCGGCCATCTGGCGGTGTTCGTCGACCCCGACGCGGAACTCGACACCTCGCCGTACGCGCCCGACAGCATCACGTTCCCGGACCATGCCTCCGACCTGCCGCGGCTGTTCAAGGCCTGGGGCGTGGCATACGACCCGCACAAGATCGTGCTGGACCGCGCCCGCGCGCTGCAGATCGAACTGGGCGGCACCAGCCTCAACCACCCGGCGATGCTCGACCTTGGCGCGCAGGAGCTCAATCGCAACGACGCCGTCACCGCCAGCCTGCAGCGGATCAACGTGTCCACCGCCGGCTACTTCGACCTGGCAGCGGATGCGCACGCACGGCTGATCCCGCTGCTGCAGAGCAGTGCCGAAGCCGAGGTGGTGCCGACCCAGCGGGTGCTGGACGCGAGCAGCGATCCCAGCTCGCTGCTGCAGGGCTACAAGCCGGACAACGCCCACTACGTGCTGGCAGCGCGCCTGCGCGGCACGTTCGACAGCGCCTTCCCCGAGCGTGCCGCCACACCCGGCCATCGGGCCAGGTCGGCGCCGGATGCGGAAGTGATCCTGGTTGCCGACACCGACCTGCTCAGCGACCGGCTGTGGGTGGAGCCGCAGACCATCCTCGGCCAGACGATGATGCGGGTGTTCGCCAACAACGGGGATTTCGTCACCAACCTGGTGGACAACCTCAGCGGCTCCTCGGCGCTGCTGTCGATTCGCGGCCGCTCCACCTCGCAGCGGCCGTTCACCAGGGTGCAGGCACTGCGCAACGTGGCCGACCAGAAATTCCTGCAGAAGGAACACGAGCTGGAGCAGGAGCTGGCCGATACCCGGCGGCGGCTGGACGAACTGCAGCCGGCCAAGGGCAGCCACGGCAGCGCCGCCACCGCCGAGCAGCGGCGCGAGATCGAGCAGTTCCGCCAGCGCCAGCTGGCGATCAACAAGGAATTGCGCGACGTGCAGCACCAGCTCAACGCCGAGATCGACTCGCTGGGCCTGCGCGTCAAGTTCATCAACATCGTGCTGGTGCCGGCGCTGGTGGTGCTGATCGGCCTGCTGTACGGCTGGCGCCGCACCCGCTACAGCCGCCGGCGGCGGTGAAGGCGGCAATCTGCCGCAAGCCCGCGGCTGACTCTGCCGGCGCGCGGCATTATGCTGGGTGGTCGCCGGCCGTCGCCGGCGCAGACTGAAGTGCCGGTGCAGTGACCGCTAGCTTGCTGAAATGGATCGTGCCGTGGGAGTTCTCGTGGGTCCTGCTCGCGTGCTTCGTGACGGCCTGCGTGCTGTACCTGCGCGGCAGCCGCCGGTGGCCGCCGAGCTTCGGCCGCAAGCTGGCGTTCTGGGTCGGCATGGCGATCATTTACCTGTCGCTGCACACCTACCTGGACTACTACGCCGAGCATGAGTTCTTCATGCATCGCATCCAGCAGCTGCTGCTGCACCACATCGCGCCACTGCTGATCGTCACCGCATATCCGGCCACGGTGCTGCGCGCCGGCCTGCCGCTGGCGTGGCGGGTGCGGCTGCTGCGGCCGCTGCAGCGTTCGTGGCCTTGGCGGGTGGTCAGCGCCGTGCTGCTCAATCCAACGGTGGCGACGCTGCTGTTCGTCGCCTTCATCCTGGTCTGGCTGATTCCGTCCATGCAGACGCTGGCAATGCTGGACTGGCGCATCTACCGTTTCATGAACTGGAGCATGCTGGTCAGCGGCTTCGCCTACTGGTCGCTGGTGCTGGACCACCGGCCGCATCCGCCGGGGCGGATGACCGCGGGGCTGCGCGTGCTGTCGCCGGCGATCACCATGACACCGCAGATCATCGCCGGAGCGATCGTCACGTTCTCCAAGTCCGACCTGTATCCGATCTTCGAGATCTGCGGCCGCGCGTTCACTTTCAATGTGCTGACCGGCCAGCTGATCGGCGGCGTGATCATCTGGGTGCCGTCGGCGCTGGTGGAGTCGATCGGCGGCCTGATGGCGCTGCGCCTGTGGCTGCGGCTGTCGCGCAACGGCCGCTTGCCGCGCACGCCGCGTCATCGTCCGGCTTCGACCGCGGCGCCGCTTTTGTAGGGCGGGCAATGCCCGCCAGCCTTTGCATTTGTCTTGTGCTTGACGCAGAGCGGCGGGCAATGCCCGCCCTGCGGAGCGTTTCAGTGTCCGGTATCGTCCAGCGCATTCGCCGGCCGCGCGACGAAGTCGGTGGCCAGCGTGCTGCCGTCGGTGAACTTCAGCGTCAGCCGGACCGTGTCGCCGGCTTTGACCGGCGCCTTCGGCTGCATCAGCATCAGGTGGTAGCCGGCCGGCGCCAGCACCGCCTTGCCGTGTGCCGGCACCTCCAGCGAGTCGACCATGCTCATGCGGCTCATGCCGCCCGCGGTCGAGCTCCGGTGCAGCATCACGTCGGCATACACCGTGCTTTCGGCACCGCTGAGCGCGACCGGCTGGTCGCCGTCGTTTTCCAGCGTGACATAGGCGCCGGCGGGCAGGGCGCCGGGCAGCACGCGGATCCAGGCGTGGCTGGCGCGGACATGGTCGGCGGCTGCGGCGTGCACGCCGCCGGCCAGCAGCAGGCCGGCGAGCAGCAGCGAAAGACGGGCTGGCTTCATGGGTTGATTCCTGGGTCGAGCAGCAGGTGCAGGTCGTGCACGAGATCGTCCTGCGGGGCGGAGGGCGTGGCCAGCACGCGGGCGCGGCCATAGTTGTCGAAGACGTAGATCGCCGAGCTGTGGCTGACTTCGTAGCTCCCGTCGGCCGAACTGGGCTCGCGGGTGAAGGCGGAGCGATAGCGCTTGCTCAGGGCCTCGACGCTGCGCGCATCCCCGACCAGGCCCACGGCCCGCTTGTCGAACGCGTTGACGTAGGCATGCATGATCGCCGGCGTGTCGCGGGCCGGGTCGACGCTGACGAACAGGATCCGCGCGCCGTCGGCCAGGGGCCCCAGCCGCTGCATCACCACGTGCAACTGCGCCAGGGTCAGCGGGCAGACGTCGGGGCAGTGGGTATAGCCGAAGTACAGCAGCACCACCTTGCCGCGGTAGTCGGCGCCGGTCACCGGCTTGCCACTGTCGTCGGTGAGCCGGAAGTCGAGGTCGGGCATGTGCCCGCTGATGTTGGTCAGCCGGAACGGCAACGGCGTGCCACCACAACCGCCCAGCAGCAGGCCGGTGGCGAGCAGCAGCAAGAGCAGGAGAAGGGGCCGCGTGCGGCGGGGCTTCATGCGAGAATCCGGGGTCTTCATTGGTTCAAGCATACGACACCGGCCGCTTGGCCGGGTCCACCAGCAGGGGATTCGGTCACCATGCGGCAATCCGTCAGCCCCCGTATCGGCCTGCTGGTCGGCATCGCCGGCGCCAGCGCGGTGCTGCTGGGCGCCTTCGGTGCGCACGCGCTGCGTGCCGTGCTCGATGCCCGTGGCCTCGAGCTGTGGCACACGGCGGTGAACTACCAGATGTGGCATGCGCTGGCGCTGGCCACGACGGCCGGGCTCGGGCGCGGGCGCAGCAGACGGCTGGCGATGGTCGCATTCGCGGTCGGCATCGTGCTGTTCAGCGGCAGCCTGTATGCCTTGGCGCTGGGGGCATCGCACTGGGTCGGGATCATCACGCCGTTCGGCGGTCTGGCCTTCGTCGCCGGCTGGCTGGCGCTCGGCTGGACGCTGTGCATGCGCCGGGAGTGATTTCCGCGGTGTCATCCTGCGGTCATGCCTGCCGGCGATGCTGCCGGCATGGACACCCGGATCGCCCTTTGTGAGCGGCCCCCTGCTGCGGGGTGGTCCGGTCGCGGCCTGCGTCTTTTCGGTATCGCCCTGTGCGCGGTGGCGGCGTGCCTGCTGTGGTCGTGGCAGCCAGCCGCCCGGAAGGTGACGAGCGGAACGTCGGCCAACCAACTGGTGCACTGGCAGGACGCGGACCATGACTGGCTGCTGGTGGTCGACCCGGCGACCCGCGAGCTGGTGGTCTACGACGCCGTCGACGGTCGTCCGCTGGAGCGGCTCGGTGCGGACGACGGGCTGCCGGACGTGCAGTCGATCGCGCCGCAGGGGCACGGGCTGTTGGTGGCGGGCGCGCAGCCCCGGACGGTGCGCCGGCTGGAGTTGCCGGAACTGCGGGCGGTCGCCATCGACGGCCGCTGAGCGTGTCATCGGTCATAGGTCATTTCTTTCCGGGGGCGGATCCATCCGTGTCGTCGTCGGCCGCGGGTTTGCCCGGGCTGGCCTTCAGTCGGCCCGCCTTGCGCAACGCCTCGCGCAGCACGTACTCGATCTGTGCATTGAGGCTGCGCAACTCGTCGTCCGACCAGCGCTGCACGGCCTCCAGCACGGTGGCGCTGATGCGCAGCGGGTACGCTTTTTTCTCGCCGGCCATCGCGACGGATCAGTACAGCGTGCCGGTATTCAGCACCGGCTGGCTGCCGCGCTCGCCGCACAGCACCACCAGCAGGTTGCTGACCATTGCCGCCTTGCGCTCCTCGTCCAGGTTCACCACGCCGCGACGGCTGAGCTGGTCCAGCGCCATCTCGACCATGCTCACCGCGCCCTCGACGATCTTCGTGCGGGCGGCGATGATCGCGCCGGCCTGCTGCCGCTGCAGCATCGCCTGGGCGATTTCCTGGGCGTAGGCGAGGTGGCTGATGCGCGCCTCGACCACCTGCACGCCGGCCTTGCCGAGGCGGGTCTGGATCTCGTCGCGCAGGTGCGAGTTGATCACGTCGCCGTGGCTGCGCAGCGACGGCTTGCCGTCGTCGTGGGCGTCGTACGGATAGCTCTGCGCCATCTGCCGCAGCGCCGATTCGCTCTGGATGTGCACGAAATTCTCGTAGTCGTCGACGCAGAACACCGCCTCGGCCGTGTCCAGCACCTGCCACACCACCACCGCGCCGATCTCGATCGGGTTGCCGTCGTTGTCGTTGACCTTCAGCTTGCCGCTCTCGAAGTTGCGCACGCGCAGCGAGATGCGGCGACGGCTGCAGAACGGATTGGTCCAGCGCAAGCCTTCGTGGCGCACCGTTCCGGCGTACTTGCCGAACAGCTGCAGTACCTGGCCTTCGTTCGGCGCGACCTGGAAAAAGCCTTTCAGCATGAAGCCGTCGATGGCCAGCAGGATCACGCCGGCGATCGCCGGCGGTGCCGGCTGCCCCTGCGCGGCCGGCAGCACCAGTGCGACGCCGATCGCGGCCAGCACGATGCACAGTCCGACAAAAGGGATGCCGGCGACGGAAAAACCATGGCGTTCGTTCATGTGTCATCTCCCTGAGGTTGGATGATTAGATATCAATATGATATCAAGTTAAAGTGAGCGCGGTGCATCGCATCCATGCCGGGCAGGCCGCCTCGTGCCCGGCCGCATACAATGTCGGTTTGCCCGCACCGGAGAACCCGATGAAGCCAATCGGCACCCCCCATTCCGACCATGCGCTGCGCGTGCTGCTGCTGGGCGCCGGCGAGCTGGGCAAGGAGGTGGCGATCGAGCTGCAGCGCTACGCGGTGGAAGTGATCGCAGTGGATCGCTACGCGAATGCGCCGGCGATGCAGGTGGCCCATCGCAGCCATGTGATCGACATGCTGGACGGCAAGGCGCTGCGCGCGGTGATCGAGCGGGAGAAGCCCGACCTGGTGGTGCCGGAGATCGAGGCGATCCACACGCCGACCCTGATCGAGCTGGAGAAGGAAGGGCAGCGGGTGATCCCCACCGCCCGCGCGGCGTGGCTGACCATGGATCGCGAGGGCATCCGCCGGCTGGCCGCCGAGGAACTCAGGCTGCCCACCTCGCCCTACCGCTTCTGCGACGACGAGGCGCAATACCGCGAGGCCGCCGCCACGATCGGCTACCCGTTCGTGATCAAGCCGGTGATGAGTTCGTCGGGCAAGGGCCAGAGCGTGGTGCGCAGCGCCGACGCGCTGCAGCGCGCGTGGGATTACGCGCAGTCCGGCGGGCGCGCCGGCAAGGGCCGGGTGATCGTCGAGGGCTTCGTCGACTTCGACTACGAGATCACCATGCTCACCGTGCGGCACGTCGACGGCGTCAGCTTCTGCGCGCCGATCGGCCACCGCCAGGAAGAGGGCGACTATCGCGAGTCGTGGCAGCCGCAGCCGATGAGCGACGCCGCGCTGGCCGAGGCGCAGCGGCAGGCCGCCGCGGTCACCGGTGCACTGGGCGGCTGGGGCGTGTTCGGCGTGGAGTTCTTCGTGAAGGGCGATGCGGTGATCTTCTCCGAGGTCAGCCCGCGGCCGCACGACACCGGCCTGGTCACCCTGATCTCGCAGGAGTTCTCCGAGTTCGCGCTGCATGCGCGGGCGATCCTCGGCCTGCCGATCCCGGTGATCCACCAGTACGGGCCGGCGGCGTCGTGCGCGGTGCTGGTCGAGGGCGAGGGCGCGGCGCCGCGCTACCACGGCGTGGCCGCGGCGCTGGTCGAGCCGGATACCCAGCTGCGTATCTTCGGCAAGCCCGAAGTGAAGGGCCGCCGGCGCATGGCGGTGACGCTGGCGCGCGCCGGCACGCTGGAGGCGGCGGTCGGCAAGGCGGTGCGCGCGGCGGGACATCTGCGTATCGAGTTGTGAGTCCGGCGCCCGCGCAAACCTGATGCGCTAGGCTTGGGGGGATGGCGTTGGCGCCGGCACAGGGCAGCCGTCGGCAACGGCAACCACCGATCGACAGAGGAGAGGCGGAATGGAGTCAACCGGGTTTGCGCACTGGCTGGTCGTGCTGGTCGAACTGGTCACGACCTTTGCCCTGCTGCTGCTGGCGCTGGTGATCGTGGTGCTGGCGGTGACCTGGGTGGTCGACCGCAACCAGACCGGCAACGCGGTGCTGCGCAACTTCCCGGTGGTCGGCCACTTCCGCTACTGGTTCCTGCACCTGGGCGAGTTCTTCCGCCAGTACCTGTATTCCAGCGACCGCGAGGAGATGCCGTTCAACCGCGCCCAGCGCACCTGGGTCTATCGCGCCGCGAAGAACGTGGACAACACCAATGCATTCGGTTCCAGCCGCGACCTGCGTGCCGAGGGCGTGCCGTTCTTCGTCAACGCGCCGTTCCCCGACCTGGGCATGGACCACGTCGAGCCGGTGCCGGTGACGATCGGTCCCTATGCACGCGAGCCGTACAGCCATGCGGCGTTCTTCAACATCTCGGCGATGAGCTTCGGCGCGTTGTCGGCGCCGGCGGTGCGCGCGCTGTCGCGCGGCGCGGCCAAGGCGGGCATCTGGATGGACACCGGCGAGGGTGGCCTGGCGCCGTACCACCTGGAAGGCGGCTGCGACATCGTCTTCGAGATCGGTACCGCCAAGTACGGCGTGCGCACGCCGGAGGGCAAGCTCGACGACGACAAGCTGCTGGCGATCTGCGCGCACCCGCAGGTGAAGATGGTCAGCATCAAGCTGGGCCAGGGCGCCAAGCCCGGCATGGGCGGCCTGCTGCCCGGCGCCAAGGTCACCGCCGAGATCGCAGCGATCCGCGGCATCCCGGTCGGCGAGGATTCGCAGAGCCCGAACCGGCACCTCGACATCGGCAACGTTGCGCAACTGATGGACAGCATCGGGCATATCCGCGAACTCACCGGCAAGCCGGTCGGCTTCAAGGCGGTGCTGGGCGGCGTGGAGTGGATCGGCGAGCTGTGCGACGAGGTGTGGCGGCGCGGCATCGAGAGCGCGCCGGACTTCATCATCGTCGACGGCTCCGAGGGCGGCACCGGCGCGGCGCCGCAGACCCTGATGGAAGGCGTCGGCCTGCCGCTGCACGAGGCGCTGCCGGCGCTGCTCGACATGCTGATCGTCAAGGGCCTGCGCCAGCGCATCAAGGTGGTCTGCTCGGGCAAGTGCATCACCGCCTACGATGTGGCGTGGGCACTGTCGCTGGGGGCGGACTTCGTCAACTCGGCGCGCGGCTTCATGCTGGCGTTGGGCTGCATCCAGTCGCTGCAGTGCAACCGCAACACCTGTCCCACCGGCATCACCACGCAGGACCCGAAGCTGCAACGCGGCCTGGTGGTCAGCGACAAGAGCGAGCGGGTGTTCCACTATGCGAAGAACGTGATGCACGAGGTCGGCATCATCGCGCACAGCTGCGGCGTCAGCGAACCGCGCCAGCTCAACCGCAGCCATTGCCGCGTCGTGGGCGACGACGGCCTGTCGATCCCGCTGGAGAAGCTGTTTCCGTATCCGCAGGCGCAGAACCCGGCGCGGGAATTCCGGTAGGGCGGGCAGTGCCCGCCGCTGGTTCGCGTGGAGCGGCGGGCACTGTCCGCCCTACGGCATCGCGACCCAGCCAGCTGTGGTGCGGATCTGCATCGGCTTGAAGCGCCGCTTGTAGTCCATCTTCGGGTGGCCGTCGATCCAGAAGCCCAGGTACAGCCACGGCAGGCCGCGGCGGCGGGCCAGCGCCACTTGCTGCAGGATCGCGTAGGTACCGAGCCCGCGCACGGCTTCGTCGGGATCATAGAACGTGTAGACGGCCGAGATGCCGTTGAGGCAGATGTCGGTGACCGCCACCGCGAGCAGGCGTTCGCCCAGGCGCAGCTCCAGGAACAGGGTGGGACTCCACGGTGCGGTGAGGAAGCGGCGGAAGTCGCTGGCCTCGGCGTCGTCCATGCCGCCGCCGGCGTGGCGACTCTGCAGGTAGCGCTCGTACAGCGCGTGGCGTTCGCGGTTGTAGCCGGGAATCGACTCGCTCAGATCCAGATCGGCATTGCGTTTCAGGCAGCGCCGCTGCGCGCGGTCCGGCTGGAAGTTGGCCACGTCGATGCGGCACGGCGTGCAGGCATGGCATTGCGGGCAATTCGGAAAATACAGGTGGCCGCCGGCGCGACGGAACCCGCGTTCCAGCGCCGGGCCGTACAGCTTGTCGAGGTTCGGCGCAGCCGGGTCCAGCACCAGGTTCTGCGCCGTGCGGTCGGCGTAATAGCCGCAGGCATGGGGCAGGGTCTGGAACAGGCGGACTTGGTCGGAGCGGCGCATGGCCGGATTCTATGCCGCCCCCGACGGTGGCGCACCCGGGGTTCAGGTCACACGCGCAGGAAGCGCAGCATCGCCACAGCGAGCACCGCCAGCACGACCAGGATCACGATGCGGCGCACGCGGGTCACCGCGCGGTTGCGCCGTTCCAGCGGGCTGGGGTTGCGCGCGGCGGCCAATTCCTCACCGTAGCGAATCGTCGGCTCGATGCCGATCTCGCGCAGCAGCGCACGGGCCCGGGCGTAGTCGTCGGCGTGAGTGATCCACACCTGCGCCCAACTGCTGCGGTCGTCCTGACGTTGCGAGTAACTGAAGCGCTGCCAGCTCGGGCGGTTGTAGTTGGAGCGGTTTTCCACGGTGGCCGCGATGCCGTGTTCAGCCATCAGGGCGACCACGGTGTCGATGTTTTCCGGGCGGGGCGAGGTATAGATCTGGCGCATGGCTGCAGTTTACTCACTCGCCGCGCACGCGGATCAGGCCTTCCTGCGCGGTGGAGGCGACCAGCCGGCCATCGCGGCTGAAGATCTGCCCGCGCGCCAGGCCGCGGCCACCCTGCGCAGTGGGGCTGTCGAACGAGTACAGCAGCCACTCATCGACGCGGAACGGGCGGTGGAACCACAATGCGTGGTCGAGGCTGGCCATCTGCACATTGTGGGTCATGTACGAGATGCCGTGCGGCAGCGTGGCGGTGCCGATCAGGTGGAAATCCGAGGCGTACGCCAGCAGTGCGCGGTGCAGGATCACCGAATCGTCGATCGGCGAGGTCAGCCGGAACCAGATGTGCTGGATCGGCGGGCGCTTGACCGGGTGCAGCTCGTCGCGCGGCCACACCTGGCGGAACTCGAACGGACCGTCGATGCCCAGCCAGCGCTGCAGTTTCACCGGCAGCCGCGCCAGTTCGTCGGGCGGCAGCGGGTGCAGCGGCTCGATGTCTTCCGGCACCGGCACCTTCGGCATGCCGGTCTGGTGTTCCACGCCCGGTTCGGGCGCCTGGAACGAGATCGAGCCGTTCAGGATCGGCTGGCCGTGCTGGATCGCCACCACCCGGCGCGAGGAGAACGTGCCGCCGTCGCGGGTGCGCTCCACGCTGTAGACGATCGGCGCCTCGATGTCGCCGGCGCGCAGGAAGTAGGCATGCAGCGAATGCGCCTCGCGTGAGGGGTCGACCGTCTTCTGTGCCGCCGCCAGCGCCTGCCCCAGCACCTGGCCGCCGAACACGAAACGCGTGCCGATGTCGCGGCTCTGGCCGCGGAACAGGTTGTCTTCCAGCCGCTCCAGCTGCAGCAGCTCGACGAGTTCGGCGACGTGGTCTTCGCTCATGGCATGTCCTTGCGGGGATTCGCCAGTATAGCGGTGGCGGCATTCGCCGCGGCAGCACACGTCGTGCACCGCTACGGTGGCCGATTGCAGCAGCGGCTGGGCGTCGAACTCCGGCATGGCGGCGGTTTGGAAGAGGCGTTGCAGTCTAGCGTAGCCGCTGCAGGCCGCAGCCCGGGACGATGGCGTCCCAGGGGAACAGCGGGCCGGGGTCGAGCTTGCGGCGGATCTGCAGCGCGGGGTCGTCGCTGGCCGGCATCAGCGCGGTGTCCAGGTCCTCATGGCCGGCGATGCGGCGAAGGTTGGGGAACTCCTCGCGCAATTGCGCCAGCAGTGCACCCAGTGCGGCGATCTGGGCGTCGGCGTACGGTTCGGTCATCTGCTGATGGCGCGAGTCCCACCAGTGCGGATAGCGCCCGCGGTTGACCAGCTCGATGCCGACCGAGTCCGGATTGTGCCCGCGTACGTGGTTCGCCACGCGGGTGCCGGGCACGTAGCGCAGCACCGTGCCGTCGCGGTCGACGTAGTAGTGGCCGCTGTTGCCGCTGCCGCTGGCGTGCAGCACGCGTTCGCCGTATTCGCGTGCGGTGGCCAGGTCGGGCAGTTCGGTGCAGTGGATCACCACCAGCTCGACCGCCGCGGCCGGGCGTTCGGGCAGCAGGTCGACATAGGGTAACGGCTGGTCGCGGAAGGTCAGGGCCATCGGCCAAGTCTCGCATGCGGTGGCCGGGGGCGGAAACGCTGCCTGTTACCATGCACCTCCTGCCTTTTCCGCTTTCCACGGAGCCCGCCATGCGCGGCCAGATCATTCTTTCGCACGGCTCGGATTCCGGTCCGGACGCCACCAAGGTCAGCGCGCTGGCCGCGCTGGCCGCATCGCTGGGCTGGCGCACGCACCGGCCGGACTACCGCGCCGACGACGCACGCGGCCACGCCGCTTCGGTGGCGCCGCGGATCGCCCGCCTGCGCGCCACCGTCGAGGCGCTGGAGGCGCCGCCGCTGCTGGTCGGCTCCAGCATGGGCGCGTTCGTCTCCGGCCTGGTCTCGCTGGACGTGCCGGTGGCCGGTCTGCTGTTGCTGGCTACGCCCAGCGAGATCCCCGGCTATGCGCGCAAGTTCGACTTGCGCGAGGGCGTGCCTGCGCTGCTGATCCACGGCTGGCGCGACGAAGTCTGCCCGCTGGCCGGCACGCACGCATTCGCCGCCCGGCGCCGGCTGCCGCTGCTGGTGCTGGATGACGATCATCGGCTGGGTGCGAGCATGGACATCATTGCGGCGCAGTTCCGCTTGCTGCTGGATCGGTTCACCCCCGCATGAACCACTACTTCGCCACCTGCCCGAAGGGCATGGAATACCTGCTGCGCGACGAACTGGTCGCGCTCGGCGCCGGCGACGTGCGCGAAGCGCTGGCCGGTGCGCATTTTTCCGGCACGCTGGAAACGGCGTACAAGGCCTGTCTGTGGTCGCGCCTGGCCAGCCGCATCCTGCTGCCGCTGGCCGAGTTCGACGCGGCCGACGACGACGCGCTCTATCGCGGCGTGCAGGAAATCGATTGGGGCGTCCACCTGGCGGCGCATGCCACCTTCGCCGTGGATGCCGGTACCGCGCTGAGCAAATTGACGCACAGCCAGTTCGTCGGCCTGCGCGTGAAGGACGCGGTGGTGGACCAGTTCCGCCAGCGCGATGGCTCGCGTCCGGGCATTGATACCGACGAGCCGGACATCCGCATCAACGTGCGCCTGCGCCGCGATCGCGCCACCGTGTCGCTGGACCTGGCCGGCTCGCCGCTGCACCGTCGTGGCTGGCGCGAGGTGCAGGGCGAGGCCCCGCTGAAGGAGAACCTTGCCGCCGCGATGCTGCTGCGCGCGCAGTGGCCTGCGGTGTATGCCGCCGGCGGCGCGCTGCTCGACCCGATGTGCGGCTCGGGCACCCTGCTGATCGAAGGCGCGCTGATGGCGGCCGACGTGGCGCCCGGCTTGCGTCGCGAGTACTTCGGGTTCCTCGGTTGGCAGCAACACGACATCGCGTTGTGGCGCGGTCTGCTGGACGAGGCGAGGCAGCGCGCCGAGGCCGGCCTGCGCGCGCTGCGCCCGTGCTTCTTCGGCAGCGACGCCGACCCGCGCATGGTGCAGACGGCCAAACGCAACGCGCAGGAAGCGGGCGTGGCCGGCTTCTTCACGCTGGACCGGCAGGACGTGGCGCACGCCGCGCCGCCGGCCGGCATCGACTACGGCCTGCTCATCACCAACCCGCCGTACGGCGAACGCCTCGGCGACCGCGTCGAGATGCCGAAGCTGTATCGCGCGCTGGGCGATGCCTTGCGCAACCGCTTCGGCGGCTGGCGCGCCGCGGTGCTGGCCGGCGACGTGGAATTGGGCCGCGCGATGCAACTGCACGCGGACAAACGCTACGCGCTGTACAACGGCGCGCTGGAAACCGTGCTGTTGACGTTCGACCTGAAGCCGCGCGAGGAGAAACCGCGCGAGCCGAAGCCGCTGTCCGCCGGCGCGCAGATGCTGAAGAACCGGCTGGAAAAGAACGTCAGGCACCTGCGCAAGCGGCTCACCCGCGAGGGCATCCACGGCTGGCGCGCCTACGACCAGGACCTGCCCGAGTACGCCGCCGCGATCGACGTCTACGGCGACACGAGCGGCGATGATCACCTGCACATCCAGGAATACCGTGCCCCGGCCGACATCCCCGCCGACGTAGCGCGGCTGCGCCTGCGCGAGGTCGCCCGCGTCGCCGGCGAGGTGCTCGGCGTGCCGCGCGAGCGCATCGCGCTGAAGACCCGCGAGCGTGGCAAGGGCGGTTCCAAGTACGGCCAGTTCGACCAGCGCGGCGAATTCATCGAAGTGGAGGAGGGCGCGCTGAAGTTCCTGGTCAACCTCACCGACTATCTGGATACCGGCCTGTTCCTCGACCACCGGCTGGTGCGCGCCAAGGTGCGCGAGCTGGCACGGGGCCGCTGTTTCCTCAACCTGTTCGCCTACACCGCCACCGCCAGCGTGTACGCCGCGGCCGGCGGCGCGCTGGAAACCACCAGCGTGGACCTGTCGGCTACCTATCTGGAATGGGCCTCGCGCAACCTGGCACTGAACGGTTTCAGCGGGGCACGCCATCGGCTGATGCAGTTCGACGCGCTGGAATTCCTGCAGCGCGACCGCGGCCACTACGGCCTGATCTATGTCGACCCGCCCACCTTCTCGAATTCCAAGCGCGCCGAGGATTTCGACGTGCAGCGCGACCACGTGGCCCTGCTGGAGGCCTGCAACGCGCGGCTGACCCGCGACGGCGTGATCGTGTTCTCCAACAACTTCCGCCGCTTCAGGCTGGACCGCGAGGCGCTGGAGCAGCACTTCGAGATCGAGGACTGGAGTGCTCCCAGCATCCCGTTCGACTTCGCCCGCCGCGCCGACATCCACGGCTGCTGGCTGCTGCGCCGGCGCCAGGCTGTGACCGGGATCAACCCCTGGGATACCGCGCACATCAAAAAATGAACCCTTCAGTGCATATTAAGCGTGATCGGACGAGCATCCGCCCCGTACTACGGAGAACGATCATGACCAAACGCTTCGGTAATGCAAGCAAGCTGGCAGTCATCGGCCTGGCGGTCGCGGCAGCTGTGGCCATGCCGTTGAGCGCATCCGCACATGACCATGATGACTATCGTGGATGGCACGGCGGCTATCACGACTACGATGGCGGCTACCGTCACGGCTACTGGAGCGGCGGCCACTGGATCGCCGGCGCCATCGTCACCGGTGCCGTGGCTGGCCTGGTCAGCAACGCGTTGCGCCCGGCGCCGGTGTATTACGAGGCACCAGTGGTGTACGGGCCGCCGCGCACAGTGATCTACGAGGACGCCCCGATCGTGCGTCGCCGCGTGGTCGAGACCCGCACCGTGGTGTATGGCGACCCGTACCAGATGCGATATGTCGGTGGATATGGCGACGATGACGACGACGATTGATCCGGCGCGCCGGATCATCGCTGCGCAGAATGAAGAGCCCGGCAGGTCCGGGCTCTTCGCGTCTTGACGGTCGACATCTCAGTGCGCCGGCACCACCGTCGGCTGCCCGGCGCTGCTGCCGTGCCGGGCGGCGTGTTCGCCGAGCTGTTTGAAGCGGGCCTTGTCGATCTTGCTGGCCGACTCGATCGCGCATGGCGGCTGGTAGCGCGAGCGCACCGTTTCACCGACCTCGCCGCAGATGCGGCCCCGGTTGACGATGGCGTTGGACGGGTTGGGCCGGAAGATCAGCCCGGGCGGCGGCGTGCCCAGTCGCGGGCAGTCGTTCTGCAGCGTCACCAGGTAATGCTTCGGACCGGTGTGCACGATGGCGGTGCGTGCATCGACGATGTACCACTCGTTGATCTGCGTGGTATCGATGCACTCGTTTGCCGGCAAGGGCGAACGGGCGGTGCCTGGCTTGGCCGCGTGCACGTTACCGACGGCGAGAGCGAACAGCAGGGCGGGAAGAATCGCTTTCATGGGCGTGACCTCGGCGGCTGGCGCGGAGCGGGCAGCGAGGGGCCGGTGGAAGAGCTGCGCTGCAAAGCATCTGCCATCTACATATCACAATAAGTGAACGGTTGGCGCGGCATGCTGGCGGGCATGTTTTTGAACTACCCGCATCGCGAAACGCCCCACGCCGCGACCGCCATGCGGGTGCCGGAAGGGCGATGATGACGACCTGGCAATCGTCCGCGGTGGCGGGCATCGCGGCGCGATTCCACCAGGTACGCCGGTGCACGCTGGAGCTGTGCGCCGGCCTCAGTGCCGAGGACCTGCAACTGCAGTCGATGCCCGACGCCAGCCCCGGCAAGTGGCACCTGGCGCACACCAGCTGGTTCTTCGAGCAGTTCGTGCTGGGCCGCGACCCGGCATATCGACCGCGCGACCCGGCCTGGCATTACCTGTTCAACTCCTACTACCAGTCGGTCGGCCCGATGCATGCTCGGCCGCAGCGCGGCCTGCTGTCGCGGCCGTCGCTGGACGAAGTGCACGACTACCGGCGCCGCATCGACGACGCGGTGGGCGAACTGCTCGGCCGCGATGACGATGCGGGGCTGCTCGAACTGGTCGAGCTGGGCCTGCAGCACGAACAACAGCACCAGGAACTGTTGCTGACCGACATCAAGCACGCGTTCTGGTGCAACCCGCTGCAGCCGGCGTATCGCGCACCGATCGCCGCGGCGGATGCGAAAGCGGTGCCGCTGCATTTCGTCGCGGGCCGCGAGGGCATCGTCGAGATCGGCCACCGCGGCGAGGGCTTCGCGTTCGACAACGAGACTCCGCGCCACCGCACCCTGCTGCAGCCGCACGCGCTGGCCAATCGGCTGGTGACCAATGCGGAGTACCTGGCGTTCGTGCGCGAGGGCGGCTACCGCGAACCCGGACTGTGGCTGTCCGACGGCTGGGCCACGGTGCAGCGAGAGGGCTGGCAGCATCCGCTCTACTGGCAGGACGATCTGGCCAGCGAGTTCACCCTGGCCGGCGTGCGCGCGCTCGATCCGCGCGAGCCGGTGTGCCATCTCAGCTATTACGAGGCCGAGGCGTTCGCGCGCTGGGCCGGCGCGCGGCTGCCCACCGAGGCCGAGTGGGAGTCGGCGGCGCAGTGCGTCGCGATCGACGGCAACCTGCAGGACGCGCAACGCTTCCAGCCGCGTGCGACACAGGGTGGCGCCGACCTGCTGCAGCTGTACGGCGACGTGTGGGAGTGGACCGCCTCGCCCTACATCAACTATCCGGGCTTCCGCCCGCTGCCCGGTTCGCTGGGCGAGTACAACGGCAAGTTCATGTGCGGCCAGTGGGTATTGCGCGGCGGCTCCTGCGCCACCCCGCGCGGTCATATCCGCGCTTCGTACCGCAATTTCTTTCCACCCCAGGCCCGTTGGCAATTCGCCGGGCTGCGACTGGGACAGGACCGATGAGCAGTGTGCAACCCTGTGGCATCAGCGACGACGAACGCCGCCCGCCGAGCAGCGAGCTGCTGGAGGTCGTCCAGCGCGGCCTCGGCGCGAAGCCGAAACGGCTGCCGTCGTGGCTGTTCTACGACGAGCGCGGCTCGGCGCTGTTCGAGCGGATCTGCGAGCAGCCGGAGTACTACCTCACGCGCTGCGAGATCGCGCTGATGGATGAGCACGCGGCCGACATCGCCGATGCACTGGGCAGCGAGGTGCGGCTGGTCGAGTACGGCAGCGGCAACGCGATCAAGACCCGCATGCTGCTCGAGCACCTGCATGCGCCGGTGACCTATGTGCCGGTGGAGATCTCGCCCGAGCCGTTGCGGCAAAGCATCGAACGGCTGGCGGCGGCGTTCCCGCGGCTGCCGCTGCAGCCGTTGTGCGCGGATTTCAGCCGGCCGCTGCGGTTGCCGATCCCGCCGCGGGCGCCGCGGCGCACCGTGCTGTATTTCCCCGGTTCCACCATCGGCAATTTCGAGAACCGCGGGGCCGCCGCGCTGCTGCGCAAGATGCGCAACGAGATGGGCGACGCCGGCGGCATCCTGATCGGGGTGGATCTGAAGAAGGATCCGGCGCTGATCGAGGCGGCCTACAACGACCGCGCCGGCGTCACCGCCGAGTTCACCTTGAACATGCTGGCGCGGCTGAACCGCGAGATCGGCAGCAACTTCGAGCTGTCCGCCTTCGCGCACCGCGCGCACTACAACCCGATGGCCGGGCGCATCGAGACGCATCTCGTCAGTCGCCGCGAGCAGCAGGTGAAGGTGGGTCGCGCGAACGTGCCGTTCCGCGCCGACGAGGCGATCCAGGTCGAGTACAGCTGCAAGTATTCGCTGGAGGATTTCGCCGCGCTGGCCGCCCGCGCCGGGCTGGCCGTGCAGCGCGTGTGGACCGACCCGCAACGGATGTTCAGCGTGCAGTACCTGGTGCGCGCCAGCATGTCGGCGTGACGCCGCGACTGCCTGCCGCCACTTCTTTGTGTAGGGCGGGCACCGCCCGCCGGCTTTCGATTCCGTGACGCAGCAGCGGCGGACAGTGTCCGCCCTACGAAGCCGCTTGCTGCCGCTTCCTTGTGCAGGGCGGGCACCGCCCGCCGGCTTCTGATTCCATGACGCAGCAGCGGCGGACATTGTCCGCCCTACGAAGCGGGAGAGATGCACCCCATCAGTGGACGCCATACAAGGCCTTCACGTCGGCGGTCAGCGCGGACTGGCTGTCGGCACGCGCGTAGAACATGTGGCCACCGGGGTAGTTCTTTACCTGCACGCGGGTCGGGTCGCCCATCGGCGGCATCTGGTCGACGATCAGCACCGAGGCCATGAACGGGCAGGACAGGTCGTCCCAGCCGTGCGCGATCAGCACGCGCAGGCCCGGGTCGTTGGCGACCGCTTCGCGCAGCTGCGACACCGAGCCCTTGTCGGCGTCCTCGTCCTGGTGCCACAGCTTGTTCACCTCGTAGCTGAGCGCGTTGTAGCGGCCGTCGACTTTCCAGCCCACGATGCGGGTGACGAAGTCGACCATCGCGCTGGTGGTGGGAGCGATGATGCCGTTGAGGATCGGGTCGCCGGTCTGCTGATGCGGCGCATACGGGAACGGGTCCCAGGCGGTGACGTTGGAGTCGTAACGGCTGCCCAGCTTGCCTTCGGCGCGGTAAACCTCGCGCAGGTAGGCCTGGGTCTCGATGCGGCCGCCGGAGCGCTTCACGAACAGCGGGTCGAGCCCGGTCAGCTCGGTGACCTTCTTCACCACGCGGTCGGTGGCGTGCGGGTCGGAGCGGCCGCGCATCAGGTCGCTGGCGTATTCGCCGCGGGTGTATTCGATGATTGGCGCCATCGCCTCGGCGCTGAGCCGGTGCTCGCGCTCCAGGTGCGCGGCGGCGATCGAGGGGAGGGTGAGCATCCACGGCAGCGGCGATACGTTCTCGTCGTGGTAGGCCGCCGGATCGAGGTAGGGCGACAGCAGCACCACGCCCTTCATCGCCACGCCGAGCCGGGTCTGCAGGTACTCGGTGATGCGCGGGCCGCGGAAGCCGCCATAGCTCTCGCCGACCAGGTACTTGCGCGAACCCATGCGGCCGTTCTTGACCAGCCAGTCGTAGACGATGCGCGACAGGTACTTGATGTCGCTGTCGGTGCTGTAGAACTGCCTGGTGGCTTCCTTGTCGTCGACCAGGGCGCGGCTGTAGCCGGTGCCGACGGGATCGATGAACACCAGGTCGGTGAAGCCCAGCCAGGTGCCGGGGTTGTCGTGCAGCGTCGCCGGGTCGGACGGGTTGTCGCCCTCGACGCCGAAGTTCACCTTCTTCGGCCCGATCGCACCGAGGTTGAGGTACACCGACGAGGCACCCGGGCCGCCGTTCAGCGCGAACGTCACCGGCCGGTCCTTGCCGGGCATGGTGTAGGCGGTGAACACCACTTCGCCGGTGGTCTTGCCCTTGTCGTCGCGCACCGGCAGCGCACCGACGGTGACCGTGTACTTGAGCGTCTTGCCGTCCACCGTGGCCGATTGCGTCACGTGCGCATCGGCAGGCAGCGGCGGCAGCTGGAAGCCGTCACCACTGCCGCCCGACTCCGCCGCTGCCGGCTTGTGGGTGTCGGCGGCGAGCACCGGGGCAAGGCTGGACCCGGCCAGCACGAAAGCGGCCAGCAGGACGGAGGGCAGGGACTTGCGCACGAGGTTTCCTTGCGGACGAAAGCGGCCAGCTTAACCGGCGGCGCCGCGGCGGAAGTGTGCATAAAGGCATGGGTGGTGGCGCTCAGCGCCGCGCCGCCACGACCGGCTCCGGCCTGGCGAGCGGTGGCGCCACGTGTGCCATCCAGCGCTCGAATGCCAGCATGAAGTCCTGCAGCGACTGCGCGGTGGCCGGGTCGGTCAGCGTGCCGTCGGCACCGGCGGCCGGCGCCGGCGCGCGCTGATCAGCCGCGGGCCAGCGCACCCTCGATGAACTGCGAGAGTTGCGCCGCGTTCAGCGCGCCGGATTGCCGCGCGATCTCGCGGCCCTGCTTCAACATGATCAGGGTGGGGATGCTGCGGATGCCGAAGCGTCCGGCCAGTTGCGGCTGCGCCTCGGTATCCAGCTTGGCCAGCCGCAGGCGTGGTTCGAACTTGCCCGCGGCCTGCACGAACACCGGCGCGAAACCCACGCACGGCCCGCACCACGGCGCCCAGAAGTCCACCAGCACCGGCAGGTCGCCGCGGCCGGCGATGGCGTCGAAATTCGCCGCGGTCAATTCCACCGGGTGGCCTTCGAACAGCGCCTGCTTGCAGCGGCCGCAATTCGGATGCTCGCCCACGCGTTCGGCCGGCACGCGGTTCAGCGCGCCGCAGTGCGGGCAGGGGATGGCCAGCGGTGTACTCATGGCAGACTCCAGTAACGGGCCGGGCGCCAGGCGCCAACGCCGACAAGATGGCGGCGCCCGTTGCCGAAACCAAGGCGAGCCGATATGCCGCGACGTCCCGACGCATCCGCTTCACGCTGGCCGCAGCGAAGCCTGCTTGCGCTGGGCATGCTGTGGACGTTGCCGAACAGCCTGGCCGGCCTGCTGCTGGGCCTGGCTGGCCTTCCCTTCGGCGCGCGGCTGCGCTGGCAGCCGCGCGAGCTGGCGCTGGTGGTGCGGCGCTGGCCGTGCGGCGGCGGGGCGCTGACCCTGGGCAACGTGATCGTGCACACCGGCGAGCGGCTGGACGTGCCGTGCCTCACCTACGCGCATCGCGCCAGCCGCTGCATCGAGCCGCCGGTATCGCTGGCCGACCACGAGCGCGCCCACGTCTGCCAGTACATGCTGCTCGGCCCGCTGTTCCTGCCGCTATACCTGTTGTGCGGCGGCATCAGCGTGCGCAATCCGTTCGAACGCGCCGCCGACCGCTATGCGCGCACGGGGCGCGGCTGGTGGCCGTGGTCGCGGGAAGGCCGCTGAGCCGCTTGCGCGGTCAGGCTGCCGCGCGCGGCACGAAGCGCAGCGCCACCGAGTTCATGCAGTAGCGCAGGCCGGTCGGCCGCGGGCCGTCGTCGAAGACGTGGCCGAGGTGGCTGTCGCAGCCGGCGCAGCTGATCGCGATGCGGTCCATGCCGAACATGCTGTCGTGGCGCTCGATCACGTTGCGGGCGGCGATCGGCTGCCAGAAGCTGGGCCAGCCGGTGCCGGAGTCGAACTCGGTAGCCGCGTCGTACAGCGCGGTGGCGCAGGCGACGCAGCGGAACAGGCCGGGCACGGGGGGCCGTTCGTGCTCGCCGCTGAACGCGCGTTCGGTGCCGTCGCGGCGCATGATCTCGTACGACGCCGGCGCCAGCCGGTGCCGCCATTGCGCGTCGCTCAGCACCAGCTTCGCCACCTTGCGCGCGCCGAGGTCGTGGCCGGCGTCGTCGAAGATTTCCAGCAATACCTCGCCCGGTGTGCCCACTGGGGTGTTCGCCGTCGCATGCAGGCGCGACAGCAGCAGGTCGCCGCCGACGGCCAGCAACGCACCGCCGCCGAGGGCGGCGCGCAGGAAGCGGCGGCGGTCCATCGCGAGGGTTTCGTCGAGCTGTGACATGGCAACCTCCGTGGAGCGGTGGATGGTTCAGCCGAACGTGAACGCGTATGCCTGCACGCCGGGATCGAGGAAGGTGATCTCGAACAGCCGCTCGCCGCTGCCGCTGGCCTGGCGTACCAGCTGGTACAGGCGCTGTCCGGTGATCGTGCCGTTGCCGGCCGCGTCGGTGTCCATGCCGTGGTCGGCGCCGGGCGGCTTGCCGTCGATGCTGACGCGGTAGCGGATCGGCTTGCCGTCCGCCGCCGGGCCGAGCACCAGGTGCAGGTCGCGGCCACGGAAGCGGTAGACGATGGCGCCGCCGGCCCGGTCCAGCTGCGCGTTCTCGTCGTGCACCGTCCAGCGACCGTCGAGCGACCACTGGTCCGCGGCGAGCGAGGAGGGTGCGTGGTAGTCCTGTGCGTCGTCGCGCGCCACCCGACCGCCGACGAAGTTCATCGCGCGGGCGTAGCCGACGTAGGTTTCCGGCGAGCGGGTGGGGTCGTTCGACGCCGCGGCTTCGACGCCGCGATGGTCGTCGCTGACGTAGCCGCCGGGGAGGTTGTTCTGGCCGGCATCGGCCAGCAGCTGGCGGATCACGTCCTCGCTTTCGCGGTACTCGCCTTCGCCGAAGTGGTGGTGGCGGATCTGTCCCTGGGTGTCGATGAAGTAGTGCGCCGGCCAGTATTCGTTGTTGAAGCCTTTCCAGATCGCGTAGTCGTTGTCGAGCGCGACCGGATAGTCGACGCCGAGGTCCTTCACCGCCCTGGCGACGTTGGCCGGGTCCTTCTCGAAGGCGAACTCCGGTGCATGCACGCCGATCACCACCAGGCCGTGTTCCCTGTACTTGTCGGCCCAGCCGCGCACGTACGGCAGCGCGCGGATGCAGTTGATGCAGGAGTAGGTCCAGAAATCGACCAGCACCACCTTGCCGCGCAGCGATTCGGCGCTCAGCGGCGGGCTGTTCAGCCACTGCGTGGCGCCGGCCAGCGAGGGCAGCGTGCCTTCCACCGGCAACGGCTCGCCGGCCTTCGGCGCCGGCTGCGGTGCCGGTGCCGGGCGCACCGCGTTGATCAGCTTCTGCTCGATGCCGCCGGTGCTGGCCAGCGAGACGCGGGTGAGCACGCCGGTGTCCAGGCCCAGCGCGATCGCGGCCACGCCGCACAGCACCAGCACGCCGAGTGCACGGCGCACCCACTCGCCGGCGCCGAGCGAGCGCTTCATCAAGGCGAACACCTTGCCGCCGATCAGCAGCGCCAGGCCCAGCGAGGTGGCCGCGCCGGCGGCATAGGTGAGCAGCAGCAGGGTGGTCTGCACGCTGGCGCCGTTCAGCGCCGCGCCGGTCAGCAGCAGGCCCAGGATCGGCCCCGCGCACGGTGCCCACAGCAGGCCGGTAGCCACGCCGAGGCCGGCCGCGCCCCAGATCGAATCGCCGTCGCTGGCCGAACGCTGCGACAGCCGGTTGCCCAGCGCCACGAACGGGCGGGTGATCCATTCAGCCAGATGGGTCGACAACAGGGTGAGGCCGAGGAAGGCGAGCACCGCCATCGCCACCCAGCGGCCGTACTGGTTCGCGTGCACCGCCCAGCCGCCGCCCAGCGCGGCCAGCGTGGCGACCGCGGCGAAGGTGATCGCCATGCCCAGCAGCATCGGCAGGCCGTTGCGCATGAACGGCCGGTCGGAACGGGCGAACACGAACGGCAGCACCGGCAGGATGCATGGGCTGAGGATGGTCAGTACGCCGCCGAGGTAGGCGAGGATCAGCACGAGCATGGTGGGTATCCGTGGAAGGTTGTCTGGTTATTCGCCGGCGTGCCGACGGCGGTTACCTGCAGGTACGGGGTAACGCCGGGGCCGGATGCGGCGAATAACCCACAGGCGTTCCGCCGTGGAGCGAAGCATGTCGCAAGCCTTGACCGCCACCGCCTGCATGGGTCTAGATAGTGGACTTTCCATGCGGACGAGTCCGGCCCCGACCGTGTCAGCCGATGTCGCCACCGCGAACGACAGCACATCGCCCGAGCGGCGCCGGGCGGCGTGGATGGCGGCTGCGCAGGCCGGTGACCGGCGCGCCTACGAGAGGCTGCTGGCCGATTCGGTGGCGCTGGTCCGCGCCACCGCGCGGCGCCAGGGCGTGGCGCCGGATGGCATGGACGACGTGGTGCAGGAGACCCTGATCACCGTGCACCGGGTACGCCATACCTACGACCCGGGCCGTTCATACGATGCGTGGCTGACCGCGATCGCCAGCCGCCGCGCGATCGACGCACTGCGCCGCCGCGGCCGTCGCGACAGCCGCGAACTGCACGACGACTCCGCGCTCGACCGGCACCAGGACGGCGACGACGCCAGCGCCGCCGCTGAGAACGGCCAGCGCGCGCAGCGCCTGCACGAGGCGATCGCCGAACTGCCGCCGGGCCAGCGCGAGGCGGTGGAACAGTTGGGTCTGCGCGAGCGCTCGCTGAGCGAGGCGGCCGAGTTGACCGGGCGCAGCGCCGGCGCGCTGAAAGTGAATCTGCACCGCGCGTTGAAGGCGTTGCGCGAACGTTTCCATGGAGAACCCTGACGTGATGCCCGAGCCGTCATTCCATGAGGCGCTGATCGACCGTCTCGGCACCGGGCTGGTGCCGGTGCGGCGGCTGTTGCCGCCATGGCTGCGCACCGCCGGCTGGCTACTGCTGGTGCTTGCGCTGGCGGCCGGCTTGCTGCTGCATTACGGCGCGGCCCCGATGCTGCGGCGCTGGGCCGCCACGCCGGACCTGGCCTGGGCCGGCATCGGCGCGGCGATCACCGCGATCTGCGCGGCGTGGGCCGCATTCGCGCTGGGCGTGCCGGGGCGGCGGGCGGCGTGGGCATGGCTGCCGCTGCCCGGCGCCCTGCTGTGGATCGGCGCCAGCGGCCTCGGCTGCCTGCGCACGTGGATCGCGCCGGGGACGCAGATTGCCGGCCTGCACCAGACCGCCGACTGCCTGCTCTTCATCATCGGCTTCTCGGTGCCGTTGTCTGCGTCGCTGATCGTGCTGCTGCGCCGCGCCTGCCCGCTGCGGCCGGTGCTCACGGCGGTGCTGATCGGGCTGGCCAGCGCGGCCGCCTCGGCCAGCCTGCTGGAGATCTGCCACGCCTACGATTCGGCCGCCACCGACCTGTTGACGCATGCGCTGGCGGTGGCCGCGGTGGTCGCCGTAAACGCCGCGATGGGCGGGCGGCTGCTGTCGAAAGCCTGAAGTCGCGCGGCTGCCGTAGGGCGGGCAATGCCCGCCGGTTTGTCGCAATGTCGCAAGGCAAGAGCCGGCGGGCGGTGCCCACCCTACGCGGCTCGCGACGCGTGTGATGCTTGGTCCGAATCCCGGCTCAATCGCGGAAGTTGTCGAACTGCAGCGGCAGTTCCACGTCGGCCTTGCGCAGCACCGCCATCGCCAGTTGCAGGTCGTCGCGCTTCTTGCCGCTGACGCGCAGCTTGTCGCCGTTGATCTGCGCCTCGACCTTGAGCTTGGCCGCCTTCAGCTCGGCCACCAGCTTCTTCGCCACCGGCTGCTCGATACCCTGCTTCACGGTGATCTTCTGCCGCGAGCCGCCCAGGTTGGTTTCCGGATCGCCTGCGTCGAGCGCGCGGATGTCGATCTTCCGCGCGGTCAGCCGGCCGCGCAGGATGTCCAGCATCTGCTGCAGCTGGAATTCACTGGGCGCGCTCTGGGTGATCACGCCGTCGTCCAGCACGTACTTCGCGTCCACGCCCTTGAAGTCGAAGCGTGTGGCCAGCTCGCGGTTGGCCTGGTCGATCGCATTGGTCAGCTCGTGCTTGTCGACTTCGGAGATCACGTCAAAGGAAGGCATGGCGGCGGCTCGCTGGCAACTGAAGACCAGAGTGTAAGCGATGCGGCTGGGCGATAATGCGCGACTTTCCTTTCGTCATCCCGGCGAAAGCCGGGACTCAGTGCCTTTCGCGCGGTGATGAGTCGCTGGATGACCAGCTGCGCTGTTGTAAAGCGCCTCCGGCCTGCGCCGGAATGACGAACAAGGGCAAGGCGGTGCAATCATGGTGAGTTCTTGAAAACCGACGTGTTGATCATCGGCGCAGGCGCCGCGGGCCTGATGTGTGCGATCGCCGCCGGCCAGCGCGGCCGCCGCGTGCTGCTGGTCGACCATGCCAACAAGATCGGCAAGAAGATCTTGATGTCCGGCGGCGGACGCTGCAATTTCACCAACATGGGCGCCACGCCGGCGAACTACCTGTCGGCCAACCCGCATTTCGCCAAGTCGGCGCTGGCGCGCTACACGCCGTGGGATTTCATCGCGCTGGTCGAGAAGCATCGCATCGCCTACCACGAGAAGGAACTGGGCCAGCTGTTCTGCGACGACTCGTCGAAGCAGATCGTGCGCATGCTGCTGGACGAGTGCGTCGCGGCTGGTGTCGTGGTGGAAGCGAACTGCGGCGTGCAGCGCGTGCGCAGGACGCCGGAAGGCTTCGGCGTGCTCACCGCGCGCGGCGAGGTGCATGCCGGGTCGCTGGTGGTCGCCTCGGGTGGCCTGTCGATCCCCAGCATGCGTGCCAGCGGCTTCGGCTACGAACTGGCGCGGCAGTTCGGCCACGCCGTGCTGCCCACGCGCGCGGGCCTGGTGCCATTGACCCTGAGCGGCAAGCACCAGGAGCATTACCAGGACCTCGCCGGCGTGGCGCTGCCCGCGGTGGAGGCGCGGGTCGGCAGGCAGGGCTTCCGCGGCGGCCTGCTGTTCACCCACCGCGGGATCAGTGGCCCGGCGATCCTGCAGATTTCCTCGTACTGGCAGCCGGGCGACGACCTGCGCATCGATCTGCTGCCGGAGCTCGACGTCAGCGCGTACCTGGTCGAACAACGCATGGCGCGGCCGCTGGCCGAACTGAAGACCGTACTCGGCGAGGTGCTGCCGAAGCGCCTGGCGCAACGCCTGTGCGAACAATGGTTCGACCATCGGCCGATGCGCCAGTACCGCGCGGCCGAACTGGTACAGGTCGGTGCGCAGCTCAACGCCTGGCCGATCACCGCCAGCGGCACCGAAGGCTACCGCACCGCCGAGGTCACCCTGGGCGGCGTCGACACCGACGGCCTCTCCTCCAGCACCATGCAGTCGAAACAGGTGCCGGGGCTGTATTTCATCGGCGAGGTGGTCGACGTCACCGGCTGGCTCGGCGGCTACAACTTCCAGTGGGCGTGGGCCTCGGGGCAGGCGGCGGGAACAGTGGCGTGAGGCGGTGGATTTCGCGTGGATTGAATACCCCGCGTGCTTCACTGTGCGCTGGTTTCGACACGAGAACACCCGCATGAAGGTCGGATTCATCGGACTCGGCGCGATGGGCAGTGCGATGGCCAGCAACCTGCTGGCGGCCGGCCACACGCTGACGGTGTGGAACCGCTCGGTGGCGGCCACCGAACCGCTGGTCTCGCTGGGCGCGAAGATGGCGAAGACCGCCGACCGCGCGGCGCAGGGCGAAGTGCTGTGCAGCATGCTGGCGAACGACCAGGCGGTACGCGAGGTGTTCCTCGATGGCGGCCTGCTCGACGCGATGGATCCCGGCATCGTGCACGTCAACCACGCCACGATCTCGGTCGCGCTGGCGCAGGAGCTGGCCGCGGAACACGGCAGACGCGGACTGGAGTACGTCGCTGCACCGGTGTTCGGTCGCCCGGACATGGCTGCCGCGGCCAAGCTGAATGTCGTGGTGGCCGGCAAGCCGGGCGCCGTCGAGCGGATACGCCCGTTGCTGGAGGCCATGGGCAGCCGGGTGTGGCCGCTTGGCGAAGCGCCGGAGCGCGCCAACGTGGTGAAGATCGCGGGCAACTTCATGCTGGCCAGTGCCATCGAAAGCATGGCCGAAGCCACCGCGCTGACCCGTGCCTACGGTGTCGGCGCGGCGGATTTCCTCGAGGTGATGACGAGCACCCTGTTCGCCGCGCCGGCCTATCAGGGCTACGGGAAATTGATCGCCGAGCAGCGCTTCAAGCCGGCCGGGTTCGCGTTGCCGCTGGGCTGCAAGGACATGGGGCTGGCGCTGGCGGCGGGAGACGCGCAGCGCGTGCCGCTGCCGTTCGCCGGCGTGCTGCGCGATGCCATGCTGGAGGCGCTGGCCGCCGGCGACGAGGAGCTGGACTGGTCGGCGCTGGCGCTGGTCGCCGCGCGGCGGGCGCATCTGGACGAACGCGGATGACCCTGCATCCGGATCGTGTGGCCTTGTCGGGCGGCCGCTATGGTTGCCACTCCAGCGTGCCGTCGACCACAGCATGGCTGCGTCCGCCGACCCAGATCGCGTTGCCGTCGATGTGCACGATCAGTTGTGCGTCGTGGCCGATCTCGCGGCCCTGGCTGACCTTGTAGCCGCGGGCCAGCGGGCCGTGCGGTTCGGCGTGGGCGATGTAGGCGGCGATCAGGCCGTTGGCCGCGCCGGAGGCGGGGTCCTCGACGATGCCCACGCCTGCTGGGAATGCGCGCACCACCAGCTGGTAATCAGGTTGACGGCTTCTTGCGAACGCACACAGGCCCATGCTGTCGCTGGCCTGCGCCAGCGCGGCGACCGCCGCATGGTCGGGTTGCCACGCGCGCAGGCCGGTTTCGTCGGCCAGCTCGGCCAGCCACCAGCGGCGCCCGCCGTCGACCAGCGCCGGCGGCAGTACGCCCAGCCCGCCGCTGCCTGCCAGCGCGGCCGCCAGCAGCGGGTGGGCGTCGCGGCCGGTGTCGAGCACGCGCTCGCCCGGCGACTGCAGCAGCAATTCGCGCTCGGCGCCATCGCCCACGATGCGGATCGGCAGCACGCCGGCGCCGCATTCCTGCCACAGCAGGCCATCGCGCGGTTCGGCCAGGCCACAGGCGAGCGCGGCGTGCGCGCTGCCGATGCTGGGGTGGCCGGCGAACGGGATTTCCTTGTGCGGGGTGAAGATGCGCACGCGGTAGCTGGTCCGCGGATCGGTCGGCGGCAGCAGGAAGGTGGTCTCGACCAGCGCCGTCCAGCGTGCGAAGCGCTGCATGGCTTCGGTGCTCCAGACGTCGGCGCCGATCACCACGCCCAGGTGGTTGCCGCCGCCCGGAGTGGCGGCAAAGACGTCCAGATGCAGGTAGCGAAGCGAAGTCATGGGATCCATCGGGCGACCGGTGGCCGCATGAAACGGCGCATGATAGCCGGCTGCCGCCGACCGGGGCAGTGATTTTTCGTCATATCCATGCGGCCGTGCCGGCATGAGCGACCGCACCGGGAAGTCGACAAGCCGCGGCGGTGACGCCAAGATGCCCGCTTTGGCTGCACGACGCGGAACCGCCCATGCCGATCACCCTGGTCATCATCGCCATCACCTGCATCGTCTCGTTCATGGCGTTCAACAACAGCCGCCTGATGAACGACCTGATCCTGTGGCCGCCGGCGATCGCCCGCCAGCGTGAATACCATCGCCTGGTGACCTACGGGTTGGTGCACGCGGATTTCGGGCACCTGCTGTTCAACATGATCACGCTGTTCTTCTTCGGCCGGGTGATGGAGGGTTTTTTCACCGCGCGGCTGGGTACGCTCGGCTTCGCGCTGTTCTACATCGGCGGCCTGGTGGTCTCGATCCTGCCGACCTACCTGAAGAACCGCGGCAACCCGAACTACCGCAGCCTCGGCGCCTCCGGCGCGGTGTCGGCGGTACTGTTCGCCTTCATCCTGCTGGCGCCGTGGTCGCGCATCATCGTGCTGGTGATACCGATGCCGGCAATCGTCTACGCGGTGCTGTACACCGGCTACTCGATCTACATGGACCGGCGCGGCCAGGGCAACGTGAACCACAGCGCGCACCTGTGGGGCGCGGCGTACGGCATCGTCTTCACCCTGCTGGCGGAGCCGCGCGTGCTGCCGCATTTTCTCGATGCACTGGCCCATCCCGGCTTCCGCGGATGAACGGTTACCGCGCTGCGCAATGCCCGCCGTAGTCGGGGCGTGCATACTGGGAGCGGTTGCATCGATCACCGCAGGAGAATGAGCGCATGGCTATGACCCGCAAGTCGGCCGCGAAGAAATCCGCGGCAAAGAAAACGTCCGCCGCGAAAACCCCGGCGAAGAAGGCCGCGTCGCGCAAGGCGGCGGCGAAGAAGGTCGCTACGAGGAAGGTCGCGGCAGGGAAGGTGGCGACGAAGAAACCTGTAGCGAAGAAGCAGGCAGCGAGGAAGGCCGCACCAGGGAAGAGCGCAGCGAAAAAGGTCGCTGGCCGGAAAACGGCTGCAAAGAAAGTCGTCGCGAAAAAAGCGGCTGCCCGCAAGCCGGCGGCCACCAAGGCAGCGAAGAGGCCGCCGGCAAAGGCTGCCGTCAAATCGGCGATCGCGGCGAAGAGGCCGGTTGCGCCCGGGAAGCCTGTGCCGCAACAGGCGCCGCTTCAGCACATCAGCCAGGAGGATGCGGTAGCGAAGATCCAGGCGCTGCTTGGGGCCAGGCAGGAACGCGTCCGGCAGGGGCCGGGCTGGCCGGATGCGAATCCGTCGCTGCCGGTTTCGGGTGGCGCCGACCTGCACCCGCCGTTGTCGATGGAAGCGGGCGGCACCGATGGACGCGTGCTGGCCGCCCAGCGCGGCGAGCAGGGCAAGCGCAAGGGCTGACTGGCGGCTTTGCGGATCGCTGCCCGGCGGGACATGGCTGGCGGGTAAATGCCGCACGGCCACGCGTCGCAAACTCAGTACGCGTTCAAGCTGCGCGCCCTAGTTTGGCATCGTCACTCCTCTGAGGGAGGCGGATCATGAAACGCCTGCTGGCCAGCCTCGCCCTGATCACTGCCGTCGCGGTGGTCTCGGGCTGTTATTACGATCCGGGTTACAGCTACGTGCGCGGCTCCGGCTACGTCGGCGATGCCTACTATGGCGACGGCGGCAGTGCCTATGTCGTGACGCCGGGTTACTACGACGGCTATTACGACAGCTATTACGGCGGCTACTACGGCAACGGATATTACGGCTGCTGCTACGCACCCGGCGTCAGCGTGGGCGTCGGCAGCGTATGGTACGGCGGCTCGCGCTATCGCCAGGATGGCTACCGCGACGATCACCGTGACTATCGGGGTCATGCCGGCCAGTGGCAGGGTCGCCGCGACGGTGACCGCCGGGACCGCGGCGACCACGATGACCGCAGCAACCATCGCGGACGCGATCGCGACCACGATGATCACCGCTGAGGCATGAGACACCACGGAGGGATGCCCCGGTTCCGATGGCCGTCGCGGCGCCGTTTTCCAAGGCTCATCGTCATCGTGGCGATGGGCCTTTTGCTGTGCGCTTGCGGCGGCCTGCGCTACTACGCCCAGGCCGTGCGCGGACAGGGCGAGCTGATCGCCCATCGGCGTGCGGTCAGTGCCTTGCTGCAGGATCCGGCCACCGATCCGCAGCTTGCCGCACGCCTGCAACGTGCGCAGCAGGCGCGCCAGTTCGCCTCGCAACAGCTTGGCCTGCCGGACAACCGCAGCTATACCGGCTACGTGGTGCTGGACCGGCCGTATGTGGTGTGGAACGTGTTCGCCGCGCCGCGCTATTCGGTGGAGGCGGTGCCGCAGTGCTTTCCGGTGGCCGGCTGCGTGGCCTATCGCGGCTGGTTCGGGGAAGCCGATGCGAAGGCCGATGCGGCGCGGCTGCAGGCGCGCGGCGATGACGTGTGGATCGGCGGCGTGCCGGCGTATTCCACCCTGGGCTGGTTCGCCGATCCGATCCTGTCGAGCATGCTGCGCTGGGACGACGACGAGCTGGACGGCACCATCTTCCACGAGCTGGCACACCAGCGGATTTACCTGAAGGGCGATACCGCGTTCAACGAATCCTTTGCGACCTTCGTGCAGAACGAGGGACTGCGTGAATGGCGCCAGTCGCGCGGCTTGCCACCGGGCGACGGCAACGCGCAGGCGATGGGCGACGGCTTCACCCGGCTGGTGCTGGACTTGCGCGCGCGGCTGAAAACCCTGTACGCCAGCGGCATGGACGCCGCGTCGATGGAGGCCGGCAAGCAGCGCGAGATCGCGGCGTTCCGCGCCCGCTACGCCAAGTGGCGCGACCGGGACTGGCCGGGTGAACACCGCTACGATGCCTGGGTTGCCCGGCCCATCAACAACGCGCGGCTGCTGCCGTTCGGTCTGTACGACCGCTGGACGCCGGCGTTCGCCGCGCTGTTCCGGCATGCCGGGCAGCGCTGGCCGGCGTTCTACGCCGACGTGCGCGAGCTCGCGCGGAAGCCGCCGGCACAACGCGAGCAGGCGTTGCGGCAATGGTGCGCGGGGAACTGTTCCGACGGGAACTGAAGGGCCGGCGGCCACCGCTGGATCCGCGCATCAGTGGGCCGGCTTTCGCCCCGCCATGTGCCGCAGGTAGGCCAGCACGGCATCGAGGTCGGCATCGGACAGCGCGTGCGTGTCGAGCCCGGGCATCTTCGCTTGCGGCCATTGGCGCAGCGACTGCGGATCGCGGATGAACGCGCGCAGCAGGTCGGCGCGCAGGTATTCGGTGGGGTTGTGTGGGAAGTTCAGATCCGGGCCGAGCCTGGCATCGCCCTGGCCGTTGAGCGTGTGGCAGGCGAAGCAGGTACGCTGGAACACGGCGAAGCCGCGTCGTACCTCGCTGCCGCCCGGCAGCGAGGGATCGGGCAGGATCGCCGGAAAGCGTTCGGCCACGCCGCCCAGTCGGCGGATGCTCGCCAGCTGATACGGCCATTGTTCCGGGCCGATGCGCGCAGCCTGCGGCCGCGTCCACACCACGTAGAACGGCCCAGCGCCGCCGTGCCCGGGCAAGGCAGGCCACGGCCGGGCCGGATCCTCGACCGCCAGCCACGCTTCGCTGCCCAGCCTGTTCAACAGCAACGCGGCGGGGATCTCGGCCGCAAAGCCGTCGGCGGCGACGAACTGCAGATGGTCGCCTGCCGCGACGCCTCCAAGCAGGGCGGTCAGCGGCACGGCGCGGTAGCGCATCGGGCGATGGAACGCGACATCCATCGGCACCTCGATCATGCGTGCGTCGCCCCGCTCGAGCAGGGCCTCGGTCCGATAGGTCACGATGCCGTGGCCGAGATCGATCCTCAGCTCGGCCGCCGCCGCGGGTCGGGCCAGGCACAGCGCGATCAGGCACAGGACGATCAGCTTCATGGCCGGTTCCGGCAGGAGATGGTGGGATGACGCGTGACGATGCACGCAGCGAGGGCGCCCGCGCAAGCCTGTCGGAAAGCTGAACAAGTCCCTGCATGCACGTTGAACTCACGCCCGGGCGGCCACACTAAGGACACGTATCGCCGTGACGGCGACAAGAAGTGGTGCAATCCATCGCATCACTGAGGGGTCGGCACTTCCTCCCCTGGATGCCACCTGACAAATCCCATCAGTCCTCCCCTGGCTGATGGGGTTTTTTTTGCGCAAAAACTCCGCCGATGCGCATGCCACACGCCCTAGCGTGGATAATGGCTCACTTCCGTTCGCGCCTGGGCGACTGATGATCATCGATTCGCTGCTCGACACCGACCTGTACAAGTTTTCGATGATGCAGGTGGTGCTGCACCAGTATCCCGCCGCCCAGGTCGAGTACCGCTTCAAGTGCCGCACGCCGGACATCGACCTGGTGCCGTGCCTCGACGAGATCCGCGCCGAACTGAAGGCGCTGTGCCGTTTGCGTTTCGCGGCGGACGAACTGGACTACCTGCGCGGCTGGCGCTTCATCAAGAGCGATTTCGTCGATTTCCTCGGGCTGTTCCAGCTCAACGAGAAGTATGTCGAGATCGCGCCGGCCGAGGCCGGCAACGGCGAGATCGAGATCCGCATCCGCGGACCATGGCTGCACACGATCCTGTTCGAGGTGCCGCTGCTGGCGATCGTCAACGAGGTGTACTTCCGCCGTGCCAGCGGGGGCCTCGACCCTTCCGAGGGGCGCCGGCGGCTGCAGGCGAAGATCGCGCTGCTGCGCGACACGCCCGGCTATGCCGACTGCAAGGTGGCCGACTACGGCACGCGCCGGCGCTATTCCCGGGAGTGGCAGGAGGAGGTGGTGACCGCCCTGCGCGATGGCCTGGGCGAGCAACTGGCTGGCACCAGCAACGTGTGGCTGGCGCGCAAGCTGGGGCTGACGCCACTGGGCACGCTGGCGCACGAATACCTGCAGGCGCATCAGGCGCTGGGGCCGCGCCTGCGCGATTCGCAGGTGGCGGCGCTGGAGGCGTGGGCGAAGGAGTATCGCGGCGACCTCGGCATCGCACTGTCGGACGTCTACGGGCTCGACGCGTTCCTGCGCGACTTCGACATGTACTTCTGCAAGCTGTTCGACGGCACCCGCCACGACTCCGGCGATCCGTTCGTCTGGGGCGAGAAGGTACTGGCGCACTACAGCGCGAACCGGGTCGATCCACGCAGCAAGGTGCTGGTGTTCAGCGACGGGCTGGACATTCCCAAGGTGATGCGGCTGTACGCCTACTTCCGCGGCCGCTGCCAGCTGGCGTTCGGCGTGGGTACCAACCTCACCAATGACATGGGGCCGGCGCCGCTCAACATCGTGATCAAGATGATCCGCTGCAACGACCAGCCGGTGGCCAAGCTGAGCGACTCGCCCGGCAAGAACATGTGCGAGGACCAGGCCTACGTGGCCTACCTGCGGCAGGTGTTCGAGATTCCCGCGTAGACGGCTCTTGCTCCTCCCCCTGCCTGCCCCAAAGGGACTTCCTTCGGTCGCAGGGGGAGGCTGGGTGGGGGTTGCCCGGGCCGGCGAGGAAGGTCAAGAGCACTCCTCCTCAACCCTCGCCTGCGATGCAGGGGAGGGAGCGCGAGCCTAGAACGCGGGCAGCACGGCGCCGTGGTACTTCTGTTCGATGAACGCCTTGATCTCGGGGCTGTTCAGTACCCGGGCCAGTTTCTGCACGCGCGGGTCGTTCTGGTTGTCGGGGCGGCCGACCAGGTAGTTCACGTAGGGCGAGTCCTTGTCCTCGATCAGCAGCGCGTCTTTCGTGGGGTTCAGTCCGGCGGCGAGGGCGTAATTGGTGTTGATCAGGGACAGGTCGACCTCGTCCAGCGTGCGCGGCAGCATCGCTGCCTCCAGCTCGCGGAACTTCAGGTGTTTCGGATTCGCGGTGATGTCCTTCAGCGTGGACAGCTCATTGTTCGGATCTTTCAGCGTGATCAGGCCATGTTTCGCCAGCAACAGCAGCGCGCGGGCGCTGTTGCTGGGGTCGTTCGGCAGCGTCACGCCGGCGCCATCGGGCAGCTGGTCGATGTTCCTGTATTTCCTCGAGTACGCGCCGAACGGCTCGATGTGCACGCCGGTGATGGTGATGAGGTGGGTGCCGCGCTCGCGGTTGAACGCGTCCAGGTAGGGCTTGGTCTGGAAGTAGTTCAGGTCGATGGCCTTCTCGGCCAGCTGGGTGTTCGGCTGCACGTAGTCCGCGAATACCTTGATCTGCAGATCCACGCCTTCCTTCGCCAGCAGTGGCTTGGCCTGCTTGAGGATCTCGGCGTGCGGAATCGCCGTGGCGGCCACGCGGAGCACCTGGCCGTCCTCCTTCGGTGCGGAGCAGCCCGTCAGCAGGAGCAGGGTCAGGGCGGCGGCGAGGGCGGCAAGCAGCGATCTCATGGGGAACATCCATTTATGCGACGCACAATGATAATGCCGTCTATACCGCCAGGCACAAACCGGCGGGACAGCGTTTCCTGCAGCGCGTCAGGCCTTCGGCGTGGCATAGCCGGCCAACAGAAGCAGGGCCAGGACGGCGGCGACAGCGGAGAGCAGCAAACTCATGGCGGCGATTCTCACGGGCGGCCAACGAAGGTAGGCCGCGGATACCGCCAGGCACAAATAACCAAATCAGCGCCGCTTATAACGCGTCACGATGCGGTCGCCGATCATCTGCAGCGCCTGCACCAGCAGGATCAGCAGCACTACGGTGACCAGCATGTAGTCGGACTTGTAGCTGAGATAGCCGTAGCGGTAAGCCAGGTCGCCCAATCCGCCGGAGCCGATCGCGCCGCCCATCGCGGTGTAGCCGACCAGCGCGATCGCGGTGACCGTGATGCCGGCGAGCAGGCCGCCGCGGGCTTCGGGCAGCAGCACGTGGCGCACGATCTGCCACAGGCTGGCGCCCATCGCCTGGCTGGCCTCGATCACGCCCTGCTGCACCTCGCGCAGTGCGGTCTCCACCAGCCGCGCGAAGAACGGCGCGGCGCCGATCACCAGCGGCGGGATCGCGCCGCGGATGCCCAGCTTGGTGCCGACCAGGGCGTAGGTGACCGGCATCAGCACGATCATCAGGATGATGAACGGCACCGAGCGCAGGATGTTCACCAGCAGCGAAGTCGCGGCGTAGAGCTTCGGCATCGGCCGCAGCTGACCCTTGCCGGTCAGGTACAGCAGCACGCCCAATGGCAGGCCGATCAGCACGGTGAGGGCCAGCGAGCCGCCCAGCATCAGCAGGGTGTCGATGCAGGCGCGGCCGATCTCGCCCCAGTCGTCGATGTTCGGAAAGAGTTTCTGCAGCGGGTTCATCGGCGCAACTCCTCGATCTCGATGCCGGCCGCGCGCAGCGCGGCCAGCGCGGCGTCCACCCGTTCGCCCTGCATGGCCAGGGTGAGCTGGCCGTAGGGCAGGTCCTTGATGCGGTCGATGCGACCGGCGAGCAGGTTGAACTCCACCCCGGTCTCGCGCGTCACGCGGCCCAGCGCCGGCGTCAGCGTGGCGTCGCCGCGGAAGCTCAATCGCAGGAGGCGCCCGGGCACCCGGGCGAACGGCGCCAGCTCGCTGGCCGCTTCTTCCGGCAGCGCTTCGTTGACGAAGCGCTTCGTGGTCGGGTGCTGCGGATGCAGGAACACGTCGGCGACCGCGCCGCGCTCGACGATCGCGCCCGCGTCGAGCACCGCCACGCGATCGCATACGCGGCGCACCACGTCCATTTCGTGGGTGATCAGCACGATGGTGAGTTTCAGCTCGCGGTTGATCTCGGCCAGCAGTTCCAGCACCGAGGCGGTGGTCTGCGGATCGAGCGCGCTGGTGGCCTCGTCGCACAACAGGATCGTGGGCCGGTTGGCCAGTGCGCGGGCGATGCCGACGCGCTGCTTCTGGCCGCCGGAAAGCTGCGACGGGTACTTGTCGGCGTGCGCACTCAACCCCACCCGCGCCAGCAGTTCGTCGACGCGTGCGCGCAGCACGCCGGCATCGCGTTCGCCGGCCAGCCGCAGCGGGAAGGCCACGTTGTCCGCTACCGTCTGCGAGGCGAGCAGGTTGAAGTGCTGGAAGATCATGCCGATCCGGCGCTGCTGCGCGCGCAGCGCCGGTTCGTCCAGCGCGGTCATCTCGGTGTCGCCCACGAAGATGCGGCCGCCGCTGGGCCGCTCAAGCAGGTTGATCAGCCGTATCAGCGTCGACTTGCCGGCGCCGGACAGGCCGATGATGCCGAACACCTCGCCGTCGGCGATGTCGAGGCTGAACGGCTGCAGCGCGGGGATGTCCCTGCCGTCGACGCGGTAGGACTTGTGGACATCGACGAAGCGGATCACGACGGGCCTGGCCTGCAGGTGGGTGGGCCATTCTATGCCACGTGCCATGGCGGCGATGGCGTATGCTGCCGGATGAACCTGTCGAGACGGAGACTTTCCATGTCCAGCGTGTACGACTTCACCGTCCGCGATATCGACGGCAACCCGCGCCCGCTCGCCGAATGGCGCGGCAAGACCCTGCTGATCGTCAACGTCGCGTCCAAATGCGGTTTCACCCCGCAATACAAGGGGCTGGAAACGCTGTGGCAGGATCAGCGCGATCGTGGGCTGGTGGTGCTGGGTTTCCCGTGCGACCAGTTCGGCCACCAGGAGCCCGGCGACGAGGCCGAGATCAGGACTTTCTGCAGCACCCAGTACGACGTGACCTTCCCGCTGTTCGCCAAGATCGAGGTCAACGGCGAGCACGCCGATCCGCTGTACAAGTGGCTGAAGAGCGAGGGCAAGGGCATCCTCGGCAGCGAGTCGATCAAGTGGAACTTCACCAAGTTCCTGGTCGACGCGGATGGCCAGGTGGTGAAACGCTACGCTTCCACCGATACCCCGGAGAAGATCGGCCGGGACACGCTGGCCCGGCTGGGCGGTTGACGGCGGCACGGCGGCCCGGGAGGCGGCCGACGCCATGTTCCGGCGGCGCCGGTCCCGGCGTCCCTATGCGGTTCTGCTACCCTTGCCCGCCCCTGTCGGCGCCAGGCCGGCAGACCAGACCCCATTCGCGAGAACGTCATGCAGATTGCCCAGAACTCCGTTGCCGCCTTCCATTACACGCTGACCGACGACGAAGGCCAGGTCATCGACAGCTCCGAGGGCCGCGAACCGCTGACCTACCTGCACGGCAGCGGCCATATCGTGCCGGGCCTGGAGAAGCAGATGGAGGGCCGCTCGGCCGGCGACAGGTTTACCGCCGACGTGGCGCCGGAGGAAGGCTATGGCGTGCATCACGCCGAGCTGATGCAGGAAGTGCCACGTGCGGCGTTCCAGGGCGTCGAGGACATCCAGCCCGGCATGCAGTTCCAGGGCAATGGCCCGCAGGGGCAGATCAACGTCACCGTCACCAAGGTCGAGAACGACGTGGTGTTCATCGATGCCAACCACCCGCTGGCCGGCAAGACCCTGCACTTCGCCGTCGAGGTGACCGACGTGCGTGACGCCACCGCGGAAGAGCTGGCGCACGGCCACGTGCACGGCGCGGGCGGCCACCACCACTGATCGCCTGCGCGGCGCGGCCACACTCCGCGAGACGTGCGAAGGCCCGGTGCCTGCACCGGGCCTTCGTCGTTGGCGACCTGCTCAATACCAGTCGAGCAGCGACACGCCCAGGCCGAGATAGGTGGCGTTGTGGTTGTAGTCGATCAGGCTTTCGCCGTAGCCCTTGAACACTTCCAGGTAACCGCGCAGGTTGCCGGCCACCGGGAAACTCCAGCTGAAGCGCGCCGAGCCATGGCTGCGGCTGCCGCCGCGCAGGGAGTGGCGCAGCAGCACGCCGAATTCCTGGCCGTGCCATTCGTGCACGATCTGCACCTCGCCGCGGCCCATGTAATCGCCGATGTCGGGGTTGTCGTTGGTGCGTCGCGATTCCGGGACGTGCCACCACGGGCTCAGCATCACGGTCCAGTCGTCGCGCTCGAAGCCGACGTTCGCGATCACCCGGTTCCAGCTGCGCGACAGCGGGTTGCTGCGGCCGTTCGACTGGTGGTTGAAGCCGATGCCGAGCAGGCGCCCGTCCCAGCCGAGCACCTGGTAGTGGGTATCGAACACCAGCATGGCCTCGGGTTCGTAGTTGGTTTCGCGGAACGGGCGCGACAGCTTCGCGTTGTAGACCTGCCAGCGCGAGGACTGGGTGTAACCCACCCACAGGTCGCCGGCATCGCCGAACACGCCCTGCCACACCTTGGACTTCAGGCTGAGCTGGAACTTCATCTCGGCATTGTCCAACTGTTCGCCCGGACCCGGCACGGTGTTGTCCGGATTGGGGCTGTGCGGGCGGCTGTTCTGGTTGCTGGTGACGAACACGGGCAGCACGTACACCGGCTTGTAGCCGCGGATGTTGAACGTGCCGAGCTTGCTCTCCGGCGACAGCTCCCAGCGGCTGTCGAGCAGCGACAGCGGCTTGGCCACCTCGCTGTTGGTTTCCACGGCGGTGGCGGAGGCCTTCGCGCGGTCGCGGCCGAAGACGCCCGGCGAGGCGGTTGCCGGGTTTACCCGCTTCTGCGCCACCGGCAGGTTGACCCGCCCGGTCGCGTGGTCGTAGCAGGCCAGTCGTTGCGCATCGTTTTCGATCGCGGTACAGGCGCGGATGTCGGTGGGATCCGGATTCTGCGCGTGCAAGGGGGTACTTGCCGAACCGATGCACAGCATCGTGGCGATGGCCGCAATCGATCGCATCATGCAGGAACGTTCCAGGCGGGTCGGCACGCCAGTCTAGTGGAGCGGTTTGCGCTGACGGTGATTGCCGCGTGAAAACGCCGGTCGCATCCGTGGCCGGCGTTTGGCGGGGGAGGAACTACTCGTTGGAGAGCCAGCGCGCGTATTCGCTCTTGCTGATGCGGCCGTCCCGGTTGCGGTCGGCGTGGAGGAAGTCGTTGGCCAGCAGCGGGTAGGCTGCGGCCTGTTCCTCGGTGATGTATTTGCCGCCGCCGGACAGCTGCTCGAAGCTCGGCGCCGGTCCCGCCGGCGGGGGCGGCGGCATGCTCGAATGCACCACCAGTTCGCCGGACGGCGTGTTCATGGTGGCCGTTCCGGTCTGGCCATTCGGTGGCGGGCTGGTCGCGCTGGCGGGTGGCGGCGATACCGAAGCGGGGGCTGGCGCCGACGCCTGCTGGGCGAGCAGGCTGCTGGCGGACAACAGGGCACCAGCGGCGAACGTGGTCAATAGTGGCTTGTGGAATTTCATCAGCGGTACTCCATGCCAGAATGCGGGTGGATTCGTGCGGATATCCGCATGGCAGCGGATCTCCGTTGCGGCCGATCCAGGTTCACGCTAGCAGGGGTTTTGTAAATGCCGACTCAAGATCGGTGGCATGAATTCGTGAAGAAAATGTATCGTTGGGCGTCGATTCAGGTGGTCTCCACGTGCTGAGCCTGGGGCAGGCGCGTGCCTTGCAGCTGTCGGCGCAGGGTCTGTTGCAACCGTTGCGGCGGCGGCCGCGGCGTGGCGATGTGGTAACGGCGATCGAGCGCATGCGCCTGCTGCAGATCGATACCATCCACGTGGTGGCGCGCAGCCCGTACCTGGTGCTGCACTCGCGCCTGGGGGACTACCCCGCCACGTGGCTGGACGAGGCGCTGGCGCAGGGCCGGCTGGCTGAATGCTGGGCGCACGAGGCCTGCTTCGTCAGCGCCGCCGACATGGCCTGGCATCGCGGCACGCATGGCCATCGCAACCACCATTGGGCGTACCGCAGCGCGGCGCGGATGCATCGCGAGCAACGCGCCGACATGGAGGCGCTGCTGCAGGGCATCCGCGCCTCCGGGCCGGTGCGCGCGGCGGATTTCGCGCGCAGCGACGGCGTCGCCAAGCCGGGATGGTGGGAATGGAAACCGGAGAAGCGCTGGCTGGAGGCGTGGTTCGCGCTGGGTGAGCTGATGGTGGCGCGGCGCGAGAATTTCCAGCGCGTCTACGACCTGGCCGGAAATGTGCTGGCCCGGCTCGACCCGCCGTTCGACCCCGCTGTGGTGCCCGCCGCGGCGGAACTGCGCCGGCGCTTCATCCTCGACGGCGTGCGCGCGCTGGGGGTGACCCAGGCCGGCTGGATCGCCGACTACTTCCGCCTGCGGCCGAGGGTGAGCGACCGCGAGCTGGCGCCGCTGGTGGCCAGCGGCGAGCTGCTGGCGGTGCCGGTGCAGGGCTGGAATGTTCCCGGCTACGTGCACTGCGACCACGCCGAAGTGCTGGCCAAGGCGCTGTCCGGCCGCCTGCGCGCCACGCACACCGCGCTGCTGTCGCCGTTCGATCCGCTGGTATGGGATCGGTCGCGGGTGCTGGCGATGTTCGATTTCGAGTACACCATCGAGTGCTACACGCCGGCGCCGAAGCGCCGCTATGGCTACTACGTGCTGCCGATCCTGCACCGCGGCCGCCTGGTCGGGCGGCTCGACGCGAAGGCCCACCGCGGCATCGGGATGTTCGAGGTCAAGGCCCTGTTCCTTGAGGCGGGCGTGGCGCCGGAGCCTTCGCTGGTGCAGGCCGTGGCCGCGGCAATCACCGGCACTGCGCGCTGGCACGGTACCCCGGAAATCCGGCTGGGCCGCACCGAGCCGGCGGCGCTGGCCCGGCCGCTGCGCGCCGCGCTGAAACTGGCGTGAGGCCCGTCGGCTGCTACGGCGTGCTGGCCGGTGCCGGACTTTCCGCGCACGACTTGCCGTGCAACGCCTCGCGCAGCTGGCTGGCCAGCGAATAGCAGCGCGTGGCCAGCTGCGGGCGGATGTCCGGGTTCTGCGAATCGCGCAGCAGGCTGGTGCGCATTGCCTCGTAGCGCGACTGCAGTTGGCCCGGCGCATAGATCGCCGCCGCGCGATGGCAGGCCAGGTAGCTCGACAGGTAGTCGTCGCAGGCGGGGATGCCGGTCTGTTCGGGCAATTTGGCCTCGTCGGCGGGGCTGCTGCTGGTCACGGCGTGCTTCCGGTGCGTCGTGCCCACGGTGCTGGTGGTGGCCCTGGTGGTCGTGGCGGCGCCGGTCGTGGTGGCCGTGGTTGACGTGGTCGTCTTGGCGGCCTCGTGCTGGGCGCAGCCGGCCAGCAACAGGCCGCCGGCCATGGCGGCAAGGGTCAGGCGGGAAGGGATGGACATGGTTGGCTCTCCTCGGCAGCACGACCGTTGCGGCGCGCCTAAGCCGCCGCAACGGTCGCAGATTGGGTGACTTGCCGCCACTAGACAATGGCGCAGGTCAAGAAAACCTGAATTCGCCACCGGATGGACCAAAAACGATGACTCTGCTCCATTCCGTTCAACCCAGTCGTGCCGTTATGATCCGCCCACTGTGTTTGCCGGGGTCAGCAGAGTTTGTGACCCGATGCCGCCGATCCGCGATCTGCCACATCGTTCACCCCAGGGTTGTTTCCTTGCACACCAGTTGAGTCGGCCACTGCCACTGTAGTGGGCCGAGCCCATAAACCTGTGGAGTGGTCAATTTATGTCTGATCGTCAGATCGGTACCGTCAAGTGGTTCAACGATGCCAAGGGCTTCGGTTTCATCGCCCGCGACAATGGTCCGGACGTGTTCGTGCATTTCCGCGCCATCAGCGGCAGCGGCTTCAAGAGCCTGCAGGAAGGCCAGCAGGTCTCCTTCAAGGTGGTGCAGGGCCAGAAGGGCCTGCAGGCCGAGGAAGTGACCCCGGCCTGATCGGGGTGCATGTAGGGAAAAACCGGGCAACCCTGCCCGGTTTTTCCCTGTCCGGATTGTGTCCGCGACAACCGGCTTGACAAATCACTTGTGGTCAGAAAATCCGTTATGCTGGCGCCGCTGCGTCTGCTTGGCTACGTGCGTGCCCGGTAGGGATTTCCTGAATCCGACTGTTGCACCGGACCCTGCATGCTCAGTAAACCGTCGGCTCGTAGGAGCCGGTTTGTCTCAGCGTCTGGATAGGATCGGAGTGAGTCATGTCGGATCGTGAAGTGGGTACTGTCAAGTGGTTCAACGACGCCAAGGGTTTCGGCTTCATCAGCCGCGACAACGGCCCTGACGTTTTCGTGCATTTCCGCGCCATTACCGGTACGGGTTTCAAGAGCCTCCAGGAAGGCCAGAAGGTGAGCTTCAAGGTCGTCGACGGCCAGAAGGGCTTGCAGGCCGAGGACGTCACCCCCGTCTGATCGAGGTGGCGGAATTCGTTTCGGGGGCCGGCGCAAGCCGGCCTCTTTTTTGTCGCGGCCGCGACGATTCGCTAGCCTGTGGGGATGAGCGACCATCCTTCCGGCCATGCACCCGAACCCGTTGCGGTGACCGAGCCGCTGGTGATCCCGGTGGCGGCTGGCGACGGCGCCAGCTTCGAACTGCTGGCGATCCAGCCCGGCGGCGACTGGCAGCAACTGCTGTACTGGGTGCCGGCCATGGGCATCCCGGCCCGGCACTACCTGCCGCTGGCCGGTGCACTGGCGGCGCGGGGCATCGCGGTGGTGGTGCACGAGTGGCGCGGCATCGGCTCCAGCAACCGGCGCGCCGGCCGCACTTGCAACTGGGGGTATCGCGAGCTGTTGCAGGACGACCTGCCCGCGGGCCTGGCCGCGGTGCACACGCGCTGGCCGCGGGCCGGATGCTGGCTGGGCGGACACAGCCTGGGCGGGCAACTGGCCACGCTCCACGCCAGCCTGCATCCGCAGGCGTTCGCCGGCCTGTTGCTGGTGGCCAGCGGGGCGCCCTACTGGCGCCGCTTCCGGCATGGCTGGCTGATCGCCGCGGCGTACGCACTGGCGCCGTTGCTGGCTGGCCTGGTCGGTTACCTGCCCGGGCGGCGGATCGGCTTTGGCGGCAACGAGGCGCGCGGCGTGATCGCGGACTGGGCGCGCAGCGGGCGTACCGGGCGTTATGCCGCGGACGGGATGGCGCAGGATTTCGAGCGACAGCTGGCCACCCTGCAACTGCCGTCGCTGGCCCTGCGCCTGCAGGACGATTGGCTGGGGCCGCCGGCTTCGCTGGCCTGGCTGCTGGGCAAGCTGGGGCCGGCCGAACGCGTGGTGGAGGTCGTCACGCCGCAGGACATGGGTGGCCTGTCCGCCGACCATTTCGGCTGGATGAAGGCGCCGGCAGCGGTCGCCACGCGGCTTGCCCGCTGGGTAGAGGCCCGTACCGCGCCGGTTGCCGCGCGCGGCGACACCGCGGCTTGATTATGGCGCAAGCCGTCTGCATCTCGTCGGACTCTCTACTCTCCTGATCCGGACGCCCCATGAAACTGTTCGAACCGCTCGCCCAGCGCAGCCTGATCCTGCGCAATCGCCTGGTGGTGTCGCCGATGTGCGAGTACTCGGCCATCGACGGCCTGCCGAACGACTGGCACATGGTGCACCTGGGCAGCCGCGCGGTGGGCGGCGCAGGAGCGGTGGTGGCGGAGGCCACGGCGGTCTCCGCACAGGGCCGTATTTCGCCGCAGGACACCGGCCTGTGGAACCAGGCCCAGGTCGAGGCATGGCAGCCGATCACCCGCTTCATCAAGGCCCATGGCGCGGTGGCCGGCGTGCAGCTGGCGCATGCCGGGCGCAAGGCCAGCACACTGCGGCCATGGGAGGGGCACGGTCCGGTGCCGGCCGGGCAGGGCGACTGGCGCACCGTGGCACCATCGGCACTGCCGTTCGACAGCGACTGGCAGGTGCCGCAGGCGTTGGACGAGGCCGGCATCCAGGCGGCCATCGCTGATTTCCGCGAGGCCACCCGGCGCGCGCTGGCGGCCGGCTTCAATCTGGTCGAGCTGCATGCGGCGCACGGCTACCTGCTGCACCAGTTCCTGTCGCCCTTGAGCAACCGGCGCGACGACCGCTACGGCGGCAGCTTCGAGAACCGCACCCGGCTGGTGCGCGAGGTGGTTGCCGCGGTGCGCGAGGCGTGGCCGGCCGAACTGCCGCTGTGGCTGCGCATCTCGGCCACCGACTGGGCCGACGGCGGCTGGACGGCGGCGGAGAGCGTGGAGCTGGCGCGCCAGGTGCAGCCGCTGGGCGTGGACCTGGTCGACGTCTCCAGCGGCGGCCTGGTGCCGCACGCGAAAATCCCGCTGGGGCCGGGCTACCAGGTGCCGTTCGCGGCGCAGGTGCGGCGCGAGGCCGGTGTCGCCACCGGTGCGGTGGGCCTGATCACCGGGGCGGAGCAGGCCGCGCAGATCGTCGCCAACGGCGATGCCGACGTGGTGCTGATCGCCCGCGAGAGCCTGCGCGACCCGTACTTTCCGCGCCGGGCGGCGCAACGGCTGGGTGCGAAGATCGACGCGCCGGTGCAATATCAGCGGGCCTGGTGAATCGTCGAGGAGAACGTGATGGAAGCCGTGCCGACCCTGGTCGAAGGTACCCGCCTGCATGATCTCGGCGACGGCTTCATGGTGCGCCGCATGCTGCCGGTGCTGCAGGCGCGCCACGTCGGCCCGTTCGTGTTCTACGACCACATGGGGCCGGTCACGTTCGGCGCCGGCAACGGCATGGACGTGCGGCCGCATCCGCACATCGGCCTGGCCACGGTGACCTGGCTGTTCGACGGCGTGATCCGCCATCGCGACAGTCTCGGCAGCCTGGCCGACATCCGCCCCGGCGAAGTGAACTGGATGACCTCCGGCCGCGGCATCGCCCACTCCGAGCGCACGCCACCGGAGGCGCGCCAGGGCAGCCAGCTGTTGCACGGCATCCAGGTCTGGGTGGCGCTGCCGCAGGCCGATGCCGAGGTGGCGCCGGAGTTCCACCATCACGACCGCGACGCGTTGCCGCGGATTCGGTGGCCCGGCGCCGAGGCGGTGCTGATCGCGGGCACGGCCTACGGCGAACGCTCGCCGGTGAAGGTGTTCGCGCCGATGTTCTTCCTCGAGGTACGGCTGGCCGCCGGCATCGAACTGGCGCTGCCGACGGAGCACGCCGAGCGCGGCGTGCATGTGCTCGAGGGCGCGATCCGCTGGGGCGAACTTGAAGTCGGTGCGCAACAGATGGCGGTGCAGGCCGGCCCCGCCGCGCCGGCGCTGCGCGCGCACGCAGCGAGCCGCCTGATGCTGTTCGGCGGCGCGCCGCTGGATGGGGAGCGGCACCTGTGGTGGAACTTCGTGGCCAGCACGCGCGAGCGCATCGAACAGGCCAAGGCCGACTGGCGCGAGGGGCGCTTCCCGAAAGTCGCCGGCGACGAGCAGGAATTCATCCCGCTGCCGGAGTAGGCGCACGCGGATTGCCTCGCTTCGTAGGGCGGACCCTGTCCGCCGCTCTCGGCTTCAACAAGGCAAAGGCCGGCGGGCGGTGCCCGCCCTACAGCGCGCACGGATCGGTTGGGTGGCAGAATCGGCGCATACCGTCGCGGAGCAGGAACATGTCCGGCTACAGCAGCTTTGCCGAGTTCTATCCGTTCTACCTCAGCGAGCACGGCAACCGCAGGTGCCGGCGCATGCACTTCATCGGCAGCACGCTGGTGCTGGCGGTGATCGTGCTGGCGCTGGCCAGCGGCCAGCTGCGCTGGCTGTGGCTGACGCCGGTGGCTGGCTACGGCTTCGCCTGGCTCGGCCACTTCGCGTTCGAGAGGAACCGCCCGGCCACCTTCAAGCACCCGTTGTACAGTCTGATGGGCGACTGGGTGATGTACGGCCAGATGCTGCGCGGCAAGATCCGCTTCTGAACGGCAGCCTCAGCGGTATTGCTGGTGGCAGCTCTTGCAGGTCTCGCCGACCGGCTTGATCGCCGCGGCCAGCGCCGCGCAGGTGGCCGGTGCGGTCTGCACCGCCTGCTGCAGGTGATCCTGCAACTGGGTGGCGTCGTCGGTGAAGGTTTTTTCGTCGATCCCGAACACCGGCGTGATGTCGCTGGCGGTGGACTGCAGGCGGGCCAGGTGGTGCTGGACCTTGGCCGGGTCGCACTGCTTCGCCTTGATCGCGTTCTTCAGTTCGCCCAGGTGGTAGTCCATCGTCTCCATCACGGCCTTCGGCATCGGATTGCGCGCGGCCAGCGCATTCATCACGTTGGCTGTGCCGATCGCGCCGATCACCAGGCCGAGCAGGATCATCAGGGCTACGCGCATCGGGACGGTTCCATGGGAGGGGAATTCCACAGGATAACCCGCACCGGTGCACGGCATCCATGCAGGCACGATAAAATGGCGCACTTGCATCGCAGGATCCGCCGGTGACCCACGCAGACACGACCACGCACCCGCTCGGCGGTGCCGCGAGCGGGACGACCTTTCCGGCCGAGCGTTTCGCCGGCGTCGAGCGCCTGTACGGCAGCGGCAGCGTGGCGACGCTGTCGCGCGCGCACGTCTGCGTGGTCGGCATCGGTGGCGTCGGTTCGTGGGCGGTCGAGGCGCTGGCGCGCAGCGGCGTGGGCCGGCTCACCCTGATCGACGCCGACGAGGTCTGCGTATCCAACACCAACCGCCAGCTGCACGCGCTGGACGGCGAGTACGGCAAGTCGAAGGTGGGCGTGATGGCGGAGCGTGCGCACGCGATCAATCCGACGATCCGGTTGGAGGCGATCGAGCGCTTTCTCACCCCGTCCACGCTGGACGAGCTGCTCGATCGCGGCTACGACGTGGTGCTGGATGCCTGCGACGCGTTCCGGGTGAAGCTGGAGACGATCGCCTGGTGCCGCCGGCGCAAGCTGCCGATCGTCAGCGTGGGCTCCGCCGGCGGACGCACCGACCCCACCCAGATCCGCGTGCGCGACCTGTCGCGAACCGAGCACGACGCGATGTTCAGCCTGATCCGCAAGAAGCTCCGCGCCGACTTCAACTTCCCGCGCAACCCGGACCGCTACTTCGGCGTGTCGGCCGTCTATTCGCTGCAGAACGTGCAGTACCCGCAGCCCGACGGCACGGTGTGCGGCACCCGCCCGCCCGGCGGCGACGCGATGAACCTGGCCTGCGGCGGCGGCCTGGGCGCCGCCACCCATGTCACCGGCGCCTTCGCGTTCGCGGCCGTGGGCAAGGTGCTGGAGAAGGTGCTGGCTTCCCCGTAGGGACGATCACCACCCCATGTAATGCCCGCCGTTGATCGCCAGGTTGGCGCCGGTGATCCAGGCGGATTGCTCGCCGGTGAAGAAGGCCACGGCGTGGGCGATCTCGTCCGGGCGGCCGAGGCGGCCGACCGGGATCTGCGCCACGATCTTCTCGCGCACTTCCTCCGGCACCGCCATCACCATGTCAGTGCCGACGTAGCCGGGCGAGACGGTGTTGACGGTGATGCCGAACTTCGCGTTCTCCTGCGCCAGCGAGATGGTGAAGCCGTGCATGCCGGCCTTGGCAGCGGCGTAGTTGGCCTGGCCGTATTGACCTTTCTGGCCGTTGATCGAGCTGATCTGCACGATGCGGCCCCACTTGCGCGCGCGCATGCCATCGATCACCGGGCGGGTGACGTTGAAACAGGCGTTGAGGTTGGTGTTGATCACGTCCGTCCACTGCTGATAGTTCATCTTGTGGAAGGTGGTGTCGCGGGTGATGCCGGCGTTGTTGACCAGGATGTCGACCGGGCCGCACTTCTCCTCGATTGCGCGGATCATCGCCTCGCAGGCGGCGGGGTCGGAGACGTCGCCGGGCACCATGCACACCTCGATGCCATCCGCCGCCATGGCCTTGCGCCAGGCTTCGGCCTTGCCCGGGTCGCGGTAATTGGTGGCCACCCGATGCCCCTGCCCGGCAAGATAGCGGATGATCGCGCTGCCGATGCCGCCGGTGCCGCCTGTGACCAATGCCGTGCGCTGCGTCATGTCCTTGGAACTCCTGTGCGGGTGAAGCGGGGGCTGTCGCGCCGGAGCATGGTGAGGCATGTTTCATGCCGTTGTCGCGTGACTTCGGTGCGTTCTGCATTTATAGCGTTTCAGGCGAAAGAGTGACCGCTGCAATGCGGCAAATGCGCCGGATCGAAGCTTGCCAGCGCTTGCGCCAACAGATCGTGGACATCGGCTGCCATGGGCGGCGCCGGCACCCGCAGGAACGCCAGCGCCCGCCGCAGCGCCGGCAGCGGATCGGCCGGGTCGAGCGGAAACGCCTGTTCGGACTTCGACAGCTTGCGCCCTTGCGCATCCAGCACCAGCGGCAGGTGGCGATACGCCGGCGTGGGCAGGCCGAGGCAGCGCTGCAGCCAGATCTGCCGCGCGGTGGAGTCGAGCAGGTCCAGCCCGCGCACCACCTCGGTGATGCCCTGGAAGGCGTCGTCCACCACGCAGGCGAGCTGGTAGGAATAGAGACCTTCGACCCGGCGGATCACGAAGTCGCCCGCCTCGTCGCGCAGGTTCTGCTGCTGCGGTCCCTGCAGGGCGTCGTCGAACGCGATGGTGATGTCCGGTACGCGCAATCGCCAGGCCGGCGCCTGGCTGGGCTGCGGCAGCGCGACGCAGCGGCCGGCGCGATGGATGCCGCCGGCGCCGGCCAGCTCGCTGCGGCTGCACCAGCAAGGGAACACCTGGCCGGCCTCGCGCAGTTGTTGGAACGCCGCGTCGTAGGCGGCGAGGCGCTGCGACTGGAGCAGCGCCGGCGCGTCGGCGAGCAGTCCGAACGCCGGCAGGGCGGCGAGGATGCTGGCGGCCGAGCCGGGAACCTCGCGCGGCGGGTCGATGTCTTCCACTCGCAGCAGCCACTCGCCGCCGGCATGCCGCGCGCACAGCCAGCTGCCCACCGCGGCGACCAGCGAGCCGAAGTGCAGTGGTCCCGTGGGTGAGGGGGCGAAGCGGCCGCGGTAGCTCATCGGCGCATTCTAGGGTAGCGGCGGGTGATCGGTCGCCGCCGCGGCAACCCTTGAAAGCTGCCGCTTGCGCCCCGAATCTTGAGCCACGGTTTCTCCCTTTCCTTCATGACTGCCATAGAGAGACAGCCATGCGTCGCATCGCATTGTTTATCGGTACCAACCTTGCCGTCCTGCTCCTGCTGAGCATCGTCTGCCACCTGTTCGGCATCGACCAGATGGCCGCCGCCCGCGGCTACGGCGGCATGGGCGGCCTGCTGGCCCACGCCGCCGTGTTCGGCATGGGCGGCGCGTTCATTTCGCTGGCGATGTCCAAGTGGATGGCGAAGATGTCCACCGGAGCGCGGGTGATCGAGCAGCCGCAGGACGAGACCGAGCGCTGGCTGGTCGACACCGTGCGCCGCCATGCGCAGAACGCCGGCATCGGCATGCCGGAAGTGGCCATCTACGATGCGCCGGAGATGAACGCGTTCGCCACCGGCATGACCAAGAACAGCTCGCTGGTGGCGGTCAGCTCCGGCCTGCTGCAGCAGATGAACCGCGACCAGGTCAGCGCCGTGCTCGGCCATGAGATCGGCCACGTGGCGAACGGCGACATGGTTACCCTGACCCTGATCCAGGGCGTGCTGAACACGCTGGTGATCCTCGCCGCGCGCATCGTCGGGCGGCTGGTCGACAGCTGGATGTCGGGCGGCCGCGACGACCGCGAAGGGGGCACCGGCATCGGTTATTTCGTGACGGTGATGGTGCTGCAGCTGGTGTTCGGCCTGTTCGCCTCGGTCATCGTGGCCGCGTTTTCGCGCTGGCGCGAGTTCCGCGCCGACGCGGCGGGCGCCCGGTTCGCCGGCCGCGGTGCGATGATCTCCGCGCTGCAGCGGCTGCAGGCCAATCATGGGGAGAACACGCTGCCGCAGACGATCGCCGCATTCGGCATCTCCGGCCCGCTGGCCGACGGCTTCAGGCGGCTGTTCATGAGCCATCCGCCGCTGGAGGAGCGCATCGCGGCGCTGCAGAACGGCACCTGATTCCCGCTTTGCTCCCTCCCCTGCAAGCAGGGGAGGGTTGGGGTGGGGTGCTCTTGACCTTGTCTGGAAGGCTAAGATCAAAAGCCAACCCTCTCCTGACCTCCCCCTGCCCCAAGGGACTCCCTTCGGTCGCAAGCAGGGGGAGGAATCATTTCCATCGTCAACGCAACAACGGAACATCCACGCATGAACGCACCCGTCGAAACCCGCAAGTTCGAAGCCGAAGTCGCCCAGGTGCTGCACCTGGTCACGCACTCGCTGTACTCGCACAAGGAAATCTTCCTGCGCGAGCTGATCTCCAACGCCTCCGACGCCTGCGACAAGCTGCGCTTCGAGTCGATCGCGAAGCCCGAGCTGTCGGCCGGCGACAGCGAGCTGCACATCGACGTGAGCTGGGATCCGGATGCGCGCACCGTCACCGTGCGCGACAACGGCATCGGCATGAACCGCGACGAGGTGGTGGCGAACATCGGCACCATCGCCAGTTCCGGCACGCGCCGTTTCCTGGAGGCGATGTCGGGCGAACAGAAGGCCGACGCGCGGCTGATCGGCCAGTTCGGCGTGGGCTTCTATTCCGCCTTCGTGGTCGCCGACAAGGTCACCGTGCTCAGCCGCCGCGCCGACGCGCCGGCCGGCGAGGGCGTAAAGTGGGAGAGCGACGGCAAGGGCGAATACTCGCTGGAGCCGGTCGAGCTGGCCGGGCGCGGCACTTCCGTCATCCTGCACCTGAAAGCCGACGAGGACGAGTTCCTCAGTCGCTGGCAGCTGCGCGCGCTGATCACCCGCTACTCCGACCACGTGGCGTTTCCGATCCGCATGCCGGTGGAGAAGGACGGCAAGCCGACCGACGAGTTCGAGACCATCAACGCCGCCTCGGCGCTGTGGACCAAGCCGAAGTCCGAGATCAGCGACGCGGACTACCAGAGCTTCTACAAGTCGCTCGGCCACGACTTCAACGACGCGCTGGCGTGGACGCACAACCGCGTCGAAGGCAGCCAGAGCTTCACTACCCTGCTGTACCTGCCGTCGCAGCCGCCGTTCGACCTGATGATGGGCGGCCGCGACGAGCGCAAGGGGCTGAAGCTCTACATCAAGCGTGTCTTCATCATGGACGCCGCCGAGGAGCTGCTGCCGAACTACCTGCGCTTCGTGCGCGGCGTGGTCGACGCCGACGACCTGCCGCTCAACGTCAGCCGCGAAATCCTGCAGCACAACCGCCAGCTCGAGCGGATCAAGGCCGCCTGCGTCAAGCGCGTGCTCGACCTGATCGAGAAGCTGGCCAAGGACGAGCCGGAAAAGTTCGCCACCTTCTACAAAGCGTTCGGCAACACGCTCAAGGAAGGCATCAGCGAGGACGCCAACAACCGCGAGCGCATCGCCAAGCTGTTGCGTTTCGCCAGCACCAAGGGCGAAGGCACCGCGCAGACCGTCTCGCTGGACGACTACATCGGCCGCATGGCCGTCGGCCAGGACGCGATCTGGTACATCACCGCCGACAGCTACGCCGCCGCCGCCGGCAGCCCGCAGCTGGAAGCGTTCAAGGCCAAGGGCATCGAAGTGCTGCTGATGTCCGACCGCATCGACGAATGGATGATCGGCAGCTTGAGCGAGTACGAAGGCAAGAAGCTCAGGAGCGTGGCCAAGGGCGACCTGCCGCTCGATGAGGCCGACAAGAAGAAACTGGAGGAGGCAACCCAGGAGGCCGAGCCGCTGCTGAAGAAGCTGAAGGAGCTGCTGGGCGATCGCGTGGGCGAGGTCAAGGTTTCCGCCCGCCTCACCGATTCGCCGTCGTGCCTGGCCCTTTCCGATTACGAGATGGCGCCGCATCTGGCGCGGCTGCTGCGCGAAGCGGGGCAGGAGATGCCGGAGTCGAAGCCGACGCTGGAGGTCAACCCGCAACATGCGCTGGTCAAGCGCGTCGAGAGCGAAACCGACGAAGGCAAGGCGCGGGACTTGGCGATGTTGCTGCTGGAGCAGGCGGAGATTTCCGCCGGGGCGCAGTTGCCGGATCCGGCGGCATTCGTGCAGCGGATGAATCGGGTGTTGATGGGGTGAGGCACTTCGTGCTGTGTTGATGTGAGGGGAGCCCGCCGTTTGGCGGGTTTTCCATTTCCGCTCCCCATCACTCTCGGAGCAATCGAAAGGAGCCCCCTTTGGGAGCGGCGGGGGTAGTTGAGGATGCGTTGGCTAATGGCGCACATGCCGGCGTCACACGGCACTTGAGAAGATGTGCTTTACGTACTATATTCGGCTCTGAATTTGGAGACGAATATGGAATCCATTCTTGCCGACGCGAGCATCAGCATCACCGAGCTCAAGCGCAATCCCAGTGCCGTGATTGAGGCTGCCGCCGGCGAATCGGTGGCTGTGCTGGTGCACAACAAACCCAGCGCCTATCTGGTGCCTGCGGAGACCTACAGGCGCCTGTTGGATCGGCTGGAGGATCTTGAACTGGCTGAACTGGTGCGCTCGCGTTCCAAGGAGCGCCGGATCAGGGTCAAGCTCGATGAGCTATAGCCTGGAGTTTGTGGAGTCCGCGCTGAAGGAATGGCGCAAACTTGCCCCCGGCACTCGCGACCAGCTGAGAAACAAGCTAGGCGAGCGCTTGCAAAACCCCCATGTGCCATCGGCACGCCTGCATGGCTTGCCGGACTGCTACAAGATCAAGTTGCGCACCGCCGGTTATCGGTTGGTCTATCAGGTCAACGACCAGACCGTTGTGGTCACAGTAATAGCGGTTGGCAAGCGCGACAAGGGGTTGGTGTATCGGTTGGCGGGCAAACGGGTTTGAAGCAGACCATGCTCCGAGTTGGAAGCTGATCTCTCACGGCGGTGGAACCAGGTATGTCGGATTGGTTTCCACGCAGCTCTCCCAGCCCAGCCCAGCCCAGCCCAGCCCAGCCCAGCCCAGCCCAGCCCAGCCCAGCCCAGCCCAGCCCAGCCCAGCCCAGCCCGT
>NZ_JBXAGL010000001.1:52017-91419 GCF_058793995.1 Rhodanobacter sp. GW835-FHT13D09 | reverse complement strand
CGGTCCAGAGCCTGTGCCTGTGCCTGTGCCGGGCAAGTCACGACCAACGAAATCCGTAGCCACACACTCCCTCCCAAGTCCACGATATTGTCGCAGGCCTGTATCAGGTTGGCATGATCGGCGGGCGCCGCCTGCGTGAGTACGACGCACTGATCCATGTCGCCATACCGGCACCGAGCGTGACCATGCACAAGTCGAACCTTGGTGGCCCTGTCCAAACAAGCGGCCTGTCGCTGGCGACGGGTCGTTTCGCGCCGTTTCAGTGGCCGGGTGCAGGAGCGCACGCGGGCGCAATGCTGCTGCGGGCCGTGTTCTGGATGGTCGGCATGGGTACGGCCCGGTAGCCCTGGTTGTTCCAGTTCCGGTTCATGTCGCGATCGTTGTCGAAGCGGAGCCGCGTCCCGCGGTTGTCGACATTCCGGCTGGCGAGCGCCAGCCGGTGGCCGTCGATGTGCACCCAGTACCAGGAGCCGGAAGGTACCGGGGAACTGGACACGTAGGCGAACTGGGCGTCGTAGTTGCCCTCCTGGCGAGGCGTTACCCGCAGGGCCAGGTTGGCGATGAACTGGCTGGCCACGGGGCGGCCGTGTTCGGTGGCCGGCTTGCTGATCAGTTCGTCCAGATTCCGGCGCAGCAGCCGGTTGAGCCGCGGCGAAAGCTCCATCGCCGGCGAGACGTCGGTGACCTTGCCCTGCGCGTTCACCTGCACCAGCACCGGCAGGACCCTGGGCCTGAATTCGTTGAGCGAGCCCGAATCGGCCATCGCGCCGCCGGTGGCGGCCGACAATATCCCGGAAAGCATCAGTACCTGAAACCGTTTCACAAGGCCTCCTTGGCACTGCCAGGTGCTCATCGCGGGCCCTGCACGGTGCCCGCTTCTGCGGCACTCCCGACTCTCCTCCCGCGACGCCGCGCAGTCAAATGGAATCAGGGCGGCCCGCGAACGCGCCGTTGCCGGAACGTCAAAACCAGGCACTCGAAGCCCGCCTCGCGTGCCGCGCTCGGCCGATCACATGGAGCCGCCGGGCGCCTTCGGGGCGGCCTGATCCTCGGCTACGGAGGCGCGAACATGCACGAGATCCGCGAAGGCGTGCGCCGCCTCGGCCTATGCATCTGACGCGTCGGCCAGGCTACGTGGCCGGCGAGAGCTTCAGCACTGCGTGCGGCCGCCGGCCAGCTGCTTGCATGGATGGAAGATGGGTTCGTCCGATGACGGCGGGCGATGGTCGTGATCGTCGTCGCGATCCCGGTCGCGATGGCGATCCCGGTACGGCGGGGGACCCCAGTAGACCGGCGGGGCGTTGTAGACCGGCTGGCTCAGCTGGTTCTGGTAGTTCGCGTTCTGCTGGCGCAAGGCCTCGTTCTCGGCATGCAGCCGGTCGCGCTCGGCCGCCTGGTCGGCCAGCGCCTGCTGCCGGGCTTCCTCGGCGCGCTGCTGTGCCGCGTAGGCCTCGTCGGCGTCACGCTGGGCCTTTTCGTCCATCGCCTGCTGGCGTGCGTCGAGGCGCTGCTGGTAGAGCGCTTCGAGATGGCGTGAATCCGCATAGCGCTTCGCCAGCTCGCCCTGGCCCAGGCGCAGGTAGCGGTCGATGACTTCGGTGTCGTCCGCCTGGTGCAGCAGCTCGCCGCTGCCGTTCGGGCAGGGGTGGTCGGTATAGGTGATCTGGCCGCCCTGGGTGCATTTGTAGATGTTCTGCGCGCCGACCGGCCCCGCCGCGGCCAGCAGCAGGACGGCGGCATACAGGAGCGGTATTCCACCCGGCGGGATTCTCATCCTGGCGTCCATCCAGCATTGACGTTGCGGCAGCCGTAGTGTCGTCGCAGCGGCGTTACGATTCGCTGAACATGCCGGGCCCCGGCTTCCGTGCCGGCTTCAGGTGGAGGCGGGTGCCTTGCCGGCGCGCCGCCACGCGCGCAGTCCGATCACCGCCAGCACGATGAAGCCGGCGTACAGCACCGCGGTGATCAGCAGCGACTTGTAGACATATTCGCCGATGTAGATCGCGTCCACCACGATCCACAGCCACCAGGCGGCGATGTGCCGGCGTGCCTGCCACCATTGCGCGACCAGGCTGAAGGCGGTGAGCGCGGCGTCCAGCCAGGGCAGGGCGGCATTGGTGCGGTAGTGCATGAACGCGCCCAGCGCCAGCGCGCCGAACACGCCCAGCGCGACGTGCGCCACCGCCTGTCGGCGCGGCAGCGCGGCCACCCGCACGCGGCCGTCGTCGCCCAGGTGCTGCAGCCAGCGCACCCAGCCGTAGCCGATCAATACCGCGAACGCCAGCTGCAGCAGCGCGTCGGAATACAGCTTCGCATCGACGAACACCCAGGCGTAGACCAGCACCGACGCCAGCCCCACCGGCCAGCACCACGGCTGCCGGCGTGCGGTGAGCCAGACGCCCCAGGCGCTCAGCAGCGCGGCGACGAGTTCGATCCAGCCCATGTCAGAACGCGAAGGTCGCGGAAAGCCGCGCCAGCCGCGGCGCGCCCGGGAACAGGTAGCTGTCGCCGCCGGAACTGCCGGTGTCGCGCCAGTAGAAACGATTGAACACGTTGTCGACATTCAGCCGCACGATCAGCGCGTGGCCGTTCCACCGGGTGGTGTAGCGCAGGCCGGCATCGAATACGTGGTACGCCGGCACGCGCGTCATGCCGTCCGGCGTGGCGACGTTCGGGCTGGCGTAGCGCCAGCCGCCGAGCAGGCCGATGTCGGCCGCGAACGGCAGGCGGTAATCCAGGTAGACGGCCGTGCGCAGGCGCGGCACGTTGACCACCTGGTGACCCTCGTAGGCTGCCGTGCCGGTACACCGGGCGCGCGCCTGGATCAGGTTGACGCTGGCGGTGAGGCGCAATGCGTCGCTCACCTGGCCGGCGGCGTTGAGTTCCAGCCCGGTATGCGCCTCGCTGCCCTGCTGGACGAAGGTGAAGCCCGCGGCAGTGCCATCCGGCTGCGCGAACTGGTGAGGCTGGCGGATGCGGTACAGCGCGGCCGACAGGCCGAGCGCGTCGCTCCAGGCGTACTTCACGCCCGCTTCGGTCTGGCGCGCCAGCAGCGGGGCCAGCGTGGTGCCGCCGTTGGAGGTCCAGTACGGCGCCTGGCTGCCCAGCGACAGGCTCTCGCTGTAGCTGGCATAGGCGGTCAGCCGGCCGGTCGGCTGCCACAGCACGGCGGCCTGCGGCAGCGCCTTGGCGAGGCGGGTGTCGCGCTGCGGCGCGCCGGCATCGTCGTAGGCGCGCTCGTGCAGACGCACGTAGCGGCCGCCGGCCAACAGCTGCCAGTGGGCGCCGAGGTGGATGCGGTCGAGCGCGAAGATCGAGTGCTGCCAGCTGGTGAGGCGTCGTGCCTCGGCGCCCGGCTGGTTCGGCGACGGCGCGAAGTACGGCGGGTCGATCTGGTCGATGTTGCCGGTGCCCACGTAGTCGTAGACGTAGGGGCGCAGGTCGATGGTGCGGCGGAATGCGCTGGCGCCGAGGCTGACTTCGTGGCCGATGGTGCCGGTGTCGAACGAACCCTTCAGCACCGCGCGCGCCTCGTCGTTGGTGCGCGCCTCGTCGGGACTGCGGTAGTCGTAGATGTCGTAGTCGCCGTTCGGCGCGAAGAACCAGCCGGGGGTGGCGCCGCTGGCGCAATCGGGCGAGTAGAAGCAGCCGTAGGCGAACGCCACGTTGTCGTCGATCAGGGCGCGGCTGTGGCCGGCCGAGAGCTGTACGTGCCAGTCGTTGCCGAGGCGGTAGTCGAAGCGCAGCGTGCTGTTGCTCGCGTCGACGTCGACCGGTTGCTGCCACGGCTGGAAGCCGAGCATGCGGGTGCGGCTGGGATGGGCGGGCAGGCTGCGGCCGCCGAGCAGCTGGTAGCCGGAGACGGAGCGCTGCGAGCTGGCCTGGTAGTCGCTGTCCAGCTGCAGGGTGGCGTCGGCGCTGATCTTCCAGTCGGCGGCCAGCGACACGAAGTTGCGCCGACCGTCGGCGTGGTCGACCCAGGAGTGGATGCCCTCGTGCGCCGCGTTCACCCGCACGCCGAACGTCGGGGAGAGCCAGCCGCCGAGGTCCGCGGCGAGGTAGCGCGAGCCGTGCGAGTCGGTGCCGACGGTGGCGCTGCGCACCTCGGCCGGGCGCTTGCTGACGTAGTTGACCAGCCCGCCCGGCGCCAGCACGCCGGCTTCGAGGCCGCCCAGGCCCTTGAGGATTTCCACCCGCTGCTTGTCTTCCAGCGCGATCGGCTGTTCGCCGGTCAGGCTCATCTCGTTGAGCCGGTAGCCGGTGGCCAGGTCCAGCGCGAAGCCGCGGATGGCGATGTCCTGGTAGTAGCCGACCGGCGCGTAGTTGTCGCCCAGCGCGGCGTCGGCGCGCGCCAGTTCGCTCAGCGTGCGCGGCTGGCGGTCGTCGATCTGGTCGCGGGTGATCACACTGACCGCCGCCGGAGTGTCCAGCAGCGGTGCATTGCCGAAGCTGCCGAAGGTGTCCAGCTGCGAGTTGTCGGCGTGGTAGCCGTGCGCGCTGTCGGCCTCGACGTGGACGGGCGCCAGCGGCGTGGCCTGCGGCCTGGTGGTGTCGTCGTCGGCATGGGCAGAAGCCATGACGGCGAGCAGGGCGAGGATCAGGGAAGAGCGGGCGGAGTGAGTGCGGAGTGAGGCCATCGTCGTCTTCAGGTGCTGCGGACGAAGCGACGGCGACCCGGACGCCGCATGGGCGCGCCGGATCTGCAAGCTCCCTACGCCGGTACGAACCGGATCAGGTTCCAAGGGACTCTCTCAGCCCGGCCATGCCGGGCACCCCCGCTTCAAGAACGTCATTTAACCACGATTGGACAAACGCCGCCGCGACGCGGGCTCCCTCCTGCTCAGGCGTGGTCGCGGATTGCCTGCAGCAGGGCCTGTCCCGGCGGCGTGCGGAACCATGCCGGATGGCCGCGCAGGAAGGTGTCGTAGGCGACGTCGGCGTTCGCCGGCGAGCGGGTGACGGCGTGGTAGTACTCGACTTCGGACAACGCGAAATCCACATGCACCAGCGGCAGCAGGTCGGCCAGCAGATGGCGATCGGCGGCAGTCAGCGGATGCAGCTGGCGATAGCCGTCGATCAGCGCGCGGGCAATGTCGGGGCGGGCAGCGTCGGCGTCGAGCGCCAGCCAGGCGATCGCGTTGCGCTCGATCGCGGTGGCGAGGTCGAACAGCGCGAAGTTGGCGGCGGCGAGGCCGAAGTCGAGCACGGCGCCGATCCGGGCGTCGGCGCCGTCGTCGCTCCAGCACAGGTTGGAGACGTGCCAGTCGCCGTGCGTCCACAGCGGGGGCTGTTGCGCCAGTTGCGGCTGCACGGTGGCATGCCAGGGCGTGAGCAGTGCGGCGAGGTCCATCGGCCAGTCGCGGCCGTGCAGGTAGTCGGCCAGACCGGGGCGTTGCGCCAGTTGCGCGCGCAGCGCGGCGACCGGGTCGACGGCGCGGATCAGCTCGCTGCGCGCGACCAGCAGGTGGGTGCCGCGCTGCGGCGCACGGTAGCCCGCGGCCGCCTGGTGCAGGGCGGCCAGCATGCGGCCGGCGGTGAGCGCGTGCGTGCGGTTCGTCAGCGGCTCCCACGAGATCGTCTCGCGGTACAGGTCGATGCCGCGGGCGTGCCCATGCACCTCGTAGGTCCAGTCGTCGATCGCCACCGCGGTGCGCCCGTGCGCATCGGTCAGCACGGCCGGAATCGGCATGCCGTGCGCGCGCAGGTGCGCGATGAAGCGATGCTCCTCCTCGAGCGTGGCCACCGATCGCACGTCGCGATGGTGGCGCTTGACGAACCACGTGCCGCGATCGGTGGTGACCAGGCAGGCGGCCGACAGCGGCCGCGGGCTGTGCCAGTCGATGCGGATCGGCGTGCCCGGTGCCGGGTAGCCGCGCAACAGCGCCGCGACTTCATCCATGGTCAGCGGCGGCCAGTCCGGCGGCGTGCTGTCGCCGGCCAGTCCGTGCGCGAGATGGAGGTGGTCGTTCATGGCGGCGGTGGGCTTGCGCGGGCGACGGACGCAGGATTATCGCCGATAAGCCCGCGATGCCGGCTTCCGTGCGGGTGCAGCATCGCGTTTAATGGGCGACTTCCCCGCGATGGCCGCCCATGAGCGCGATGCTGCTGCTGTTCGTCTGCCTGATCCTCGGCACCCTGGTGGCACGCTTCGCGAAGCCGCCGGCCGGGATCGTGCCGGGGATCAACTGGTGGGTGCTGAACGTGGCGTTGCCGGCGCTGGTGCTGGAGCTGATCCCGAAGGTGAAGTTCGACCCGCAGCTGTGGTTTCCGGTGGCGGCGATGTGGCTCACTTTCGGCGGTGCCTGGCTGCTGTTCGGCCTGCTCGGGCCGCGGCTGGGCTGGTCGCGCCAGCGCACCGGCGCGCTGATCCTGGTCTGCGGTCTGGGCAACACGGCGTACATGGGCTATCCGATGGTACAGGCGCTGCGCGGCAAGGCGGGCCTGGCGCTGGCGGTGGTGGCCGACCAGATCGGTGCGTTCCCGGTGCTGGCCTCGGCCGGCATCGTGGTGGCCTCGCTCTATTCCGGGCGCACGCCCAAGCTTGGCCCGATCGTGCGCCGCATCGTCACGTTTCCTGCCTTCGTCGCGCTGGTCGCGGGCATTGTCGCGGGCCTGTGCGGCGGCTGGCCGGTCGTGCTGGAGGGCGTGTTCGCGCCGATCGGCGCCACGCTGACGCCGCTGGCACTGTTCTCGGTGGGCCTGCAGTTCAAATTCCATCCGGGCCAGCGCCAGCTCGGCGCGGCGGGCTGGGGCCTGGGCTGGAAGCTGCTGCTGGCGCCGCTGGCATGCTGGGCGATGGGCAAGGCGGCCGGCGTGGGCGGGCTGGTGCTCACCGTGGGCGTGCTGCAGGCGGCGATGGCGCCGATGGTGTCGGCGGCGATCCTGGCGGACGAGTACGAGCTGGAGCCGGCCCTGGCGAACACCGTGCTGGGCGCCGGCATCGTGCTGTCGCTGCTCACCGTGCCGCTGGGCAACCTGCTGCTCGGGGCGTAGCGCACGGCTTGCGCGCGGCCCGCGCTGCGTCGAGACTAGCGGCCGGAATCCATGGGCAGGGGGGGCTCATGTCATGGCAGGTTTCGATCTGATCAAGCGCATGTTCGGCGATCATGGCGAGCGCCGCGCGGTACCGCGCAGCGGCGAGCCGAGGGAAGCCTGCGTCCTGGTGGTGGACGACTCGCCCACCATCCGCGCGGTGATCGGCAAGATGCTGGCGCAGAACGGCCATGCCGTGCTGAAGGCCGCCGACGGCGAGAGCGCGCTGGAGATCGCGCGCAGGGATCGCCCCGACCTGATCTTCCTCGACATCGTGATGCCGGGCATGAGCGGCTTCGCCGTGTTGCGCGCGCTGCGCCACGATCCGCTGACCCGCGACATCCCGATCGTGATGATCAGCGGCAACCTGCAGGCGACCGAGCAGTTCTACGTGCAGCGCTTCGGCGCCGACGATTTCATGAAGAAGCCGTTCGGCCGCAGCGAGGTGTTTGCCCGCATCGAGCATCTCACCCGCAGCGGTCGCCTGGTGGTGCGCCAGCGTGTGCTGGAGACGGTGCCGACGGAACCGGCGCCCAGCGAGGCCGAGCACGCCGCGATCCCGGACATCGCGATGCCTGATCCGCACGACATGGCCGTGCCGCCGGCTGCAAGCGACTGAGTCGCGCGCCGTCGCGATGGCGCGATAATCCGCGCCATGAGCAAACCACCAGAGCCGGCAACCACCGACACGCGCGCCGACGTGTGGCTGTGGGCCGCCCGTTTCTTCAAGACGCGCAGCCTCGCCAAGCAGGCGATCGACGGCGGCCGCATCGACGTCAATGGCGTCGGCTGCAAGCCGGCCAAGACCCTGCATGCGGGCGACCGGTTGAAGATCGGCCGCGGCGAGGAACGGCTGGAGGTCGAGGTGCTGGCGCTGTCTGACCGGCGCGGCCCCGCCAGCGCGGCGCAGGCGCTGTATCGCGAGACCGAGGCAAGCTGCGTGGCGCGCGAGGCGGCCCGCGAGCAGCAGCGGCTGGTCGGCGCGAACGGCCCGGTGAAGCGCCCGGACAAGCAGGCACGGCGCGAATTGCGACGGCTGAAGGATACGCGCTGAGCAGTGCATCGCAGAACACGGGGCGGATCTGCGGGAATATCCGCGCAAATCCACGGGGTTGGCGCTGTCGCGCCATCCCACCGGCGCGGGAGGCTTGCATGGACGGACACGCACTGATCAATGGCATCGGCTTCTTCAGGCGCCTGCTCGGCAGCCATGCGGCCGCGGAGGAGAGCGAGGCGCCGCGGGCCGCGCTGGGTGCACGCATGCTGGTGGTCGATGATTCGCCCACGATCTGCGCCGTGCTCGGCAAGATGCTGCGCCAGGACGGTTACGCCGTGCTCAATGCCACCAGTGGCCTGGATGCGATCGGGCTGGCCTGCAGCGAGCAGCCGGCGCTGATCTTCCTCGACATCGTGATGCCGGGCATGAACGGCTTCGCCGTGCTGCGCGCGCTGCGCCACGACCCGCGGACCCGGCACATCCCGATCGTGATGATCAGCGGCAACCCGCAGGCAACCGAGCAATTCTACGTGCAGCGCTTCGGCGCCGACGATTTCATGCGCAAGCCGTTCGACCGCAACGAGGTATACATGCGTATTGGCCAGCTGGTGCAGTCCGGCCGTCTGGGCGGCCGTCTGCCGTCGGCACCGGCACCCGTCGAAGCACTGCCGGCGCTGGCCACGGAACTGTCGGCCGATGAGCTGGCCGACATCCCCGATATCGCGATGCCCGACGCGGACGCCACCCCGCACCTGGCCGACGCGGCCCCGCTGCAGGTGGTTCACGGCATCGGCTGACGGCTCTCAGTTCGTCAGCCCCAGCGCCTTCGCCACGCCCGCCGCGTACGCCGGGTCGGCCTTGGCGAAGTGGCCGAGCTGGCGGCGCACGATGTCCTCCGGTACGCCCTGCATTGCCGCGGCGATGTTGTCGAACAGCTGCTGTTGCTGCTGCTCGCCCATCAGCCGGAACAGGTCGCCGGGTTGCCGGTAATCGTCGTTGCCGATGCGATGATCGTAGCGGTCGGCGTCGCCGGAAATTTTCAGTGGCGGCTCCTTCACCGAGGGATCCTCGAACGGGCCGTCGAACGAGTTCGGCTCGTAGTTCACGCTGCCGCCGCCGTTGTCGCCGTAGCGCATCGACCCGTCGCGCGCGTAGTTGTGCACGGGGCAGCGCGGCCGGTTCACCGGCAACTGGTCGTGGTTCGCGCCGAGCCGGTAGCGCGCCGCGTCGGCGTAGGAGAACAGGCGGAACTGCAGCACCTTGTCCGGCGAGAAGCCGATGCCGGGCACCACGTTCGCGGGCGAGAAGCTGGACTGCTCGACCTGGGCGAAATAGTTGTCGGGGTTGCGGTTGAGTTCCATCACGCCGACCTCGATCAGCGGGTAGTCCTTGTGCGGCCATACCTTGGTCAGGTCGAACGGGTTGTACCAGCTCTTGCCGGCATCGGCCTCGGGCATGATCTGCACGTACAGCGTCCACTTCGGGAAATCCCTGCGCTCGATCGACTCGTACAGGTCGCGCTGGTGCGATTCGCGGTCCTCGCCGATCAGCTTCGCGGCTTCCGCGTTGGTGAGGTTCCTGATGCCCTGTTGCGTCTTGAAGTGGAACTTCACCCAACAGCGCTCGCCGGCCTCGTTCCAGAAACTGTAGGTGTGGCTGCCGAAACCATGCATGTGGCGCAGCGTGGCGGGGATGCCGCGGTCGCTCATCAGGGTGGTGACCTGGTGCAGCGATTCGGGCGACAGCGACCAGTAGTCCCACATCGCGGTGGGGCTGCGCATGTTCGTGCGCGGGTCGCGCTTCTGCGTGTGGATGAAGTCGGGGAACTTGTACGGGTCGCGGATGAAGAACACCGGCGTGTTGTTGCCGACCAGGTCCCAGTTGCCTTCCTCCGTGTAGAACTTCAGCGCGAAGCCGCGCACGTCGCGCTCGGCGTCGGCTGCACCGCGTTCGCCGGCCACGGTGGAGAAGCGTGCCAGCATCGGCGTCTGTGTTCCGGGCTTGAAGACCTTGGCGCGGGTGTACTTGGTGATGTCGTGGGTGATCGTCAATGTGCCGAACGCGGCGGAGGCCTTGGCATGCACCACGCGCTCGGGGATGCGCTCGCGGTTGAAGTGCGCGTGCTTCTCGAACAGCGCCACGTCCTGCACCAGCAGCGGGCCGCGCGGGCCGGCGGTGAGGCTGTTCTGGTTGTCGGACACTGGGGCGCCGGCGTCGGTGGTCAGCGTCTTGCTGTTCTGGCTCATGGCGGGCTCCTGTGGGGGACTTGGGTGTTGGGCCAATCTACGCAGGCATGACGATCAATGGAATTCGAATGTTCCGATGTGGGCGATAGTCCATGGCTATGGATGAGCGGTCGCCACCATGCCCGACATGACAGCGTCGCCGACGAGGCGTGAGCGCAAGGTGGTGGCGGCCGGCGGCATCGCCGCCGGCCTGGTCAGTCCGGTCGTTTCAGGCGATAAAGCAGTTCCAGCGCTTCGCGCGGGGTCAGCGCATCCGGGTCGATATCTTCCAGCATGCGCTCGGCCGCGGAACGCTGCGCCGGGGCGAACAGGCCCAGTTGCGGCGAAGGTTCGCCGGCCGGCGGTGGTGCGCTGGCGTGCTGGTGCATGCCGCGCTCGAGTTCGGCCAGGGTGCGCTTTGCATCGGCGATCACCGACTTCGGCAGGCCGGCCAGCGCGGCCACCTGCAGGCCGAAGCTGCGGTTGGCCGGGCCTTCCTTCACCGCGTGCATGAACACCAGTTGCTCGCCCCGCTTCTGGTCGTGGAACTCCACGGCGTCCAGATGCACGTTGGCGATCGACGCGAATTCGCCGGCCAGTTCGGTCAGCTCGAAGTAGTGGGTGGCGAACAGCGTGTAGGCGCGGCTGTGGCGCGCCAGGTGCACAGCGGCGGCGCGCGCCAGCGCGAGGCCGTCGTAGGTGCTGGTGCCGCGGCCGACCTCGTCCATCAGCACCAGGCTGTCGGCGCTGGCGTTGTGCAGGATGTTCGCCGTCTCGCTCATCTCCACCATGAAGGTGGACTGGCCGCGCGAGAGGTCGTCGCCGGCGCCGATGCGGGTGAAGATGCGGTCGATCGGGCCGATCGTCGCGCTGCTCGCCGGCACGTAGCTGCCGATGTGGGCGAGCAGCACGATCAGCGCGTTCTGCCGCATATAGGTGCTCTTGCCGCCCATGTTCGGGCCGGTGATCACCAGCATGCGGCGACGATCGTCGAGAATCAGGTCGTTCGGCTCGAACGGCTCGTCGCGCACCTTCTCCACCACCGGATGGCGGCCGCGCTCGATGCGGATGCCGGGCTCGTCGGAGAGTTCCGGCGCGCTCCAGTCCAGCGCCTCGGCGCGTTCGGCCAGCGTGCCCAGCACGTCCAGCTCGGCCATCGCCGCGGCGGCGGCTTTCAGCGGTTCGAGCCGTTCGGTGAGCGTGTCGAGCAGCGCTTCGTACAGCGCGCGTTCGCGCATCAGCGAGCGCTCCTTCGCCGACAGTACCTTGTCCTCGAACGCCTTCAGTTCTTCGGTGATGTAGCGCTCGGCGTTCTTCGTGGTCTGCCGGCGCGTGTAGTGGGTGGGCGCCTTGTCCGACTGCGCCCGGGTGATCTCGATGTAGTAGCCGTGCACGCGGTTGTAGCCGACCTTCAGCGTGGGGATGCCGCTGGCGGCCTTCTCGCGCTCCTCCAGTTCGACCAGGTACTGGTCTGCGTGGGTGGACAGGCGGCGCAGTTCGTCGAGTTCCGCGTCGTAGCCGTCGGCGATCACGCCGCCATCGCGCTGTAGCACCGGCGGCTGTTCCACGACGGCGCGGGCGAGCAGATCGGCCGTGTCCGCATGGTCGCCGATGCGGTCGAGCAGGGTTGCAAGAAGCGGGCTTTCCTGAAGAGTGCGGCCATGGATGGCCGCTTTTTGATCTTCGCGCTCATGGAAGAGCGCACTGGCGATGATGAGGCCGTCGCGCAGCGTCGAAAGGTCGCGCGGCCGCGCCGAACGCAGCGCGACGCGGGCGAGGATGCGCTCAAGGTCGCCGATGCCGCGCAAGGTTTCGCGCAACGGCTCGCAGCGGCGGTTGTCGATCAGCGTACCGATCGCCTGATGGCGCTGGCGCAGCACGTCGCGCGAGCGCAGCGGGCGGGTCAGCCAGCGGCGCAGCAGGCGCGCGCCCATCGGCGTCACCGTTTCGTCGAGCACGTCGAGCAGGGTGTGTTCGGTGCGGCCGCTGGGATGCGTGTCCAGTTCCAGGTTGCGGCGGGTGGCGGCGTCCAGCGCGATCGTTTCGCTGGCGCTTTCCACCGCCATGCCGGTGAGATGCGGCAGCGCACTCTTCTGGGTTTCCTCCACGTAGCCGAGCAGGCAGCCGGCGGCGGCCACCGCCAGTGGCAGCCTGTCCACGCCGAAACCGCCGAGGTCGCGGGTGCCGAAGAAGCGGTTCAGTTCGCGTGTCGCCGCGTCGCCGTCGAAATGCCATGGCGGGCGTTTGCGCAGGCCGGGCAGGGCGCTGACCAGTTTCGGCCAGGCCACGTCTTCGCCGACCAGGGTCTCGGCCGGTTGCAGCCGCGCCAGCTCGGCGGCCAGTGCCTCGGCGTTCGGCACTTCGCTGAGCAGGAAGCGGCCGGAGGTGAGGTCCACCCAGGCCAGCCCGCAGGCGCCGTGCGCACCGGCGGCGATCGCCAGCAGCAGGTTGTCGCGGCGTTCCTCCAGCAGTGCGGCGTCGGTCACCGTGCCGGGCGTGACCACGCGCACCACCTTGCGCTCGACGATGCCCTTGGCCAGCGCCGGGTCGCCCATCTGCTCGCAGATCGCCACCGATTCGCCGAGGCGCACCAGCCGCGCCAGGTAGTTCTCCGCCGCGTGGTACGGCACGCCGGCCATCGGAATCGGCGCGCCGCCGGACTGCCCGCGCTGGGTCAGGGTGATGTCGAGCAGCCGCGCCGCCTTGCGCGCGTCGTCGTAGAACAGCTCGTAGAAATCGCCCATGCGGAAGAACAGCAGCACGTCCGGGTGCTCCGCCTTGGCCGACAGGTACTGGCGCATGGAAGGGGAATGCGCTGCAAACCAACTAGCATGCGCCTCTTTATCATTTTTGTCAATCATTTCAAGGTTTTGACTCTTGGTATTTTTGTACTGTTTGGGCGGATTTATACGCTAATAGCGTGCCAGAGGCCTGAGGGGGTCCGAAATGACGTCCAAATACCGACCAAGTCCTCGATTCAAAACCTACTAGACGTCCAAGTTCTTCTTCGTGAAAAATCAACGAGATACCTTAAATCAGCCGAATTTCCGGAGTCGGCGCCCAATCTGGGGACATTGAACCATGGAAAAGTTGAGCAACAAGGGATGATCCGCGCGGTTGGATCCGTGCACATCGGATCTCGGTCGACCTGGTGGCCTTGAGGTCAGTGCAAGTGATCGCTGCCCATCAGGATGTGGTGCGCTGTGTGGTGCGGCGCGTCCAGTTGCTGGGGTCGGCGGTGCTCTGGCGAGAAGCCGAGTTTGAACGGCTCGTGATCCAAGCCTTATTCGTGGCGAAGGCCTCCGAGACCGCTGACAGTGCTGACGGGACCTACCTGCCTCACAATACGGCACCACCGGCCCGACCAATTCCACCCCCACCCCGGCATAAACAGCCTCCAGCCCCATGCGATATCCAAGTAGGGGATAAATCGGCGTAGATTGGCGGCGTGAAGAACCCACGCCCTCAGTGTCCGAACACGGCATGCGCGGCCCACCACGATCCGCTGCCGAACTCCTATCGGAAGAAAGGCTACCGGCGCCCCAAGCACAACCACCAACCCGTCCCGCGCTATCAATGTAAAACGTGCGGCACGTATTTCAGCGCCACGCAGTTCAAGCCCATCCGCAATCAGAAGCGCCCCGACCTCAACAAGCAAATCTTCGCCCTGGCGGTGTCCGGCATGACGATGCGGCGCATGGCGCTCCTTCTAAAATGCAGCCCGCGCACTATTGAGCGGAAGATTCGGCACCTCGCTCGGCAGGCGCAACTCCACCACCAGAAACACCTCGCGACGCTGCGCACGTCGTACGTCATCATGGACGAGTTGGAAACCTTCATCCACGCGCGTTTCCAACAGGTGAGCGTGGGGATGGCGGTGCGGGTCAAAACCGGTGAAGTGCTCTCATTCGGCGTGGCCCGAAAGCCCTCCAACTACGCCGACACCGATTGGACCCAGGATGATCGCCCGACCATGGTCTCCGGCATGCTCAAACGCCTGGGCCCGGTCTTGAAGCCAAACGCCACCCTCGTCTCGGACAAGAAAACGGGGTATGTCCCCTGGGTGAAGAAGGCGCTTCCCAACGTCCAGCACGTCGCGCACAAAGCCAGCAAGGGACCTGGGTACAACCCGCTCTTTGCCATCGATCACGCGTTCGCGAAGATGCGCAACGACCTGGCCCGGTTGGGCCGGAAGACGTGGACGACGACCAAGACGATCGAGGCGTTGGAGCGCCATCTGTGGTTGTGGGTGGCGTGGACGAATGGGTATCGGTTGGGGTGAGGGCGACCTTCAGGAGGATGGTTTAGAACCTAACCTCGAGTGGCGTAATCCATTCCAGATAGCAGCGCAACCTGCGCGGACTTTACTGATAACAAGAACCCCTGCGGAGGACGTGCGGATTTCATTTATTCGACTCCAATAAACTTCTAGAACGTGTACGCCCAATACTAAGAGGACGACGACGCATCCAATAAGGCCAAAAACCTTTTCATCAAGCATGGAAAAGATATTAGGCAAAGAGATATGTGTGATATGGTTATTTACGTCGTAAGTGGTTATTGCGCTCACGTTTATTGTTTTCTGAGATAAAACCTTTTCTTCGTTTGAAAGGACATCAAAGCATGCTTGAAAACCATACGTTTCATACAAAATAATTACAACGTCTTTAAGATATGAAAGCATGTGGCGTTTGCTGTTGCCGTTGCCGTTCGTGTATGAAGAAAGCAGAACAAGCGCAATGTATATAGTGGTGAGCCAAAAACACAGGCTCACAAAAAGGGCACCATCAAATCCATTAATAGGAGATAAGGTTGGTACATGTGGGGGTGTTTTGATGGCGTCGACTAGCATAGCAACTTGCCTTGGAAACAAGTTGACTATCATTGGATCAACGGTCGTCTTGTCAATACTGGTCGGAAACGCTCGCCACAAGGCCCGCCGCGAACAGCACGGCTGAAGCACAAATGGCCATGAACGTACCAAAGGTCAACCAGCCCACCACGCCTCCAACAATCACACCAAAAAGTAGGAAAAGCACACTGAAAGGTGGTGTGTTGGCGGTTGCCGTCGGGTTGTTTGGACCCGCGTTGCCATCTGTCGACGTGGTGCTGATCACCTTCTCGTCTGGCAGGCTTTCAAAGGCATCGAGGTGAGTGTTTTCTCGAGCATCGAGGGCGACCTGGGCGTCGATATAGCGACCGGAGGAGGCAAAACTCTGGACGGTTTCGGGCGCTAGGGAGGAGGGGCTTCGGGTGCCGCGTGGTGGGGCAGGTAGGAATGAGGCGTCAGGGTTTTTCATGGTCGGCTCTCGATGTGGTGGTGATGTCTCTAGCCTATGGACGAATCCGACCCTGTCTCCTCGCCCCATGACGCTATTGATCAGGCTGCGCGACGCATCACATTCTTCGACGCCAGGGTTCCTGGTGTGGTGGGGCGACCTGGCGGTCTTGATGATGTGGACGAGGCCAACGACCCGTCGGGGACCATCAGCTGTCTCTGCGCGGCACCAAGGAAACCGCATGACCACCTCGCCACGCGGCGTAGCCCAGCGGAGCTGGCCGAAGTCGAAGCCCAGCAGAAGGAGCGGTTGAGTCAGGAGATTCGCGATGTGCAGGAGGGCACGCGCGGTGGTTGATGCATCTCGGGATGTCGATCGGAAGAGCGAACCGGCATAATCCGAGCGATGGATTGGACAAACACATGAACGCGGTCGAGATTGAAGAGGCCCTGTCGGCCCTGGCGCTGGAGCCATTTGACGGGATCGAATTTCCCTATGCCTTTCTGGCCGCGCTGGGTAACAAGGAGACCACGCTCAAGCGGTTGCGCAAGGGCGACAGCAATGCCTCCGACGTTGCCGGTGGCGTGCTCCAACGCAGCAACATCCACCTGGCTGTGTGCGCGCCCGGCGCGGTGGTTGCTACCCTCAACGCCCTCAAGGCCAGCCCCAAGACGGCCCAAGCCAAGGCCAAGATCATCCTGGCTACCGATGGCGCGTGGCTTGAGGCGGAGGATCTCACCAGCGGCGAGCACATCGCCAGCGACTTTAAGAACTTCCCGGACCATTTTGGGTTCTTCCTGCCGCTCGCCGGCATCTCCACCGTAAAGGAGATCAAGGACAACCCGATCGATGTGCGCGCAACGGGGCGCATGAATAAGCTCTATGTCGAGTTGCTGCGCGAGAACAAGGATTGGGCCAAGGAGGCACGTCGGCACGACATGAACCATTTCATGTCCCGACTCGTCTTCTGTTTCTTTGCCGAAGACACAGACATCTTCCAAGGCGCCGATCTGTTCACCCGAACGCTGGAGAAGATGAGTGAAAGCGATGGATCCAACACCCACGAGGTGCTGGAAACCATCTTCCGCGCCATGAACATTGCCGGGAAGGATCGTCCGAAATCTGATCTGCCACGATGGGCTGTGCCATTCCCCTACGTGAACGGCGGTCTGTTTTCAGGAAGCACCGACGTCCCTCGGTTCACCCGCACGGCGCGAGCGTTCCTCTTGCGTGCTGGAGATCTGAATTGGAAGGAGATCAATCCCGACATATTCGGCTCCATGATCCAAGCGGTGGCCGATGACGAAGAGCGCGGCGCACTGGGGATGCACTACACCAGTGTTCCGAACATCCTGAAAGTGCTGAACCCCCTGTTCCTGAACGATCTGCGTGCTCAGCTTGAAGTGGCTGACACGAATAAGGTCAAACTGCTGAACTTGCGCAAGCGAATAGCGCGCATCCGCGTGTTCGATCCGGCGTGCGGCAGCGGCAACTTCTTGGTGATCGCGTACAAACACATGCGCGCCATCGAGGCCGAGATCAATCGTCGGCGCGGTGAGGCCAACCTCAAGTCGGAAATACCACTGACCAACTTCCGAGGTATCGAGTTGCGCGACTTTCCCGCCGAGGTCGCGCGGTTGTCACTCATCATCGCCGAGTTCCAGTGTGATGTGCTCCACCGCGGCCAGCAAGAAGCGCTGTCTGCTGTCTTGCCGCTGGATTCACAAAACTGGATTACGTGCGACAACGCCTTGCGTCTGGACTGGTTGTCACTCTGCCCACCAACTGGCAAAAGCGTGAAGTTGGTGGGTGATGATTTGTTCAATACGCCACTGGACCAAGCGGAAATTGATTTCGAGAACGAAGGTGGTGAAACCTACATTTGCGGTAATCCCCCGTATCGCGGTAGTAAGTGGCAGACCGACGAGCAAAAAGCCGACATGGTCAACGCTTGGATCAAGCATCCGAAGCTTGCCAAGACAACGGACTTAGTAACCGGCTGGTTTGCTCGGTTCTTGGATTACGTGGATCAGGTGCCCAACGCTGTCGGGGCGTTCGTGGCTACCAACAGCATTTGTCAGGGGCAACAAGCCATTGACGTGTGGCCTGTGGCGTTTGAGCGTGATTGCGAAATTCGCTTTGCACATACATCGTTCAAATGGGCCAACCTGGCGAGCAACAACGCCGGCGTCACTGTGGTCATCATCGGTCTTGGCAAAAAGTCCAATGCGCCGAAGTTTCTCTACGAAAGTGATCTGGTCAAGCAATGCACGGCAATCGGCCCCTATTTGGTTCCGGACAGCATGGCCTATGTGCAGAAGGCCAACGAGCCCATTGGTGAACAATCGACCATGCTCTTTGGCAACATGCCGCGCGATGGCGGAAACTTGTTTTTGGATAGTGATCTAGCTGCAAAGATGATGATCGTGGATGCAGCTCGGCCGTTTATCAAGCGATTCGTTGGCTCGGACGAGTTGATCAACGGCAGGCAGAGATATTGTTTGTGGATTAAGGACAGTGAAGTTGATGCAGCTAAGGAAAGTGATTTCATCGCAAATCGTTTGAAATTGGTCGCAGCTAATCGCAAACAATCTGATGCTGAATCAACGCGTCAGTTTGCAAAACAGCCGCATCGTTTTGTCCAGATTGCAGGTTCTGCGAAGAAGACAGTCATCGTTGTTCCTCGCGTTTCATCCGAGAACCGGCCGTACTTGCCTGTCGACTATCTGACAAGTGACTACGTTATTGGTGACCGAAATTTTGCTCTATACGATGCACCGCTTTGGAATATGGCTCTCATTGGCTCGCGTCTGCACTGGGTGTGGATTGGGGCAGTCTGCGTGCGCCTCGAAATGCGCTTCTCGTACTCCAACACACTCGGTTGGAATACCTTTCCGGTGCCCACACTGACCGAACAGAACAAGGCCGATCTCACCCGCTGCGCCGAGGACATCCTCCTGGCACGCGAGGCACATTACCCCGCCACCATCGCTGACCTGTATGACCCGGACGACATGCCGGATGACCTGCGTCAAGCGCACGATCGCAACGACGAGGTGCTCGAACGCATCTACATCGGCCGGCGATTCAAGAACGACACGGAGCGACTGGAGAAGTTGTTCGATTTGTACACGAAGATGGCGGCGAAACCGAAGAAGGGGAGCAGGACGCGATGAACACCACGGACAATCCGACCAACCAGCACAGTGTTCCGTCGGTGTCGATTACGACGGCGCGCACCGGCGCCAGCAGCACAACGAATGCGTTGGGCATGCGCCCGATGCAGGAACGCGCTTACGCCAAGCGCGGTGAGCAGTACCTGCTGATCAAATCCCCTCCGGCATCGGGCAAGTCGCGGGCGCTGATGTTCATCGCGTTGGACAAGCTTCACCACCAGGGCTTGAAGCAGGCCATCATCGTGGTGCCCGAGCGGTCCATCGGGGGCAGTTTCGCCGACGAGAATCTCACCGAGCACGGCTTTGATTTCGATTGGATCGTGCGACCGCAATGGAATCTGTGCAACGCGCCCGGCGAGGACAACGGCAAGGTCGCCACCTCCAAGATCAAGGCGGTGGGGGAGTTCCTGGCCAGCGCCGATCCGATCCTGGTGTGCACCCATGCCACGTTCCGGTTTGCCATCGAAGAGTACGGACTGGCGGCTTTTGACGGCCGCTTGATTGCAGTAGACGAGTTCCACCACGTGAGTAGCAACCCGGACAACAAGCTGGGCAGCCAGTTGACCGAACTCATCGGACGGAACCAATGCCACGTGGTGGCGATGACGGGATCGTACTTCCGTGGCGACACGGTGGCGGTACTGTCGCCCCAGGATGAAGCGCGGTTCGAAACCGTAACCTACACCTACTACGAGCAGTTGAACGGCTACCAGTACCTCAAGTCGCTGGACATCGGCTACTTTTTCTACACGGGTCGCTACCTCGACGCGATCATGAAGGTGCTCGATCCCGCCCTGAAAACCATCGTCCACATCCCTAACGTCAACAGCCGCGAGAGCCTGAAGGACAAGCATAAGGAGGTTGAAGAAATTTTGGACCGCCTGGGTTCGTGGAAGGGGCGCGACGAGACCACCGGCTTTCACTTAATCGAGCTGCCGGATGGGCGCGTCATCAAGGTCGCGGATCTGGTCGATGATGGGGACGCGGCGCGGCGCACGAAGGTGCTCTCCGCGCTGAAGGACCCGGCGCAGAAGAACAACCGCGACCACGTCGACATCATTTTGGCGCTCGGCATGGCCAAGGAAGGGTTCGACTGGATCTGGTGCGAACACGCGCTCACCATCGGCTACCGCAGCAGCCTCACTGAAATCGTCCAGATCATCGGTCGCGCCACCCGGGATGCCCCCGGCAAAGAACGCTCGCGGTTTACGAACCTGATTGCCGAGCCAGCAGCCGATGAGGCCGCTGTGGTCGATGCAGTCAACGACACCCTGAAAGCCATAGCGGCCAGCCTACTGATGGAGCAGGTGCTCGCACCTCGATTCGAATTTACCCCGAAGAACAATGGTCAGAAGGAGGGGTTCGATTACGGGGAGGCCGGATACCAGGAAGGGCGCACCAATGTCGGCGTTAACGCCGCCACCGGTCAGGTCCATGTCGAAGTCCACGGCCTGGCCATGCCGCAAACACCTGAGGCCGCGCGCATCTGCCGCGAGGATCTGAACGAGGTCGTGACCTCCTTTATCCAGGACAAAACGGCGGTGGAACGCGGCCTGTTCGATCGGGAAAATACGTTGCCCGAAGAGCTGACCCAGGTGGCGATGGGGAAGATCGTCCGAGACAAGTATCCGGAGCTCAGCTCCGAGGATCAGGAGGCCGTCCGCCAACACGCGATCGCGGCGATGAACGTCACCCAGCAGGCCAAGCAGATGCTGGCCAAGGCGATTGACACGGAAGGTGGCGAACAGGGCACCACCGCGCTGATCGACGGCGTGCGCAAATTCGTGAATGTCCGTGACCTGGATATCGACCTCATCGATCGTATCAATCCGTTTGATGCGGCGTACGCCGTATTGGCCAAAGCGATGGATGAGAAGGTCCTGCGCCAGGTACAGGCGAGCATCGCCGCCAAGCGCGTGGCTATCCCCTACGAGGAGGCCAAGGATCTGGCCATGCGGGCGCTGCAGTTCAAGACCGAACGTGGGCGGGCACCAGACATCAACGCGCAGGAGCCCTGGGAGCGGCGCATGGCCGAGGGTATGGCCGCGCTGGCCCGATACGTCGCCCAGAAGAATGCCGGAGCCGGCAATGTCTGAAATGGACGACGAAGAGCTACTCCGTGCGTTGGGCGTTGAGGTCGCACCCATCAAGACCGGCGGTCGAACTGCTCTGGAAGAACGCCTGATTGCAGGGTTCGAGGACATCATGCGGTTCACCGATACGCATGGGCATCCGCCGCAGCACGGCGAGGAACGCGACATATTCGAGCGCTTGTACGCGGTACGCCTCGATCGGTTGCGCGGGATGCCCTCTGCGCTTGCGCTGCTGGCCCCGCTGGACACGCATGGGTTATTGACGGGCCCGGCCCCTGCAGTCCTATCAGCGACCGACACCCTGGACGACGAAGCGCTGCTTGCCGAACTGGGGATGATCCCATCCGACGACAGCATCACGTCATTGCGCCACGTCCGATCGTTTGATGAGCGGCGCGCCGCCGAGGACATCGCCAACCGGATCCGGTGCGCCGATTTTGCAACCTTCCAGCCGGTGTTCGACCAGGCCGAGAGTGATCTGAAGGCCGGCCTGCGCAAGACGCAGCCGTTTGAGCAGAACGCCAGTGTCGAGATGGGCGACATCTTCATTCTCGCCGGACAGATGGCGTACGTCGCGCACGTTGGCACACCCATCAAGGCGCCGAACGGCGAAAGCGATGCGCGCTTGCGCGTCATCTACTCCAACGGCACGGAAAGCGATTTGCTGCGCCGGTCGTTGCAGCGAGCGCTCTACAAGGACGAGACCGGACGCCGCCTGGCCCAGGTCAACGCCGGCCCCCTGTTCGGCGACGAGGCTGAGGAGGGCGACATCGCCAGCGGCACAATCTATGTGCTGCGCAGTTTGTCCGATCACCCCTATGTCGCCGAGCACCGCGATCTGATCCACAAGATCGGCGTCACCGGCCGCCGGGTCGAGGAGCGCATCGCCAACGCGGTGAACGACGCTACGTACTTGTTGGCCAAGGTGGAGGTTGTGGCGACCTACAAGCTGTCCAACATCAACCGCAGCAAGCTCGAAGCGCTTTTCCACAAGATCTTTTCGCCAGCGCAACTGGATCTGACGATCCCCGATCGGTTCGGCAAACCGGTGCATCCCAGAGAGTGGTTCCTGGTGCCGCTCCCGGTGATCGACGAGGCGGTAGCGCGCATCCGTGATGGCAGCATCACCGGCATGGTGTACGACCCAACGACAGCGCGCCTCATCGAGGTGCGTTGAGCGGCGCCCGTGACTTAGGTGCCCAGGTCGAGACCGGGCTGGTCGAGTGCGGTCTTATGGTCATGCACCTTCACAATCACGCGCTGCAGCTTGAGGGCGGTCCCTGACTTCGTCTGTGTCACACGCACATCGCAGGTGAGGATATCGCCCTTACGGAACGCTTCCCCATTGTTCACGCGACCGATGAAATCCTCGTCTTCCATCGCGTAGCCCAGTGTCTCGGAGCCATTCCACATTTTCCACTTGTTGCCGTCTTTGAAACTGAGGCTCTCGATAACAAGCCCCATGCGGCTGGTGCTTTCGGTCAGGGTCTCCTCATCGCCGATGGGGTGGTAGAACAGGGCGTCATCCGTGGTGGCTTGCACGAGCTGTGCGCCATCGGAGGAAATCTCAATCTGATTCACACCGGGTTTGGATAGGGCCGCGCCGATGAATTGGGCGGCGGCTTCGCCGGCTTTTTTGTCCAGCGTCAAATGCAACGATGGTGTGTTTACAACGATGATGTTTCCCGAGTTGTTAGTCACATTGATCGAGTGATCGTTGATGTGCTGAACCTTCGCCGGTTCCTCCCCCTTGAGGAACCGATACAGCTCGATGGATTCTTTGACCGTTGTGGCCACGCTGATCAGGTTGGGCAACATCGGCAAGGTGGCGGCCGTGGCCTGCATGACCTGGAACATGAGGTCGGTACCGAATGACGCGTGCTTGAACGCTGTGATATCAGCGGTCACCTGCACATCCTCGCCGTACAACTTGTGGGCCGCCGCGACCACAAAATTGGAGAACGCCACCATGTTGGCGGCGGCGTCGTAGACGTTCATAGTGCCGTCGTCGACGGCGGGCCCTTGATAGCGCAGCAGGATGCTCACACCACGCTCCTCCTCGCGCTGAAGTTCGTCAGTCATCCTTCCCTGTCCCCGTCTCACGCGCCGCGACAAGCGCCCCTAGTGCCTATGTAGCACGTCGCAATGGATCCGACCAAACTTGGTCCCTGACTGAGTCGCGCCGCCATTGGCGCCCGATGTGTTTGGCGCATCGGAACGAGCCACTGCGGCCGTGCGTGGACGCCTCAACTAGGTGGCTAGTGCAGGTAGGCTTGGTTCCCGGTGTGGTGGGAACCTTGGAGCCCGTCAATTCGGACCGACTCGGCCACCGCCTACATGCCTTCGCTCCTTCCGCCGATGCCCCCACGCTCACCGCCGGTGGCATCCTGTTGGTGCCCGGTGAGTCTGGACCGATCCGACTGCCTGTCAGGCGTAAGCCGACACGGAACGCAGTCTTGGTGGAACCGACGAGCAGGGCACTTCGACTCAAGGGACGCTCGCTGTGGCACGGCAGCCTGAGCGATAACGCGAACATCCCAGAAACGCACCATTGCGCCCATTCTTCATCTGTAGGACACCCTGACGGCAGATCGGGCACGTATCGCCAACCTTGACGGCCTGGCGAATCCGTTGCGAAGGCGCTGGGATCCGGGGCGCCTGTCGCGCTCCATCCGGCGGGTTGCAGGTGTAATCGCAAGCCGGAAACCGACTGCATCCATGGAATACGCCACGCGGACCCGGCCGGGGCTGCATGACGCCCTGTTCACACTTCGGGCAGGGATCCAACGCGTCGCCGCCGATCGGTTCGATGGTCAAGTGCTTGCTCTGTACCAGTTCGAGCAGGAACTGGGAGGGCTGATTCAACGTTGTGTAGAAGCGCACCTGCTTGCGGGCGCGGGTCATGGCTACATAAAAGAGTCGGCGTTCCTCCGCGAAGGGGAACGGATCGGGCGCGGGCATCGCCAGCTGGAGGGCTGGGTCGTCTTGGATCTGGCTGGGGAAGCCGCGGGTTCCCTGGATGACGTTGAGCACGAAGACGTATTCGGCCTCCAGCCCCTTCGATCCATGCGCTGTCCGGAACACGATCTTCAATCGGTCGCCGAAACGGGCTTTCCATGCACTCAGGGCAACAGGCTCATCGTCCCGATAGCGGCCCAGCAACATGATGGTGACGTGGTGGCCTTTGGCCGGTATGAGCTTTCCTTCGCGGGCGTAGCGGTGCATGTCCTCGAGTTGCTGCTCGACGTGGGCGGGGATGAGGGACTTGTCCGTGAGGCCGTAGGCCAGCATGGGTGTCTTGGTTAGTGGGTTGGTCGTCCGGACAACCTTGGCGATCTGAGCGGGGTTTGCCTGGATAAATTCGCTCGAAACATCGCAAAGATCCTGGGGGCAACGGAACGTGGTGTTCAACGTCAGGCGCGTGGCATGTTCAAAGGTCTTTTCGAACTCCGTCATGACGGAGATATCTGAGCCGGCGAACCGATTGATGCCCTGCCAGTCATCCCCCACGACGCACAGATGCGTGGGCACCGTCGGGTTCTTGGCGAGTGCCTTCAGGAGCCGGATCCGTGAGCGGGAGCTGTCTTGGAACTCATCGGCCAGGATGACGGTGTAGGGACTCTTGAACTGCCCGGATTCGACGTGCATGGCCGCTTGGATCAGCATGTCCTCGAAGTCGATGAACCGCCCCGCACGGAGCCGGCTTTCCCACTCCGCGGCGATCCGCTCGTACAGCGCGAGGTATCGTTTCAATCGCCCCGCATAGCCGTCTTGGGATTGAACCGCCAACGCTTCGTGCAGCTGCAGGTGCGATAAGCCATTGTTCTTGACGTGCTGCTGAAAGACTCGAAACGACCGAGCCAGGTCCTGCTCGGGGATGGGTTGCAGCCTGTTGGTCTCGCGACTGGAATCGTATGTGGGCTGGACTCCCCGTGCCGTCAGAGCCTGCGTCAATACCTCGAACGCTTCGTCAGTTTTCAGGGTGTGCGAGGTCGTCTCCACGAGGTCGGTGCCTTTCTCAGCGTGGAGCTGGCGTTTCCATTCCACGCCGCTCATGTAGCCCTTGAACCTTTTCGGGGGCTCGCCATTCTCGTTGAGAGCGAAGTGCTCGTGATAAAGCTTCGCGTCGGGGTAATAAAAGTCCGGGAAGTATTGTCGGTGCTGCGCGTCGGCGGTTTCGTGTTCGTAGGGTCGTTCGTACTCGTAGGCCACTCGATGATAAAAAAGCCAGTCAGCGATGGTCCGCTCTTCCTTGCTCTTGACGACCTCGCCATTAGCCGTCAGGAACCCGCGCTTGCCATCACCATAGGCATCGGGCTCCTGGGGCTCCCCCCACTTGCCGACATCGCGTCCGTAGATGGTTCGAAACAGGTCCCAATCGCGCTTGAACCGCGGGTCTTGGGCAGACAGAGCGTGGACGATGTCCACCACCTCCCGGATGTCGGCTCCGGGATTATCGGGTGCCACCCACGGTGCCAGCGAAGGCTTCTTGCCGGTGGCTTTGCCGATCACCTCAATACCGAACGAGTGGAAGGTGTTGGACCGGACCTGGTCGACGTCCGGCACACCGTGCAACTGCTCGGCGATGCGTTCGCCCACCTCGTCTGCTGTGGCTCGGTTGAAGGCCAGCAGGAGGATTTGATCCGGCGTAGCCAATCCTTCGTGAAGGACGTACCCCGTCTTGGCCACCATGGTGGAGGTCTTGCCTGAGCCCGCCGCCGCGACCACCATCACGGCGTCGTCCATGCATACGCACGCATAGATCTGCTCGTCCGTCAGAGGGTTTTTCTCGACGGTGTCGAAGAACGGTTTTCGGGCTTTTCGCTGTTTCGCCAAAAACTCCTGATTTTTTGACTCTACAGTCTTCGTCACCGTGACTTCGGGCGTTGCGTCCCCCATGACTTGCGCCCAAGTCCGGCCTGGCCATTCGGGTGCAGGGTGCTTAGCAATCCCACGAGGAACTATTCCTTTTGGAACCCAACCCTTGGTGTGCATGAAAGGGATCAGCCCGGAGAGCCAGCGTTCTAGGGCGACCTTGAACGCGGCTTCGTTGTGTGGGTAGACCCTCTTTTCCAACTCGATGTTGGGCGACCCCGTCCACTCGGGCCAGGCGCGCCCCTTGCTGCGAGCGAGCTTGGCCTTTGCGTGGGTCAGAATGGAGCCCCATGAAATGCCGCCAGGTGTGTTGGGAGGCTTGGCTTGGATCAAGGCCCGCTCGATCGCGGCCGCGGTGATGAACGCACCCGGCGTTGGGCTCAATCCCGCAATCGCTCGATCGAGCCACGACTCGAGTGCCGGAACCTGGTTTGCGATGAATCCAGACAGGGCTTCTGCAGTGGCCTCGTCCACGGCCCGGTGCATCTCCTGGGCCTTCTCGTTCGGAATGCCGTCGACCGTCCGGGTCCGTTTCTGGGCGCCATCCAGGAAGTCGAAGTGGCAGGTGGCCCACATCACCCCGGTCGCCACGCGCACTGCGCACAGCTGGACGAGGCTGAAGGATGCCGTGGGTTGGGTCGCCTCCTTCAACGTCAGGAAGCTACCTGAGATCTTGGCGTGCCACGAATTGCTGCTGGTGAATAGCTCACCAGGCTTGGTAGATGCCCACTCCATAATCACGTTCCCTGCTCCCCAGACGGGCATCTTGCCATGGGCTAATGGCGACCGGTGGCCTGATCAGGTGGGGAAGTCGTTTCGCGGGGCATACTGTTACTCCCAATCACCGCCCAATGACACAGGGGCCCTGCATGGCCGATCTTCTCTTTCTCGACACCGAGTGGAACAACGATGCCGTGCGCGAGTTGGCCAGCTTGGCCTTGGTCAACGCGGATGCTACCCAATGCTTCTACGCCGAGCGGGCTCCACGACCCGGAGCGCCGTCATCCTTCGTCAGCAAGGTGGTCTATCCGCTCTTGGACGGCGGTGACGCAGCGCTCTCGGATGAGAACTTCGGTGAACAACTACGAGGGTTCGTAGCGTCCTTTGACCACCCACGCATCCACTTCGACGGGGCGATCGACAAGAGGCAGTTGGCGAGGGCGCTGACGGGGTTTGGAACGTGGAGCGGTGAGGTGCCGGTGTGGGAGCCGGTGCTCGTCACACGCCAAGACGTCCTGGGTGAGCTGGAGATCTATTTCGGGTGCAGACCCGAGAAGGCGGCGCGCCGACATCATGCCGCAGTGGACGCCGAGGCATTGCGCGCCGCTTACATCACGATAGTGGGTTTGTGAGGTGCACACACCGCTCAACTTGATCGCCTGAACCGACCGAGATTGATCAGCTCTCCGGCACAATGATCATCTATCGACACAGCGGCAGATATCGGCCAAGAGCCGACAGTCGTGAAAGAACTCGTGTCCTGCTCATTAGCGGACATTCGAATCTGTTTCGATCTTATGGCGCGGAAAGTATCGGCTTACGGAAGCTTCGGTTGCCGCCTTACGGACATGCGATAGTGTACAAACTTCTCGCCTAGCTCAACTAGGCGACTGAGATTTGCGTAAATTGAGTACGCGATCTCAAGTTACCTAGTGACGAAGCTCCATTCTTCAGCGACGCCGAAACATCGCGCGCTGCTGACCCGAGCCTTCAACGAAGACGTCTTCTCGAGTGAGATGACGACAGGCTTCGAGAACGTCCCAAGGAATTTCGCCCAGTTTATCGGCCACATCGACGTAGGAGATCATTACGCCAGATGGCCACGACATGCGAACCCGCCGAATGAGATCAGGAAGATCAGGAACCGATGATGCATCATCGTCGACGTAGCCGCCCATGAGCAGGATGCGCCCCCTCCAGACAATGAAATGGCTCTCGCAGCCGGTGTCGCGCCAGACGGAGGGGTACAGCGTCACGCCCTTATCCCCTCCCTGGTAGTAGCGCCACGCCTTCCCCGCCCGGCGATCAAGGTTTATGGGGATATCCTCGCCACAGCCGCAGGGACATTTGAGCATCATCCACCTGGGCTGGCCGCGTTGGATGATGACAGCATCGCCAGGCTTGCCGAGCAGGGTGCCGATGTCGGAGCGAGACTCGACTACCGCCTTCAAGTTTAAATCAAGATTCTTCACTGGGTAACTTGTTTGCTTTCCATGTCGACGAAATTCGGCAGCCCTACGAGAATCCACTCAGCAAGTACGTAGGCCATTGCCCTAGTCTGTTCCTTCCTGATGCAGTGTTCCTCGGCGCCGCTTCTGTTATCAGTGTCGAAATTGTGGGCGTTGCATGCCTTATGCATCAGTTCGGATGCAAGTACCAGCGCATATTGACCTGATTTCAGTTCGTGCTGACGGGCCTGCATCCGAATTTGCATCACACAGTCGAAGAACCATGCCGAACCGTCAATGGGGTGACAGGAGGTAACTCGGCCGTTGAGGAGCAATTCGGGGGCGAAAAGGCACTTCACCGAATCCAGAATTGACGCTGTATCTCGACGGTCACCGACGAAGCCATCGACAAAAAGCCCACCCTCCAAGCATGCCAGGTCGCGGAGTACGGGTACCTCAGCCTGCACGCTTTCAAAATCGATAAGTATGGCGTCGTCGCCGCGCACCATAACGTTGGTGGCATGAAGGTCACCATGGATGACTCCCATGCTGACTGGACGACTGTCGCCCTTGAGGAGCAGCTCGCTTAGTTCTTCAAGACTCTTTGTTGCGCCATACTTATCGAATAGGGGCTGTCTAAAACCTGGGATGGGAAGAAGCCTTTGATGGAGGTATTCCTGAAGAGAAACGTCCTTCGGTACCGCACAATTATGCCAAGCGCGAAACGTCACATTGAAGAGGTTAGCGATCAAGGCTGCAGCACGACCGCCGCGTACGCAGTCCCGCAGGGGCACAGCACCGCCGACGAAGTCGCTAACGACGATGCCAGATTGATGTCCCAGAGCGCAGCGATCCAGGCGCAGTCTTGGACCCAGGTGGTAGGGCAGATGCTCAAGCGCTAGATCGCAGTACTTCATGAACTCGGTGGCAACCTTTCCGCGATCGCCGATTTTGACAAAATAGCGAAAGGGCCATTGCCCGCCGACCTGGTCTACCCGTTGGTGTACGTACGCTCGATAGGCGTTCACGCCTGACAACCCATTTTGCAGTGGTTCCAGACGGACTTCGGCACTGTCCCAGAACGCACGTTGCACAAGCAAGGCATGTTCTACGTCAAGCTCATCTTCGACGTCATCTGGATCGCAGAGCACAACGCGCGGACCCGGTGCGAACGCTTCTCCAGGCGGATGCCACTGAAGGTACGAAAGCACCCCTTGCCAGTCGTCCGATAATTCAAGGACATGAACCAGAGGCGTCAGCTTCGTTGCGTTGAAATCACCGGACCAATCGCCTAGATAGTCGAACTCCTTTTCGGTCAGCCCGGATACTGGCAACTGCAGGGCGTTGATTGCCTCGACGAAAAATCGCCTCAAATATTGAGTGCCAGCATCAGGTTTCACAGGTAGAGGCTGGACAAAGACGAGACACCCGTGCTGCAGCAGCGCAGGAGCCATTCGCTCTAATTGATTGGCAATCTGGCGCGGGCGCTTGTGAGACTGGCGGAAAATAACCGCAGCCGTGGTAGCCAAGCGCCCAGGCTCCAGGAGAGAGGCATCACTGCAGCGATAGATTTTGTAGCCCGGCAGTGCATCAAAATCTATATCGATGCCCTTAGGGATCTCTGGCGTCCAGTCCTCGTCCACTAAACCGATGCGGTTGCGGGATCGAACAGCCGAGAACTTGTGAATGGTCACGACTAGTCCTGTCGTGCAAAGAGGGGTTGCAAATCACCACGGCCAAACACGCCCTGTCGTGAGCAGATAAAACAGCCATCCTGGGGCGTGGCGCGCGCAGGCCGCAGTGTGGAGGCGGAGGCGTTGTAGATCAGGTGTCGCGGGCCTACCGGGACTGCCGTCACTATGCCCAGCAACATGGTCACTGCCAGGGACACAACGGTACCATTGAGCGAAATGACAGATGGCGCAGGTTCGTGAGCCCCTTGAATGTACGGGTCCGCCTTGCGCTCGAAAGCACTCATCATGTCTCGGCGTACTTCCTCAGAGCTCAACAGCCCGGAACACCACAGGCAAGCTTGGTCAGGGCCGAGCAATTGGACTCGACCATAGACGCCAGTAACCTGACCATCGTGGGTCGTGATGGTCGAACCAACATCAACGCAAGGGATCAAGTACTGGTAGGCGACCTGCTGTATGACAGAACGACTACCGTGGCTGTCCGTGCAACACAGGATGATATCGGCACTCAGAAGTTCCTTAGCCACCGAGGCGTGAACGACATCACCGACGACCGAGCGGACGCGAGCCGTCGGCGCGATCGCCTGAACATGACGCCGCGCCAGTTCGGACTTAGGCAGGTCGACATCGGACTCGCTTGCGCCGACCACTCGATTTAGGTTTGTCAGCTCCAGATGGTCAGGGTCGATCAGCACGAAGTCCCGCACACCGAGATGAGCGAGCTGCTGTGCCGCTATCGAACCTGTGCCGCCGAGACCCACGATGCCGACGCGCAGTTCCTGTAGCACCTTCTGCCCCTCGATGCCGAAGGCTCGGACTTGCCGATCGAACATCGGAGCAGCCGTTGTCTCCTCACGATGCGCATCGAACTCGACGGTCAACCTATCTCCGACCGACACAACCCGGATCATATCGGGACGACCCAAGAGCCGAGCACACATTCCTCCGTCACTCAGTACCAACGCAGCATGGGGCTCCTCAAGACCCCGTCTCGCTAGGAATGCAGCGAGTTCGCGTTCGCCCTCGTCATCCGTGCGGGAGAACCGTGGCGACTGGTCACCTGGATGAGTGTGCACGAATACCAGCGAGAGACTGGCGAGCTTGGCGCGCTTAGTCACCCGCGCCACGAAATCGGGTCTCAATTCGGCATGGATGGGGCTTCGTCGGGCGTAGTCAGCATCCTCGGGAAGAACAATCTCCCGGACGAGTAACGCCCGGCGCCCCTGTTCGAGTCGCGACGTCAATAGCACAGCGCACCGCTCGTCTTTGTGCCCTAGCACGGTTGAACGCAGTGCGGCCAAGTCGCTGGAGGCGATGCGCAGGTCGATCATTGCAAGAACGCGAGCCGGTTGAGAATCACCTTGTAGAAGGTGATGAGCGTGTCTCGGCTGGGGTTCCAACTCTGCACATGCCAAGAGAACCACGTCGTGGTGCGTCCAGGTTCAATATCGCCGGGAATGGGATTGGCATCGTTGGTGTTCTGCGGCGTTTGACCGCCAGCAAGCCGGAAGTTATTTGGCTCGACCCAAAAGCAGTCGGGCTGAGCCGCAGGGTAGCCCGGCGGGGCCACGAACAGAACGTCCGCCGCAGGGCGGTTCCAGCCGGTGACGGACACTGCCGGAATGCGAATCAGCATACCGCCGTTGGACAATTGCGTGGGTACGGGCGGCTGAAAGCCGTTGGCCGCGCAGTGCTCGACGAGCTCTTGAAGTTGGGCCTGGATCATGCGCAACCAAAAGTGGCAGGTGGAACGGCGTAGAAATGCTTCGGCGGGTTCTGAAGATCGAGGCCCTCGCCATCGGAGAGAGCACGGTCTGGAGCATCACCATGCTCCTCAAGGAAAAGTTGATAGTTGGCGGGCACGCCGGCTATCGCCTTGATCTCCATAGTCGTCAGCGAGGCACGGTCGGTGTCGAACTTCTTGTTGTCGACGAAAAAGTGATAGTTGGCGGGTTTATGTTCGTTCATGGTGGAACTCCTGGTGTCCGGCGTGAGCCAAAGGCGGAAATCCTAGAGGCTTCTGAGCCGCAGCGAGCACGTCGGTCATCTCTGCGCGATTCACAAGCTCCAGCGGCTGGGTAGCCAGTGACTGGTCAGGCGGGCGGTCCAACTGCAACTGCCGCAGAAGATAGAAAGCGAGAGCCTTTCGGCAAGATAACTTCAGGCGGCCGCGGGACATGTTGAAGTCGATCTCGGTGGCGCGCCGCTGGCCATCAGTCAAGCCCGCCCGAGGCGCGAGAACAATGTCCATGTGGGTATGCCACGACTCGTCGTCGACTCCGGATATGACGGTCTCGCGACGGTCTTGCACAGCGCGAATGCGCGAGATCACGAAGTCCCTGAAGTCGCCATTCTCGTGACACCAAGCCCTGACGTGCCAGCGCTGGCCATCGGATGCAAGCGCGTGGGGCGCGATCCAGCGCAGGGTCGGGGACGGTCGGCGCATCGACTGATACATGACCTTCAACTCCTCACCGTCGCGGATGGCCCATAGGAGCTGCAGCAACGTATCCGTAACGATGGGGCGAGCGGGATATCGCACGACGTCGCATGTGGGCTGCCAGCCAATGAACGATGATGCGGTCGAGAGAGCGCCTGAAGACAAAACCACCAATTCGTCTAGGTACGACTGCGGGTCATGGCGAGCCGTGGCGGGTTTGAACGCGGCGGTAGCGCGATAGGTCTTAAGGCTCTTGTCGTACTCCAGGTTTCCAGGAGCAAGCTCGGCGTAGCGGGCCAGGTCGGCAGAAGCCTGCTGGGGCGAGATCCGGAAGAATTCAACCAAATCGCTGCGATTAACTGTGCGCTCCCAGCGCAGGCGGAAGTCTATGAACTCAAGCCGACGCTCCGCACCCCAAGGGGGCAAATTGTCACGAATCTCCGGTGGCATAGGAATCATTCGATTTAGTAGATGCATCTATTATGTAGACCCATCATGCCATGCGGACGTGACGGGTGCAAGCGATCCAAAGGACCTGACACTACGCTAGGCCCTTCGATGGTCCGTTCTCTACCTCGTCAATGCAGAGTGGAACTTCCGTTTGGGGTCGGTTTCCGCCGGTCGACATGGGCTTGCAACTGATGAGACTGGTCGGCGGGCTGGTCACTGTCGATTGGTCGTGTGATGTATTCGCCCCGATGCACGCATGAGGTCTTTCCTCTCACGACCAGCGTGAAACCCGGGCCTGGACGACCCAGTCCTGATTAGCCCGAGCTAGGCCGTTTTGGATTACTAACTCTGGCTAGTGATCCATCGGCCGGCCAACCTTTTCTGGTCAATTCGCACCGCCCCGTGGGCCTTGTTCCTGGTGTGGTGGTACGCCATCAGCGCTCCAGGCTGTCCTGGATTGGGTTACCCGTCTCTCGTGCCGGCGACCATGTCGACCGAGGATGAGCGTTCGCTTTCGAAGGTTGCGGGGCGACGGCGAACATGCCGAACGCATCCGCGGACCACTTCACTCCGTTCTCGTCGCGACCAGCGCGGGTCGTCATCTCGGCCGACTTGTCCGGGAAGTCCTTCAGGTTGGGCCAATCCCAAGCACCCGAGGCTCGCTTTAGGAGTCGGCCAAGTAGTGGGCGCTATCCACGCTTTGAGATGGTCCTGTCGCCGACTTGTTGGTGCGTTCGGGCGTGGGCATTTAGACGGCTAAACGGGGTCAAGGTTTGGGCGGCGTCCAACCCCTTTTTGGGGGTTGTACCCGGGTCAAACCCCCCGTTTTTGACGTCCAAGTTCCGTCCAAGTTGGCTATCCGATGGGTCTGTGTGCCCCGGAACCCGCGCCCCGCTTGGGTTGTTCAGCATACGGATATTCTGGCGCATGAACGGGGTGTGCTTGGTGAGATCGTCTTGGCTCATGCAATGCAAGTCTTGGCGTGGTCGCGCGGAACAGGTAGAACGGTGCCCCTGCGCGTGGCGCAAAGTTTCGTCCAGTCCGGGAGTCTCGCATGGAGTTGTTGTCCGTTCCTACCGATGCCGAGTTGCTGACGCTGGCCGGCGAGGTGGCCAGCGAGGTGCAGCGCTGCCGGCTGATGCTGGTGACGGCCGAGTCGTGCACCGGCGGCTGGATCGCCAAGACCCTGACCGACCTGCCGGGCAGCTCGGCCTGGTTCGACGCCGGCGTGGTGACCTACAGCTACGAGGCCAAGGAGGCGCTGCTCGGGGTCAATCCGCGCACGCTGGAGCAAAGCGGGGCGGTCAGCGAGGAAACCGCGCTGGAGATGGTATCCGGCGCGCTGGCACGTTTCGGCGCCGGCGTGGCGGTGGCGGTGACCGGTATCGCCGGACCATCTGGCGGCACCCTGGACAAGCCGGTCGGCACGGTATGGATCAGCTGGAAGCGTCGCGGCGGCTACGGTCATGCACGGCAGTTCCATTTTCCGGGCGACCGCGAGGCGGTGCGCCGGCAGACCGTGGCGGCGGCGCTCATCGGCCTGCGCAAAACGCTGACGGAGTGAAGCGCGATCCGCCGCCAGACCCGCTTGGCCAGTGTGGGATACTGGCTGTCAACGTCGATTTCCCGTGATCGCGCCCCTTGATCGCAGCCAGTGAGATCCGATCGGGGCATCATGCATTCCAATCACAGCCCAACCGGAACACAAGACGATGGATGACAACAAGCGCAAGGCGCTCACCTCCGCCCTCGGCCAGATCGAAAAGCAGTTCGGCAAAGGCGCCGTGATGCGCATGGGCGACCGCGTCAACGAACCGGTCGAGACGGTCTCCACCGGTTCGCTGGGGCTGGACATCGCGCTCGGCGTCGGCGGCCTGCCGCGCGGCCGCGTGGTCGAGATCTACGGCCCGGAATCCTCCGGCAAGACCACCATGACCCTGCAGGCGATCGCCAACTGCCAGCGTGCCGGCGGCACCGCCGCGTTCATCGACGCCGAGCACGCGCTCGACCCGAGCTACGCGGAGAAGCTGGGCGTCAAGGTCGACGACCTGCTGGTGTCGCAGCCGGATACCGGCGAGCAGGCGCTGGAAATCGCCGACATGCTGGTGCGTTCCGGTGCGGTCGACATGGTGGTGGTCGACTCGGTCGCCGCGCTGACCCCGAAGGCGGAAATCGAGGGCGAGATGGGCGACTCCCACGTCGGCCTGCACGCCCGCCTGATGAGCCAGGCGCTGCGCAAGCTCACCGCCAACATCAAGAAATCCGGCTGCCTGGTGATCTTCATCAACCAGATCCGCATGAAGATCGGCGTGATGTTCGGCAGCCCCGAGACCACCACCGGCGGCAACGCGCTGAAGTTCTACGCCTCGGTGCGCCTGGACATCCGCCGCATCGGCGCGGTGAAGAAAGGCGAGGAGATCATCGGTTCGGAAACCCGCGTCAAGGTGGTCAAGAACAAGGTGGCGCCGCCGTTCCGCCAGTGCGAGTTCGAGATCCTGTACGGCGAGGGCACCTCGCGCGAGGGCGAGATCATCGAACTGGGCGTGGCGCAGAACCTGATCGACAAGTCCGGTGCCTGGTACAGCTACAACGGCGACCGCATCGGCCAGGGCAAGGAGAACGTGCGCCAGTTCCTGCGCGACAACCCGGCGATCGCCAACGAGATCGACAAGCAGCTGCGCGAGCGCCTGCTGGTCCCGGCGGGCCGCCCGGCCGCCGCCGCGGAAGAGGCGCTCGAGGAAGCGTGATCCGTGTCTGTTGACGGTTTTCCGCGGAAGAGATGGCCCGGCTTGCCCGGGCCATGTCCGTTTGCGTGGCCATGAAACGCCGCGCCGGCCGCGATCGTTCCGGCGAAAACCCGCCGGCCAAGCCCCGGCCCAGCGCCTACGACAAGGCGCTGGGCCTGCTGGCGCGCCGCGAGCATTCGCGCAAGGAACTGACGGCCAAGCTGCGCCAGGGCGGCTACGAGGGCGACGAGGCCACCGCCGCGCTGGACCGGCTCGGCGAGCAGCACTATCAGGACGACGGCCGTTTCGCCGAGGCGCTGCTGCGCAACCGGATCGCCCAGGGCTACGGCCCGCTGCGCCTGCGCGTGGAGCTGAAAAGCCATGGCCTGACCGACACGCGCATCCGCGCATTGCTGGACGTGGCCGAGGTCGACTGGGACGTCTCGGCCGCTGTCCAGCTGCGCCGCCGCTACGGCAGCGCGGGCACGGCGGACCCGGCCGAACGCTCGCGCCGGGCGCAATTCCTCTTGCGCCGCGGCTTTGCCGCCGCCACAGTACGGAATGTTACCCACGCCGAAGTGGACGAAGCCGACGATATTTCCTGAAACCCGCCATCCGTGGATGACGGGCTGACGGGTCGATCGGCCTGGCCGCGGTGTGGCCTTTGTCGCCTGCCACCTTGATCCGCATGAAAACCTCCGACATCCGTTCCGCCTTCCTCGACTACTTCCGCTCCAAGGGTCATACCATCGTGCCGTCCAGCTCGCTGGTGCCGGCCAGCGACCCGACGTTGCTGTTCACCAACTCGGGCATGGTGCCGTTCAAGAACGTGTTCCTCGGCAGCGAGAAGCTGCCTTACGTGCGCGCGGCCGACGTGCAGCGCTGCCTGCGCGCCGGCGGCAAGCACAACGACCTGGATGCCGTGGGCTACACCGCGCGCCACCACACCTTCTTCGAGATGCTGGGCAACTGGTCGTTCGGCGACTACTTCAAGCGCGAGGCGATCGTCTGGGCGTGGGAGCTGCTGACGGAAGTCTTCGGGCTGCCGGCGGACAAGCTGTGGGTCACCGTCTACCACACCGACGACGAAGCCTTCGGCATCTGGAACAAGGAGGTCGGCGTGTCGGCCGAGCGCATCGTGCGCATCGGCGACAACAAGGGCGCGCCCTATGCGTCCGACAATTTCTGGCAGATGGCCGACACCGGCCCCTGCGGTCCATGTACCGAGATCTTCTACGACCACGGTCCCGGCGTGGCCGGCGGCCCGCCCGGCTCGCCGGACGAGGACGGCGACCGCTACATCGAGATCTGGAACCTGGTGTTCATGCAGTTCGATCGCGCGCCGGACGGCACGCTCTCGCCGCTGCCCGCGCCATGCGTGGATACCGGCATGGGCCTGGAGCGCCTCGCTGCCGTGCTGCAGCACGTGCATTCGAACTACGAGATCGACCTGTTCGCGCACCTGATCCGCGTGGCCGGTGAGCTCACCGGCACGAAGGATCTCGCCAACAAGTCGCTGCGCGTGATCGCCGACCACATCCGCGCCTGCGCATTCCTGATCGTCGACGGCGTGCTGCCGTCGAACGAGGGTCGCGGCTATGTGCTGCGCAGGATCATCCGCCGCGCGCTGCGGCATGGCTGGATGCTCGGCGTGCGCGGCGACTTCTTCTGGAAGATGGTGCAGCCGCTGGTCGAGGAAATGGGCCAGGCCTATCCCGAGCTGCCGGCGAAGCAGGCCTTCGCCGAAGACGCGTTGCGCACCGAGGAGCATCGTTTCGGTGAAACGCTGGAGCACGGCATGCGCCTGTTCGACGAGGTCGCGGCGAAGTCGGGCAAGACCATCCCCGGCGCCGACGCGTTCCGCCTCTACGACACCTACGGCTTTCCGGTCGACCTCACTGCCGACATCGCGCGCGAGCGCGGGCTGAAAGTGGACATGGCCGGCTTCGAGCAGGCCATGAACGAACAGCGCGAGCGCGCCCGCGCCGCGGGCAAGTTCGAGGCCAGGGGCCAGATGCCGGCCGAACTGGCCAGCCAGCTCAAGCCCACGGTGTTCCTCGGCTACGAGGCGTTGCAGGCGCAGGGCAGCAAGGTGCTTGGCATCGTGCGCGGCGGCCGGCAGGTCGAGCAACTGGCTGAAGGCGAGGAAGGCCTCGTGATCCTCGACCGCACGCCGTTCTACGCCGAGTCGGGCGGCCAGGTCGGCGATACCGGCACGCTGTCCAGTCCGGTTGGCCGCTTCGAGGTCGGCGACACGCTGAAGATGGGTGGCGTGTTCTTCGGCCACGCCGGTCGCTGGCATGGCGCGCAGCCGTTGCGCAGCGGCGATGTAGTCGAGGCTGCCGTGGACGCGTCACGGCGCCAGGCGATCGTGCTCAACCATTCGGCCACCCATCTGCTGCACGCCGCGTTGCGTCAGGTGCTTGGCACTCACGTCACGCAGAAGGGCTCGCTGGTGGCGCCGGAGCGGCTGCGCTTCGATTTCTCGCACCACAAGCCGATGAGCCACGACGAGCTGGCCCGGGTCGAGGCGCTGGTGAACGCCGAGGTGCGTCGCAATGCGGCGGCCGAAGTGCGCAACATGGGCTACGACGATGCGATCGAGTTCGGCGCGATGGCGTTGTTCGGCGAAAAATACGGCGACGAAGTGCGCGTGCTGAAGATGGGTGATTTTTCCACCGAACTGTGCGGCGGCACCCATGTCGGCCGCACCGGCGACATCGGCCTGTTCAAGATCGTCGGCGAGGCCGGTGTGGCCTCGGGCGTGCGTCGCATCGAGGCCGTGACCGGTGCCGGCGCGCTGGCCTGGGTGGCCGACGAGGAGCGCCGCCTGGCCGAGTTTTCGCAGCTGCTCTCCAGCAGCGGCAACGATGCGGTGGACAAGCTGCGCCAGCTGTTCGACCGCCAGAAGAAGCTGGAGCGCGAGCTGGAATCGCTGCGCAGCAAGGCCGCCGGTTCAGCTACCGCCGACCTGGCCGGGGCGGCGAAGGATGTCGACGGCATCAAGGTGGTGGCGGCACGCCTGGAGGGGCTGGATGCGAAGTCGCTGCGCGACAGCGTGGACCAGCTCAAGCAGCAGCTGGGCGACTGTGTGATCCTGCTTGCCGGTGCGGCGGATGGCCGGGTTTCCCTGATTGCCGGAGTGCATGGCAAGGCGCTGGGCCGGATCAAGGCCGGCGGCGTGGTGGCGCACGTCGCCGCGCAGATCGACGGCAAGGGCGGCGGGCGTCCGGACATGGCCCAGGGCGGCGGAACCGACGTGCCGAACCTGCCGGCGATCCTGGCGGCCCTGCCTGAGTGGATCGCCACCCAGTAGCCCGTTCGGAGCATGAACGGCAGGCGGTTTGGCCCGATCCAGACGCGTTGCGCATGGGAATAAGGCTCAAGTACTATCGGCCACGTGTCGGTGCTGCCGGGAACGGTTGCATCGCCAGTCAGGACGCTCAGGAGTGTTTTGGCTGTGAGCCGGGAAGGCGGTAGGGCCTTCGGCGGATCAATCGTCGAACTGCGGGATGGCGGACGCTCAGGGGTGAGGCACCGCCAGCCCGCAAGCCTGTGACCAACAGCTTTATGGAGTAGCAACCATGTTGATTCTGACCCGCAGGGTCGGTGAAACCCTGATGATCGGCGACGAGGTGACCGTTACCGTTCTTGGCGTGAAAGGCAATCAGGTACGCATCGGCATCAATGCGCCGAAGACGGTAGCCGTCCACCGCGAGGAAATTTACCAGCGGATCAAGGGCGAGAATGAAACGGACGGCCCGCCGGGCGAGTCCGCCGGGCATTGACTGCGCGGAGCGCGCGAATTTAAGTCTTTACCTCGACCACGCCGGTCGGTATCCTTGCCGGCTCCGCAGCGATGCGAAGAAACCCCCGGAGAGATGCCCGAGTGGCCGAAGGGGCTCCCCTGCTAAGGGAGTATAGGGTCAAAAGCCTTATCGAGGGTTCGAATCCCTCTCTCTCCGCCAGATACGCAAAGCGCCCCGCAAGGGGCGTTTTGCGTATCTGGCGGAGAGAGGTGGTGGACGAACCAGGGTTCGACGAATTTGTCGGGAACAAATTCGGACAGCCGCAGGCTGGCCCTGCAGCGCGCAGCGCGGAAGGGTGAATCCCATGGATGGGATTCACAATCCCCCCGTGCCGCAGTCCCGCACGGCCAATCAAAGCCACGCCCCGCAAGGGGCGTTTTGCGTATCTGGCGGAGAGAGGTGGTGGACGAACCAGGGTTCGACGAATTTGTCGGGAAC
>NZ_JBXAGL010000001.1:0-51920 GCF_058793995.1 Rhodanobacter sp. GW835-FHT13D09 | reverse complement strand
GCCGCAGGCTGGCCCTGCAGCGCGCAGCGCGGAAGGGTGAATCCCATGGATGGGATTCACAATCCCCCCGTGCCGCAGTTCCGCACAGCCAATCAAAGCCACGCCCCGCAAGGGGCGTTTTGCGTATCTGGCGGAGGCTTCGACGTCGCGCCTTCGGAGCTGCGTTCAGCCCGAACGTTGTCAGTGGAGAGCGGCCTTGGAGACAGGGCGAATTCGACCTCGAAGCCGAACCGTTGGTCGGATCGGAACATCGAGCCTCTGCGGGGGTGGCTCAGCCGGTTGCCAGTCCGCGCAGATCGACGCCACCGCCATCCACGCTCAATACCGAACCGTGCTCATACCAGTCCCCCAGCACGATCCGTTCGGCTGCCTGTCCATCCAGCCCAAACTCATGCACGGCTGGCCTGTGCGTATGTCCGTGGATCAGCCGGGTCACATGCGCCTTGCGCATGGCCTCGGCCACGGTTCCGGCGTTGACGTCCATGATGCTTTCCATGGTGCTGCCGGTATGCGCCTTGCTGTCCGCGCGGGCCCTGGTGGCGAAGGCGCGGCGGGCCTCCAGCGGCATCGCCAGGATCTGCGCCTGCCATTCTGGCGTGCGCACCTGTCGGCGCACGGCCTGGTAGGCGAGGTCGTCGGTGCACAGCACGTCGCCGTGCATCAGCAGGGTGGGGCGGCCGTGGATGTCGTGCACGGTGCCGTCGTCGAGCAGGGTCAGGCCGGCGCGTGCGGCGAACGCGGGGCCGAGCAGGAAGTCGCGGTTGCCGGCGATGAAGTACACCGGTACGCCGGCGTCGCGCACGGCGCGGGTGGCGGCGGCGATGCGCGCGGGCAGCTCGGCATCGTCGTCATCGCCGATCCAGGCCTCGACCAGGTCGCCGAGGATGTACAGCGCGTCGGCACCGCGGACCTCGGCGCCGGCCAGGTAGCGCTCGAACAGCGCGGTGATCTGTGGGCGCGCGGGGTCCAGGTGCAAGTCGGCGATGAACAGCGTGGCCATCGCGCCGGTCAACCCTTGCCGGCGGGCTTGCCGGCTTTTCCGCGCGGCTTCGGCGCGGCCGGTGCGGATTTTGCCGGAGCGGTGTTGCTGGCGGCGGGTGCCGCCGACTCCTCGCCGACGACGCGTGCGCTCTTGATCAGCACCAGCGGATCCGGCACGTCGGCAGCGAACGGACCGAGCGCACGCGTGGGCAGGGCGGCGATCTTGTCGACCACGTCCATGCCCTTGAGCACCTTGCCGAACACGGTATAGCCCCAGGTCAGTCCGCTCTGCGTGCCGGCAAAGTCCAGCCGGCGGTTGTCGACCAGGTTGAAGAAGAATTGCGCGGTGCCGGAGTTCGGGTCGGCGCCGCGAGCGACCGCCACCGTGCCGCGCAGGTTGGAGAGGCCGTTGTCCGCCTCGCTGGGCACCGCAGAGCGGGTACGCTTGGGCTGCAGGTCGCGGGTGTACAGGCCACCCTGCACCAGGTAGCCGGGGATGGCCCGATGCAGCAAGGTACCGTCGTAGAAGCCGTCGCGGACGTACTGCAGGAAGTTGGCCACGCTCTTCGGCGCCTTGTCCGGGTACAGCTCCAGCGTGATGTCGCCCTGCGAGGTGCTCAGCACGACCTGCGGCGGTGGCGCGGTGCCGGTGCCGGTTGCCGGCTTGGCGGTCTGCGCGGCCAGCGTCGGCGGCAGGATCAGGAGCAGCGTGGCGAGCAGGAATTTCGACATGGCATCAAAAGGCGAGGTCTGGGCGTCCGGGCATGATACGCGGCTGCGACGGAAGCTGGGCCGTCGCGATCAGTTGCTGGAGATGTCCAGCTTCACGCCCAGTTCGGTTATCGGTGACTGTTCCTGCTGCAGGTCGGCCTCGCTCAGCGGATGTTGTTCGAACCAGGTCAGCGGCAGGGTCAGGCGCAGCGACTTGCTGGTGGCGGCGAGCTTCATCTGCGGCAGCGACTCGGCCCGGCGCGCGCGCCGGAACAGCACGGCCAGGCGCAGCAATGCGGTGGTATAGCGGGCGAGCTGACGGTAGCGTTGCGGCAGTGCGGCCAATACCGCCTTGTCCGGTTTGCGCCGGTGCATCTCCACCACCGCCGCCAGCAGCTGTTGTTCCTGCCGCGAGAAGCCGGCCAGGTCGGCGTGACGCAGGATGTAGGCGCCGTGATGATGGTGCTGGCTGTGCGCGATGGCCAGGCCGATCTCGTGCACGCGCGCGGCCCACGACAGCCATTCGCGGGCATCGGCATCCAGTTTCCAGGCGCGCGCGACCTGGTCGAACAGCATCAGCGCGGTGGCCTCCACCCGCCGCGCCTGGGCGCGGTCGACGCCGTAGCGGGTGGCCAGGGCGTCGATGCTGGCGGTGCGCGGATCGCTGCCGCCGGCACGGCCGAGCAGGTCCCACAGCAGGCCTTCGCGCATCGAGCTTTCGCACACGCGCAGTCGCTCGATGCCGAGCGCGGCGAACGCCGCCTCGAAGATCACCACGCCGCCGGCAAGCACCGGCGCACGTTCCTCGACCAGGCCGGGCAGCTTGAGCGTGCCGATCTGGCCGTGGCCGATCAGCACGTCGCGCAGCGCGGCGAGCGAGGACGGGGTGATCCCGTCGTCGGAGAACTTCATCGCCTGCACCACCGCGCCGATCGACTTGGCGGTGCCGGACGAGCCGTAGGCGTCCTGCCAGCCCGACTCGCGATAGTCCTCGGCGAACTGCTGCAGCAGCACGCCGATCTCGCCGAGCGCGCGCTGCCAGCGCTTGCGGTTGATCTTGCCGCCGGGGAAGAAGCGCATGGTCGAGGCGATGCAGCCGGCCTGCACGCTCTCGGTGTGCAGCGGCGCCAACCCGCGGCCGATGATGAACTCGGTGCTGCCGCCGCCGACGTCGATGACCAGCCGCGGTTCGCGCGTGGCGGGCAGGTCGTGCGCCGCGCCGAGGAAGATCAGGCGGCCTTCCTCGCGGCCGGAGACCACCTCGATCGGATGGCCGAGGGCCGCCTCGGCGGCTGTCAGGAAGGTCTGCGGCGAGGCCAGCCGGCGCACCGTGTTGGTAGCCACCGCACGCACCCGCATCGACGGCAGGCCGGCGATGCGCTGGCCGAAACGGGCCAGGCAGGCCATGGCGCGGGCGCGCCGCTCGGCGTCCAGGGTGCCGTCGGCGCGCAGGCCGGCGGCCATCCGCACGGTGTCGCGCAGGCGGTCGATCACCCGCGGCTCGCCATGCTCCATGCGGGCCACCACCAGGTGGAAACTGTTCGAGCCCATGTCCACCGCGGCGAGCAGTTCGCCGTCGCGGATCGGTGTCTGTTCGGCTGGACTCACGCCCGGGTTCCCGCTTCGGCCAAGCGTGGATTCTCGCACGGGCACGCGCCATGGGCGACATGGCGCTTCATGCGGCGCGGCTCATTTGCAGTAACGCTCGATCAGGCCCTGCTGTGCGCTGTAGGGCGGCTCATCGCCGGGTTCGGCGCGGGTGTAGCGGCCGTCGCCGCCGAGCAGCCAGGCCTGGGTGTTGTCGGCCAGGCTGTTGGCCAGGGTTTCCTCGAATACCCGCGTCGCCAGCTCGGCATCGAGGATCGGGAACGCCACCTCGATCCGCCGTCGCAGGTTGCGTTCCATCCAGTCCGCGCTGGCGCAGTAGATTTCCGCCTCGCCGTCGTTGGCGAACCAGTACACCCGGCTGTGCTCGAGGAAGCGGCCCACGATCGAGCGCACGCGGATGCGCTCGGAAATGCCTGGCAGGCCGGGGCGCAGGGTGCACGCGCCGCGCACGATCAGGTCGATCTCCACGCCGGCCTGCGAGGCGCGGTACAGCGCCTCGATCACGCGCGCCTCGTTCAGCGCGTTGAGCTTGGCGACGATGCGGGCGGGGCGGCCGGCCTCGGCGTGCGCGGTCTCGCGCTCGATCTTCGCCAGCACGCTGGGGTAGAGCGTGAACGGCGAATGCAGCAGCCGCTTCAGCTCGATGATCGGACCCAGGCCAGAGAGCTGCTGGAACACCTTGTGCAGGTCCTCGCCGATCTCCGGATTCGCCGTCATCAGGCCGATGTCGGTGTACATCCGGCTGTTGGCCTGGTGGTAGTTGCCGGTGGACAGGTGCACGTAGCGGCGCAGCGCCTCGCCCTCGCGGCGCACGATCAGCATCATCTTGGCGTGGGTCTTGTAGCCGACCACGCCGTAGACCACCTGCACCCCGGCCTCCTGCAGCCGTGTGGCGAGGCGGATGTTGGCCTCCTCGTCGAAACGCGCGCGCAGCTCGATCACCACGGTGACGTCCTTGCCGTTGCGCGCGGCCTCCACCAGCAGGTCGACCAGCGGGGTGTCCTCGCCGGCGCGGTACAGGGTCTGCTTGATCGCCAGCACCTGCGGGTCGGCGGCGGCCTGGCGCAGCAGGTCGATCACCGCGGCGAAGCTCTGGTACGGGTGGTGCAGCAGCACGTCGTGCTGGCCGATCAGTTCGAACTTGTTGCGGCCGCTCTCGAGTGCGGCCGGCAGCTGCGGGTTGAAGCGGGGGAATTTCAGCTCCGGCCGGTCCAGCCAGTCGTAGATCAATCCGGCGCGGATGATGTTGACCGGGCCGTCGCAGCGGTACACGTCGGTCTCTTCCAGCTGGAAGTTCTCGATCAGCATCGCGGTGATCGCCTTCGGGCAATCGTTGGCTATCTCCAGACGCACCGGCCGCGCGTAGCCGCGGCCGACCAGCTCCTCGCTGAGCGCGAGGGCGAGGTTCTCCACTTCGGCCTCCTCGACGATCAGCTCGCTGTTGCGGGTGACCCGGAACTGGTATGCGCCGACCACCTTGAGGCCGGGGAACATCAGGTCGGCGAATGCCTGCAGCAGCTCGGCGAGGAACACGAAATGGTCGCCGGGCCCGCCGACCTCGGCCGGCACGCGGATGATCCGCGGCAGCGAGCGCGGCGCGCGCACCAGCGCCATGTGGCCCTCGTGGCCGAACGCGTCGCGGCCTTTCAGCACCACGGCGATGTTCAGCGTCTTGTTGAGGATGCGCGGGAACGGATGCGCCGGGTCCAGCCCCAGCGGCGACAGCACCGGCAGCACCTCGTGCTCGAAGTAGCCGCGCAGCCAGCGGCGCTGGCGGGGACTCCATTGCTTGCGGGTGAGGATGTGGATCTGCTCGGCGTCCAGCTGCGGGGCGAGCTGCTCCTGCCACGCCGCGTACTGTTCGCTGACCAGGTCCAGCACGCGGCTGCGGATGCGCGACAGCAGCTCGCCCGAAGCCAGCCCGTCCGGTCCCGGTGCGGCCGAACCGTAGGCGTGGTGGCGCTTGAGCGTCGCCACCCGCACCTCGAAGAACTCGTCGAGGTTGTTCGCCACGATGCTCAGGTAGCGCAGCCGCTCCAGCAATGGCACGGAGTCGTCGCGCGCCATCGCGAGCACGCGGAAATTGAATTCCAGGGCGGCCAGTTCGCGGCTGAGGTAGAGCCCGGGCGCGGTCAGGTCGGTGGCATCGGGCGGGACGGGGGCAGGCGGGCGCATGCCTCATTCTGGCGCATGGCGAGGGCCGAATGCATGCGTCGCCGCCGCAAGCCTTCAGGTTTCGTCGTTGCTGCCGGGGGGCAGCAGCCGCGCCATGCCGAAATGGCAGGAGAAGGTGGAGCCCACTCCCGGCGCGCTCTGGATTTGCAGCTGGGCCTGGTGCAGGTTCAGCACGTGCTTGACGATCGACAGGCCCAGTCCGGTGCCGCCGGTGTCGCGCGAGCGGCTGGAGGAAACCCGATAGAAGCGCTCGGTGAGGCGGGCCAGGTGCGAGGCCGGGATGCCGAAGCCGGTGTCGCTGACCGAGTACGCTGCGCCGGCGGGTTCGCGCTGCCAGCGGATGGTGATGCTGCCGCCGGCGGGGGTGTAGCGCACCGCGTTGCTGGCCAGGTTCGACAGCGCGCTGTGCAGGTCTTTCGGCGAGCCGAGCAGATCGACTCCGGCGGTGGATTCCAGCACGATGCGATGGCGGCCCTGGCTGAGCGCCTCGGCCTCCTTGCGCACGGTCGCCAGCAGCGCTTCCATCGGCACCCGCTCGTCGACGACCTCATGCTGGGTCTCCAGCCGCGACAGGGTCAGCAGGTCCTCGACGATCTGGCCCATCCGCTTCGACTGCGCGCGCATCTCACCCAATACCGCCGCCAGCTCGGGCAGGTCTTCCGGGTCGAGCAGTTCCAGGTAGCCGTGGATCACCGTCAGCGGCGTGCGCAATTCGTGCGACACGTTGGAGACGAAATCGCGGCGGGTCTGTTCGAGCCGGTTCAGGTGGCTGACGTCATGCGCCAGCAGCAACTGCTCATGGTCGCCGAGCGGCAGCAGGCTGAGGTTGATCTGGCTGTCCGCCTGCCCCGGTGCGCTGGCGTCGTTGAGCGGACCGCGCGCGCCGTCGCGCAGCCAGTCGGCGAGCTCGGAGCCGGCCAGCCGCTGCGACAGGGATACCCCGCGGTCCTGCGGCCGGCGCAGCCCGAGCAGGTTTTCGGCAGCATGGTTGAACCAGCGGATCTGCTGCTGTTCGTCGAGCAGCACCACTGCGTCGGGCAATTTGCTTACGGCGTTGCGCAGGTCGCGCAGGTTCGAGGCGAGGCGGCGGGATCGCGTCATGAAACGGTCATGCTGGAGGGAGGTGGCGGTCGCGGATGCATCCATCATGATCTGGTCTTGATGACGGATCCGAGTCAGAAGCAAGACGACTTCGGCGATGGCGACCAGGGCGATCCCGGCCGCCGGATGACCCCCGGCCAGCCAGCCCAGCAGCGCACCGCCACCCAGGCCGGCGGCCAGCGTGGAGGGCAGTTTCCAGGAGGGCGTGGCGGACGGGCTCATGCGGCGCGGAAGCTCGGGGCGGCGGAGGCCCAGCATCGGCAAAAGGCGCCGCCGCCGCAAGCCGGCTCGCGCCGGCTCAAATGCTGGTCGAGAAACGGTAGCCGGTGCCGCGCACGGTCTGCACCAGTTCGTCCAGCTTCCACGGCTCCAGCGTCTTGCGCAGGCGGCGGATGTGTACGTCGACGGTGCGCTCCTCCACGTACACGCTGCCGCCCCAGACGTGGTCGAGCAGCTGCGTGCGCGAGTAGACGCGCTCGGGATGGGTCATGAAGAAGTACAGCAGGCGGTATTCGGTGGGGCCGATCGGCACCGGCTCGTCGCCGGCGAAGACCCGGTGCGCCGGACCGTCGATGCGCAGGCCGCCGAGTTCGACCACGCCGGAGCCGTCGTCGCCGTGGCTGCGCCGCAGCACGGCCTTGATCCGGGCGACCAGTTCGCGGGTCGAGAACGGCTTGACCACGTAGTCGTCGACACCGGCCTCGAGGCCGTTGACGCGGTCCATCTCCTCACCGCGCGCGGTGAGCATGATGATCGGGACCTCGCGGCTGAGCTCCTCCTTGCGCAGGCGCCGGGCCAGCTCCAGTCCGCTGGTGCCGGGCAGCATCCAGTCGAGCAGGATCAGGTCGGGGACCTGTTCGGCGATCGCCATCTGGGCGGCGCGCGAGTCGGCCGCCTGCATCGCGTCCATGCCGGCCTTGCGCAGGGCAAAGGCGATCATTTCGCGGATCGAGGTCTCGTCTTCGACGATCAGGATGCGTTTGTGCACGCCGGGGTCCGCAGGTGTCTTGTGACCGTGATATTGCAATGGATGAATGTTACGTGTCGATGACATGGGTCCGGCTTGAAGGGATCCGGGTTACCCCGGCGGCCGCACGGCGCCGTCCGGGCCGGCGCCGAGGCTGAAGCACAGCCGGCTGTCACAGCCGCCGTCGGGCCGCAACTGCTGCTGCCGCCCGTCCGGGTTGTCCTCGGTCTTGATCTTGCGCTTGTGCAGCTCCAGCACCAGCGGGGTCAGCTCGCTGATGCGCGCCTGGATGCGCGCCCGCGCGTAGTAGTCCAGGTCGTCGCGCTTGAGCAGCCGCCTGAGCTGTTCCATCGCGTCGAACGGCCGGCCGGAGTAGTAGCTGGCGTCGGCGAACGCCTCGCCGGCGCGCACGCTGTCGCCGGCCTTCTCGCTGGCGCGGGCGTAGGCGCCGTAGACCTCGGGCTCGCTGGCATCGTCCAGCAGCGGACGCAGCAGGTTCGCGGCGAGGCTGGCCTGCGCCTTGTCGCCGCCGGCGGTAAGCGCTTTGGCGTAGGCGAGCGCGACGGCGCGGTTGCGCGGCGACTGGGTGTTGAGCTCGCTGTACATCGCCAGCGCCGCGGCGTGCTGCCCGGCCTGCAGGCGGGCGTCGGCCAGCGCCAGCTTCAGGATCAGGTTGTCCGGGTGGGACTGCAGCAGCGGCTGCAACTGCCCGGTCGCGGTGGCGCCGCGTCCGCTGCGGGTGAGCGCCAGGGCGTAGCCGTAGCGGTTCGCCGGCGTGTCGAAGTCGGGGCGGGACTGCAGGCTGGCGCTGTAATAGGTGGCCAGCTTGGTCGCGTCGCCGGCCAGCACGCGCACGCGTTCGCGCATCAGCGCGTAGGTGTCGAGGCCGCTGCGCACCGAAGGCCGCAGCAGGGTGGCGGGATCCTTCACGAACGCGATCGGAGCGGTGCTTTTCTCCCACTGCAGCTTGTCCATGGCGGTGCCGGACGGGCGCAGCTTCTGCGCCGCGGCCAGTGCGCCGGCGCGCGCCTTGGCATCGCTGATGCGCATCGTCGTCACCGGATGCGTCTGCAGCAGGGCCGGCACGTCCTCGCCGCCGGCGCCGGCGCTCATCGCGTCCTGCATGCGCTGGAAGAAGCCGGCCATCGCGTTCGGGTCGAAGCCGGCCTTGGCCAGCGTCTGGATGCCCACGCGGTCGGCCTCGATCTCGTCCTTGCGGGTGAAGTTGATCGACTTCTGCGCGATCAGCCCCTGGCCGCCGGCCAGCACCGCCATCGGCGCATCGCCGCCGTGGCCGCCGGCGCCGGCGACGATCGCGCCCAGCAGCACCAGCGCCATCAGCGGCGCGTCCTTCCTGGAATCCTCGAACGCGCGCTGCAGGTGGTTCTGGGTGATGTGGCCGATCTCGTGGGCGATCACGCCGGCCAGCTCGCTCTCGTCCCGGGTGATCGTCAGCAGCCCGGCGTTTACCGCGATGTAGCCGCCGGGCGCGGCGAACGCGTTGATCTCCTGGTCCTTGACGACGAAGAACGTGAAGTGCTCCTTCGGCTTGTCGCTGCTGGCGGCCAGCCGGTAGCCGAGGTCGTTGATGTAGTCGTCCAGCAGCGGGTCGTCCACCACCATGTCCAGGGCGCGCATCTGGCGCAGCATCGAGGCGCCGTAGTCCTGCGCCTCCTGCGGCGAGATCAGCGCGTTGGCCGAGCTGCCCAGGTCGGGCAGGCGCACGTTGTCCTGGGCGCCAGCGGCGCAGGCCAGCGCGGCGGTGATCAGCGCCGTCAGCAGGCGCGGGGTGGGGCGTCGTGGTGCCATGGTCATAGGTTGGGCGACAATAGCATTGTGACCGCGGTTCGCCGTATCGGTTCAGCATGGCCCGGCCGCTTGAGCCGGCAGCGGCGCGGCCCCATCTTCTGTTGCTCTTTTCCCATTCAGCGGAGTGTCGTGATGTCCAAGATCGAGGTCTATTCCACCGCGGTATGCCCGTACTGCGTGGCGGCCAAGAACCTGCTCAAGTCCAAGGGGCTGGAGTGGACCGAGGTGCGCGTCGATACCGATCCGGCGCAGCGCGACGCGATGCTGGCACGCAGCGGCGGTCGCCGCACGGTGCCGCAGATCTTCATCAACGACCAGCACGTGGGCGGCTATGACGACCTGGTCGCCGCCGATCGCAGCGGCAGGCTGGGCGAGTTGCTGGGGCAGGCCGCATGAGCGACAAGCTCGCCGAATTCAGCGCGTTCCGCCAGCGCATGAACGAGCGCATCCTGGCCGAGGACAACCAGGTCGTGCGGCGCTTCTTCGCGCTGGACACGCAGACCTACAAGGCCGGCGCGCTGGACGTGAAGACCAAGGAGATGCTGGGCCTGGTTGCCTCGCTGGTGCTGCGCTGCGACGACTGCATCAGCTACCACGTGGCCCAGTGCAAGGACGCCGGCGTGCAGCGCGAAGAATTCTTCGAGGTGTTCAGCGTAGGCCTGGTGGTGGGCGGCTCGATCGTGATCCCGCACCTGCGCCGCGCGGTGGACCTGCTAGACCAGCTCGAGTCGGGTGCCGGGAACGATCCGGCTGCCTGCGCCAATCATGCCGGCGCGTAGCCGCTGCGGTTGCGGGAAGCGCGGCCGCCTGCGGCTTTTTGCAATGCTGCGTGCGAGTATTTTCAACGCCTTGCAGGGCAATCGCCCTGTTCGCGCGGGGCCTTATCGGCGATAATTGACCGGTTTCGGCGCCTGCGTATCCCCATGCGCACGCGCCGCCCGCAGCATCCCGTTCCAAGGAGTTACCCCCATGAGCAAGACGATTGCCGTGATCCCCGGCGATGGCATCGGCCCGGAGATCATGACTGCCACGCTGCGCGTGCTCGACGCGCTGGACTGCGGCCTTTCCTATGACTTCGTCGACGCCGGCATGGTCGCGCTGGAGAAGCACGGCGACCTGCTGCCCAAGGCCACGCTGGACAGGATCGCCGAGCACAAGGTGGCGCTGAAGGGCCCGCTGACCACGCCGATCGGCGGCGGCTTCACCTCGGTCAACGTGACCCTGCGCCGCCATTTCGACCTGTACGCGAACGTGCGCCCGGCGGTGAGCTTCCCCGGCACCAGGTCGCGCTACGAGAACATCGACATCATCACCGTGCGCGAGAACACCGAGGGCGCCTACCGCTCCGAGGGGCAGACCCTGTCCGAGGACGGCGAGGTCGCCGAGTCGGTCACGCGCAACACCCGCAAGGGCAGCAGCCGGATCGTGCGCTATGCGTTCGAGCTGGCGGTGAAGAAGGGCCGCAAGAAGGTCACCGCGGTGCACAAGGCGAACATCCTGAAGACCAGCTCGGGCCTGTTCCTCAACGTGGCGCGCGAGATCGCCAGGGAATATCCGCAGATCGAGTTCAACGAGATGATCGTGGACAACACCTGCATGCAACTGGTGATGAACCCGTACCAGTTCGACGTGATCGTCACCACCAACCTGTTCGGCGACATCCTCTCGGACCTGTGCGCCGGTCTGGTCGGCGGCCTCGGCCTGGCGCCGGGCGACAACATCGGCGAAGGCGCGGCGATCTTCGAGGCGGTGCATGGCTCCGCGCCGGACATCGCGGGCAAGGGCTTCGCCAACCCGTGCGCGCTGCTGCTGGCCGCGGCCGACATGCTCGACCACCTGGACATGGTGGCCAAGGGCGACCGGCTGCGCCAGGCGATCCGCGACACCATGACCAACGACCGCGACAGCGTGACGCCGGACCTCGGCGGCAAGGGCAGCACCGGCAGCTTCGCCGACGCGATCGTGAAGCGCCTCGCGGCCTGATCCGCGCAGCCGCTGCAGAAAAAAGCCGCGGGCATGCCCGCGGCTTTTTCATTGGGCTCGGGATGGAGCCAGTTGCGACGACGACGAACGCACACACGATTTCCCTAACATGCGCTGCCGCCGCGAAGCGTGGCTGCCTAGCGAAAGATCGGCCAGGGCGCCAGGAAGATCAGCCAGATCAGCAGCAGGATGCCCAGGTACTTGCCCGCCTTGTACAGCTTCCTGTGCCGGCTCTTGAACCTGGCCTTCCACGCGTGCGCGGCGCCCTTGCGGCGCTGGCTGAGCGCGTACAGGCGGTTGACGAAGCCGGTCTTCTCGGCCTCGCCTTCGGTGTTCGGTGAGGCGGTGATGCGACCCATGAACGCGCCGACGCGATGGTTGATCGCGCTCATCCAGCGCGTGCGCAGCGGGCGCTCCACGTCGGCGAACAGGATCACCCGGGTCTGGTCGGTCTTGTTCTCCACCCAGTGCACGTAGGTTTCGTCGAACACCACGTCCTTGCCGTCGCCCCAGGCGTGCTCTTCGCCGTCGACGAAGATGCGGCAGTCGCGCGAGTTCGGCGTGATCAGGCCCAGGTGGTAGCGCAGCGAGCCGGCGAACGGGTCGCGGTGCGGGTTGAGTCTGCTGTTCGGCGCCAGCGTGGCGAACATCGCCGCCTTGATGCTGGGGATGGATTTCAGGAGCGCCACCGTCTGCGGACACAGCGCCTCGGCCGAGGCCAGCGGCTCGCCGTACCACTTGAGATAAAAGCGCTTCCAGCCCTGCTTGAAGAAGCTGTTGAAGCTGGCGTCGTCGTTCTTCGCGGCGGCGCGGATGTGGCCCTCGTCGAACAGCGACAACGCCTCCGCGCGGATGGTCTGCCAGTTCGCCTGCAGCAGATCCAGTTGCGGGAAGCCGCGGCGGTCGAGGATCGGTCGGGCCGGCACCGCCGAGAACGCGTACATCAGCAGGTTGTACGGTGCGAACACCGCCGAGTGGTCGACCAGCTGGCGGTCGAAGCGCAGCCGCACGCGGCCGCGCAGGTGCACCAGCAGCACGCACAGCGCGAAGAAGGCGAACAGGGCCAGCAGGATGAGACGGGGGGCGAGGCTCATGGTCGGTGCGTGCAACCGTGGAATGACTGTCGGCCAGACATTCTACTCGCTTGGCCGCCGTCGCTATCGCGAGGCTGCCGCGGCCTTCACCTGATGTTCCCGGGTCAGCTCGACGTGGCGCTGCGGGCTGACCGGTTCGGACAAGGGCACGGCGACCGCGCCCTTGTGGCGCAGCGCGGCGATCATGTTGGCGGCGGGATAGCGGCCGGCGGCGAGGGCGGCCGAATCGAGCGCCTGCACGTGGTCGATCCAGGCGCGGTCCGCGGCCTGCTGCGGGTCGAAGTTGAAACCGATCCGCCGTTCGACGAACGGCATGATGGCGCCGCCGAAACTGAAGAACAGCTCGAAATCGAATTCCGCCAGCAGGCAGCCCACGATGTCCTGCGCGCGCACGCCCTCGTTCGAATACGCGGCGTGGTTGACCGGCCGGTAGCGCTCCGACATGGTGTTGAAATGGCGGTCGTGCCGTTGGCCAGGCGGCAGGGTCGTTCACGCTTGCTGCACCAGGCATTCCACGTCCGGCCACAGCTGGTGGCCGTTGCGGCCGACGATGTCGGAGCTGAGCAGCACGCCCCGCGCCGCGAGCGAGCGGCGCAGCGAGCGGCAGAACGTCTCCAGCTCGGTGACGTGGTGGAAGAACTGGTTGACGATGATCGCGTCCTGCCCGGGCAGGTCGAATGGCTGGTTGCAGTCGCGCACCTCGAACGTCATCGCCGCAGCAACGTCGCGCTCCTGCGCCATCGCCTCGGTGCGATGCAACAGGGCGCGGTTGAAGTCGAGGCAGATGATCCGTGCCGGGATGCCGTCGGCCTGCAACCGGGCGGCCAGCTCGATCTCCATGCCGCCGGCGCCGGCACCGGCGCTGAGCACGCGTACCGGCCGGCGCTCGTCGGCCGCACGACGGCGCACGTGGTCGAGAAAGAAGCCTTCCGGCGAACCGATGCCGAGCCGCTGCGCATCGGGCGCCAGGAAGCGTCCCGACCAGTAGTCGAAGATCGGCGGCAGCGTTGCGCCCTGGTACTGCGGGGTGGTGCTGAACGCGATGCTTTCGGCCAGGGCGAGCAGCCGGCGGCGAGCCGGCGCCGGCAGCGCGCGCGCCAGCAGCGCGATGGCGCGCTTGGCCGGCAGCCGGTGGCGGTAGGCAAAGTCTTTCAGCTGACGGGAAAGCATCGTCGGGGATGGCTCGGATGCCGGGACAGGCGGATGGCTCAGTGCCGCAGCACGTGGACGTCGCCGCCGCCGGGTCGGTAGCTGCGCCGCAAGGCGCGATCCACGTAGGCTACCGCACGACGTACGGCCGAGCGCGGCGGTCGGCCCTGCGCGAGTTCGGCGGCGATCGCCGCGGCCAGCGTGCAGCCGGTGCCGTGGCCCTCCAGCGGCAACCGTGGGTGGCGCAATTCCAGCACGCCGCGCGCGTCGTAGTAGCGGTCCACCACTTCGGCGCCATCGGCATGGCCGCCCTTGAGCAGCACGCCGGCAGCTCCGAGCCCGAGCAGGGCCGCGCCGGCGGCGTCGCACTCGGCCGGGGTCCTGATCGGGCGACCGAGCAGCGCCTCGGCCTCGGGCAGGTTCGGGGTGAGCACGTCGGCCAGCGGTATCAGTTCGCCGGCCAGGATGTCGACGGCCTGCTCGTCCAGCAGGCGGGCGCCGCTGGTGGCGATCATCACCGGGTCGACCACCAGCCAGGCCGGCTTGCGCGTGGCCATCTCGCGTGCCACCAGTCGCGTGATCGCGGCGCTGCCAAGCATGCCGGTCTTCACGGCGGCGACCGGAAAGTCGCCGAACACGGCAGCGAGCTGGCTGCGCACGTGGGCCAGCGGCACCGCGTGCACGGCGTTGACGCCGCGGGTGTTTTGCGAGGTGATCGCGGTGATCGCGGACAGCCCGTGCACGCCATGGGCGTGGAAGGTTTTCAGATCCGCCTGGATCCCCGCGCCACCGCCGGAGTCGGAGCCGGCGATGGTGAGGGCGCAGGGCACCGACGCCGCTCCGGCGCCTTTTTGCGTTCCGCTCAAAGCGCCTCCGCCGCGAAGTCCGCCAACCGCGAACGCTCGCCGCGGCGCAGGGTGATGTGCGCGGAGTGTTCCCAGTTCTTGAAGCGGTCGACCGCGTAGGTGAGGCCGGAGGTGGTCTCGGTGAGGTAGGGCGTGTCGATCTGCTCGACGTTGCCGAGGCAGACGATCTTGGTCCCGGGGCCGGCGCGGGTGATCAGCGTCTTCATCTGCTTCGGGGTGAGGTTCTGCGCCTCGTCGATGATCAGGTAGCGGCTCAGGAAGGTGCGCCCGCGCATGAAGTTGAGCGAGCGGATCTTGATGCGCGAGGCGAGCAGGTCGTTGGTGGCCTGGCGGCCCCAGCTGCCGCCGTCCTCGGGGTTGGCGAGCACTTCGAGGTTGTCGGTGAGCGCGCCCATCCACGGCGTCATCTTTTCCTCTTCGGTACCGGGCAGGAAGCCGATGTCCTCGCCCACCGAGACGGTGGCGCGGGTCATGATGATCTCGCGGTAGCGCTGCTGGTCCATCACCTGGGCCAGTCCGGCGGCCAGCGCCAGCAGGGTCTTGCCGGTGCCGGCGTTGCCGAGCAGGGTGACGAAGTCGATGTCCGGATCCATCAGCGCGTTGAGCGCGAAGTTCTGCTCGCGGTTGCGCGCGCCGATGCCCCACACGTGGTGGTTGGCGTGCGAGTGGTCGTCCAGCAGCACCAGCGTGGCGCTGGCCTCGTCCAGGTGCAGCACGCGCAGTTCGATCCCGTTCTCGCCGGGCAGGTACAGGCATTCGTTCGGGTACCAGGTTTCCTCCTCGCGCCGCTTCACCTCGTAGAACGTGCGGCCGCGCTCGGTCCACGAGCGCACCTCCGGATGCAGCTCCCAGAAATCCTCCGGCAACGCGGTCGAGCCGGTGTAGAGCAGGGAGAAATCGTCCAGCGCGCGGTCGTTCTCGTAATCCTCGGCGACCAGCCCGTTGATGCTGGCCTTGATCCTGAGGTTGATGTCCTTGGTGACCAGGATGACGTCACGGCCCGGGTTCTGGTCGCGCAGCTCGATCACCGCCGCCAGGATCTGGTTGTCCGCCTTGGCGTGGCCGTTGCTGCTGGTGCGATGCTGGAAATACAGCCGGCCGACCGAGGTGCCGCGCTTGAGCTTGACGCCCTGCGGGTTGCTCAGTTCCAGGCCGTCGGCGAGGTCGTGCTGCTTGCCGCGCTCGATCAGCTCGTTGAGGAAGCGGCTGGCCTGGCGGCCGTTGCGCGAGACTTCCGAGGCGCCCTTCTTCTTTTCGTCCAGTTCCTCCAGTACGGTCATCGGGATGAAGACGTCGTGTTCCTCGAAGCGGAACAGCGAGGTCGGGTCATGCAGCAGGACGTTGGTGTCGAGAGCGTAGATGCGCTTGCTTCCGGTCATGCGGAAGTGTCCTCGCTGTGGGGGTGGAGGGAACTGCCGGCGGCGGCCATGATGGTCAACCGGCGGGAATGGCGTCGAGCACAGCCTGGGCGTGGCCGGGTACCTTCACGCCGCGCCATTCGCGCGCCAGCTTGCCGTCGGGGTCGATCAGGAAGGTGCTGCGCACGATGCCCAGGTGGCGCTTGCCGTACAGCACCTTCTCGTGGATCACGTCGAAAGCGCGGCACCAGGTTTCGTCGGGATCGGATACCAGCGGGAACGGCAGTTCCTGCTTGGCGGCGAAGTTGGCATGCGATTTCTGCGAGTCGCGCGAGACGCCGACGATCTGCGCGTGGCGCTTGCGGAAGGCGGGGTAGAGATCGCGGAAATCCTTCGCCTCGCTGGTGCAGCCGGGAGTGCTGTCCTTCGGGTAGAAATACACCACGATCCACTGGCCCCCGAGGCTGGCGAGTTCGAGTTCGCCGCCGTCGCCGGTGGTGCCCGTCAGCCGGGGCAGTTTCTTGCCGATATCAGGCATGGAGAGTCCTGCACGGCCATGCCGTGCCGCGATGGAAGATGGAAAGGGAGGTGGAGCGGGGTGGTCCGGGCCGGTGAGGCGGCGAGGCGCCTTGATGCGCCTGTGGCGATCGGCATGAATCGACGCGCTGATTGCAATGCACCGTCCCTCCGGGGATCCACGGCGACAGACTAGCGCGGGCGAGGCGGCGCAGGACAGTCCTTGCCAGGAAAGCGCGATCGCGCGATGCTCGGGAGACTGCTGCGCTCGGAACTTGTGAAGAAAAACCACATCCTGTGGTTTTCTTCCGTCGCGAGTCCGGCACATGTGTGCATGCCATCCATGGCATGCCCCCTGCAGGCCGGCCTGCGGCTGTTCAAATCCGTTCCTGACGGATTTGTCCGGACTCGCTCACGCGGATCAGGCACTTGCGTGCCTGATCCGCGTCCGGCCATCGGGCAACCGTTCCTTGCGTTGCCTCAACTCGGGCATCGGGCAACTGCTCCTGCGTGGCCTCCACTCGGGCATCCATGCCCTCGCCATGGCCGGGCTTCGAGGTTGAATAGTCACAACCTCTCAGAACTTGACCGGATCCATGATCGCGTCGAGGTTCAGGCCGTCGCACAGTTCCAGGAAGTCGTCGCGCAGCGCGGCGATGTGGATCTCCGCCGGGATGCCGATGGTGAACTGGGCCTGGAACATGTCCGCCCCGGTCTGCATCGCCTGGTAGCGGGTGGAGTTCAGCTGCTCCACGCTGATGCCGTGCTGGCTGAAGAATTCCACGATGCGCGCCACGATGCCCGGCCGGTCGGCGGCGACCACTTCCACCAGGTAGGGCAGCAGGTGCGAACTGTTCGCGCGCGGGCCGGTGCGGTAATGCACCAGCCGCAGGCTCTCGTCCCGGGCCAGCTTGGTCAGCGCGGTTTCCAGCTTGGCCAGCGCGTCCCAGGCGCCGCTGGCCAGCAGCATCAGCGAGGTTTCCGTGCCGATCGTGGACACGCGCGATTCGTAGAGGTTGCAGCCGGCGTCGGCGATCCGCTTGGCCAGCGCCAGCAGTGGCGACTTGCCTGCCGTGGTGAGCGCCTGGATCAGCAACTGGTTGTCGCTGCCCGAACGCGGAGGGACGGTGGAGGATTTCAAGAGGGTAGGCCTGTGGACGATGGTCGTCCGCACGATGCGGAACCGTGAGACTACACCGGTCGAGCTTACTTGCCCGCCTCGCGAGGCGGCAAGTAATATGCGGGGCTTGCCTTGTAGCGGAATCGAATCTTGAACATTCGCGGAAGTATCTGCGCGCTGGCCACCCCATTCGCAGCCGACGGAGCACTCGACCTGGCCGCGTTCCGCCGACTACTCGACCATCAGCTGGCCGGCGGCACGCAGGCGTTGGTGGTGGCCGGCTCCACCGGCGAAGCGCACATGCTGGAGCATGACGAATTCGACCGGTTGCTGGTGTTCGCGCTCGAGCATGTGGCTGGACGGGTGCCGGTGATCGCCGGTACCGGCGAAGCGGGCACCGCCAAGACGGTCGCGCTGACCCGCCGCGCGCAGGCGCTGGGTGCCGACGCGGCGCTGGTGGTGACGCCGTACTACGTGCGCCCCACCCAGGAAGGGCTGCGCCGCCATTTCCTCGAGGTGGCCGAGCACGGCGGCCTGCCGGTGCTGATCTACAACGTGCCGACTCGCACCGGCTGCGACCTGCTGCCGGAAACCGTGGCCGGCCTGCGCGACCATCCGGCGATCGCGGGAGTCAAGGAAGCGCGCGCCGATCGCGAGCGGATTTCGGCGCTGGCGGAACTTGTGCGCGAGGATTTCGTCTATCTGTCCGGCGACGACGGCAGCGCCGGCGAGGCGATGCTGGCCGGGGCGGCCGGCACCATCTCGGTGGTGGCGAATCTGGTGCCACGGGCGTTCCGCGCCCTGTGCGACGCGGCGACCGGTGGCGATCGGGCGTCGACGGCGCGCTGCCAGGACGCGCTCGAGCCGCTGCTGCAGGCATTGAACTGCGCCCCGAACCCGATCGCGATCAAGGCGGGCCTGCCTGCGCTGGGATTGGGACTGGCCCTGCCGAGGTTGCCGCTGGTGGAGCTGAACGACGGTCCGGAACGCGCCCGATTGCACCAAGCGCTGTCCAGTCTGGCATCCTAGGCGACTGCGGCCGGCTGACGGTTGCCTGCCTTACTCACGGAATCTGACTACATGAAGAAAAGCTCGCTCCTCGTGGCCCTGCCGGCCCTGGCCCTCAGTGGCCTGCTGCTTTCCGGCTGCGGTGCGTTCCGCTCGCACAAAGCCTGGAACACCGCCGTGCAGGAATCGCCGCTGGAGATCCCGCCGGGGCTTGACCGGCCATCGACCACGGAGGCGCTGTCGATTCCGCCGCCGGGTGCGAACGTGCCGACCGCCAACGGCGCCACGGCACGCGTGAGCTCGGCCGGCGGCCAGATCTCCGACGGCTTCGTGCTGGCCGACAATGTCGACAACGCCTATCGCCGGGTCGGCCAGGCGCTGGAGGGCGGCAGTTTGGGGCAGCTGGTCGGTCACGACGATGCCGCGCACAGCTACACGCTGAATGTTTCCGATGCGGTGGCACAGCAGAAGAAGAAAGGTTTCTTCGGCCGCATGTTCGGTCGCGACAAGGGTGATGCCGCGTCGGCGCCGGGGGCTGGCTCGCACGAGGTGGTGGTCAGTGTCGACAGCAGCGGCGAGAAAGCCAGCGAAGTGCGCGCCGAAGGCAATGCCGCGGCGGTGGCCAAGGTGATCGATACGTTGAAGTCGCGCCTGGGCGGCTGATCCCCGCGCCCGGCACCACGAAAAACGCCGCCCCGGAGGGCGGCGTTTTTGCTTGCGGGGCAAGCTCAGCGCTGCAGCAGCTTGAGCTTGTCCGGCCGGCCTTCCCAATCCTTGGCGTCGGGCAGCGCGTCCTTGCGTTCGGTGATCACCGGCCAGCTCTTGGCCAGCTCGGCGTTCAGCGCCACGAACTCCTCCTGGCCGGCCGGCACGTCGTCCTCGGGGTAGATCGCATTGATCGGGCATTCCGGCTCGCACAGCGTGCAGTCGATGCACTCGTCCGGATCGATCGCCAGGAAGTTCGGACCCTCATGGAAGGCGTCGACCGGACAGACCTCGACGCAGTCGGTGTACTTGCACTTGATGCAATTGTCGATGACAACAAAGGTCATGAATTGGCCTGCTCTTCTCTCTCATGAGGAGTGCGGCTATGGATGGCCGCTTCTGATCCGCGCCAGACGCAGGAGAGGTGTCGGCTGGTAGCCACCTCACCGATCGCGGCGATCACGGATGATCGCACAGGCGATGAAGAGTGCGGCCATGGATGGCCGCTTTTGATCCGACCGGCGACCTGATGCCTCGGATCGCCAAGACCCTTCACGGCAGGGGCAATCATGGAAGATTGCACAAGCAACTGGCGCTCCCTACGAGGTTCGAACTCGTGTTCCCGCCTTGAGAGGGCGGTGTCCTAGGCCGCTAGACGAAGGGAGCGTTATGTCGCGAGGCGCGCTAGTATAGCGGAATTGTTTCGTCCGGCAATGCTTGGCATGCACCGGCATGCGCCGCCGGGAAACACGTCCTGCCGGCGTCAGCGCTCTCGTGCCCCGGGACGATTCGCGGCGTTGCGCACCGCGATATATTGCAACCGAAGGGGCAGCCGCCCTGCCAGGATCCCGACCGCTTGAATTCCGAATCAAGGACCGACTCCACGCTGGCGCTGCGGATCATTCCGCGCGACCAGCACATCATTTCGCGCAAGAACATCAGCAAGGCCGCGCTGCGTGTGCTGTACCGCCTGAACGAAGCCGGCTACGCGGCCTACCTGGTCGGCGGCGCGGTGCGCGACCTGCTTTTGGGGCTGCGGCCGAAGGACTTCGACGTGGCCACCGACGCCACCCCGGACGAGGTGAAGAAGCTGTTCCGCAACTGCCGCCTGATCGGTCGCCGTTTCCGGCTGGCGCACGTGGTGTTCGGTCCGGAGATCATCGAGGTGGCCACCTTCCGCGGCACCGGCGAGGAAGGCGGCGAGGGCGATCGCCACATCGTCGACGGCCGCATCGTGCGCGACAACATCTGGGGCACCATCGAGGAGGACGCGGTGCGCCGCGACTTCCGCGTCAACGCGATGTACTACGACATCAGCGATTTCTCGGTACGCGACTACGTCGGCGGCATGCGCGACCTCGAAGACCGCGTGCTGCGCCTGATCGGCGATCCCGATACCCGCTACCACGAGGATCCGGTGCGGATGCTGCGCGCCGCGCGGCTGGCGGCCAAGCTCGGCATGAGCATCGACGCCGCCGCGATGGCGCCGTTCGAGACGCTGGGGCCGCTGCTGGCCGACGCCGCGCCGGCGCGGCTGTTCGACGAATCGCTGAAGATGTTCCTTGCCGGCAACGGCCTGAAGAGTTTTCGCATGCTGGAGCGGAGCGGCCTGCTGAAATTCCTGTTCCCGGCCACCGCGCGCGCCCTCCGGCGTGGCGACGAGGCCCTGCGCTCGCTGATCGAGCAGGGCCTGGCGAACACCGATGCGCGGATCGTCGAGGGCAAGTCGGTGACTCCGGCGTTTCTGTTCGCGGTGCTGCTGTGGGGCGAGGTGCGCGACGTCGCGCACCAGCTGATCGCACGCGGCATCGAAGGCAACGAGGCATGGTCGCGCGCCGCCGCGCAGGTGGTCGGCGAGCAGTGCCAGCGCGTGGCGATCCCGCGCCGGTTCACCTTCACCATGGAAGAAATCTGGTCGCTGCAGCCGCGCTTCGAGCAGGTCCAGCGCAAGCGGGTGTTCCGCCTGATGGCGCATCCGCGTTTCCGTGCCGCGTTCGACTTCCTGCTGCTGCGCGCGGACGAGTCGCCGGCGCTGCGCGAGCTGGGGCAGTGGTGGGCGCATGCGCAGCAGCTGCCGCCGGAGGTGCTGGCGGCGGCACTGCCGGCCGGCGGCGGGGCCATCGAACACCTTGCCGCGGCACCGGCGGTGGCCAAGCCGCCGCGCCCCCGCCGGCGGCGCCGCCGGTCGGGCAACAAATCGGGATCCGCGTGACCCTGGCCTACGTCGCCCTGGGCAGCAACCTCGGCAACCCGCGGCAGCAATTGCTCGATGCGCTGGACGAGCTGGCAGGGTTGCCGCTAACCCGCCTGCTGCAGCGTTCGCCGCTGTACAGCACGCCGCCGTGGGGCGTGCTGCAGCAGCCGCCGTTCATCAATGCGGCGGCGGAGCTGGATACCGCGTTGTCGCCGCATGCCCTGCTGGATGCCCTGCTGGCGATCGAACAGCGCGCCGGCCGCGTGCGCGCCGAGCGCAACGGGCCGCGCACGCTGGACCTGGACCTGCTGCACGTCGATGGCGTGCAACTGCACGACGCGCGGCTGACCCTGCCGCACCCGCGCATGGCCGAACGCGCGTTCGTGCTGTTGCCGCTGCGCGATATTGCGCCCACGCTGCGTCTGCCCGGGCAGGGCGTGGTGGCCGAGCTGCTGTCGCGGCTCGACCAGGCCGGCTGCGAACGGGTGGCTTGAGCCCTCACGCTGCCGCGCCGGATAATCCGCGTTCTCCCCCCACTTTCAGGAATTGCCGTGTACGTGCAGAACGCCAGTGCCCCCGAGCGCAAGCCCGTGACCGTACCCGGCCTGCGTGCGATGAAGGCGCAGGGACAGCGCATCGTGATGCTCACCGCCTACGACGCCAGTTTCGCCTGGCAGCTGGAGGCGGCTGGCGTCGACATCGCGCTGGTCGGCGACTCGCTCGGCATGGTGGTGCAGGGGCACCACAGCACGCTGCCGGTGACGCTGGAGCACATGGTCTACCACACCGCTGCGGTGGCGCGCGGGCTGTCGGCCACCTTGCTGGTGACCGACCTGCCGTTCATGGCCGACCGCGACGTGGCGCACGCGCTGGAAGCGGGCGCGCGGCTGGTTGGCGAGGCCGGCGCGGCGATGGTGAAGATCGAGGGCGCCGCGCCGCACATCCTGGAGGCGACCGCTGCGCTCACCGCGCGCGCAATCCCGGTCTGCGCGCACCTGGGCCTCACCCCGCAGTCGGTGCACAAGTTCGGCGGTTTCAGGATCCAGGGCCGCGAGCAGGCGGCGGCCGACCGCGTGCTGGCCGAGGCGCTGGCGGTGCAGGCGGCCGGGGCGGATCTGCTGGTGTTGGAGGGCGTGCCGGTCGAGCTGGGCCAGCGGGTGACCGCGGCGCTGACGATCCCGGTGATCGGCATCGGCGCCGGTCCGCATTGCGACGGCCAGGTGCTGGTGATCCACGACATGCTCGGCATCACCCCAGGCAAGCGGCCGAAGTTCAGCAAGGATTTCCTGGCCGGGCGCGATTCTGTCGCCGCGGCGATCGCCGCGTATGCCGAAGACGTGCGCAGCGGCGCGTTTCCGGCCCCCGAGCACTGCTTCAACTGACCAGCGAGCCCGCCGCATGCAGACCGTACAAGATGCCCCCTCCCTGCGCGCCGCGATCCGCGGCTGGCGCGAGAAGGGCCAGACGGTGGGCTTCGTGCCGACCATGGGCAACCTGCACGCCGGCCACCAGTCGCTGATCAGGCTGGCGCGGGCGCGCACCGAGCGGGTGGTGGCGAGCGTGTTCGTCAACCCCACCCAGTTCGGCCCGAACGAGGACTACGACCGCTATCCGCGCACCCTGGTGCAGGACCAGGCGGCGCTGGCCGAGCAGGATTGCGACCTGCTGTTCGCGCCGGACGTGGTCACGATGTATCCGTTCGGCCCCGAACACAGCGTCAGCGTGCGCGTGCCGCAGATCACCGACACGCTGGAGGGCGCGCATCGCCCGGGCCACTTCGACGGCATGGCCACGGTGGTGTGCAAGCTGTTCAACCTGGTGCAGCCGGACGTGGCGGTGTTCGGCCAGAAGGATTTCCAGCAGCTCAAGGTGGTCGAGCGCATGGTGCGCGACCTGGGGTTGCCGGTGAAGGTGGTGGCGGCGCCGATCCTGCGCGCCGACGACGGCCTGGCGCTGAGCTCGCGCAACCAGTACCTGGGCGCCGAGGAGCGCGCGCGTGCGCCGCTGATCCACGACACCCTGCAGAAGATGCGCGAACTGCTGGCGCAGGGCCACCCGTGGCAGGCGGTCGAGCAGACCGCTGCCGCGCGCCTGGCGCGGGCGGGCTTCGTGCCCGATTACGTGGTGATTCGCCGCGCGGAGGACCTGGCCGAGCCGGCCGATGGCGAGCGTGAAGGGCTGGTGGCACTGGTTGCGGCCCGTCTGGGCAACACCCGGCTGATCGACAACTTGCGCTTCGACTGAACCGGCCGCATATCGGGCTCGTGCCGCCTGATGTTGCAGCGCAGCGTCAACGGTTCGATAATCGCCGACTTTACAGGCTGTACCTGCCGGAAAGTAACGCCATGCACCTGAACATGCTCAAGGCCAAGATCCACCGCGCCACGGTGACCCACGCCGAGCTGCACTACGAGGGCTCGATCGCGATCGACGGTCTGCTGCTGGATGCCTCGGGCATCCGCGAGTACGAGCAGATCCACGCCTGGAACGTCAACAGCGGCCAGCGCTTCGTCACCTACGCGCTGCGCGCCGAGGAAGGTTCCGGCATCATCTCGGTCAACGGCAGCGCCGCACGCAGCGCGCAGGCGGGCGACATCGTCATCATCGCCGCGTTTGCGCAGCTGAGCGAGGCGGAGCTGGAGCAGTACCAGCCCACCTGCGTCTACATCGCGCCAGGCCCGGGCAACCGCATCAGCCACACCAACCACTCCATCCCGAAGCAGATGGCCGCGGCCTGAGTTTTCAATGGCGCTGTTTCGCCAGCGCCCACGCCACATGCTCGCGCACGACCGCCGAAGGGTGGCCGGCGCGCGCGTTGAGCGCCTCGATCGTGGCTGCTGACTTCGGCGCATTGCCCAGCGCCACCGCGATGTTACGCAGCCAGCCTTCGTAGCCGGTGCGGCGGATCGCCATGCCTTCGGTGCGCCTGAGGAACTCGTCCTCGCTCCACGCAAACAGCTCGACCAGCTTCGCGCCGTCGAGACTGTGCCGCGGCGCGAAGTCCGGCTCGGCGGTGGCCTGCGCGAACTTGTTCCACGGGCATACCAGCTGGCAGTCGTCGCAGCCGAAGATGCGGTTGCCCATCGGCGTGCGCAACTCTTCCGGGATGCTGCCCTTCAGCTCAATCGTGAGGTACGAGATGCAGCGCTTTGCGTCGAGCCGGTAGGGACCGAGGATCGCCTGGGTCGGGCATACCTCGATGCAGCGCGTGCAGCTGCCGCAGTGCGCGCTGGCTGGTTCGTCCAGCGGCAGCGGCAGGTCGGTGTACAGCTCGCCGAGGAAGAAGTACGAGCCGGCGTGGCGGTTGATCAGCACGGTGTGCTTGCCGATCCAGCCCAGCCCTGCGTTGCGCGCCAGCGCCTTCTCCAGCACCGGCGCGGAGTCCACGTAGGCGCGATAGCCGAAGTCGCCGACCACGCCGTGGATGCGCTCCGCCAGCTTCTGCAGGCGGCCGCGCATCAGCTTGTGGTAGTCGCGCCCCAGCGCGTAGCGCGACACGTAGCCGGCCTCGGCGTCGCCGAGCACCGCCCAGGCGTTCGCGGTACCGGGCGGGATGTAGTCCATGCGCACCGAGATCACCCGCCGCGTGCCTGGCTCCAGCTCGGCCGGGCGGGTGCGCCGGGTGCCGTGGCGGGCCATGTATTCCATCTCGCCGTGGTGGCCGTGCTCGAGCCAGCGCAGCAGGTGTTGCTCGTCCTCGCCCAGTTCGGTGCCGCTGATGCCGGCCTCGGCGAAACCCAGCTCGATCGCCCAGCGCTTGATGTCGCGGGCGAGGGTGACGTAGTCGGGAGGGTGGATCTCGGTGCTGGACATCTGCCTATTGTAGGCGTGGCGCATGCCTATAATCCGCGCATGCCAGTCCACCCGTACAGCCGCAATCTCCATACCGTCGGGCAGTTGCGCGCGATGGAGCGCGCCGCGCTGGCGGCGCTGGGCATTTCCGGTCCCGAGCTGATGCGCCGCGCCGCCCTTGCCGCCCTGAACAGCCTGCGCCGGCGCTGGCCGCAAGTGCGGCAGATCTGCATCCACTGCGGCCCCGGCAACAATGGCGGCGACGGCTTCCTGCTTGGCGTGCTGGCACGCGAGGCGGGGCTGCAGGTCGAGCTGGTGGCGTTGACCGGCGCCTCGCATGGCGACGCCGCGGCGGCGCGCGCCGCGTGGGAGGCGGGCGGTGGCCGGATCCGGCGGTGGGATGCGCAGGGTCGCTTGCCCGAGGCGGAACTGCACGTGGACGCGCTGTACGGCATTGGCCTCAACCGTGCACCCGAACCGGCGGTGGCGCAGCTGATCGAGGCGATCAGCGGCTGCGACCGTCCGGTGCTGGCGCTGGACGTGCCGAGCGGGCTGGATACGGACAGCGGCAGCTGTCCTGGCGCGGCGATCCGCGCGGATGCCACCGTCACCTTCATCGCCGGCAAGCGCGGGCTGTACACCGGCCGCGCGGTGGACCAGGCCGGTGCGGTCGAGCTGGCCACGCTGGGCGTGCCGGACAGCGTCTACGCCGGCGTGTCGCCCGATGCGCAACTGCTGGCCGCCGAGGCCTTGCCGCCGCGCCATCGTCATGCGAACAAGGGCAATTACGGCCATGTGCTGGTGATCGGCGGTGACCACGGCATGGCCGGTGCGGTGCGCCTGGCCGGTGAGTCGGCGCTGCGCGCCGGCGCCGGCCTGGTCAGCGTGGCGACCCGGGCCGGACACGTGTCGGCATTGAATGCCGCGAGGCCGGAGTTGATGGCGCACGGCATCGACGGGCCGCAGGCGCTGGCGTCGCTGCTCGAACGGGCCAGCGTGCTGGCGCTGGGGCCGGGCCTGGGGCAGGCCGCCTGGGGCCATGCGCTGTGGCTCACCGCGCTGGAGGCGGACAAGCCGCTGGTGCTCGACGCCGACGGCCTGAACCTGCTTGCCCGCGAGCCGCGCCGGTTCGACGCACCGGCCGTGCTGACGCCGCATCCGGGCGAGGCAGCGCGGCTGCTCGGGGTGGCCACCGCCGCCGTGGAGCAGGATCGTTTCGCCGCAGCGCGCGAGCTGGCGCGCAGGCATGGTGCGGTCGTCGTGCTGAAAGGCGCCGGCAGCCTGGTCGCCGATCCGGATGGACGTCTGGACGTCTGTCCATGGGGCAACCCCGGCATGGCCTCGGGTGGCATGGGCGATCTGCTCACCGGCATCGTGGCCGCCTTGCTGGCGCAGGGTTGCAGTGCATGGCAGGCGGCCTGCCTCGGCGTGGGCCTGCACGCGCGTGCTGGCGATTGCGCCGCGCGGCAGGGCGAGCGGGGCCTGCTGGCCGGTGACCTGCTGGTTCCGTTGCGGGCGCTGGGCAACGGCATGGCAGAAAGCGGGTTCGGGCATGACTGAGCAAGCCGACGGATCGTGGCCGCTGCCCGATGAGGCCGCCACCGCCGCGCTGGCCACGCGCCTGGCGCAGGCGCTGGACGACGGGCTGGTGCTCTACCTGCACGGTCCGCTGGGCGCCGGCAAGACCAGTTTCGCCCGCGCCCTGCTGACGGCCATGGAGGTGGGCGAGCGGGTCAAGAGCCCGACCTACAGCCTGATCGAGGGCTATGCGACGCGTGACCGGCCGGCCTGGCACCTGGACCTGTACCGGATCGCCGATCCCGCCGAACTGGAGTGGCTGGGGCTGGACGCGCTGGCCGACCCGGCCGCGCTGGTGCTGGTGGAGTGGCCCGAGCGCGGCGCGGGCGCGTTGCCGGCGGCGGATCTCGAACTGCACCTCGACTACGCCGGCACGGGTCGGCAGGCCGCCTGGCGGGCCTTCACCGGCCGTGGCGAACGCTTGCTGACGCGCCTCGCCAAGTGCTGATTTTCCCTGGAGATTGCCGGCCCGGTGCCGCTGCCAAGGAACTGCCGGGAGGATACGGCCGGCGGCCATAACTTGACGTGACCTGACAAATAGCCTGCAGGTCTTGGATATTCAAGGGAAAACCCTCTTGCATTCCATGCATGGCTGCGTTTCAATGCGGCCCATGAGCGGTTACCTGAACAACTGGGGTAGGGTTGTCGTCGTCGCGATCATGGCGGCCCTGCCGCTGTGCGCGGTGCGTGCCGCCGACGTGAAAGGGGCCCGGGTCTGGGCCGGCCCCGAGTACACCCGCGTGGTAATCGACGCCACTGGCCCGCTTCGCTACACGATCGAGCGGAAAGATGGCCAGGTGGTGATCGATCTGCCCGGCAGCCGCGCCGCCGCCGATTTTTCCAACCCGGCTGCGCACGGCCTGTTTCGTGGCATCAGCCACAGCCGCGTCGACGACAGCCTGCAGCTGATCGCGCAGGTCGCCCCGGCCAGCAAGCTGAAAAGCTTCGTGCTGAAGCCGGCCAGTGGTTCGGACTACCGGCTGGTGCTGGATCTGTACCCCGGCAACGACGGTGCCACGGCTGCTGTTGCGGAAGCCGCGCCCAAGGCTGCCGACAGGGCCGCTCCACCGGCGCCTGCAGCCGTTGCTGCACCGCCTGCGGCGCCGGTTGCGCAATACAGCAACCCGACGCACAGCCGCCGGGTGGCGGCCGAGCAGGCGGCAGCGATGCTCAACGGCCAGCGCCAGGTGGTGGTGGCGATCGATGCCGGCCATGGCGGCAAGGACCAGGGCGCGCACGGCCCCGGCGGCACCCTCGAAAAGAACGTCACGCTGTCGGTGGCCCGCAACCTGGCGGCGGAGATCAATCGCCAGCCCGGCATGAAGGCGGTGCTGACCCGCGACAGCGATTTCTTCATTCCGCTGAAACGGCGCTACCAGATCGCCCGCGAGCACAACGCCGACCTGTTCGTCTCGATCCACGCCGACTCCTTCGTCAACGACGACGCCCGCGGCTCGTCGGTCTGGGTACTGTCGCCGCGCGGCAAGACCAGCGAGGCCGCGCGCTGGCTGGCCGACCGCGAGAACCGCGCCGACCTGATCGGCGGCACCACGCTGGACGACAAGGACGACAGCCTGGCCAAGGTGCTGCTGGACCTGCAGCAGGGCTGGGCGATGCAGGCCAGCGACATGGTCGCCGGCAACGTGCTGAAGGCGCTGGGCCAGCTGGGGCCGACCCACCGCGGCTATGTCGAGCGCGCCAACTTCGTGGTGCTGCGCTCGCCCGACGTCCCGTCGATCCTGGTCGAGACCGCGTTCATCAGCAATCCGGCCGAGGAGCGCAGGCTGCGCGATCCGACGCATCAGAAGAAGCTGGCCGAAGCGGTGATGGACGGCGTGAAGAACTACTTCGAATCCACCCCGCCGCCGGGTACCTGGTTTGCCGCCGAGGCTGCCCGTCGCAGCGGCGTCCGGCTGGCATCCCGCGACGATGCGGGTGCTGCGGAGGATGTCGCGCTGCGCGCCGGGCCGCCCGCGCGCGACGTGCACAAGGTCGGCCGCGGCGAAAGCCTGGGCAGCATCGCGCGGCAGTATGGCGTCAGCATCAGCGCGCTGAAGAGTGCGAACCAGATCAACAGCAACACGGTCCGTGCCGGCACCACGCTGACCATCCCGGCCGGCTGACCGCCGCCCGCGGCATGGCCAGCGTTCGCTGCTAAAGTTGGCGGATGGCAGTCATCCGTGCGCTTTCCCCCGAACTCGTCAACCAGATCGCCGCCGGCGAAGTCATCGACCGGCCATCTTCGGTGGTCAAGGAACTGGTCGAGAACAGCCTCGACGCCGGCGCCACGCGCATCGAGGTGGAGATCGAGGCCGGCGGGGCACGGCTGATCCGCGTGCGCGACGACGGCGGCGGCATCCACGCCGACGAGCTGCCGCTGGCGGTGGCTGCGCACGCCACCAGCAAGATCGGCAGCTTCGACGACCTGGAGCACGTCGCCAGCATGGGTTTTCGCGGCGAGGCGCTGGCCTCGATGTCGTCGGTGTCGCGTTTCGCCCTCACTTCGCGCGTGCGCGGCGATGACGGCGCGTTCCGCATCGAGGTCGATGGCGGCCGGCTGCATGCGGCGCGTCCGGCGCAGCATCCGCCAGGCAGCAGCGTCGAGGTGCGCGACCTGTTCTACAACGTGCCGGCGCGCAAGAAGTTCATGCGCGCCGAGCGCACCGAGTTCGCACACATCGACGACCTGCTGAAGTCGCTGGCGCTGGCGCGCAGTTCGGTGGAGTTCCGGCTCGGCCACAACGGCAAGCCGGTGCGCGTCTGGAAGGCGGCGCGGGACGAGCAGGCGCAGTTGCAGCGGGTGGCCGAGGTGCTCGGCGAGGATTTCCCGGCGCAGAGCCTGCGCATCGACCACGTTTCGGCCGGGCTGCACCTGTCCGGCTGGGTCGGCCTGCCGACGGCGTCGCGGGCGCAGGCCGACGCGCAGTACTTCTATGTCAACGGCCGGCTGGTGCGCGACCGCATCGTCGCGCACGCGGTGCGCCAGGCGTACGCCGACGTGCTGTTCCATGGCCGTCATCCGGCCTTCGTGCTGTACCTGGAACTCGGCCCGGCCGGCGTCGACGTGAACGTGCACCCGGCCAAGCACGAAGTGCGCTTCCGCGAGCAGCGGCTGGTGCACGACTTCCTGTTCCGCACCCTGCACGAAGCGCTGGCGCAGACGCGGGCGGGGCTGGGTGCGCCGCCGGCGGTGGAAGCTTCGCCGGCGGTGGGGCATGCGTACGCGCCGTCCGCTCCGGCGGCGTGGCCCGGCCAGTTCAGCCAGAGCCGGCTCAGCCTGGGCACGCGTGAAAGTCCGATGGCCGAGTACGCGGCATTGCTTGGCGCGCCGTCGTCCGTCGCCATCGCGTCCGCGCCGATGCCTGCCGCGGAGGAGGGCGAGGCGCCGCCGCTGGGTTACGCCATCGCGCAGCTCAAGAGCATCTACGTGCTGGCCGAGAATGCGCACGGCCTGGTGCTGGTGGACATGCACGCGGCGCACGAGCGGATCACCTACGAGAAGCTGAAGTCCGGCCGCGCCTGCAGCAACCTGCGCTCGCAGATGCTGCTGGTGCCGCTCTCGATCGCGGTCAGCGCGAAGGAAGCGGCTGCCGCCGAGGAACACGCCGAGGCGCTGGCCGAATGGGGCCTGGAACTGTCGCGCAGCGGTCCGGCGACGATCGTGGTGCGGCGCATTCCGGCGCTGCTGGAGGGCGCCGACGTCAGCCAGCTCAGCCGCGACGTGCTGTCCGAGCTGGCCCAGCACGGCAGCTCGCGCCGTCTGCAGGAGCTGGAGAACGAACTGCTCTCCACCATGGCCTGCCATGGTTCCGTGCGCGCGGGGCGCCGCCTGACGCTTCCCGAAATGAATGCGCTGCTGCGCGAGATGGAAGCGACCGAGCGTTCCGGACAATGCAATCATGGTCGTCCGACCTGGGTCCAGCTGAGCGTGGTCGAGCTCGACCGGTTGTTCATGCGCGGGCGCTGACGCATTTCGCGAAAACCGCTCCGCCGGAGATACAGATGATACGTACCAGCCTGTTTGTTGCCGCCGCCATCCTGGGAGTCGCTACCGTGCAAGCCGCCAACATCGACAACTACAAGCAAGGCATCGAGCAGTGGCGCGCCGGCCGGGTCGAGCGGCTCACCGCGGCAGACGGCTGGCTCAGCCTGATCGGTCTGGAGTGGCTGCGGCAGGGTACCAACCGCATCGGCAGCGCGGCCGACAACGACATCGTGCTGAGCGCCGGCCCTGCGCACCTGGGCGTGGTCACGCTCGCCGCGGATGGCAGCCTGCATATCGCGTTGAACAAGGACAGCGGCGCGACGATCGACGGCAGGGCCATCGCCGGAGCGCCGCTGCTGGACGATGCGCACGTCCCCGCCGATGCCGCTCCGACCAGGGTGGCGTTCGGCAGCGCGAGCTTCTACGTGATCGACCGCGATGGCCGCAAGGGGCTGCGAGTGAAGGACACGGAAGCGCCTTCGCGCAGGCATTTCGCCGGCATCGACGCCTTCCCGATCGACCCGTCGTGGCGGATCGAGGCGACCTGGGTGCCCGCGCCGCCGGGCGAGACGCTGGAGATGGGCACGGTGATCGGCACCGTCGACAAGTATCCGGTGCCGGGCAAGCTGGAATTCAGCCGTGACGGCAAGCGCTTCGAGATCCTGCCGGTGATCGAGGTGCCGGGCGATGCGCAGTACTTCGTCGTGTTCGCCGATCGCACCAGCGGCAAGGAAACCTACGGTGCCGCGCGCTTCCTGTACGTCGATCCGCCGCAGCACGGCAAGGTGGTGCTGGACTTCAACAAGGCCTACAACCCGCCGTGCGCATTCACCCCGTTCGCCACCTGCCCGCTGGCGCCGCCGGAAAACCGGTTGGATCTGCGCGTCACCGCCGGCGAGAAGAACTACCGTGGTTCGCATCATTGAGTGGTGCGCACTCGCCGCGCTGGGCCTGCTGGCCGCGTTTTGCGCTGCGGCCGCCGCACCGGAGGATTACACCGGCGCGGTGGGGCAGGCGCGCATCGAGCGTGTCGAGTAGCTGAAGCAGGCGGATGGCTATCTAGAGTGGGCAGCGCCGCCGAAGGGTGGCAAGGTGCTGCTGGACTTCAACCTTGCGCAGAACCCGCCGTGCGCGATCACCCCGCACGTGGTGTGCCCGCTGGCGCCGCCGGAAAATCGCCTGAAATTGCCGGTGACCGCGGACGCGAAAATTCGACGAAACCATGAAGTAGGGCGGGCACTGCCCGCCTGCTCTTGCCCCTGACGGGACGGCGGGCCGTGCCCGCCCTACGTTGCTCTCCCCCTTCAACGCCCCGTGAACTGCGCCTTGCGCTTTTCCAGGAACGCGCCGGTGCCCTCGCGCATGTCCTCGGTGGCGAACGCCAGCGCGAAGCCCTGGGTCTCCAACTCCAGTCCCTGGTCGATGGAGGCCTCGCCGCCCTGCAGTACCGCGTCGAGAATGCCGGCGGCGGCCAGCGGCGCGGCCGCGGCGAGCTGGTCGGCCAGCGCGTTCACCGCCTCATCCAGCGCATCGGGCGCGACCACGCGGTTGACGATGCCCAGCTCGTACGCCCGCGGCGCACCGATCGGCGTGCCGGTCAGGCACAGCTCCAGCGCGGCGCTGCGGCCTGCCAGGCGCAGCAGGCGCTGCGTGCCGCCAAAGCCGGGGATCAGGCCAAGGTTGATTTCCGGCTGGCCGAACTTCGCCTTCTCGCTGGCCACGCGCAGGTGGCACGCCATCGCCAGCTCCATGCCGCCGCCCAGCGCGAAGCCCTGGATGCGCGCAATCACCGGTTTGCCCAGCCGCTCGATCGAGCTCATCAGGCGCTGGCCGGTACGCGAGAAGCCCTGCGCCTGCACCGGCGTGTAGCCGTTCATCTCGGCGATGTCGGCGCCGGCCACGAAGGCCTTCTCGCCTGCGCCGGTCAGCACCACCACGCGCACGGCGTCGTCCTGTGCGGCCTGCGCGAAGGCGAGAGTCAGCTCGTTGAGGGTGTCGCGGTTGAGCGCGTTGAGCTTGTCGGGGCGGTTGACGACGATCGTGCGCACCGCGCCGCGATTGCCGATTTCCAGGTTGCGATAGGCCATGAACGGCTCCCGATGGATGAGAAACCGCGATGGTAGCAGCGGGAACCTTTGTTGCCGCCCGGTTTCTCAAGCCGAGACGCCGTCGCTGCACGAAACCGGCGAACCGCTTAGGATGGCCCCGCGGGATCGAGACGGTCGCGATAGGGAAGGCATTGGTGGAGAAAGGCATGACACATCTGCGTTGCGGGCTGTTCGGCATGTTGCTGGTGCTGTGCGGCGCGGCGCATGCGCAGAGCGGCGCCAAGGCGGCAGTCGCGCCACCGAAGCCCGACAAGGCCAAGCTGTCCTACGCGATCGGCTACCAGATCGGCAGCCAGTTCGCCAACGGCCGGCCGGAGGTGGACATCCCCGTGCTGGTGCGGGCGATCCAGGACGCCTACGCCAAGCGCCATCCCAGCGTGCCGATGCAGGAGATGCACCAGCAGCTGCAGCGCCTCGACCAGCAGATGCACGCCGAGGCGCTGGCCGAGTTCAAGCGGATCGCCGCCGCCAACGCGCGCAAGAGCGCCGAGTACATGGCGCGCAACCGCGGGCAGCCGGGCGTGGTGCAGCTGCCCTCGGGCATCCAGTACGCGGTGCTGAGCAGGGGCGACGGCGCGGTCAGCCCGACGGTCACCAGCGAGGTCACCGTGAACTACCGCGGCATGCTGGTCGACGGCACCGAATTCGACAGCACCTGGGCGCATGGCGCACCGGTCACCTTCAGCGTCGACAAGGTGATCCGCGGCTGGCAGGACGTGATTCCGCGCATGCACGTGGGCGACCGCTGGAAGGTGGTGATCCCGCCGCAGCTGGCCTACGGCGAAACCGGCGCGCTGCCGCGGATCGGGCCGAACGAGGCGCTGGTGTTCGAGATCGAACTGCTTGCGATCAAGTCCGCGCCCGGCCAGCCGTAGGTTGCCCCGGTGGTAGCATGGCGGGGCATGCCGAACGCCCCTGATCATCCCCCAATCATCCTGCCATTGACGCCCTGCATCGGCATCTGCCGACTGGATGCGGACGGCTACTGTGTCGGCTGTCGCCGCACCGGCGAGGAAATCGGCCGTTGGCGCGGAATGAGCGACGCCGAGCGGCTGCGCATGATGCGCGACGTGCTGCCGCTGCGGCCGTCGCCATGATCGACGAACTGGTGACCGCGCTGCGGCCGTTGTCGGCGCCGCCGAGCGGGCCCGGCTGGAACCACGCCGAGATGACGGAACTTCTCGGCGACAGCCGGCGCCTGCCGGCCGCGGTGCTGGTGGGTTTTCGCGAAGGCGTGCAGCCGCGGCTGGTGCTTACCGTGCGCACCAACCACCTGCAGGCGCATGCCGGCCAGGTGGCCTTTCCCGGCGGGCGCAGCGAACCGGACGACGACGACGCGCTGGCCACCGCGCTGCGCGAGAGCGAGGAGGAGGTCGGCCTCGACCGCACGCTGGTGACGCCGCTGGGTTACCTCGACCGCTTCGAGACGATCAGTGGCTACTGCATCACGCCGGTGGTGGCACGGATCGCCGCCGGGGCCCGGTTGTATCCGGCGCCGGACGAGGTGGCCGAAGTATTCGAGGTGCCGCTGGCATTCCTGCTGGAGCCGGCGAACCTGCGTCGTTACACGATGGAGTTTCGCGGCCATCGCCGGTCGATGGTGGAATTCGTCCACGGTGGTCACCGCATCTGGGGCGCCACCGCCGCCATGCTGCACAACCTGCTGGAGAGGATGGGACGGACATGACGCTGAAGACCACCCTGATCGACGTCGCCGCGCTGGCCGCGTTGCCGGCGGACGAAGTGCTGATCGTCGATTGCCGCGTCGACCTGGTCGATCGCACGCAGGGCGAGCGCAGCTACCTGGCCGGGCATATTCCCGGCGCCGTGCATGCCGACCTCGAGCGGGATCTTTCCGACATGTCGCGCGTACCCGAAGGATTGGGGCGCCATCCGCTGCCGGCAGCAGAAGCGTTCAGCGCCGTACTCGGCCGCTGGGGCTGGACGCCGCGGCAGCAGGTGGTCTGCTACGACACCGGCCCGGGCGCGCTGGCGGCGGCGCGGCTGTGGTGGCTGCTGCGGCTGGCCGGCGTGCGCGCGGTGGCGGTGCTCGACGGTGGCTACGCCGCGTGGCAGGTCGCCGGGCGGACGCTGGAAACCACGGTGCCGGTGCGCACGCCCACACAGGTGATGCTGCCCTACGACGCGCGGCAGCTGATCGTCGACCACGCCGCGCTGCATGCCGCGCCGCTGCTGCTGCTCGATGCCCGCGCCGCCGCGCGCTATCGCGGCGAGGTCGAACCGCTGGACCGCGCCGCCGGCCACGTGCCGGGCGCGCGCAACCGGTCCTACCTCGACAACCTGCTCGCCGACGGCCGCTTCAAGCCGCCGGCGCAGTTGCGCGAGGAGTTCGCCGCGGTGCTCGGCGACGCACCGCCGGACCAGGTCGTGCACATGTGTGGCTCCGGCGTCACCGCCTGCTACAACCTGCTGGCGATGGAACACGCCGGCTTGCACGGCTCGCGTCTGTACGCGCCGTCGTGGAGCGGCTGGGTCAGCGACCCGGCGCGGCCGGTGGCCAAAGGCGAGGAGTGAGTGGAGAGGAGTGGGAAGTGAGATAAAGCATCGGCTCCCGCTCTCTTTTCCCACTCCTCTCCACTCACTTCTCGCCCTTGCTCTTGAGCCTGGCCACCAGCGCCTGCAGCGTTGCCTGCGTCTGCGGATGCGAAGAACGCGTCGACGAAATCGTCCAGCGGCAGCACATCCGGGTCGGCGTACGCCGCGGCGAGGTCGGCCCGCGCGAGGGTGCGTGTGGCCAGCATCGCGTGCGACGGCAGGGCCGGCACGTCGACGCCGGCGGAGAACAGCCACTGCGCGCCGGACAGCACGATGCCGCGCATGCTGTCGTCGATGGCGGCATGCAGCGCGCGCAGCAGCTCCAGGTTCAGTGTGTTGACCGGCGGGCGAGCTGGATCTCGCGGATGCCGTGGTCATGGTTGGTGAGGTTGAGCATGGAAAACTCCGGTCGGGATTACTGTGGTTGTTCGTCGGCGGTCCAGCTGTAGCGCACCGCATAGTCCAGCACGGCCTTGCCGTTGGCCGGCACTTCGACGCGGAATTCCAGCATGTCCGGCGCCTGTTCGCTCGGCTTGCTGCTGGAGGAGACCAGGGTCCACTGCCGCCAGCGGCCGGGATGCTCGCGCACAGTCACCGTGCGCGAGCTGTCGCCGGCATTGCCGATGGTGATGCGGAACGTCTCGTCCAGCGCGTGGCCGGCCTTGTCGACGTGGAAGGCGGTGCGCTCGCGCGTCGCGCGCAGGTCGAAGGCGGTGCCCAGGGTGATGGTGGCGTCGCTGCCTTTCGGGGTGTCGTCGATGCGGCCTTCGCCGATGAATTGCGGCGTGCCGTTCCTGTCGGCGGTGAGCACGCGCAGGTAGCCGGCCGGCAGGCTGTCGAACGCCTTCAGCTTCAGCGTGCTGAGGATGGTGCTGTTGCTGCCGAGGTTGTAGTCGCGTTCCAGGATCGGCCGTGGTGGCAGGTAGCTGTTGCCGTTCTCGAACAGCGCGGTGCGTGTGCAGTCCAGCGTGCGCGTGGCGTACAGCGGCACCTGGCTGACGCTGCCGTCGGGCAGTTCGACGGCGCCGGGCAGGGTGTAGCTGCGGTAGTCGCCGAGGCTGTCCTGCTGCGGCATGGCTTCGGCCTTCACGCTGAAGCCGCGCGCCATCGATACCATCGGTCGCGGTGCCGAGGCCTTGGCCATGTTCGGCTGGCCGGCGATCAGGGTGAGCTGTGCATCGTGCCAGTCGCGGCCGCTGCGGTTGGCGATGCTGGCGCGCGACTCGAACTGCATGCGGCAGGCCGCGCCGGGCAGCAGCGTGGCCACGTACGCGGCGCGCCAGCCGAGGCCGGTGGTGGGGTAGCTGAGCACGGCGCGGATCGGGCCGGCGCGGGTGGCATCCACGCGCAATCGCAGGCTGGAGCCGCTGGGGAAGTCCGCGCCGGTGGCGCGGACGGCGGCATAGTGCGTAACCAGGGTGCTGCGGCCGGAGGCGTCGCGCACCAGCAGGGCGTCGCCCGCGCGCAGCAGGCTGCCGCTGGCCAGCGACTCGCCATTGCCGCCGAGCACGGCCACCTCGCGTCCGAGCAGGCCAGTCAGCGCGGAGTTCGCGCCTTGCGCCAGCAGCAGGCTCTGCGACAGCACCTTCGCCCCGCCGTCGGGGAAGCCCAGCGCCAATGCCTCGGCGTCGAGCGAGTCCGGCAGGTCACCGACCACCACGTCGTGCGTGCCGGCAGCGAGATCCAGCACGCGCTGTTCGCGCACCACGGCATAGCCGTCCCCCACGCTGGCGCCGTTGTTGCTGCTGGCGTACAGCGCCGGGCTGTCGCTGCGGTACAGGGTGAGCGCCGTGGTGTCGGCGGCCCGTGCCGCCGATGCGCCGGCGAGGGTGGCGAGGCAGGCGAGGGCAAGGGCGGGGCGATGTGCTGTCGTCATCAGGCGCATTCCATCGTGGGGACCGGACCGCCATCATAGCGACGGCACCTGCATGCCGTGCACCGATGGCATCACCGCCTGCGTGGCGATGCCGGCATGGGTTCGCTATCGTGATGCGGCCGTTTCCTGCGGGCGACCGAACATGTCTGCATCCTCGACGATCGCCATCGCGCCCGTCCGCCTGCCGGACGACATCGAGGTCGTGCGCGGCTTGTTCGCGGAGTACATCGACAGCCTCGGCATCGATCTTTCGTTCCAGGATGTGGGCGCGGAACTGGCGCAACTGCCCGGCAAGTACGCGCCGCCGCGGGGCGTGATCCTGGTCGCGCGCGACGGCGCGGGGACTGCGCTCGGCTGCGTGGCGCTGCGGCCCTGGCCTGAGCCGGGCGTGTGCGGGATCAAGCGTCTCTACGTCAGGCCGGCGGCGCGTGGGCAGGCGCTGGGGCGGCGGCTCGCCGAAGCGGTGATCGCGTGGGCCGCCCGGGCCGGCTATGCGCGCGTGCTGCTGGACACTCTGGCCTCGATGCAGACCGCCCGGCAGCTCTACGTCGCACTGGGTTTTCGTCCGGTGGCGCCGTATTACGACAACCCGGTGCCGGGTACCTGGTACATGGCGCTGGAACTAGAGATGGGCGGCTCCTAGCAGCGTGGGCGGTTTATCCGACGGCGTTGCGGATCGCCTCCGGCAAGGGCACCGGCTTGCCGCTGGCCGGGTCCATCCACACCATCACCACGTGGCCGTCGCAGTACAGCTGGTCGGGGTGTTCGGCATCGATCACGCGGTGCGCGATCGTCATCGAGCTGTTGCCCGTGCGCTCGCAGAACAGCTGCACCTGCAATTGCGCGGGCCAGGCGATGGGGCGGCGGTAGTTGACCTGGCTGGCGGCCATCACCGGCATCGCGTGCTCGTCGAACCACGGCCCGGGCACGTGGCTCAGCCACTGCAGCCGCGCCTCTTCCAGGTAGGTGAGGTAGTTGGAATTGTTGACGTGGTTGAACGCGTCGAGGTCGCGCCAGCGCACGCCGAGCGAGGCGACGAACAGCGGCGCGTCTGACGTGCCGGTCCTGGTTTCGGCGGTGCCGGATGAGTGGGCGCTCATGAGGATTTCTTCTTTCCGCTTCCGCGCATCGGCTTGTACTTGTCGGCCGAGGCGATGTGTTTGGTGGCAGCCTTGATGCGCTTGGCGGCGCCGGGCTGTTTCGGCTTGGCCGGTTTCAGGTGCGGTGCGAGGAAATGGCCGGTGTGCGATTCGGCAGTGGCGGCCACGGTCTCTGGCGTACCGGCAACCAGGATGCGGCCACCGCCAGCACCGCCCTCGGGGCCGAGGTCGACGACCCAGTCGGCAGTCTTGATCACATCCAGGTTGTGCTCGATCACCACCACGGTGTTGCCCTGGTCGACCAGCTGGTGCAGCACGTCGAGCAACTGCTCGATGTCGTGGAAGTGCAAGCCGGTGGTGGGCTCGTCGAGGATGTACAAGGTGTTGCCGGTGTCGCGCTTGGACAGCTCCTTGGACAGCTTCACGCGCTGCGCCTCGCCGCCGGACAGCGTGGTCGCGCTCTGCCCAAGCTTGATGTAATCGAGGCCCACGGCACGCAGCGTGTCGAGCTTGCGCGCGATGGTCGGCACGTTCTCGAACAGCTTCAGCGCGTCCTCCACCGTCATGTCGAGCACGTCGGCGATGGTGTGGCCCTTGTACAGGACCTCCAGCGTCTCGCGGTTGTAGCGCTTGCCGTGGCAGACGTCGCAGGGCACGTACACATCGGGTAGGAAGTGCATCTCCACCTTGAGCATGCCATCGCCTTCGCATGCCTCGCAGCGGCCGCCGCGCACGTTGAAGCTGAAGCGGCCGGGCGTGTAGCCGCGCGAGCGCGCTTCCGGCACCTGCGCGAACATCTCGCGCAGCGGGGTGAACAGGCCGGTGTAGGTGGCGGGATTGGAGCGCGGCGTGCGGCCGATCGGCGACTGGTCGATGTCGACCACCTTGTCGAACAGCTGCAGGCCCTGCACCGACTGGTACGGAGCTGCTTGCGTGCCGGCGCCGTTGAGTTCGGCGGCGGCGAGCCGGAACAGGGTGTCGTTGACCAGGGTCGACTTGCCCGAGCCGGAGACGCCGGTGACGCAGGTGAACAGCCCGGCCGGAATCGCCAGGTCGACGTGCATGAGGTTGTTGCCGCTGGCGCCCTTCAGCTGCAGCCAGGAATCGCCGTCGATCGGCTGGCGGCGTTCCTTCGGCACTTCGATCGCGCGCGTGCCGGAGAGGAACTGGCCGGTGACCGAGCGCGGCGAGTCGAGCATGTCCTGCACCGTGCCCTGCGCCACGACCTCGCCGCCGTGCACGCCGGCTCCGGGGCCGATGTCGAGCACGTGGTCGGCCATGCGGATCGCGTCCTCGTCGTGCTCGACCACGATCACCGTGTTGCCGAGGTCGCGCAGGCGGGTCAGCGTGCCCAGCAGGCGCTCGTTGTCGCGCTGGTGCAGGCCGATCGAGGGTTCGTCCAGCACGTACATCACGCCGACCAGGCCGGCGCCGATCTGCGAGGCGAGGCGGATGCGCTGCGCCTCGCCGCCGGAGAGCGAGTCGGCCTGGCGGTCCAGGGTGAGGTAGTTCAGGCCCACGTCGTTGAGGAAGCTCAGCCGTTCGCGGATCTCCTTGACGATCTTCACCGCGATCTCGCCGCGCCAGCCGGTGAGCTTCAGTTCCTCGAAGAATGCCAGCGCGTCGTCGATCGAGCGGTGGGTCAGTGCAGGCAATGCGTGGTCGGCGACGAACACGTTGCGCGCCGAGCGGTTCAGCCGCTGGCCTTCGCAGGCAGGGCAGGGCTGGTCGCTGATGTACTTGGCCAGCTCCTCGCGCACTGCGGCGGATTCGGTTTCCTTGTAGCGCCGTTCCAGGTTGGGCAGGATGCCCTCGAACGCGTGCTCCCGGGTGACCTTGCCGCCCCGCTCGGTGATGTAGCGGAACGCGATCCGGTCCTTGCCGCTGCCGTACAGGACGGCCTTCTGGACGTCCGCAGGGAGCTTGTTCCACGGCGTGTCCACGTCGAAGCCGTAGTGCGCGGCCAGCGAGAGGATCAGCTGGAAGTAGTGCGCGTTGCGCCGGTCCCAGCCGCGCACCGCGCCGCTGGCCAGCGACAGCTCCGGGTGGCCGACCACGCGCGCCGGGTCGAATACCTGGGTCACGCCCAGGCCGTCGCAGGTGGGGCAGGCGCCCACCGGCGAGTTGAACGAAAACAGCCGCGGCTCCAGTTCCGGCAGCGAGTAGTCGCAGACCGGGCAGGAATAGCGCGAGGACAACATCTGTTCGGGCGCGTCCGGGGCATCCATGTTGGCGACGATCACCAGGCCATCGCCCAGCCGCAATGCCGTCTCGAACGATTCGGCCAGGCGCTGCTTGATGTCCTCGCGCGGACGGAAGCGGTCGATCACCGCCTCGATGGTGTGCTTGATGCGCAACCCCAGCGGCGGCACCGCGTCGAGGTCGAACACGGTGCCGTCGACGCGGGCCCGCACGAAGCCCTGCGCGCGCAATTGCTCGAACACCTGCACGTGCTCGCCCTTGCGCTCGCGGATCACCGGGGCGAGCAGCATGTAGCGTTTCTCGGGGTCGAGCGCGAGCATGGCATCGACCATCTGGCTTACCGTCTGCGCCTCCAGCGGGATGCCGTGGTCCGGGCAGCGCGGCGTGCCGACGCGGGCGTACAGCAGGCGCAGGTAGTCGTACACCTCGGTGATCGTGCCGACGGTGGAGCGCGGGTTGTGCGAGGTGGATTTCTGCTCGATCGAGATCGCCGGCGAGAGGCCTTCGATGTGGTCGACGTCGGGCTTCTCCATCATCGACAGGAACTGTCGCGCGTAGGACGACAGCGATTCCACGTAGCGGCGCTGGCCCTCGGCGTAGATGGTGTCGAACGCCAGCGAGGATTTGCCGGAGCCGGACAGGCCGGTGATCACGATCAACTGGTCGCGGGGCAGGTCGAGGTCGATGTTCTTGAGGTTGTGCGTGCGTGCGCCGCGGATGCGAATGGTGTCCATGGACGCCGGATATGGGGGGGAATGTGCACTATACCAACCTGGGCAGGTCAGTTATTGCCGCTTCAGCCGGAAAGTTCCGGTTGGCGACGGCGTATGGCCTAATGCATGGTTTCCCGGCCGCGAGGCCGCTCAGTCGGAGATCACCGCCCATGCGTAGCTGGATCCGGATCGGCGCCCTGTTGTGGCTGCTCGTTTTCTGCGGGTCGGCCGCGGCCGTCGTGGCGCCCAGCGAGCAGCAGGTGCGCGACCTGTTCAAGGTGATGCGGGTGGAGCAGACGCTCGGCCAGATGAACACGCAGATGGCCGCGCAGATGCGGCAGAAGCTTCCCTGCGTGCCGGCGGAATACTGGCAGGGGTTCGTCGACGGCGACGGCGCCACCGCCGTGGTACAGCGCATGGTCCCGGTGTTCCAGCGCCATTTCAGCGGCGAGGAAATCGACGGGCTGCTCAAGTTCTACCGCTCGCCGCTGGGCCAGAAGGTGCTGACCGAGATGCCCGCGGCCATGGCCGAGGCGACCCAGGTGGGCCAGCAGTGGGGGCAGGAGCGCACCCGCACGATGCTGCAGGAGCTGGAGAAGAAGGGCAGCCTCGACGCGCAGGGCCGCTGCCCGGCCGCGCCGGAGGCTGCCGACGAAGGCGAGGCCAAGCCGGCGACTCGGCCGGTGAAGAAGCACGTCCGGCACAAGCCCGTGCACCATCACAAGCCGGCGGCCAAGCCCAAGTCCAAGCCGGCGGCGGCGCCGGCTCCGGCAAAGTCCGCGGCGCCGGCCCAGTCCTAGCCGACTGGTCAGGAATTGACCAGCGGCCCCTGGCCTCGCTATACTCTCGCGTTCGTTCCGGCCGGTTCGGGGCGAAACACCCAAGAGAATAACGACAGAAGGGCATTTCCATGAGTTATGCAGTCATCAAGACCGGTGGCAAGCAGTACCGTGTGCAGCAGGGCGACGTGCTGCGCGTGGAGCTGTTGACCGCCGATGAAGGCGCCACCGTGAACTTCGACCAGGTGCTGCTGGTCGGTTCCGGCGAGTCGGTCACCGTCGGTGCGCCGGTCGTCGCGGGTGCCACCGTCAGCGCCACCGTCCGCAAGCACGGCCGCGCCGACAAGGTCCGCATCATCAAGTTCCGCCGCCGCAAGCACTACAAGCGTCAGCAGGGCCATCGGCAGCATTTCACCGAAATCGAGATCACGGGCATCAACGCCTGAGCAACTGGAGCATTGAGTCATGGCACATAAAAAAGGCGTAGGTTCCAGCCGCAACGGTCGCGATTCGAACCCGAAGTACCTCGGCGTCAAGGTCTACGGTGGCCAGGCCATCGAAGCCGGTAACATCATCGTGCGCCAGCGCGGCACCCAGTTCCATCCGGGCACCGGCGTGGGCCTCGGCCGTGACCACACGCTGTTCGCGCTGGTCGACGGCAAGGTCGAGTTCAAGGTCGGCGGCGCCAAGAACCGCCGTTTCGTCAGCGTCGTGCAGGCATAAGCCTTCCGCGATGCGGCAGCGAAGGCCCCGCTTCGGCGGGGCTTTTGTTTTTGCAGGCCGGATTCGGGATTCGCCGGGGCAGCATCGCGCCGGCCTGTTACCGTATCGCCCTGAACCGCCCGCGCGCCCGCTTTTCCGCATCCCGCATTCCCAATTCCAAATTCGGCTCTCCCATGAAATTCGTCGACGAAGCCCAAATCCGTGTCCAGGCCGGTGACGGCGGCAATGGCTGCATCAGCTTCCGCCGCGAGAAGTTCATTCCCTTCGGTGGTCCCGACGGCGGCGACGGCGGCTTCGGCGGCTCGGTCTGGCTGGTGGCCGACGAGGGCCTCAATACCCTGATCGACTTCCGCCACCAGCGCAGCTTCAAGGCGCAGCGCGGCGAGAACGGCATGGGCAGCCAGATGTACGGCAAGGGCGGCGAGGACACCACGATCCGGGTGCCGGTGGGGACGATGGTCACCAACGTCGATACCGACGAGGTGATCGGCGACCTCACCGCCCACGGCCAGCGCATGCTGGTGGCGCAGGGCGGCAAGGGCGGCCTGGGCAACATCCACTTCAAGAGCTCGGTGAACCGGGCACCGCGCAAGGCCACGCCGGGCACGCCGGGCGACGTGCGTGAGCTGAAGCTGGAGTTGCGCCTGCTGGCCGACGTCGGCCTGCTCGGCTTCCCCAACGCGGGCAAGTCCACCTTCATCCGCGCGGTGTCGGCGGCAACGCCGCGGGTGGCGGATTACCCGTTCACCACGCTGCATCCGAACCTGGGCGTGGTCAGTCTGGGCACCGACCAGAGTTTCGTGATCGCCGATATCCCCGGTCTGATCGAGGGTGCCTCCGAAGGCGCCGGGCTGGGCATCCAGTTCCTGCGCCATGTGGCGCGCACCAGCCTGCTGCTGCACATTGTCGACATCGCGCCGATCGACGGCTCCGACGTGGCCGGCCAGGTGCGCGCGATCGAGCAGGAGCTGGAGAAGTTCAACCCGGAACTGCTGGAGCGCCCGCGCTGGCTGGTGCTGAACAAGGCCGACATGCTGGCCGCGGACGAGCGCCAGGCGGTGGCGGAGAAGGTCATCGCCGAGCTGGGCTGGACCCGGCCGTGGTTCCTCGTTTCGGCGATCGCGCGCGAGGGCACCATGGCCGTGTGCCAGCAGGTGCAGCGTTTCTTCGAGTCGCAGCGCGAGGCCGGCGTGGAGCGCACCGGCATGCCACCAAACGATGTGCGCCTGCGCGGCGAGCAACCGCAGGACTAGCCGGTTATCCCGGCGCCGGCAGGCCATTGCCGCCGGCGGGGCGGCTTGCCTTCTTCATATGAGAATGACTATTATTCATCAACGAGATGCCGGATCGACCCATGAAACGCGTGCTGCTTGCCCTCGCCATGCTGTTGCCGTTGCTGGCCAGCGCGGCCGATGCACCCAGCTACACCTTGACCCTGAAGGATCATCGCTACCAGCCCAGCGAGCTGCGCGTGCCCGCGGGAATCCGGATCAAGCTGGAACTGGTCAATCGGGATCCCTCGCCGGAGGAGTTCGAGAGCGATGACTTCCCGGCCGAGAAGATCGTTATGCCGAACAGTTCGACCAGCCTGTCAATCGGCCCGTTCAAGCCGGGGCGCTACCGCTTTTACGGTGATTTCCATCAGCCCACGGCGCAGGGCATGTTGATCGTGGAGTAGGTATATGTGGGCGGTGGCCTTGCTGGTGTTCCGGGAAGTACTGGAGGCGGCGCTGATCGTCAGCGTGGTGGCCGCGGCTACCCGCGGCGTGTCGCGGCGCGGCTGGTTCGTGGGCGGCGGCATCGCGCTGGGGGTCTGCGGCGCGATGCTGGTGGCGCTGTCGGCCGACCTGCTGGCTGCGGCCTTCAGCGGCGCCGGGCAGGAACTGTTCAATGCCGCCGTGCTGCTGGCCGCGGTGCTGATGATCGGCTGGCACGTGCTGTGGATGTCCAGCCACGGCCGCGAACTGAACCGGCAGATGCGCGAGCTGGGCAGCGCGGTGCACAGCGGCGCCAGCTCGCTGGGACTGCTGCTGGCGGTGGTGGCGCTGGCGGTGCTGCGCGAGGGCTCGGAGGTGGTGCTGTTCCTGTACGGCATGCGCGCCGGCGGCGCGGAACACCTGTGGGCGGGCCTGGCGATCGGCGTGGTGGCCGGTGCGGCGCTCGGCTTCGCGCTGTACGCGGGCCTGTTGCGCATTCCGATGCGGCACTTCTTCGGCGTCACCAACGCCATGCTGGTGCTGTTAGCCGCGGGGCTGGCCTCGACGGCCGCGCGCTACCTGATCCAGGCCGACCTGCTGCCGGCATGGGGCAACCAGTTGTGGGACAGCTCGTGGCTGCTCGGCAACCGCTCGTTGCTGGGCCAGACGGCGCACGTCCTGGTCGGCTACGACGCGCAGCCTGCCGGCATGCAGATGGTGTTCTACGCGCTGACCCTGCTGGCGCTGTGGGCCGGCGCGCGGTGGGGCACCGGCCGGGCGCGCTGAACTACATGCGGAACACGCCGTAGCGCTGCGGTTCGATCGGTGCGTTGAGCGAGGCGGAGATCGCCAGGCCGAGCACGCGGCGAGTGTCGGCCGGGTCGATGATGCCGTCGTCCCACAGCCGCGCGCTGGCGTACCAGGGGTGGCCCTGGCGCTCGTACTGCTCGCGGATCGGCGCCTTGAAAGCTTCCTCGTCCTCCGTGCTCCATGATTTGCCGGCGGCCTCGATGCCGTCTCGCTTGACCGTGGCGAGCACGCTGGCGGCCTGTTCGCCGCCCATCACCGAGATGCGCGCGTTCGGCCACATCCACAGGAAGCGGGCGCCGTAGGCGCGGCCGCACATCGCATAGTTGCCGGCGCCGAAGCTGCCGCCGATCACCACGGTGAACTTGGGCACGTGCGAACAGGCCACGGCGGTGACCATTTTCGCGCCGTCCTTGGCGATGCCCGCCTGCTCGTACTTCTTGCCGACCATGAAGCCGGTGATGTTCTGCAGGAACACCAGCGGCACGTTGCGCTGGTTGCACAGCTCGATGAAATGCGCGCCCTTCAGTGCGCTCTCGGCGAACAGGATGCCGTTGTTGGCGACGATGCCCACCGGATAGCCGTGGATGTGCGCGAAGCCGCAGACCAGGGTCTTGCCGTAGCGCGCCTTGAACTCATGGAACTCGGAGCCGTCGACGATGCGCGCGATCACCTCGCGGATGTCGAACGGGCGACGGGTATCCTGCGGGATCACGCCGTAGAGTTCCTCGGCCGGGTATTTCGGCTCGACCGGCGCGCGCAGCGCCAGCGGCATGTCCTTCTTCCGGTTGAGGCTGGCCACGATGTCGCGCGCGATTGCCAGCGCATGCGCGTCGTTCTCGGCAAAGTGGTCGGCCACACCGGAGATCGACGTGTGCACGTCCGCGCCGCCCAGCGTCTCGGCATCGACCACCTCGCCGGTGGCGGCCTTCACCAGCGGCGGGCCGCCGAGGAAGATCGTGCCCTGTTCGCGCACGATGATCGTCTCGTCGCTCATCGCCGGCACGTAGGCGCCCCCGGCGGTGCACGAGCCCATCACCACCGCGATCTGCGGGATGTTGAGCGAGGACATCCGCGCCTGGTTGTAGAAGATCCGGCCGAAGTGTTCCTTGTCCGGGAACACCTCGTCCTGCAGCGGCAGGAAGGCACCGCCGGAGTCGACCAGGTAGATGCAGGGCAGGCGGTTTTCCAGCGCCACTTCCTGCGCGCGCAGATGCTTTTTCACCGTCATCGGGAAGTAGGTGCCGCCCTTGACCGTGGCGTCGTTGGCGACCACCACCACCTCGATGCCGTTGACCCGGCCGATGCCGGTGATCAGGCCGGCGGCGGGCGCGGCATCGTCGTACATGCCGTGGGCGGCCAGCGGCGACAGCTCGAGGAATGGCGAGCCTGGATCGAGCAGGGCGCGGATGCGGTCGCGCGGCAGCAGCTTGCCGCGGGCGACGTGCTTCTCGCGGGCCTTCGCGCCGCCGCCCTCCGCGCTACGTGCCAGTTCGCGCTGCAGATCGTCCACCACGGCGCGCAACTGGCGGCTGCCGGCCTGGAATTCGGCGGAACGCGGATCGATCTGCGATGCAATGACGCTCATGGATGCGGGCTCACGGATAGGCTGCCATCAAGGCCGAGTCACGGATGATAGCGGGCGTTGCCCGGTGGCCAAAATCGGCGGACGGAACGGCGAATCATGGGCGAAAAAAAACGGCCGCACGAGGCGGCCGTTTTTCTGGAAACCAGCAAGGGATCAATGACCCTTCATGGCGTCCTTGGCTTTGTCAGCTGCGTCCTTGGCGGCACCGGCAGCCTGCTTGGCAGCGTCGGCGGCCTTGGCGGCGGCGTCGACGGCGGCCGGAGCGGCAGCGGTGGAGGCCGGAGCAGCAGCCGGAGCTGCGGCGGTCGAGGCCGGGGCAGCCGCCGGAGCGGCAGCGGTCGAAGCCGGAGCAGCGGCCGGAGCCGGAGCCGGGGCTTCCGCCGCAGCCTTCTGTGCGGTATCGGCCGCCTGCTGGGCGGTGTCAGCCGACTTCTGTGCGTCTTGCGCGGAATCCTGCGCGCCGTTGCTGCATGCCGCCAACAGCGCGACGAGCGCGGCGGCGAGTAGGGTACGCGTAAACTTCATGGTGGATCTCCTTTGCCGTGGAATGCCGTTTGGCCGTGTATTAATAGCGCTTTCGCGGAAATTGCGCCACATCTTTATGACGAGGTTTCAGGGCGCATTGGAAACTGATTTATCCAGCCGTCATCTGGATATCATGCGCCGGTCATGCTGGTGCCGTGAGCATTAGTCGATGCGCTCCACCGCGATCGCCGTCGCCTCGCCTCCGCCGATGCACAGGGAGGCCACGCCGCGCTTGAGGCCTCGTGTCTTGAGGGCGTTGAGCAGAGTCACCACCAGGCGCGCACCGCTGGCGCCGATCGGGTGGCCGAGTGCGCAGGCGCCGCCGTTGACGTTGAGCTTGTCGTGCGGGATGCCGAGCTCCTTCATCGGCGCCATCGCCACCACCGCGAACGCCTCGTTGATCTCGAACAGGTCGACGTCGGCCACCTTCCAGCCGGCCTTGTCCAGCACCTTCTGGATCGCGCCGACCGGTGCGGTGGTGAACCATTCCGGCTCCTGCGAATGGGTGGCGTGCGCCACGATCCGCGCCAGCGGCTTCAGGCCGCGCTTGCCGGCGTCGTCGGCCGACAGCAGCACCACCGCGGCGGCGCCGTCGGAGATGCTGGACGAGCTGGCCGCGGTGATCGTGCCGTTCTCCTTGCGGAAGGCCGGCTTCAGCGAGGGAACCTTGGCGATGTCGGAGCGGCCGGGCTGCTCGTCGGTATCGACCACCACGTCGCCCTTGCGGCCGCTCACCGTGACCGGGACGATCTCGCCGGCGAAGGCGCCGTTCTGCTGCGCCGCCTGGGCGCGCTTGACCGACTCGATCGCGAACGCGTCCTGCGCCTCGCGGGTGAAGTGGTACTTGTCGGCGCACATTTCGCCGAACACGCCCATCGACTTGCCGTCGTAGGGGTTGGTCAGGCCGTCCCAGGCCATGTGGTCGACCAGCTGGCCGTCGCCGTAGCGGATGCCGGTGCGCGCCTGCACCATGTGCGGGGCGTTGGTCATCGACTCCATGCCGCCGGCGACCACGACATCTGCCGAGCCTGCCCTGATCAGGTCATGGCCCAGCATGATCGCCTTCATGCCCGAGCCGCACACCTTGTTGATCGTGGTGCAGCCGGTGCTGGCCGGCAGGCCGGCGCCGAGCGAGGCCTGGCGCGCCGGCGCCTGGCCCAGGTTGGCGGGCAACACGCAGCCCATGATCACCTCGCTGACGTCGGCGGGAGCCACGCCCGATTGCTCCAGCACCGCGCGAATCGCGGTGGCACCGAGCTTCGGGGTGGGCACGCCGGTGAACTGGCCGAGGAAGGAGCCGATGGCGGTGCGCTTGGCACCGACGATGACGACACTGACATCCGACATGGATAACTCCGCTTGCAAGACTTGAGGGGCGCGAGCGCCTGGCAGGAAACCCCTGAATTATCGCAGCCCGCCGCGAAGCTCGGCAAACCGCGGCAATATCCTTGCCGTGTAGCAACTTGCGAGCGGTTTCATTGGGATTTCGTTGTGCCAAGATGACGGCGGGTAGCAGTAACCGCGCAGTGGCCGCGCCGGCGAGGCAAGGAGAAGAGGGTGGTGGGAGCATGACGAATACGTTCGATCCGGGTTGGCGACGCTGCGAGCTGGCGTGGCTGGTAGCCATGGCGCTGGGCCTGAGCGCCTGCGGCGGTGGCGGCGGCAGCAAGCCCACGCCGCCCCCGGCTGCGCCCGCGGCACCACCGCCGCCGCCCACGACTCCCCAGCCCCCGCTGGACGCCCAGCTCGCGCTCACCAACACCTACGCCGCGCACGCCCAGGGTTACACCGGCGCCGGCGTGGTGATCGGCGTGGTCGACAGCGGCATCATGCGCAGCAATCCCACGGTGGCAGGGCGGGTGCTGCAGGAGCTGATCTACGTCGACCCGACCACCAACAACACTTCGATCGACGACGTGGCCGGCCACGGCACCTGGGTGGCGGGAATCGCCGCCGGCCAGCCGTTTGCGAAGTTCCCCGGCGGCATCGCGCCCGGTGCCGGCCTGGTGTCGGCGCGCATCATCAGCGACGTCGCACCCAAGGACGACGGCTCGGGCAACGGCAACCCGGTCACGGCTGCCGACGCGACGTTCTTCGGGCAGACCCTCAACCCCGCCCTGATCAGCGCCGGCGTGCAGGTGATGAACAATTCCTGGGGCGGCATCTACTGGGACACCACCAACGCCTCGATCAACCAGGCGTTCGGCGCTGCCTATGATCCGTTCGTGCTGCAGCATCGCGGCCTGGTCGTGTTCGCGGCCGGCAACGATTCGAAGGCCAACCCCAGCAGCATAGCGGCGCTGCCCAGCCTGGCGCCGGAACTGGAGAAAGGCTGGCTGGTCGCGGTTGCCGTCAACAGCAACAACCCGACCCAGCTGGAAGGCTATTCCAACCGCTGCGGCATCGCGATGAACTATTGCCTGGCCGCGCCAGGCGACGTGATCGTGCTGGACAAGAGCACCAGCGCCACGACCACCAGCCCGAGCTATTACATCGTGGAGGGCACCTCGTTCGCCGCGCCACAGGTGTCGGGCGCGGCGGCGCTGGTGTGGCAAGCCTATCCGTATTTCAGCAACGACCTGGTGCGGCAGACCCTGCTGGGCACCGCCGACCCGCTTGGCGGTTCGCAACCGAACCCGACCTTCGGCTACGGCGAGCTGGATGTCGGCAGGGCGGTCAACGGGCCCATGCAATTCAACTGGGGCGACGTCACGGTCAGCTTCAGCGGCAGCTCCAGCTGGAACAACCCGATCTCCGGTGCCGGCGGCCTGATCAAGCAGGGCTCCGGCACGCTCAACCTGACACAGCCGTCGAGCTACACCGGCATGACCCAGGTGCAGGGCGGCACATTGACCGCGAAGTCGCTGGCCGCCAGCGCAAGCATCAGTGCCGGCGCCACGCTGAGTGGTACCCAGGCCATCGGCGGCAGCGTGATCAATGCCGGCGTGCTCGGCGTCGGCGGCAGCAACGTCACGGTGGGCGGCAACTACACGCAGCAGGGCAACGGCCGGCTGGCGGTGTCGCTGGGTTCGGCGCTGAATGTCGCCGGCAAGGCCAGCCTGGGCGGCGGCGACCTGTTCGTGACCGGCGCGAACCCGGGCTATGTGGTCAGTTCGCACACCAATGTGCTCAGTGCCGGCGGTGGCCTGAGCGGCACCTTCAGCGCGTTGAACACGGCCTCCAATGTCCTGCTGACGGCATCGCTCGGCTATGACGCCAGCAACGCCTGGCTCAACGTGCAGCAGGTGCAGGTCACCGCGGTCCAGGGCATGGCGTACACCGCCGCCTCGCTTGGCGCCGCGCAGCGTGTGCAGGGTGCATTCGGGCTGATCAACACCCAGCTCGCGCCAAGCGGGCCGTCGGGCACCGCTGCTCCGGTCGGTGCCGGCTTCATCGAGGGCGCCGCCAGCCTGCAGCAGTCGACCAGCGTCGCCGCCTTGAGCCGCTCGCTCGAAAGCCTGTCCGGCCAGCTGCATGCGGCGAGCGCGGCGATGACGTTCGAGGCGATCGACGCCGGCACGCGCGCGCTGTCCGACCGCTTCGGGCATCTGCTCGACACGCCGCAGCCCGGTGGCTGGGCGCAGGGCATCGGCTACCATGGCGACCTGTCGCGCAGCGGCTACAGCGACGTCGGCTACGACCTCAGCGGCACCATGGTCGGCGCGGACCGGCGCATCGGCGGCGACGGCATTGCCGGCTACGCGCTGGTCCAGAGCCGCAGCCTCGGCCGGCTCGGCGCCAGCGCGGACCACGGCTACAGCCACGCGCTGGAGGGCATGCTGTATGGCGGCGTGATCCACGGCTCGTGGTACGCGATGGGCCGCCTCGGGTTCGGCGATTACCGCGAGAACATGCATCGCCAGCTGCAACTGGGCAACCAGCTGGCCGGCGTCGGCAGCGACAGCCGCGGGCGTTACGGCGTGGCCCATGGCGAAAGCGGCTACCGGCTGGCGCTGGGTCGCACCGAGCTCACGCCGTACGTGGACCTGCAGTACGCACAGCTGCGGCACGACGGCTTCGATGAGCTGGGGGCCGGCGGTTTCGGCCTGAAGTCAGGCGTGCAGAACGTGTCGCGCTGGCAGGCCGGCGCGGGCCTGCGCACCTCGCGCGAATGGACGCTGGCCGGTGGCGGAACCCTCAGCCTGCAGACGCGGGCGCTGTGGCAGCAGTCGTTCGGCCTGCGCGGCGAGGTGTTCGAGGCCAGCTTCAGCGGCATCAACCAGTACGCGCCGCTCGGCGGCATCGGGCTGTCGCGCCGTGGCGGCGTGGTCGGCGCCACGCTGGACTGGCGGATGACCCCGCGCGCCAGCCTGCAGATCGGCTACGACCGCTACGCAGGCCAGCGCCAGCAGGCACAGATGGCCACGGCGAGCTTCAGCTGGTCGTTCTGATCGTTATTGCAGGTGCCCGCTGCGTAGGGCGGGCACCGCCCGCCGGCTCTGGTTCGGTGCTGCGAGTGCGGCGGGCACTGCCCGCCCTATGTATGGACTCGCCCCTGGTGTCAACCGCTGCGTGGGCAAGAAAGCACGGGCTGCATTTATGTATG